>DASZRD010000009.1:0-151551 GCA_035549255.1 Minisyncoccota bacterium | reverse complement strand
CGATCGACTTCTCCCACGGGCGCATAGAGTCCGCAGAGGCGCAGAACTCCGCGCAGCCCGCGATCAGCAAAAGCGCCTAGCCCAAGAGCACTTCAGGCCGCACAGCTTCATACAATCCTCAAGCGGGCAGGCGTACGATGGGGTTTAGTGGTCCTTTGCGTGCACGCACATCCCGGACGAGTCCGGACCGAGTATTACTCGTAACTGATGGTCGAGTGCAGGGCTTATGAAAGAAGAACTGAGATGAGCCGAGGGGGTTGATACCTGGATTGGGTATCAACCCCCTCGGCGCTTGCATGAAAGCGACATGAACGCATGGGTAAGCGCGTTTTGCCGATGCCGTCTCCGCAACCGTATGCGCCGATTTTTCGCAAGGCTTACAACATTCCTGCTTAGGATACTGTACATCGCCGTAGCCGCCGTATGGATTGCGTCGGCAGGCGCCGCCGCCGTATGGAGCGCATACGCGCTCGGTCAAACGTCCTACCGCTTTGTAGCCGCGTTCATCATCATAATTCTGCTCTCCAACATCCTCGCCAAGCTCGCGATCGCGTATATCAAAGCCTGACTGCCATGCATTTCCTCACACGACATCACAAAGCGCTGGTCTACATCGGCCTCTACTGCTTTACGGCGGGGCTCATCGCTTCGCTCTTCCTCCTAGTACCCAACGAGCACAATGACTTCCCACTCCTGCGCACCATGATCGTCGGGTTCGCCACCATATTGCTCACGAAATACGCGATATACATGGCGCTGAGCCCCTGGTATGACGTGCGCGAGCGGTATCGCTCGCGCCGGAGCGGCACTGCCGCGTATCGGCCGCTCGTATCGGTCATCATTCCCGCATGGAACGAGGAAGTAGGCCTCGTCACCACGGTCAAAAGCATCCTGAAGAGCCGCTACCGCAACGTGGAGATAATCGTGATCAATGACGGCTCGACCGACGATTCGGACCGCCTCTTCCGCGAATTCCTCGCCTCCTACGAAGCAATACCGGACAACCCCAACAAGATGCGCATCGTCTACCGCTACAAGGAGAACGGCGGCAAGGGCCTCGCGCTCAACAAGGGCATAGAGCTCTCAAGCGGCGAGATCATCGTCTCGATCGACGCGGACTGCGCGCTCCTCCCCTCGACGATCGGCAGCTTCGTGGAGCATTTCCGCGACCCGAGCGTCATGGCCGCGGTCGGCAATGTGAGGATCGGCAACACCGACCACTTCCTCGGCGCGCTTCAAAACCTCGAGTTCCTCTTCTCCTTCTATTTCAAGAAGGCCGACTCCCTGTGCAACACCATCTATATCATCGGCGGCGCCGCGGGAGCCTTCCGCCGCGAGGTATTCGACAAGGTGGGGTACTACAGCAACACGAACATCACCGAGGACATCGACCTCTCGGTGCGCATCCAGGAGGCGGGCATGCGCATCGTGTACGCCGCGGACGCGGTCGTGTATACCGAGGGCGCCAGCGAGCTCAGCAGCCTCATGAAGCAGCGCCTGCGCTGGAAGCGCGGCCGGTTCCAGACATTCTGGGAGCATCGGCGCCTGTTTTTCAGCAACCGAGCGCGCCATAACAAGTTCCTCACGTGGGGCGTTCTGCCGCTGGCGCTCTTCGGCGACCTGGAGCTCTTCTTCGAGGTATTGTTCCTTGCCTTCCTCTATATCTACTCAACGGTCACGCATGATTTCTCCTCATTCATATCCGGCATCATCGTGGTGAGCCTTATCTTCGCGATACAGATTTTCGACGACCCGCGCTCGACCAGGCCTTCGCTGTACCTGCTCGCGCCCATCGGCTGGCTCCTGTTCTACGTCACGACCATAGTCGAGTACCGGGCGCTCATCACCTCCCTGCGCGGCATGCTCAGCGGCCAGCAGATCCGCTGGCAGCGCTGGGAGCGCGCCGGCCTGAGCGTGTCCGGCACGCGCAAAGGCGCGCCGTCTTCGGTCGTACAATCTTAAGGTATGAACCGCACTCTCTGGCTTATAGTCGCCCTGGTGGCAGTCTGCATAATCGCTTGTATTGTCGCCAGACAATTCTCTCCGTCTGTGGCGCCCCTACAAGAAAGCGGGGCGACTTCAACCACGACCGCGGTCGAGGCTGCCGACACCTCGCTTGGCCAATATACCGAGCGGCAAAACAGCCCCGCTCCCCCGCCCTCCGCGCAGGCGCCCGCGGCGCCGGCCCCACTTGAGCAGGGCTGCGCGCTCCATTTCTCGTTCGTACCCGCCTCCAAGCTCGTCGCCCCCGGCGGTTCTATCAATTACACGTTCACGATAAGCAACCAGGGCACCGACCCGTGCAAGAACGCGAGCTTTTCCGCCTACTATGACGACAACGAGCGCTTCGTTTCCGCATCGCCCAAGCCGACCGCCAGCACCTACTACTGGTCGGTGGGCGATCTCGCCTCGCGGGCGCAGAAAGTCATAACCGCCATAACCGCGGCCGGGAGCCCCGACAGCGGGCAGATCAGCAACGAAGCGTGCGCCACCGCCGACAACAGCAAGGATGTCTGCGCGCAGAACACGATCTTCGTGGGCGCCAATGCCCCGGCAGCAGCCCCGACACCTCCCCCCGCCGCGTCGGGAGCCTCGTCTGCGGCTTTGCCGGCAGCCCCGAGCGGCAAGGAGGTCGGCATCTGGGTGTGGGATAGCCCCGTACAGATGGCGCCGGGCTACGCGGCGCGCATGCTTGCGGCTGCATCGCAGAACGGCTTCAATACCATCTACATTACTGTCGACGATTATCTCGACATCGCTTCGCTGCCCGACGGCGCCGGCAAGACCGCCAAGACCCAGGCGTACTTCGCCGCGCTGGCGAGCATCGTGAGCGCCGCCAATCAGAAGAGCATTGCGATAGTAATCGAGGGCGGCGCCAAGGATTGGGCCTACCCCGAGAATAGATGGAAGGGCTACGCCCTCATCGACATGCTCGCCGCGTACAACAAGGCGTACCCCTCGGCGCAGGTGCGCGGCCTCCAGTACGATGTCGAGCCGTATCTGCTGCCCGAGTACGAGGACAACAAGGCCGAGGTGCTCGAGCAATTCGTCGAGTTCATCGACGGCTCCGTCGCGCATTTTGCAGGCACGCCGGGCACCTTCGAGATCGTGATACCGCACTTCTACGACTCCGAGGTTGCTTGGACGCCATCGTTCACCTACGGCGGCACCGATGCCTACGCCTATACGCACCTCCTCCAAGTACTCGAGCGCCGGCCGGGGAGCGAAGTCGTCGTGATGGCGTACCGCAACTTCTTTGCGGGCGACAACGGCACCGAGCAAATCTCCCAGGCCGAGGTCAAAGAGGCATCCAATGGCTACTCGACCAGGGTCATCGTCGCGCAGGAGACTGGCAACGTCGACCCGTCCTATGTCACGTTCTATGGCATGACCAAGGCCGACCTGCTCGCAAACATCCAGGACATCTACGCGGCCTTCGATCCGTATAAAAGCTTCGGCGGCGTTGCGGTGCACTACCTCGAACCATTCCTCGACCTTAAATAAAATAGGTGCTCACTTATCCGCATACAAAACAAAATCCGCGCAAGCCGCGGATTTTGTTTTTGTTAATTTTCTATTTTCTTACGGAAGCTGTGGCTGCGGGAGGTCGAGGCTCGCGCACTCTATATTGTTTATCTGCCGCAGCGTCGTCTTGTAGACGTAGCCGGTCGGGGTGTGGTCGGTCTCGAGGCCGAATGAAACCCACGGCTTCAGGATCTGATCCCAGTACTTGAGCTGGAACTGGTTGACCGCAGTCCAGGTCGCGGTGTCGAAGGTGCCCGATACCTCGAGGTCGAGGCCGAGCTCGGTATTGAGGAAAGCCTGGAGCTTCTTCACCTGGTCGGGATCGTTCCGGCGGCCGAGGCCCATATAGCTCGTGAGGTACGCGCTGCAGCTCGCGGGCGTCTCCGTCGAGGCGCCGAGCACGCTGCCGCCGGTTGAGCCCGACGAGCCGCCCGTATTGGTGTTGACGTAGCCGATCGAGAGCGGGCCCGAAATAACAACACCTCCGCCTCCTCCACCGCCGCTCGGCGTGCTGTTGGAATTGCCGCTTGAGGAGCCGCCTCCGTTGCCGCCAGCGTCCTGCGCGTTAACGGTGATGGAGACCGTGCCGGTCGAGGTCGACATGCCATCGCCTACCGTAAAGGTGAAGGAGTCGGCCCCGGCGAAGCCGGCAGTAGGCATGTAGGTGAACGTGGCCGCATCCGAGGTTGTCGCGAGCGTTCCGTTTGAAGGGCTGCTCGAGGTCGCGAAGACCAGGGTCGGGCCGGAAACGCTGTCGGTACCTGCGAGCGTAATGTCGATCGGCGTATCGAATGCGGTCGTAACGCTTTGATTAGCCGCCGTGACGACCGAGCACTCGTTGCCGGCGAGGATATCGCCCGAGTTGCCCGCGTTCTGGTTGACCCACGTACCGTGTGTCCTGCAGTCAGCCGTGTAAGTCCAGCCCCAGTTGCCGGTCGTGTCGGCCGGGCTCGGTGAGTAGTTATACGTCGCACCTGCGCCGAAGTAATACGCAACCCATGCGCCAGTGAGGCTGTCGCACGAGCCGCTCGGCGCGGTGGTGCAATCGACATCAGCTATAGGATTAGAAGTATTCATGAGCGTGCCGCCGACAATCTCGCCGTGCGTGCCGCCAACCATGGTGCCGGTCACGACCTCAGGGAGCGCCGCGCCGCTCTGGGGGCTAATACCGGAGGCCCCGCCGATTGTCGTGAAGGTACCGTTATCGTCAGCCTCGGCACAGTAGTGCGTGTCGGTGCCGATCGTCTCCTGCCAAATCTGGATGTGGCGGGTGAAGGTGTCGTTCGCCCAATTCGGGCCCGGGACAGAAGAGTCCGGGTCGCCGGTGATGTGCTGCGTCGCGTCGACAAGAAGCGGCGAGCCCACACCCTGACTGCATACCGGGGTCGGAGGCACTACCGGCGCGGTGACAGTGATCGAGATTGTCGCATCATTATCGAGGAGCCCGTCACTCGCCGTGAAGTCGAACTCGTCAGGGCCCGTGTATCCCGCGTCGGGAACATAGGTAACGCTTGGCGCCGTGCCACCGTCGATCGTACTGCCTATAACAACGTCACCGCTGTCATCGCAAACACTGCCGCCGCACATGAGCGTGCCGTGCTGGGGCAGATTTGAAATCGTAAAATAAAGAATATCATCGTCGTCATCGGTGCCTGTAAGAACCGTGGAAGTCGATTGGCCCTCAAGCGTGACAAGAGTTTGATTGAGTGCTTCGGGAGCAGCATTCTTAACATCCTTACAAGCAGGGTCGAGCAAATCGATGCCGTGGCCCTGGTTATCGTCGAGATGATTATGGCACTGCTCGTAAAGGCTATCGCCCGTATGCGGATCATGCGGATGCCAACCCCATGCGGAAGCTGTCAAAGCCGGCGACCAGGCAAGCGAGACGGCGAACGCTATCACGAGCGCCGCCACGCCCATCGGAATCATAACGAGAGAAAATCGCACCGCTCGCTTGGGGGTCGACTTGACTGCAAGCTTGACCACGGCCGGCTTCTTGGTTGCGCGGCGGGCCGTCTTCTTCACTGTTTTTGCCTTCATATATCCGGAAAAATAAAAAATAATTTGCTAAATCACCCGTGACGTGGTGCTATCCCCTTCCCAGAGGAGAAATCTAAACTGAGCATGTACTACTATTAGAAACAAGGTGCGTCAATCCCCTCCCGGACGAGAGAACAAATTTGACAAACAAGCAAAATCCCGCCGCCGTGGCGGGATTTTGCGTTGAAAAATAAGGCTCGTTTAACGCGTAACGCAGATTGCCGCAGCACCCGGGATCGACGTTTCGGTCGCCGCCTGATTGGCACATACTGTGACGCGGCCGGTCGCGTCGGTGCCGACATCATAGCCGGTATAGACGCCAGTCGCGTAGGTTGCATCCGGATCAACCGGCAATGACGCGACATACGTCGGCTGCAAGCACGAGAAATCTAGGCCCGTGCCGGCGCCATTGTCGATAGGCGTCGAAGGAGTCGACGGCGGGAGCGTCGGGCACGTATATGTATTCGTACCGATTGTGAACGAGCCGCCGAACGTGCCCTTGTTGTCTGCGATGCGCTGGCCGATTGCGTTGAGGATCGTATTGACCGCCGCTTGGCGCTGCGTGTTGCGCGCCTGCGCGAACTGCTTGGCCGGATTGATCGCAATAATGACGATCGCCGCGAGGATGGCTATGATGCCGATGACGATGAGGATTTCGATAAGCGTAAATCCCCGCTTCGCACTGTGTATTGCTTTCATGCGACTATAAAAAATAATAAAGACGCATCGCACGCTACTACACCATCTTCCCTTGTCGCAAGCCGCCGCCTATTGCCCGGTGTTGGGCACTTCTTGCCAAGTGCCTTGCGAGACAACAAAGTTGGTGTAGGCACCCCGCACGACCGCCTGCGTAGTAATGACTGGAATGGCCGCGTTTCCGTTTTGTATGTACGTTATCGGTAATACTTTGCAGGTGCCGCCGGGATACTGGGTGGTCATATTGCCCATATAGGAAGGATCAGCGGCGATAGCGGCGAGCGCCTGGTCGGCGCAGCCTTCCGCAAGCGCGCTCGCCTGCTCCTTGGCCTCGGTGCCGAGCACAATGAAGCGCGCGTGCCAGCCGGTGAGCGCCTCCTGCCCCACCAAGACGAGGAGCACCAGCGAGATAATGATCGTCGCCATGAGCGCGATATACCCGCGGGGATTTTTTGTCGGAAGATTTTTAGAAGGCTTGTGCATAGCTATCGCAGATATCGCTTGAAGACGAACGGCGTCCCATCGACCGAGTACGAAACGCTCACTGACTTCTGGCTCCCGGCATCTGAACCGACAGAAAATTGCACGTTGGACACCGCGTACGCGGAGGCGGTGAGCGGGAGCGGCGGCGCCTCCGGCCGCGCGAGCGTCATGGCACCATCTGCAAGCGCAAACGTGAGCGTGCCGCCAAGGTCCGGCCGCACGACCGCGAGGCTTGAGCCGGTAGTCGACACATCGGTCGCGCCCGTGAGCGCCCAATTCAGTTTGCGGTTGATAAAGGTCCCTTCTTCGTCAACACCGAGCATCTGGTCGGTATGAACGCCGCTCTCCATAAGCGAGTAAGCCGAGGCGACTGCGCCGCCCACAAGCATGCCGAAAAGCGTTATATAAATGAGCACTTCAATCAAAGTAAATCCGCGGCTGGTCATAGCGTACTAGCGAACGCTTGTACGGTATGCGAGAGCGCGGCGCTCGAGAGTTTATGAATGGTTGCGGGATCAAGGCTCCAAACCTCCATGCTGCGCAGCGCTCGCGCTACCCATACGCGCGACTCGTCGACATCGAGGAGGTTGGTCGAAGGCGCCGTCACCTGAGAAGCTGTCTCGACAAAAGCGAGCGCGCCGGAAATCTTGAGCCCGACCACCGTGGCGCCGATCTGGATTTGATCAGCTGCAATGAGCCTGGGGTTCGTCGGATCGGTCACATCGAAGCCGAGCAAGTCAGGCAATGATGGGCACGAAGGGCTATGCTCACGCCCGACCCAGAGCGTTTCGCCGGCAAGATCAAGCACGGTGCCTTCCGGCTTGTTCACGAGGCCGCATCCCGCGCTTGGCAGCCCGATTTGAGAGACGAGCGAGATATGCGCGGGGTCGGTCACGTCGAGGATCATGACTTCCTTTCCGTCATTGGTGGTTGCGAGGTATGCGTAGCGGCGCTCGACGCCCTGCACGATCCGGCTGCGCACAAGTAAGGCATAGATCGATGCGCTGACCTTAAACGACCCGAGTTCCGCCGGCGCAGCCGGATTATGCACGTCTACGACATGGAAATCCGGTTGGCCGGAAATATAGCGGGTGGTGACATATGCCGCGTGGTCGTAGTAAGCCACGCGCCAGCCCTGTCCGCTTGCGCTGGTCACGCCAGAAAGCGCGAGTGGGTATGTTGTCGTCGCCATACGAGTTGGATCAGTCACGTCGACAATGCCGAACTGCGCGCTCGCATCGTTGCGCGCGACATACGCATACGTCCGCCCCGTTGTAAGGTCGCGCGCAACATCGACCGCGTTGAGCCCGACCGACTCGCCGAAATCGCCGGTGACAACACTGCCCGCGCTGGTCACCTCTGCGAGATACGGCGCACTTGCGAGCGCCACGTACGCGCTGCCGCCGAGCGCGTCGAGCGCCGTGGCACTGCTGCCAACGTCGCCGCTTGCCGCACTCGCGGAGGTATCCCAGCTCCCCGCGGGTGCAGCGAGCGGACAATCGCCGCCGAGGTCAATCGTCTCGGTCGGGTCGGTAAGATTGGTGAATAGGCTCGTTTCGCTTTGCGGATAGTTCGGCACCTGCCAGGCAACATCGGCCTCGACATACTTCGAGCATGCCGAAAGGTCGGAAACATTAGCTGCCACGGTGTAGCACAATCCGCCGGTTATGCAGCTCGCGTCTTGGTCTTGCGCCCGAGCAGTCGAAGACGCGAGAGAGAAATCTTTCTTCCCTGCCGCCCGCTCGATTTCGAGCGCCGCCTTCGCTTTATACAGCGCCTCGCTGCTCGTCTGCGAGGTGATGGTCCAGTACTGCGCGGTAAATTGCGAAAGCATGACGCCGCCGAAGACGAGTGACATGATCGCGAATGCGATTACGATCTCGATGGTCGAGAAGCCGCTTCTATATATATGTCTACTAGTCGATGGCTCCTTCATGGTTGATGGTGATGGCGGACTCTATGCCGCGCGCCGGGTCGGTGAGCGCCAATTGCGTGTCTTGCGCATCGCCGCTGAGCTGCTCGAACACGACCACTGCCGAGCCGCCGGCAAGCGAAATCGGGTACGACGCATCAAATATTTCGTCTTGCGCCGTATTGCGCGTGGCGTAGGTCGCCCCCTCAAACACGACATAGGACGCGGGGTGATCGGCGGGAAAGATCGCAAGGCCATGGGGTGATTCGTCGATATTGTTGAGCGCGTCGGCGCGCGCCGTCTGGAGCAAGGTCACGATTGTCGCGCGCTCCGCGCGGAACGCGTCGCCGCGATAAGACGAGAAATCGATGAATAAAGCGCTTGCGCCGACAACCCCGAAGAGGCCGACGACGATTACGAGCTCAATCAACGTAAATCCACTAGGCGTGAAGGTTCTGCGTGATGCCATAAATGGGCGTAATGATCGACACTGCGATAAAGCCCACGACGATGCCCATGACCACCATGAGCGCGGGCTCGATGAGGGTCGAGAGATTTTTGGTGAACTCGTCGACCTCGTGGTCATACATGTCCGAGAGGTACACGAGGCTCTCGGATAACGTGCCGCTGCGCTCGCCGACCGCGATCATATGGGTCACGATCTCCGGGAAGAGCGCGCGATAGCAGGCGGTGTAGGAAGAAAGCCGCTCGCCGCGATTGATCACGGCGCCGAGCGCCCTGAAATGCCGCTGGTACTCGAGATTCTTGATCGTATCCGCGGTGATCATAATCGCCTCCGAGAGCCTGACACCGCTCTTGAGTAATAGCCCGAGCGTGCGCGTCGCATTGGCAATGTTGTAATAAAGGATCACCTGCCCTGCGACCGGCAGCCGCAAGATAAGCCGGTCGAAGAAGCGATGGAACCACTTCACTTTCTTAAGCAAGATCGAAAATATGATTGAGAATGTGATCAAGCCAAGCACAAACCACAACCCTGAGTGTTGGAGAAAGAGGCTCAGCCCCATGACAACGCGCGTGGTGATTGGGAGCTCGGTATGGAGCGAAATAAAGATCGGCATGATCTTGGGGAAGAGGTAGAGCATGAGAAAGGCGGTGACGCCGAGCGTCGCGGCCGAGATGACCGCGGGATAGATAAAGGCGCCGACCACCTTGCGGCGCAATATCTGCCTTTTCTTCAATTCATCGGAAAGATAAGACAGGCTCACGGCGAGCGTACCGCTGGCCTCGCCCACTTTCACGATCGAGACCGTAAAATCGCCAAAGACTTTCGGGAATTTGCCAAAGCTCCTCGAGAGCGACTGTCCGCCCTCGACGTCGGCGAGGACCTGGCCGAGCACTCTTCCCTGCGCGCGGCCGCGAGTTTGATCGCGCATGATGGAAAGGCCTTCGGTTATGGTGACGCCCGCATTCATAAGGAATGAGAGCCTTTTGGCAAGAGAGACTTGGTCCTTAAGGCTAAATCTCGCTCTATTCATACATGACGCGCAGCACTTCCTCGACCGTGGTCCGCCCCGCGCGCGCCTTGCCGATGCCATCCTCAAGCATGGATGTCATGCCGGCCTGGAGCGCCAGCAACTTCAGCTCGCTCGCCGCGGCTGTGCGCATGATGGCCGCACGGATCGCGTCGTCGGCCTCAAACACTTCGTTGATGCACACACGCCCCGCGTAGCCGCTGCCGCTGCACGACTCGCAGCCTTTCCCGCGCCAGAGCCGCTCGCCCTTTCTGATCTTGTCGCGCAAGGGTAACCGGGCCAGCATGGCTGCCAGCTCGGCATCCGCCTCGTAGTCTTCCTTACAATTGCTACAGATGCGCCGCACGAGCCGCTGGCCTATCGCGAGCGCGATGGTCGAGGATACGAGGTAGGCATCGATGCCCATATCGAGGAGCCGCGGCAGCGTCGTAGCGGCGTCGTTGGTATGCACCGTTGAGAGAAGGAGGTGGCCCGTGAGCGCAGTATTAACTGCAATGCCGGCGGTCTCGGGGTCTCTAATCTCGCCGACCATAATAATGTTCGGGTCCTGGAGCAGGATCGAGCGCAAGCCATTCGCGAATGTAAGTCCGGTTTTGGGATTTACTTGAATTTGCTTGATGCCTTCCATTGCGTACTCGATCGGGTCCTCAATCGTGACGATCGAAACTTCGCTCGTGTTGAGCTGCCGTAGCAGCGTGTAGAGCGTCGTCGTTTTGCCCGAGCCGGTCGGCCCGGTGGATAAGATCATGCCGCTCGGGCGCCGGATGGCGCGCTCAATCTTGGCGCGGTCCGCGGCATTAAAGCCGAAGTCCTCAAGCGTAAAAGCGCCGGAGTGGCTTGCAAGCAGGCGCATGACAATCGTCTCGCCGTGGTAGGCCGGCACGATCGATACGCGCACGTCGAGCGGTTCGCCGGTCACGGGCAGCGTATAGCGCAGCCGCCCGTCCTGGCTCGCGGCGTGCTCGTCGGTGCGCAGGCTCGAGAGCACTTTGATGCGCGAGACAACCTCGCTATGGACCGATGCCGGTACGATAAAGGCGTCCTGAAGCACTCCGTCAACGCGCAGACGGACCCGCACATCCTCCTGCGTCGGGTCGATATGGATATCAGAGGCGCGGCTAGCGTGGGCGTGGGCAATAAGGCTGTCCACAAGGGAGATAATGGAGATGCGATCTCCCCTTTTCAATTCTTCTTCTATACTGCGTCCCAGGTGCGCGCTGGCTTGCGCAAGCGGCATCCGCGCGTTATACGCGAGCACTAGGCACGTGTCTATATTGACACTACCGAGAGTGCGTTTTTATACCCTTTTTCAAGGATGGGTCTAGTATCCTCTGTTCACTTGCCCTTCAGGGGCTGTAGAGATATACTAAATGCACAAGTGGCTTCGGCCTCGCCTCGCAAGAGGCAAACAGAGGAATCCGTCAAAGCATCTCTTTGGCGGATTTTCTTATTTGGTCGAACGTCTCTTGCTCCAAAAAGCCGATTTTCCGCACCAGACGCTTAGTATCAATAACCCGAATTTGTGAAAGGAGCGCTCGCGCTGGTTTGCCGCTTATGAGACCTATCGATGGGCGTAGCGGATGTTCGTGCGGCGATGTAGTAAGAGGTACAGCCAGGAATGTCTGCCTACCCAGGCTCTTGAGCACCAGTACAGGGCGACGGTACTCCTTACCGGTACCATCCTGTTCAAACCCGACATTTACTCCCAATGAGCACCACCAAACCTCCCGCTCGTGATAAAAAGGCACGTCTGAGCGCCCATTGATGGCTTTCTTCTCCTCGTTCCACCGGTCAAAATCTTTTTCCATACCGCGGCAGTCTAGCTGCGGCACGATGGTTTTGCAAACTTTATCGCGTTAGCTTGAAAATTGTTCTATACTCTATATATGAACAAGTGGCTTGTTACCGGGATTATTGTTTTGCTGGTCGCTATCTGCGCCGGGGTGGCATTGATTGTTATACCTGCCCCTGCTCAAGCGCCCGCCACATCCGACCAAGGCCAGGCAACAACGACTCCGGCGATAACCGTAGGCATTGCCGACCTTATTACCGTCGACACGCCCGCAAGCGGCGCGGCCGTCTCTTCGCCGATCGCAATCTCAGGCTCGGCGCGGGGCAATTGGTACTTCGAGGCCTCTTTCCCTATCGAGCTTAAAAATTCAGACGGTACCGTAATCGCGCAAATGCCCGGCCAGGCGCAGGGCGACTGGATGACCAGCGATTTCGTACCCTTTACCGCCTCGCTCACCTTCCCAGCCCAGCCCGCAGGCTCGCACGGGACGCTCGTCCTTATGAACGACAACCCTTCCGGCGACCCCGCCAAGCAAAAAGAGGTCGATATTCCGGTTATCTTTCAGTAGATTGAATTGAAAGGATTGAGAGAATTACAGCCCCGAGTGGTCGGAGGTGAAGCCGGCTTTTTCCTTTTCCTGCGCTTCTAATTTGAGAAGTTCTGCTTTCCAGCCCAGCTGATTGGCCCACAGCTGAAGGAGTGTCCCGACGCCCGCGATCGCGAGAAAGAGTATGACCGACCACGCCCAGACAAAGATGAAGTAGCACACGATGACGATGAGCCCCGCCCAGATGCCGATGCACCAGGGGCACTGGAGGAGGTCGTAGATGGTGTGGCGGAAGCCGCGCGGGTACGGGTGGATCTCGACATAGGTCTTGCCATTGCGCTCCACTTCGCGGCGCATGACGAACAGCTCCCTGAACCAGCGCGCGATCTTGTCGTAGACGATGAGCCGCGTGATGCGGAATGCGGCCAGCGCCATGATAAGGAAGTCAAACGGCGGCACCGAAGTAAGGTAGCCTCCGCGCACGTACTGCATGAGCCACAGCGCCCCGGCAAGCACGATAATAAAGAATATGGAGAAGACGAAGTTCCAGAAATTCTGATCCTCTTTGGGTCGCACAATAATGGGCGTTTCCATGAAGAAAAGTATAACACGCTCCGCATAATAAAAGCATTTTTGGGCTGTTGATTTTTCACGAAAAAGTTCTCGGCTTACTTGTGCACACACAATTGCGCCGCGCTCACCCAAGCCTCAGACGCGAGCGGTTTATAATGGAAAGATTGCTCTATGGCGAAAACGCAAAAGGTTAAAAAGAGAAACGGCGAGATCGTCGATTTCAATGCAGAAAAAATTACTATAGCGGTCAAGAAAGCGTTCGCGGCAGTGGTCGGAGATTCGCACGACGCGGATGCGGAGAATATTACGCGCCTCGTCGTCGAAGCGATCGACGCGGAGTTCGCTGGCACGCAGCTTCTCCCCACGGTCGAGCATATCCAGGACCTGGTGGAGAACGCGATCGCGGAGCTCGGCTATTTTGCCGTCGCCAAGGCATACATCATTTATCGCTACGAGCACGAGAAGATCCGCGCCGAAAAGAAGGCCGAGGTCATCGAGAAAATCGTCGAAAATACGCTCATGATCGCCAAGCGCGACGGCTCGCGCGAAGCCTTCAGCGAGAGCAAGCTGACCCGGACTCTCTTGCGCGCCGCGCAGGGCTTCGACCGCGTCATCGACGTGCCCGCTATCATTTCCCGCGTGCGCCAGGAAATGTACGAAGGGATAAAAACCCATGAAATACACGAGGTTTTGATCATGGTGGTGCGCTCGTTTATCGAGCGCGACCCGGCCCACAGCCTTGTGGCCGCGCGCCTCCTCCTGCAGCAAATTTATACCGAAGTGCTCGGCGACTTCGATTATGCCAGCCTCGAGGAGACTTACCGCCAGGGCTTTATGAAAAGCCTCCGCCGCGGCGTCGAAATCGGCCAGTTCGACCCCCGCATGCTTGAATTCGATCTTCCGCGCCTGGCCGACGCCCTGCAGCCCGAGCGCGACCGCGACTTCAAGTATCTCGGGCTCCAGACTTTGCAGACCAATTATCTCTCCAAGGAGCACGGCACGCGCAAGCTTCTCGAGACGCCGCAGATATTCTGGATGCGCGTCGCCATGGGCTGCGCCCTGAGCGAAAAGACGCTCGAGGAGCGCAACCGCCACGCGATCGAGTTCTACGAGATCATGTCGGCGATGTACTACACGCCCTCCTCCCCGACGCTCTATCACGCCGGCCTCGTGCGCCCGCAGCTCTCGAGCTGCTTTCTCTCTACCGTGCCGGACGACCTCCACCAGATCTTCGACGAATATAAGGACAACGCGCAGCTCCTCAAGTATGCCGGCGGCACTGGCACCGACTGGACCCCGGTGCGCGCGACCGGCTCGATCATTAAGTCGACCGGGGTCGAGAGCCAGGGCGTCATCCCCTTCCTCAAGATCGCCAACGACGTCACAATCTCGATCAACCGCTCCGGCCGCCGCCGCGGCGCGGCCGCCGTCTACCTCGAATACTGGCATGCCGATATCGAGGACTTTCTGGAGCTCAAGAAGAACACCGGCGACGAACGCCGCCGCGCCCACGACCTCAACACCGCGACCTGGATCCCCGACCTCTTTATGAAGCGCCTCAAGGAGGACGGCTATTGGACGCTTTTTAGCCCGTCTGACGTGCCCGACCTCCACGACCTCTACGGCCGCAAGTTCGAGGATCGCTATAAAGAGTATGAGAAGATGGCCGACAACGGGCAGATGGCCTTCTTCAAGCGCGTACGCGCCAGCGAGCTCTGGAAGAAGCATCTCACCATGCTCTTTGAGACGGGCCACCCATGGATCACCTGGAAGGATCCCTCCAACATACGCTCTCCTCAGGATCACGTCGGCGTCGTGCACTCGAGCAACCTCTGCACCGAGATCACGCTTAATTCTTCTGCGAGCGAGACGGCAGTATGCAACCTGGGCTCCATCAACATGGCCGCCTTCGTGACGGGAGGGCGCTTCGACCGCGACCTAGTCGCACGGATCGTTCCGGTCGCTATGCGCATGCTCGACAACGTCATCGACATCAACTTCTACCCGACTGCGAAGACCAGAGCCTCCAACATGCGCCACCGCCCGGTGGGGTTGGGACTCCGCGGCCTCCAGGATGCGCTCTACAAGCTCGGGCTCAACTTCGACTCCGACGATGCGGTTCGCTTCTCCGATGAGTCGCAGGAGGTGATCTCCTACCACGCGATCCTCTCCTCGGCGCTCCTCGCCAAAGAGCGCGGCACCTACGAGACATATCAGGGCTCCAAGTGGAGCCGCGGGATCCTTCCGCAAGATACGATCGCGCTCCTTGAGGCCGAGCGCGGCACCAAGATAGAGGTTCCCCGGCATGAGACGCTCGACTGGCGCCTGGTGCGCGAAGCGGTGCGCCAATGGGGTATGCGCAATTCCAACACCATGGCGCACGCGCCGACCGCGACGACCGCCAACATCGCTGGCTGCTACCCCACGATCGAGCCCATCTACAAGAACCTTTATGTGAAATCCAACATGGCCGGCGACTTCATGGTGGTCAACGAGTATCTGGTCGAGGACCTCAAGAAGTTGGGCCTCTGGAACGCCGACATGCTCGAGAAGATCAAGTTCTTCGACGGCTCGGTGCAGGAGATCGACGAGATCCCGCAAGCCTTGCGCGAGAAGTATAAGGAGGTATTCGAGATCGAGTCCGCGTGGCTTATCAAGGCCGCCGCCTATCGCGGCCGGTGGATCGACCAGTCCCAATCCCTCAACATCTTCTACGGCGGCACCTCCGGCAAGGTCCTCTCCGATATCTACCAATACGCGTGGGATCTGGGCCTCAAGACGACCTACTACCTCCGTACGCTGGGCGCCAGCCGCATCGAGAAGTCGACGGTCAACCTCGCCAAGTTCGGCGGCACCAGCAAGTCCGACAACGCCGTAGGCGCGAACCAGGGCCCGGTAGCCTCTAACGTCATTATCGAAGAGACAGTCGTCGTAGCGGCGACCCGCGAGCGCGACCCGCTCCTCAGCGAATCTTCCGGCAGCATGATGCAATCCATGCCCTCGCCCATCGTTATGGCTTCTTCAACCACCGTCGTAGAAGCGCCAGAAATGGCCTATGCGCCGACCCCGATCTCAAAAGTCATTGAGGCTAGCAAAGCGATGGAGCGCCCCGCACAGCCCGCTCCAGCGGCTTCTAAGGGCATCCCTTCGTTCGGGAGCGCCGCGGAGCCTGCGGTAACCACCATCGTCGGCCCTTCCGGCAGAAGGATCGAGGTAGTGAGGGGCGAAGAGTGCGAGTCCTGCAGCGCGTAAAGCAAAAATATAAAAATCAAAGAAGGCCCTGGCGCAAAAAGACGCCAGGGCCTTTGTTGTGGTTAATGCCGTCGGCCATCTGTCCCTTCTGCAGGGATGATGGGCGGCACTGCCGTATGCGGAGCGGGTCGTGAGCCCGGTACCCAGCTTCAACTCTCTTGGGGAGGAGGCGAAGGGCGGTCCCTCACGGTCGTCCGGCTCCGCTGGCATATATCGCGCCTTCTTTTTTCTCGGCGCGGGTGGACACCTCAAGCATAGTTCTCCTATCTTGGGCGGTCAAACCCTTTACTCGGGACGAATTTTCAATCGCATTATCTAATCCCCTTTCGCTTGTCTGCTTGCCTAGGTACAATAACCATCACTTATGGCAGGCATCATCAACGGCGCATCGACGACCGACCCCAACAAGATACTTCCGATGAAGTACCCCTGGGCACGCACCCATTACAAGAAGGGCGTTGCCAACAATTGGGTGCCGGAGGAAGTTTCGATGCAGCAGGATGTCGAGCTCTGGAAGAAGCCGGGGGGCCTCTCCGAAGACGAGCGCCGCATGATCCTCTGGAACCTCGGCTTCTTTTCTACCGCGGAGTCTTTGACCGCCAACAACCTGGTATTGGCGATCTACCGCCACATCACCAACCCCGAGGCGCGCCAATACATCCTCCGCCAGGCCTACGAGGAGGCGGTACACACCGACACCTTCATCTACTGCTGCGATACGCTGGCCTTGAGCCCCGACGAGATCTACAACATGTATAAGACGATCCCCAATATCGAGGCCAAGGACCGGTTCGTCGTCGAGATGACCAAGTCCGTCTTCGACCCTGCTTTCACGACCGAGGGCACGGAGAATATCCAGCGCTTCGTGCACGACCTCGTGGGCTATTACGTCATCATGGAAGGCATCTTCTTCTACGCCGGCTTCGCCATGATGCTCTCGATGCTCCGCAAGAACCGCATGGTAGGCGTGGGCGAGCAGTTTCAATTCATCCTGCGCGACGAGTCGGTGCACCTTGCCTTCGGCGCCGACCTCATCAACACCATCGTCGCGGAGAACCCTCAAATCTGGACGCCCGAGTTCAAGGCCAAGCTCACCGACAATATCAAGCACGGCGTCGAGCTTGAGAAGCAGTACGCCGACGACGCGCTGCCGCGCGGCATTCTCGGGTTGGCGCCCCTGACCGTGAAGCAGTACGTCGAGCATATCGCCGACCGCCGGCTGGAGCGCATCGGGCTCGAGCGCCAGTATCATGTCGACAACCCCTTCCCCTGGATGTCGGAGATCATCGACATGCCCAAGGAGAAGAACTTCTTCGAGACGCGGGTCAACGAATACAAAACCGGCGAATTGGATTGGTAATAGACTGCAAATAAAAGAAGAAGCCGCCGCGGTCTGACCGCGGCGGCGTTTTCGTTCGGCTTACCTCTTTTTTTGCAGGCGCGGCGGAGTCGGCAGAATCGCCGACGGCGGGGAAGAGAATCTTCCAAACGCAGGCTGCACAGGCGCCGCAAAGCTGAGCCCCGCGATCATCAACAGGGCGCCGCCCATGAGCATCAGCAGCGGTTTACCGATCGGTTCGCGCCAGGGATGCCGGGGCGGCGGAATTGTTCCATGCATGACTACGTTCCTCCCTTATCTGACGTACGGCCATATAGCCCGCTGTGGGTGGTGCTTCTTCTGCTGTTGTAGCACGCCCTCAGAGCGCTGTCAGTATTACTGGAGCGAATCCTCTACCCGATAGTCGCCTACCTGCGTCCGCAGGATATGGAGCGCGAGCGCGGGCACGCCGAGTTCTTTGCCGATCGCGTGCGCGATCGAGCGCATGTAGGTGCCGCTGCTGCATGACACCCGCACGGTTGCTGCCGGGAACTCGCGCTTGCCCTTCGCCTTGAGGTGCTGCTTCCAGAGGCGCATGATCTCCTCCTGGCGGAAATCACCCTGCACCTTGCCGACCCCCTCTTCGATATAGGAAAGCAGTTCGGGCTCGCTCACCTTGTACATGCCTTCGAGCTCGATGTCGTAGATCAGGACCGAGCGCTCCGGCATGACGAGGCTCCCGAGCGCGTTCCCCCGCGCCCATTCGAAAAGCGATTTGCCGGCGACCGTCTTCGAGGAGAACGGCGGATATTCCTGGCTCACATGGCCGCGGAATTCGTTGAGGCCCTTGCGGATCGCCCCGGGCCGCACCCTGCCGGCCTCGCCGGTGTCCATGACGCGGCCCAGCACGTCGTAGGTATCGGTCGAGAAGGCGAAGAGGATATCAAGCACGTATTCCTTGCTGAGGTCGAGATATTGCTCGCGCCGCTTGTTGGCCGAGCCCACCAGGCACAAGAGCACCCCCTCTGCCATCGGGTCGAGCCGGCCGGCGTAGGAGAGCGCCTCGTGCGCGTAGTGGCTCTCCTCGGCGCGGAGCCTCTCGAGGCGCTCGCGGGGCGTCTCGCCCAGCCTCTTATAAAGATTGACTACTTCGCCGCTGCCAGGAAGAACGGATGATTCTGAGGTCTTCGCAGTGTCTCGCGGCGCATCGGGCATTTCTGATACAATGTATCAGCAAAGCCCCGAATCGCCAAAACAGCCCCGATTTCATGAAAAAGGACAAGCTTCCGACCGAAAGTTATAAAGGCGTGCGCGACTTCTATCCCGAGGAGCAGGCGCTGCTTGCGTACCTTGCCGCCACTATGCGCGGGGTAGCGGAGCGCTTCGGCTACGTCGAGTATCACGCCTCCATCCTCGAGCCATCCGAGCTCTATAGGGCCAAGGGCGCCGAGAATTCGGAGATGGTCAGTGATCAGACCTATACCTTCGTCGATCGCGGCGGCCGCGAAGTGACGCTGCGGCCCGAGATGACGCCCACGCTCGCGCGCATGGTGGCGGCGCGGCGGCGTGAGCTGGGCTACCCTTTGCGCTGGTTCTCGATACCCAACCTCTTCCGCTACGAGCGCAGCCAGCGCGGGCGGCTGCGCGAGCACTGGCAGCTCAACGTCGACATCTTCGGCTCGCGCTCGGCGTACGCTGACGCGGAGATCATCCAGGTCGCGCACGCGCTCCTGACCGCCTTCGGCGCGCAGGAATCCGACTTCACGATCAAGCTCGGAAGCCGCAATTTCCTCGACTCGGTGGCTAAAGAATTGCACCTGTCGGATGACGACGCTAAGAAGCTGCGCAACCTCCTCGACCGCCGGGCGAAAATAAGCGAAGACGAATTTACCCGCGACATCAACGACATCGGCGTCGCGATAGAGATGCTCTCGCCCGAGAAGGTGCCCGCCGACGTTAAGGAAGTGCTCGGCATCCTCACGGCCGCAGGCATTACGAATGCCGTCTTCGACCCCTCGATCGTGCGCGGGTTCGATTACTACACCGGCGTCGTGTTCGAGATCTTCGATACGCATCCCGACAACAGCCGCGCGATGCTCGGCGGCGGCCGCTACGACAACCTCACCCAGCTTTTTGATGAGGAGCCGTTGCCGGGGGCCGGCTTCGGCATGGGCGACGTGACGCTTAAGGATTTCCTCGCCGTGCGCGGGATGCTCCCCGAGTATGCGCCCGCGACCAAGGTCTACATTGCGGTAGCAACTAAGGAACTGCTGCCGCAGGCATCAGAGCTGGCGCAGCTCCTGCGCAAGGAAAACGTCGCGGTTGCGATCGACTTCGGCGAGCGGAAGCTCGGCGACCAGATCAAGATGGCGGTGAAGCACCGCGTGCCGTACGTGCTTATTGTTGGAGAAGACGAAATCGCCTCGAACGCCTACACTGTGCGCGACCTCGCGACCGGCGAAGAGCAAAAATTCTCGCGCGAAGAGCTCGCGTCCTACTTCCTTAACCTTACATAATCTATTATCCTTATTCACGCATGCGGCGGATTACCTTTGATATTGAGACGATGGGCGAGTTCCGCGGCAACGGCGACTTCTCCAACCAGGAAGTCACGATCGTCGGCGTGCACGACTCCGAGACGGACAGCTATTCGAGCTATACCAAAGAAGAATTGCCGAAGCTCTGGCCGCTCATGGAGTCGGCCGATCTCCTGATCGGCTACAACTCCGACCATTTCGATATCCCCATACTCAACAAATACTACGCGGGCGACCTCGGCAAAATTAAGAGCATCGATTTGCTGAAAGAGGTCAAAAACGTGCTCGGCCGCCGCCTCAAGCTCGATTCGATCGCGCAGGCAACGCTCGGGGAGGGCAAATCCGGCCACGGCCTGGATGCGGTCAAGTGGTGGGCCGAGGGCAAGGTAGACTTGGTGCGCAAGTACTGCCTCGACGACGTGCGCATCACGAAGGACATTTACGAGTATGCCAAGAAGCACGGCAGCCTCAAGTACAAAGACTTCGACGGCGTGCGCGAAGTGAAGCTCGACACCAGTTCCTGGGAAACGCCGCAAAACGGAGGTGCTTCCCTCACCCATACGCTTCCATTTTAGACGTGCTATACTGGCCGCATACCAGCTTATAAGCGCTTATGAAAAGCCAATACGTACTTCCTATTACCATCGTGGTCGCGGGTTTGCTTATTGCCGGTGCGGTATTCCTGGTCGGCAAGACCAGCGTGCCGACTAACCCCAGCGGCTCGACTTCCAACAACGTCACGGCGCGGCCGTATGACGCTTCAACCGATCACATCCTGGGCAACCCCAACGCGCAAGTGAAAGTAGTCGAGTACATGGACCTCGAGTGCCCACACTGCAAGGCCTTCGAGACCACCATGGACCAGATCATGAATTACTACGGCACTTCCGGCAATGTCGCATGGGTGCAGCGTCCCTTCCCGCTCGCTTCGATTCACTCCAAGGCGCCCGAGGAGGCTGAGGCGGCGGAGTGCGCAGCCGATCTCGGCGGCAATACGGCGTATTGGAAGTTCGTCGAGGGGATATTCGCGGTTACGCCGTCCAACAACGGGCTTGATCTCGCGCAGCTTCCGGTCATCGCCGGGCAAATCGGGCTTGATGTAAATGCCTTCAATGCGTGCCTCTCAAGCAACAAATTCGCGCAGAAGGTTACCGACTCTTACAACGAAGCGATCGGCCTCGGCGCCCAGGGCACGCCCTTTACGCTCGTCATGGTCGGCGACCAGGCGGTGACGCTCTCGGGCGACCAGCCGTACGACTCGATGCGCGCGGCGATCGACGCGGTGCTCCAGAATAACGGCGCTACCGCCTCGACTACTACCCAATAAGCGCTACTCCTCAACCAACCCGAGCCGATAGATATCGAAAGAATTTTCTCCCTCGAAGATATCCGAAGGGTTCGGCAAATAGACGCGACGGCGGGACAGCTCCGCCGTCGCGTCTTTGATGAGGCGATGGAAGAGCGCGAACTCCTGTTGGTAATCCTCGAACTTGATGACGTAGCGGCGCATCTGGCTCTCGCCGCCGCGATTCTTGGTCTTCTTCCATTCATGAACGATAAACCTGCACACCGGGCGCTTGTAGAGCTCGCGCGCGGTGTAATAGTTGAAGATCGCCTGTACCACGAAGAGCGCCTTCTGCCCCTTCATGGGGCTGAAGCTCTCCACGAACTTATGATCGACGATATCGACCGCGCCGCGCCGCGCGCGTGACTCTACCACCAGGTCAGAGACCGCCTTGATCGGGAGCGGGAGGCCCTTTACCTTGACGGTGCCCTTCACCTCGACGCCCAGCACCTTGTAGCGCGGCGGCTTCGCCATGAAAAACCCGATCGCTTGCAGGTATTCGTGCTCCATGGCCGCGCGTTTCTTCTTGCGCGCGGCTTTGGTCGCCGCCTTGCCGAAGTTAATCTCGAAGTCGGGAAAATTGCGCAAGAATTCAAGGCCGAGCGCTACCGCGCCCTCCCCGCCGATGCCGCTGTAGTAGTGCTCGACCGCCTTGTGCGCGGCCCGGCCGACGATAGCCGAAGGGCTCGAGGGCGTGTCGTAGACCTCCTCCACGTAGCGCTTGTACCACGCCAAGGGGTTGCGGAGGTACGCCATAAGGCTCGAGTGGCTCCAGTGTTTGATCGGAACGTCCATTCTGTAAGTATATACTTTTGCAGTATATACTTTTAGGAATGCGTATTTCTTTGCCGCCGCCCGCTCCGTGCCCCGAGTGCGGCAGCGACTCGGTCTACCACCGCGCGCAATATATCGCCCTTCTTCTTGAGACGGGCATGGCGCCTATCGTGCGCGCGCTCGACGGCATCCGTGTCGGAGTACGGCTCATCGGACGGCGTAAGCACAGTACGGGCGCGCTCTATAAGACGCTCGGGTCTCTGCGCCTTGGCGAGTTTGAGGACGCCCCCGACGACAAGACGCTCCTGCTCGATCAGGTACTCTGGGACGAGGCGCGCTCCCGCGGCATCGCGATGCGCGAATTCAGGCTCCTGGGTTTGCCGTCGGCGAGCTTTGTCGCGACTTTTCCCGACGGGCGGACGATAAGCTTTGAGAGTATCCCCTTCCCGCCTTCGATGCCCGAGAGCGCGTGGTGGATCGACGACAAGCCGGTCATGAAGGAGAAGTTCGAGGCGGCCGGTATCCCGGTTGCGCGCGGCGGCACCGCCTATACCAAAGCCGGGGCGCTCAAGATCTTTAATCGCATCGACCGTCCCGTCATAGCGAAGCCGGCTCACGGCTCGGGCTCGCGCCACACGACGACGCATATTTCGACCCAAGAGGAATTGCTGCGCGCTTTCGCCATAGCAAAGCAAGTCTCGCCCGGCGTGGTTATCGAAGAGGAGCTCATGGGTGCCGTTTACCGCCCCACATTGGTTGGTGGCAAGCTTATCGCGACGATTCGCCGCGACCAGCCGCAGGTCGTGGGCGACGGTACGCACACCGTAGCTGAGCTGATTGAAAAAGAGAATGAGCATCCCAAGCGCCAGGGCCCGTACTTCTCGAAGATCGTCATGACTCCCGCCCACTGGAGAGAACTTGAACGGCAGAATCTGACGCTCGAGAGCGTCCCCGCAAAAGGCCGGGTCGTGAAGCTCCATCAGAAGATCAATTGGTCGGTCGGCGGCACTACGACCGATGTCACCGACATCGTGCATCCCGACAACAAAGCGCTATTTGAAGAGATGGCGCGTATCCTTCATGCGCCCATAGTCGGCATCGATTTTATCATCGACGACATCAGTAAGTCCTGGAAGGAGCAGCAGAAATGCGGCGCCATCGAGTGCAACGGGAGGCCCTTTTTCGACAATCACCACCTGCCTTTCTACGGAGAACCCCGCAATGTCGCGAGGGTCATCTGGGATCTTAACGAAAATTAGTAGCTCCGCAGGCGCTTGGCCTTCTCGTGGGTGCGGATGCGCTCAAGCGCCTTGGCTTCGATCTGGCGGATGCGCTCGCGCGTGACGCCGAACTTCTTCCCCACTTCCTCGAGCGTATGGTAGATGCCGTCTTCAAGGCCATGGCGCAATTTCAGAATCTCGCGCTCTTTCGGAGAAAGCTCGTCGAGAATTTCGCGCAGCTGGTCGGCGAGGATGCGACGCGCCACTTCCTGATCCGGCGAGAGGATCTTGTCGTCTTTTATAAAGTCTCCGAGCACCGATTTACCCTCGCCCTCTTCGTCCCCAACCGGGCTCTCAAGGGAGACCGTGTCCTGATCGATCTTCTCGATCTGGTAGACCTTGTCGACATCGACGCCCATTTCGAGCGCGATCTCCTCGGCAAGCGGGTCTCGGCCAAGGTCCTGACTCAAGCGCCGCGCCACCTGCTTGTACTTGGCGATGGTCTCCACCATGTGGACCGGGATGCGGATCGTGCGCGACTGGTCGGCGAGCGCGCGGGTAATGGCCTGGCGGATCCACCACGTAGCATAGGTCGAGAATTTGAAGCCCTTGGAGTAATCGAATTTGTCGACCGCCTTGAAGAGGCCGAGGTTACCCTCCTGAATAAGGTCGAGCAGCGTGAGGTCGGGCGAGCGGCCGACGTACTTCTTGGCGATCGAGACTACAAGACGCAGGTTAGCGCGTGCAAGGAGATTGCGCGCCTCGTCATCGCCCTGCGTGATGCGCTTCGCAAGATCGCGCTCCTGCTGTGCGTTGAGGAGCGGGTATTTGCCGATCTCGCGCAAATACATCTGGATTGAGTCGTACTGGCTATCCGAGCGGGAGTAGCCTTTGTCGGCTGGCTCGTCGCTCACGTCGAGCATGCCGCCGCCTTCAAGCACGTCGATATGCGCAGTTGAGAACTTCTCATACAATTCCTCGAGGAACATGACGTCGGTCTCGATGTTCGGAAAGGCCTTGAGGATCTCGTCATAGGTCACGAAGCCGCGCTCGCGGCCACGCGCCATGAGCGCCTCGGCCTTCTTGCCTTGCTCCTCGGCCTTTTTGGCAACTTTGGGATTGATTTTGGCGGCCGGCGCAGCCTTCTTTACGGCCTTTTTGGGTAGGATCTTAGAGCGTCGCTTGGCGGCGGCGGCACGGAACTTCTTGACCTTGCCGGCGGCTTTGGCGCCGGATGCCTTCTTTTTCGCCTTTTTAATGGCCATTGATGATGAATACTATATCACAAAAACTTCATTTTGAAACGCTCCTTGGCCACGACCGCTTCGAGCGAGGAAAGCATATCCTGCGCGATCGCTTCCTCGCTGGTGTGCTCGCCCACCTCGGCGTCGAAGCGGAAGCGCAATTCTTCAGCTCTTCCCTCTAATTCTTTTTCAATTTCTCCAAGGCGCTCTTCCCCGACAATTTCTACGAGCTTGGCGCCAACCTGCGAATCCTTTCCGAAGCGGAAGAGGAGCATGGCTGCCTTGCGCTCGAAGCCCGGTATCGAGTCTGCACCTGCGGCCTGAACTTGCGGTGAATCTCCTGGAGCATCAAAGCTCGGATGTGGCGCCGCTTTTGCTACTTCACTGCGTACCGAGTCTTCTGAGACGTTCAGTTTATTAGCAACGATGCGGATGTGCTGTTCTTGCTCGATCGAGCTGTGCATCGCACGAATGAGCGGCAATACTTGCGCCTCGACGAGCCGTGCGTAGGCACGCGCATCTTTGGCACTGGGCCGCAGTGCTTCGAGGAAAAATTCTACTGCTCCGCGCGAGGTGCGGATTGCGGCCTTGAGGAGTTCCGGGTTCTCGCGCGCCAAGTCGGCCGGGTCTTTGCCTTCCGTAAATGTCGGTACCTTTACTTCAAAGCCTGCCTCAATCGCCATAAGTGCGCTGCGCAACCCCGCGCGCACGCCGGCCGCGTCGCCGTCAAGTGCCAATACCAGGCGCTTGGAGAGCCGGCCGAGCAAACTTAAGTGCTCGGGCGTGAGCGCTGTGCCTGAGAGCGCTACGGCAAACGGCAGCCCAGATTGGTGCGAAAGAATGAGGTCGAACTGCCCCTCGACCAAGAGTATGCAATCTGCTTTGCGGATCGCCGCGCGTGCGTGGTCGAAGCCATATAAGATTTTCCCCTTCTTAAAGAGCGCGGTCTCAGGCGAATTCACATACTTAGCGGGCTTGTCATCGCCCTTTTGGCCGGCCACCTTCTCAAAGAACCGGCCCGAGACAGCGACCGGCTGCCCGCCGCCGTCGAATATGGGGAACATTATCCGCCCGCGGAACCTATCAAAAATTTCTCCCGGTTTTTTCTCCGATCTCACCGCGAAGCCGGCATCAACGATCTCATCCTTTGCAAATCCGCGGCTGGCGAGATGCTTTGAAAACGCCTCCCACTCTGCGGGAGCGTAGCCGAGGCGCCATTGCCTGATCGTCTCGTCATGCACGCCGCGCGAGTGAAGATACTCTTGCACGTCTTTGCGGCTTGCAAGCATCGATTCAAAAAAGTTTACTGCCTCCGCACAAACTTCCTTCAATCGTTCGTCTTTTTCCTTATCTTCCGGCCTTCTTGCACCCAGACCTCGCGGAGCAAGTTTTACGCCCGCCTTCTGCGCCAATTGTTGAAGTGCGGTCGCGAAGTCTATCCCCTCCATCTTCTCGACGAAGGTAAAGATGTCGCCGCCCTCTCCGCAACCGAAGCATTTGTAGGTCCCGCGCTCGGGGCTCACATGGAAGCTCGGCGTCTTCTCGTTGTGGAAAGGGCACCGCGCGGTGTAGGTGCGCCCCGCGCGCCGCAGCGTTACATACTGCCCGACAATATCAACAATATTGAGCCGGTCCTTAATTTCCTGCACCTGCGAGTCCATAGATATATAGTATACTCCTTGACAAATACCTATATAATAATGTATTCTATGTGAGAACAGTTCGGCCTAACCCAGGAGGATTTTGTCCCATGATAGCAGGCAAATCTGATTCAACTACGCTCGCTGCGCCAACGCTCAAAGAGCGAGTAGATATGGCCTTGCGCGCCATACACGGCGACCGGGAATTCACCGACGAGGAACGTAAGGAAGCACGTTCCCGTATTCTTGATGGCATGGCTGAAGATGTCGCCAACGAGATCCAAGGGAAACCTGATCTTTGAACTTTCGTTACGCAAAACGGCGACCCTTTTGGGCCGCCGTTCGCTTTTTTATATTTAATTAGTTAGCGCACAAGTTCTTTGTCTGCTGTTTCGGCCATCTCGGTCTCCTCTCTGGGAGCGTACTTGGCGACGAGCTCGGATTTGGGCGAGCCGTGGAAGCCGGTACCTGCCGGGATGAGGCGGCCAATGATGACGTTCTCCTTGAGGCCGTTGAGGCGGTCCACGGCGCCATAGAGTGATGCGCGGATGAGCATGCGGGTCGTGTTCTGGAAGGATGCTGCCGAGAGGAAGCTTGCGCGCGAGAGGCTGACGTCGAGGATGCCCATGATGAGGCCTTCTGCCTTGACCGGCTCCCCGCCCTGCTCTGCGATCTTGCTGTTGACGACAAGGAGCTCCGCTTCGCTCGTGATATCGCCCTTGGAGAAGTCGCTCGAGCCTGACTCGGTGACCTTCATGCGGCTGAACATCTGGCGCACGATGACCTCGAGGTGCTTGGTCGAGATGTTGGCGCCCTGGAGCTCGTAGATCTTGAGGACTTCGGAGATGATGTACTCCTGCGTCTTGTCCTTGCCGGCGTACTTGTAGAGCTCGGAGAGGTCTGCGGAGCCGTCGGTCAGGATCTCGCCCTTCTGGAACGTGTCGCCAACCTTGACCTTGGGTACGCGGCGCGGGTGCATCGAGTACTCTATCGTGTCTTTCTTTGCCTTCTTGTGCTCGAGGTCGGGTGCGACGACGAGGATCTTCTCCTTGGCGTCGTTGCGGATCTCGACTACGTGGCCGGATACCGACGCGACGACCGCAGGGTTGCGCGGAGCGCGGCGCTCGAAGATTTCCTCGACGCGCGGGAGACCCTGGGTCACGTCGCCGGCTGCCGATGCCGCGCCTCCGGCGTGCTTGATATTCATGGTGAGCTGCGTGCCTGGCTCGCCGATTGCTTGTGCGGCAACCGTACCGACGGCTTCGCCGAGGCTGACCGGCTTCATCGTGCCCAAGTCTGCGCCGTAGCACTTGGCGCAAATGCCATGCGTCGACTTGCAGGCTGCCGGAGAGCGCACGTAGGCGCTCGCGACACCTGAGTCTTCAACCTGCTTGGCGTCAGCGGCCGTGAGGAAGTGGCCCTTCTTGAAGAGCGTCTTGCCATCTGCCTCGACATCAGCGGCCAAGTAGCGGCCGGTGATGTTCTGCGCCAAGAAGGTGCCGATGCCCGATGCGGACTCGCGCTTAACGGTGAGGCCTTCTTTCGTGCCGCAATCCTCCTCGCCGACGACGATGTCTTGCGCGACGTCGAAGAGCCTGCGCGTGAGGTACCCTGCCTTGGCGGTCGAGAGCGCGGTCGAAGCGAGACCGGAGCGCGAGCCGTGGGTGGTGGTGAAGTATTCGATCGGCGAGAGGCCCTCCTTCATGGACTTGGTGACCGGGAGCTCGATCGTCTCACCAGTCGGACTGGCGATGAGGCCCTTCATGCCGGCCATCTGCGTCATTTGTGCAAGACTGCCGCGCGCGCCCGACTTGAGCATGTCGGATACCGGGCCGTTCGCGGGGAGCGTTGCGGGGATGAGCTTCTCGACATCGGCCTTGGCTGCGTGCCAGACCTCGAGGTTGAGGCGATAGCGCTCTTCCTCAGAAAGGAGGCCGTCCTGCCAGTGCTTCTGGATCTCGTCGGACTTCTTCTGCGCAGCGTCGACGATGGCGTGCTTCTCGGCCGGGATCTTGATGTCGTCGAGCGACCAGGTGATGCCGGACTGCGTGACGTAGCGGAAGCCGAACGCCTTGATCTTGTCCATGATCTCGGGGATCTTCTCGAGGCCATAGCGGGAGATAAGGTTCTCGACAAGCTTGGCCATACCTTTCTTATCGATTGAGTTGTTGATGTAGGGATAGTCGCTCGGGAAGACGGTGTTGAAGAGGAGGCGGCCGACGGTGGTCTCGAAGAGCCCGCCCTCGAACTGCGCATACTTCTCCTTGTCGCTGGGCTGCACCTTGATCTTGGCCTGGAAGCCCACTGCGCCGTAATCGTACGCAAGAATCGCGGCATTCGGTGAAGAGAACGCCTGTCCTTCGCCCTTCATGCCCGCGACTTCCTTGGTCATCCAATAGACGCCGAGCAAAATGTCGAGGAGCTTCGTCGCGACGACCGGCTCGCCGTTGCCGGGCTTGAGGATATTGCGATGCGCGGCCATGATCTCGCGCGCTTCTGCCTGCGCCTCGGGCGAGAGCGGCACGTGGACGGCCATCTGGTCGCCGTCGAAGTCGGCGTTGAATGCCGGGCACACGAGCGGATGGAGCTGGATCGCGTTGCCCTCGATGAGGACCGGCTGGAAGGCCTGGATGCCGAGGCGGTGGAGAGTCGGCGCGCGGTTGAGGAGCACGTACTTGTCCTTGATGATGTCTTCGAGTATCGCCCAGACTTCCGGCACGCCCTCGTCGATGAGGCGCCCGGCGCCGCGGATATTGTAGGCCAATTCTTTTTCAAGAAGCTTGCCGATCACGAATGGGCGGAAGAGCTCGAGCGCCATGTGCTTGGGAAGGCCGCACTGGTTGAGCTTGAGTTCGGGGCCGACGACGATGACTGAGCGGCCCGAGTAGTCGACGCGCTTGCCGAGGAGGTTCTGGCGGAAGAGGCCATGCTTGCCCTTGAGGTTGTCGGAGAGCGACTTGAGCGGGCGCTGGCGAGCCTGCATGGTTGCAGAGTACGCGGCGCCGCCATGACGAATAGAATTATCTACCAGTGCGTCGACGGCTTCCTGGAGAATGCGCTTCTCGTTGCGGAGGATCACATCCGGCGCGTGGATCTCGAGAAGTTTCTTGAGGCGGTTGTTGCGGTTGATGACGCGGCGGTAGAGGTCGTTGACGTCGGAGGTCGCGTGGCGGCCGCCGTCGAGCGCGACCATGGGGCGCAGCCCCGGCGGGATGACCGGGATGCGCGAGAGGAACATCCACTCGGGGCGGACGTTCGCGCGCGCCATCGCGCGCAGCGCGGAGAGGCGCTTGCCGAACTTCTCGCGGTCGGCAGCACCGGCATCCTCGAGCGCTTTCTCGGTATCCGCGATCATCTCCTTGAGGTCGAGGCTCTTGCAAAGGTTATAGATCGCCTCGGCGCCGATGCCCGCCTCGAACATCGCGCCGTATTTGATGGCGAAGCGGTGGTACTTGGGCTCGTCGAGGACCGCGCCAACCTCGAGGCTGTCGATGTCGCGCTTGGCCTCAAGGAAGAGCTCTTTGATCTTGTCCTTGCTCTTCTCGTCCTGGAGGTTCTTGAGCTTGGTCTTGTATTCTGTTTCGAGCTCGTTCACGATGCGCTCCTTCTCAGACTTATGGATCTCGGTCACGATATAGCCCGCGAAGTAGACGACCTTCTCGAGATCGCCGGCGGAGATGCCGAGTACCATCGAGAGGCGCGAAGGAATAGCGCGAAGGAACCAAACATGAGCGACCGGCACAGCCAGGTCGACATGGCCCATGCGCTCGCGGCGCACGATGGCGCGCGTGATCTCGACGCCGCATTTCTCGCAGACGATGCCCTTGTAACGGATGCCGCGATACTTGCCGCAGTAGCATTCGTAATCCTTCTCGGGGCCGAATATTTTTTCATCAAACAGCGAATTCTTTTCGGGGCGCTGCGTGCGGTAGTTGATCGTTTCGGGCTTGGTGACCTCGCCGTGCGACCACTCGAGGATCTTCTCGGGGCTGGCCGGACGGATACGCACCGCGTCGAAGTCGGCAACCTCGGCGCCCGGCGTCTTCTTGACGCCGCGCACGGGGTCATTGCCCCGCATGAGCTCGACATCAAGTGCCAAGCCGCGCAGCGTATGGAGGAGCACGTTAAAGGATGCCGGCGCGTAGTGATGCGCGATGCGCTCGCCGCGCACGATCGCGTCGAATGCCGCCGAGCGGCCGACGATATCGTCGGACTTTACCGTCAGCATCTCTCTGAGCGTATACGCGGCACCGTAGCCCAAGAGCGCCCAGACTTCCATCTCGCCGAAGCGCTGGCCGCCGCCCTGCGCCTTGCCGCCCAGCGGCTGCTGGGTGATGAGGCTGTACGGGCCGATCGAGCGCATGTGGATCTTGTCGGCCACCATGTGGTGGAGCTTGAGGATGTACATGTACCCTACCGCGATGTCCTGTTCGAACTTCTCGCCGGTGCGACCGTCATAGAGCGGCATCTTTCCGCTCTCGCTGAAGCCCGCTTTCTTCAGTTCTTCGCGGATCTCGCTTTCGGTCGCGCCCGCGAAGGGCGGGCAGATCGCCTGGTAGTCGAGCGTGTTGGCCGCAAGCCCCATATGGAGCTCGAGGATTTGTCCCAGGTTCATGCGGGACGGCACGCCGAGCGGGGTGAGAATTACGTCAACCGGGCGGCCATCGGCCATGTACGGCATGTCTTCCTCAGGAAGGATGCGAGAAATAACGCCCTTGTTGCCGTGGCGGCCGGCGAGCTTGTCGCCGACCGATACGGGGCGCAGCTGCGCCACCTCGACATGGATGCGCTTGATAATGCCGGATTCGAGCGTATGGCCCTGCTCGCGGGAGAATACCTTGACGCCGATGATGCGGCCGCGCTTGCCGTTCTCCATGCGGAGCGACGAATCCTTCACGTCGCGCGCCTTATCGCCGAAGATCGAGCGAAGGAGGCGCTCTTCGGGCGTGAGCTGCGTCTCGCCCTTGGGAGTGATCTTGCCGACCAGAATGTCGCCGGGTCGGACCTCGGAGCCTACGCGGACAACGCCGTCCTCATCAAGGTTGCGCAGTTTGGTCTCGGAAACATTGGGGATGTCGTGCGTCGTCTCCTCGGGGCCGAGCTTGGTATCGCGCACGTTGCAGACAAACTCCTCGATATGGATAGAGGAGAATTTGGAATCCTTCACGAGGCGCTCGGAGATGATGATCGCGTCTTCGTAGTTGTTGCCCGACCAGGTCATGAAGGCGACGAGCGCGTTCTGACCGAGCGCCAGCTGCCCCTGCGCCGAGGTCGAGGTGTCGGCCAGGAGGTCACCTTTCTTCACCTTGTCGCCGACCGAGACCGAGGGGCGCTGATGGAGCGCGGTGAAGCCGTTGGTGCGCACAAAGTTGACGAGGCTGTAGTCGGTCTCCTTGCCTTTGGCATTCTTGACGCGGACAACCTTGCCGTCGGCCTGCGTCACGACGCCGTCTTCTTTGGCATAGTGGAGGCGCCCCGTATCGCGCGCTGCGCGCGCTTCGATGCCGGTTGCGACCAGCGGAGCCTCGGGGATGATGCAAGGTGTGGCCTGCTTCTGCATGTTGGAGCCCATGAGCGAGCGGTTCGCGTCGTCGTGCTCGAGGAACGGGATCATGGAAGTCGCGATCGAGAACGGCTGCTCGGGGGCAACATCGATATAGGTTACCTCTTCGCGCGCGACGCGGGTCGGCGCGCCGGCAAGGCGCACCTCAACAGCGGAATCCTTAATAGTGTCTCCGTCGAGCTCAATGCCGGCGTGCGCGATCGGCTCCTTTTCCTCCTCCGCGGCATTGAGGTAGACGATCTCGCCGGTAATCTTGCCGTTGCGAACCTTGGCGTAGGGCGTCTCGATCATGCCGAAGTCGTTGAGACGCGCGAAGTTAGCCAAGCGCAAAATAAGGCCGATGTTCGGGCCTTCGGGCGTATGGATCGGGCACAGGCGGCCATAGTGGCTGGGGTGCACGTCGCGGACCTCGAAGCCTGCGCGCTCGCGGGTAAGGCCGCCCGGGCCGAGCGCCGACATCGTGCGCAGGTGCTCGAGCTCCTCAAGCGCGTTCGTCTGCTGCATGAACTGCGAGAGCTGGTTGGTAGTGAAAAATTCCTTGATGCGAGCCTGGAGCGGGCGCGGGTTGACGAACTGCACCGGCATCGTCGCCTCTGCGTCGATGGTCGACATGCGGTCCTGGATATTGCGCTTCATGTGCGTAAGACCGACGCGCAGGCGCGACTGGAGCATCTCGCCGACGTAACGCACGCGGCGGCTTCCGAGATGGTCGATGTTGTCCTCGACTGCCTCAGGATCATTCTCAAGCGCGATCACATGCTTGATGACGGTCACAAGGTCATCGAGCGAGAGCGTCTTGCGGGAGAGCTCGCCCTCGGCAAGCGACTTATTGAAGCGCTGGTTGAAGCGGTAGCGGCCGACGCGCGAAAGGTCGTAGCGCTCCTCGTTAAAGATGGAGTCGATATATTCGCGCGCGTTCGCCGCGGTCGCGAGGTCGCCGTCGCGCAAGCGCTTATGGATCTCGATGTAGGCATCCTCGACGGTCTTGGCGGAGTCAGCTTCGATCGCGCCCTCGATCCAGCGCTTCTCCTGGGCGCTGCCCGCGAAGAGCGACTTCATGTCGCTGTCGAACTTGGCGCCAAGCACGCGCAGGAGGCTGACGGCCGGAAACTTGCGCTTGCGGTCGATGCGCACGGCGATCTGCCCGTCGGCGTCGGTCTCGAACTCGATCCATGCGCCGCGCGCGGGTATGACCTTCGCGCCGAAGTGGCGCTTGCCCTTCACTTCCTCGGCGGTAAAAAAGACGCCGTACGAGCGCGCGAGCTGCGGCACGATGACGCGCTCGACGCCGTTGATGATGAACGTGCCGTGGTCGGTCATTACGGGCAAGTCGGCCAAAAAGATCTCCTGCTCCTGTTCGGAACCGTTCGCCTTGTTACGCAGCTTGACGATCGCGCGCACGGGCAAATCAAGCGTCATCTTCTGCGCCTTAGCATAGTGCTCATCGAACTTCGGCTCGCCGATCTCGATCTTCACGAACTCGAGGTCGAATTTCTTCCCCGAGTAGTCCTTGATCGGGGTAAACTCCTTGAAGGTCTCGCGGATCCCCTCCTCGAGGATCCACTTGTACGAGTCGAGCTGTGCCTCTACGAGGTTCGGGGTCTCGACACGCGGCGCACGGAAGCGGGAGAAATACTTTTGATTACGCATGGGCTTTGTAATTTAGGGCGAGCTTAGTAATGAGGCGAACATGAAGCGCAGCACGGCGCACTCGAACTACTACTGTTTGAAAATTTGCAAGAACCCTATCCACATCCTCAAAACACGAAAATAGCGGGGGCACTAAGCTCCCTTGCTCGATTTCTCAAGCTTATTTATTTGTGGCTTCCCAAACCACTGCTTTGTATCGAAACCCCGCTCCTCGATACTCACTCGTAGCCCTGCCTTGGTTTCATCTATAAGTATACTCCTGGGCTAAAAGGTGTCAAATGCCTATCCACCCTTATTTTACAAGGGCTTGCTCAGCTTCTTGCTGCGGTGGGCGTCGATCTTGGCATGATGACCGGAGAGGAGGACCTTCGGCACACGATAGGACTTTTCCTTCCCTCTTGCATCCTTTATTTTGAGAATCTCTGGGCGAGTATAGATCTCGTGGCTCGCGACCCGCGACTCTTCAAGGCTCTCGAATTTGCCGAGCACGCCTTTGATCTGCCGCGCGGTCGCGTCGATGATCGCGAGCGCCGGCACCTCGCCGCCGGTGAGGATATACGGGCCGACCGACACCTCCTCGGCCTTGAGCGCCTTCTTGGCACGTGAGTCGATGCCCTCGTAGCGGCCGCAAATAATCACCACGTTATCGTATTTAGCAAGCGACTTCGCGTATGCATTCGTGAGCGGCTTCCCTCCTGCGGCGGTAATAAGTACTTTTATCTTTTTCCCGCTTGATAAAGTTTTTCGAGAGGTGCTTGTATGTATTTTCTTCTGAATTGCCTCGACAGCGCGGATGACCGGCTCGGCCTGGATGATCATGCCCGGGCCACCACCGTAAGGCCGCTCGTCGACCTTGCCCCATTTGTTCGTCACAAAATCACGCAGCTGATACGTCTTCACTGTGAGCAACTTCTCTTTTTGAGCACGGCCGAGTATCGACGCGTTCGTATAAGCCTCAATAGTCTCCGGAAAAAGGGTGATAATATGAAAATTGATCATAACAACGATCACACTATGTCAAATTTTTTGCTGATTGTCTACTCCCTTTGTATAAGCATTTTACTTCAAGTCCTCTATTTCTTTGTAAGCGTACTCCCTGACCTCCAAGCAGGTCGCGTACTTAGTTGTAGTTATATAGACAGTTCGAGCGCATGCAATCTTGGAGATTATATTTTAAATAATCTTATATTTTTTAACTTCTTCTTTCTTCTTCCTACAATCATTCTTGCGGTTATCGCATTTATCATCTTAAAATTTATAAAAAACAAAAACCGCTCCTAGGAGCGGTTTTTGCGGAAGTATTTTCTTTAGAAATTGCCGAGCTCTTCCATCGCCTGGTCCATGGTCTTCATGGTCGGCGTGGCCGGAGCCTCGTGGCTGCCGTCCCAGCCCTGTGCCGCAGAACCGCCGGAGTCCTGGTCGCGCATACCGCCAACCGGCTCGTTGATCTTGAGATTCACCCGGGCGTTGTGCTTCATGCCGACGACGCGCAAAAGGGTGCGAATCGCCTTGGCGGTGTTGCCCGAGCGGCCGATCACCTTGCCCATGTCCTCGGGATGGAGGTCGAGGGTGAGGAGTACGCCCATTTCATCGACCGAGCGGCCGATCTTTACTGCCTCCGGATGCTCGACAAGACCTTTCACAACGAACTCTAAAAACTCCTGATCTCTCTCTACGGCCATGTCTGTATATTTAATTTATTAAAGGCGAGTGCCTTCCTACATTCTATTGTGCGGGAGTTTCTGCGGCAACCGCGTTATCCTCACCTTTTTCCGCTGCAGCTTCTGTTGCGGGCGCCTCTTCTTGCGCAGGAGCTTCCTCAGCCGGAACGGCAGCTTCTGCAGACGGAGCTTCAGCAGGTACCTCAGCCTTGGCAACTGTCTTCTTCGGAAGAACGTTGATCTTCTTGCCCTCGATAATCTTCTGATTGATCAAAATATTATGCACGGTGTCGGAGACGGTAACGCCCATGCCGAGCCAGTGCTTGATGCGGTCTACCTTGAGGTCGATGCGGTCCACGCGGGGATCATAGGAGCCGAGTACCTCCTGGAAGTTGCCGGTCTTGGCTGCGCGCTTGCTTTCAACAAGAATAACCCGGAAGGACGGGTCATTGGTGCGGCCGCGACGCTGAAGTCTGATGGTCAACATTTCGATTTCGTAAAAATAAGCCCCGAGCGGGCTTGGCAAATACTGTAGCAGATTGGAAAGTCTTGGTCAACTGTGGTATAGTGTGGCCGTTAATGACTCCTGATAAGAAAGGACGCCCCTCGGGACCAAATGCCCAGGGCAAGAAAAAGGCGCTCACGGGCGTTATACAACTCACTCGCAAAGGAGTGGGCTATTTACCTTGGCCGGACGAGCCCGAGAAGGAAGACGTCGAGGTGCAGAATATTGATTTGCGCGGCGCTTTAAACGGCGACACGGTCGAGGTGGAACTTTCTAGCCTCTTCCCTCGCCCGAAGGGCAAAGTAGTGAAGGTTGTCGCTCGCGCCAAAGAAGAATTCGTTTGTACGCTTAAAGAAGTTGCGGGCAAGCTTGTCGCCGTGCCGGACGATATCAAATTCTACAAGCCGATCAGCCTCATGGATGGGAGCCGGTACAGCGCGGGCGAGAAGGTGCTCGTGCGCTTGATTTCATTTGATGGCGTCAAAGATCCTATCGGCTCGATCGTCGAGCACCTCGGCCGCGCGGGCGAACATCGCGTCGAGATGAACGCGATCGTGCTCGAGCACGGCTTCTCGACCGCTTTCCCCGAGGCGGTCGAGGCCGAGGCGCACGCGATCGAAGAGAATCACGCGAAGGTGATCGAAAAAGAATTAGAGACGCCCGTCTCGACTAGCGCAAGCCGAGGTGGACGCGAAGACTCCCGCGATATTCCGGTCTTTACGATCGACCCGGCCGACGCCAAGGACTTCGACGACGCGCTTTCGATCGTCTCGCTTCCTGACGGCACCTACGAGGTGGGCGTGCATATCGCCGACGCGACCTATTACTGCGCCCCGGGTACCGCGATAGACGACGAGGCAAAGCGGCGCGGCACGTCGGTATACCTCGTCGACGCGACGATCCCGATGCTCCCGCACGCGCTCTCGAGCAACATCTGCAGCCTCAAGGAGGGCGAGGACCGGCTCGCCTTCTCGGCGGTCTTCCGTATGAACGACAAAGCGGAAGTACTCGAGCGACGGTTCGTGAAGTCGGTCATCCGCTCGCAAAAGCGCTTTACCTACGAGGAAGCGCAGGGCGTATTGGACGCAGCACAAGGTCCGCTGCTCAAAGAATTGGGCCAGCTGCGCGCGCTGGCGCGCATCATGCGCAAAAAGCGCGAACATGAGGGCGCCATCGACTTCGGCGACAATGAAGTAAAATTTGTCCTCGACGAAAAGGGCAAGCCGATAAAAGTCGTGCGCAAAACACGCATCGAGACCATGCTGATGATCGAAGAGTGGATGCTGTTGGCCAACCGCGAGGTGGCCAGCCACGTCTCCGAATTGGCGAAGAAGGTGCCGGAGAAGAACTATGTCTTCCTTTACCGCATCCACGATACGCCCAAGGAGGACCGCATCGAGGAGCTCTCTACCTTTGTGCGCGCGATTGGCTACGACTTCACGAACAATAAGAAGAAGTCGGCAAAGGACATCTCGAAGCTGCTCAGCGACATCAAGGGCAAGCCCGAGGAGCATCTCATCCGCACGGCCACCCTGCGCAGCATGGCCAAAGCTATCTACTCGACCAAAAACATCGGCCACTTCGGGCTCGCATTCCAGTACTATACGCACTTCACGTCGCCCATACGCCGCTACCCCGACATGCTCGTGCATCGGATACTTGCCTCGCACCTCAGCGGCCAGCCGATCACGCGCAACGAGTATGGCGACCTCGAAAAGCTATGCATCGCCGCATCCGCGCGCGAGGCGGAAGCGGTCGAGGCTGAGCGCGAGTCGATCCGCTACAAGCAGGTGGAATTTATGATGGGCAAAATCGGGCAGGTATTCGAGGGCGTCATCTCGGGCGTTACCGACTGGGGGCTCTATGTCGAAGAAAAGGAATCTGCGGCCGAGGGGCTGATCCGCGTGCGTACCATTGGCAACGACTTTTATACTTACTCGGCTAAGGAGTACGCGCTCATCGGCGAGCGTACGAAAAAGAAATACGCACTCGGAGACCGAGTGCGTGTGAAGCTTGTGGGTGCGGATTTGGCAAGCCGCACCCTGGATTTCGAGCTGGCCTAGTCCCAGCGGAAATTGTTCTTCGGAGCCGAATCGAAAGACGGCACACGGGTGAGATCGTCGACGGCGCGCTGAATGTCTGGCCGGGAAGACTCGGGAATGTCGTTCCAATACGTGATGTCCTGCGTCCCGTCGGGCGTCTTGCGCTGACAACACAGCGTATTGTCGTCCTTCCTCGAAACCAGGAACGATCCGTCGGCGGTCTGTACCTCTACCGGGGCCTGCTGCATCTAGAATCTCCCTAGAAAATGATCCCTTCCGCCCGTTGCGGAATTCTCCCTTTTGTACCACAGAGAGCTTATTTGGCAATTACCTTGTGAACAGCTCTCTTACTACTTCGCTACAGCGGTCGCCTGCTCGAAGTTGACCGAGAGAAGCTTTGAAATGCCGTCGCTGCCCATCGTGACGCCGTAGAGTATCCCGGCGCGGCTCATGGTCTCGCGATTGTGTGTAATGACTATAAGTTGAGACTTGCGCGAGAGATTTTCGATCATGTCCCCGTAGCGCTTGCTGTTGGCCTCGTCGAGCGCGGCGTCGGTCTCGTCCAATATGAGGAATGGCGGCGGATTGACCTGTGACATCGCAAAGATAAGCGCGATCGAGGTGAGCGCGCGCTCGCCGCCCGAGAGCATGTGGAGGCCCTTGATGCGCTTGTGCGGGAGGGTGATCGCGATCTCGATCCCCTCTTCTGTCTCTTCGTTATCACCCTCATCATTATCGGCACTGCCTGTATCTTCATCATCGATAAGCGCGAGGCTCGCACGCTTCTGCCTAGTTTCCTTTACGATTTGAAGCGCCGCCGTGCCGCCGCCGAACATGAGCTTGAAGAAGCGGTCGAATTCGGTATTGATGCGCTCGATACCTTCGGTAAATCTGGTCTCAAGCGTCTCGGTGAGCTCGTCGATAAGCTGATGGAGCTTCTCCGAGGAAAGCGTGATGTCGGCAAGCTCGCGCGCGAGGAATTGGTCGCGCTCGGTGGTTTCTTTATGCTCTTTGAGCACTTCGCTCGAGTCCCCTGCGCCAATCTCCTCCAATTTTATTTTCATGCGCTCGAGCTTCTTGTGGCGCTCTTCTTGCTTGCCACGGCCTTCATCGAGCATCTCGGACTCTTCAACCCGCTCGCCGTTGGGCGCCCGTACGTCATACTCTTCATAGGTAAGCGCATCGCGGCCGATAAGTGCGCCCGCTTCGGCAAATTCTGCCTTGAAAGCATCTTCCTCGCGCGAGAGGATCTCGCGCTTGTTCTTAATCTGTGCGAGCGTCGCGGCAAGCTCGCTGCGCTTGGCCATCGCCTGGAAGAGTTCTCGCTCCGCCTCGCGCGAAGCGTCCTTCTCGCTCTCGATACTCGTACGCAATTCTGCTACCTGCTTGGCAACGCGTTCCTCGGCCGCTTCAAGTTCCTGCATATCGGATTCGAGCTCGGACTTTTTGCGCGCGAGGTTGCGCTTGTCGTTGCCGCCGGAGGATGAGCGATCGACAATACTGCGCACGAAGTCGCGCGCGAGCGAAAGCAGGGACTGGACGCGCGCGCGGAGCGTATCCCCTTCGAGACTTTGGAGCGCCTCGAGCTCGTCACGCACGCGCGCCGCGAAGGTCCTCACCTCGCCCGCGGGCACGCTCCCTTCGCTTGCGCTCGACAAGCGCTCGTGCGCGGCAAGCTCGCCCTCGATGCGGCCGAGCTCGCGCGCCGCCGTGTCGCGGCGGCGCGCGAGATTCCGGCCTTCTTCCTCAAGCTCGATCAATTCATGCGTGCGCGCGTCTTTCTTGCCCTTACTTGCAAGCTCGCGCTTGAGATGCTCGATACGCTCGTCGAGCTCTTCATGTTCGCGCGCGGGCGCCTCCTGAAGCGCCACGAGCTCGCCTTTGGCCGCCGCAAGGTAGATATGTTCGCGCTTGAGATATTCGAGATACAGCTGGCTCAGATTTTCGCGCAGCGCCTGCGCCTCTTCGATCTTCTTTACCTGGCTTGCGAGGAATTTAAGGTGCGGCACGAGTTCCCGGCGAAGAGCCTCGACCTCGCGCATATTTTCTGCCGCCCTTTCGAGCTTACGCTCGGCTTCTTCCCGCTTATAAAGATACGCAGTGAGGCCCAGCGCGTCCTCGATCATCTCACGGCGCTCGCGGCTGCTTGAGGAGAGTATGCGGTCCGCCTCGCCTTGGGAAATGATATGGTGACCCGATGCGCCGATATTCGCCTGGCTTAAGAGTTCCGCAATATCGCGCAGACGCACCTGGCTACCATTGAGCAAATAATCATTCGCGCCGTCGCGGTAGACGACGCGCTCGATCGTTACCTCGTCGAAGTCGAGGTTGAGCGCGCGGTCGGTATTATCAAAGACTAATTTCACGCCCGCGCGCCCTGCGCGCGGCACCGCTCCAGAGCCGTTCCAGATCATGTCTTCGCCTTTGCGGCCGCGCATCGATTTCATCGACTGCTCGCCGAGTACGAAGCGGAAGGACTCGGCGGTATTGGACTTGCCCGAGCCGTTGGGCCCGACGATCGCGGTGATGGATGAGGCAAATTCAAGAGTCGTCTTTTTAGCAAAAGACTTAAACCCCGAGAGCTCGATGCTCTTTAAACGCATGCCCGTATTCTATCAAATAATTACCACCCCTTGGCTTCAAGGGCGGCTTGGGCTGCCGATTGCTCGGCTTCTTGTTTGCTTTTGCCCATGCCTTGCGCGAGCTGCGTATCACGTACATATACGCCAACGACGAACTGCTTGTCGTGGTCGGGACCTGTCTCACGGATAACGGCATAGGAGGGTGTCGCGCCCTCAGCCTCTTGCGCCTTCTCCTGCAGAGTCGACTTTGCATCGCGCCAGAGCTTCTTCTTGACGATCATGTCGAGCTTAGGGAGCAGATGCTTCTCTATAAATTGCTGCGCGGCGTCGTAGCCTTGGTCGAGATAGATAGCGCCCACCAGCGCCTCGAAGGCATTAGCGAGGAGAACGCCGCGCGCGCGGCCGTTGTCCTTGCTCTCGCCCTTGGAAAGCAAAAGATACTCATTCATGCCCAATTCGTTTGCGACTTCTGAACACGTGACCGCGTTAACGAGTGCAGCGCGGAATGCCGTGAGGTCGCCTTCCGGATACGTCGGAAATTTATCAAAGAGGAACCGCGTCGAGACAAGCTCGAGCACGGCGTCGCCCAAGAACTCGAGCCGCTCGTTGTGCTCGCCGCCCTCGCTCCGGTGCTCGTTGAGGTACGAGCGGTGCGTGAAGGCCTGGCGGAGCAGCTTTAAATTATGGAACGTGATGCTGATCGACTTCTCGAACTGCACGAAATCCTTCTGCATATCCTGTTATTTCTTTTCCTGCGGAGTAGTTTCGGTTAATAGATGCACGGCTTTAGTGACGAGGGGCAGCATGTCCTCATAAAAATTGAGCTCGAGCGCGTCCTTGAGGCGGAACCAGCGCGCGTCGTCGAGCCCGCCCTTCTGCTCGAGCTTCACTTCGGTAAACGGCGCCTCGGCCAAGAAGTAGGTCACGTGCTTGCGCTTCTTCCCCGTCTTGGGGTCGCTTGCCACGTACTCGTTCTCGCCGATCTTCTCCTTGATCGTGATATCGAGCCCGATCTCTTCCTTGATCTCGCGGATCGTGCCCTCTTCAACCGTCTCGTTCTTGGTCGCCTCGCTGTCGCCGATCTTGCCCTTGCTCAATGTCCAGTGGCCGAAGATGTCGTGCACGAGCGCCAAGTACACATCCTTGCCCTGCTTGGCGTAGACAACCGCGCCGCCGAGGTGCTGCACCGGCATCTCCTCGTACGGGACGTCTTTCTTTTTCTTGCTGACCTCGTCCTTACCCGGCTCGCCAAGCTCTTTATAGACGGCGCCGAGGACGCCGTTGACAAAGCGGCCGGAATTCTCACCGCCGAAGGTCTTGGCAAGCTCGATCGCTTCGTTGATCGCCACCTTTGCTGGCACCTTGTCGCGGTCGGCAAAGAGGAGCTCGTAGAGGCCGAGCCGCAGCACGTTGCGGTCGACGGGCGCGATGCGCTCGAGCGGCCACTCGGGCGCAGCCTTCTCGATTACAAGATCAAGGTCTTGCTTGCGCTCGATGACACCGCGCAGAAGTTCTTCGACGAAGGGCGTATCGCCCGCCGCAGGCGCGAACTCGGTCATATTGCGCATGAGCGACTCACGCGCGGATTCCGGCGCAAGATTCCGGACATCACACTCGAAGAGTGTTTGGAGTACGACCGAGCGGGATAAATGCCTATTTGCCATGAGTTCAAAGAGCCTGACCGACCTAGAGCGGACCTCGCACGAGATAGACCCAAGAGAAAAGGCAGATTACTACTTCTGCGCCTCGCTCTTACTTCCCTCTGCTGCCTTGCGCTTGGACGCCTTCGCTGCCGCCTTACCGGCGATATCGATAACGACCCGGCCATTGTAGCGGCCGCACTCCGGGCATGCCCGATGAGACACGCGAGGAGCACCGCACTCGCAGGTAGCGAGGCTGTGGACCTTCAGCGCATGATGCGAACGGCGGTTAGCCGTCTGCGAGCGCGTATGTCTCATATGGTTGACCATGCAAGGACTATACCAGAAATACCCTTAAAAGACAAACCCCGGCCGTGGATACGGTCGGGGTTCGAAGCGTGAGACGATAGCGGTTATGTTTGATAACGAACGAGTTCGGGCTGCGCCCGAGCCACTTGGGCGAGGATATGAAGAGGTATGACTTTGCATTCGCCTTGCTCGACGTATACGCCGTCCCGCTCGATTGGCTTCTCTTCTTGCTCGCATCCAGCACGGCAAAGCACTTTCGTTCTTTTGCCGCCTTTTGTTATCCCTCGAAAGAGGGGGCAGTCCTTGCAAAACAGTCTCCTCAAGAGAGTCTCCCTAGGATTTTGTTGGCCGCACGAGTACTGAATTCCGGTTTTTAACTATACGTTATTTCTCCCCTTTTTTCAACTTACAGAATGTCGCACGGTGCATATCGCTCAACCCGTATTTCATGATCGCTTCACGATGCGATTTCGTCCCGTACCCTTTATGTATTTCAAAACTATAGTCAGGATATTTAATCGCAATCTTGCGCATCAAGCGGTCGCGGCGGACTTTTGCAGCAACGGATGCAATCGAGATGATCGGCTCGCTATCGTCGCCGCGGATGATCGTTTCCTGATCGAGAAAATGCTTGGGAGCCTTCAGCGACCCGTCAAGAAGTATGCGCGCATGAGCAGGGTCAAGCTCCAGCGCGCGCAAAGCCCGGGAGAGTGCGCGCTTGATTGCGGGCACGATGCCGTAGGTATCTATATATAGCGCGGAGGAGAATTGCACATTCCACTTGAGCCCCTCTTCTTCCTCAAATACCCGCAATTTCTCAAACCAGATCTCGCGGCCGAGTTCGGTCATCTGCTTGCTGTCTCGCACGCCGTCGAGCAAATGCATATTAAAGGAAGACGGCGCCGCCACGACGCCGACCGCCACTGGCCCCGCCAAAGGCCCGCGACCGGCCTCATCGATCCCGACGAGAAATTGCTCCATACAAAGAGTATACTGGGTTTATGGCTGCCAAGTTTGCTTACCTTCACGCCCACTCGCACTACTCGCTCTTGCACGCGCTGCCGAAGATCCCCGACCTGGTCGCGCGGGCCAAAGCCGCAGGATGCGAGGCGCTGGCACTCACTGATCTTAATAATCTCTACGGCGCGATCGAATTTTATAAAGAATGTAAGAGCGCCGGCATCAAGCCCATCGTCGGGCTCGACGCGCATGTAGGCGACAACCGACGGCAGCTGTTCTATGCGAAAGATTTTACGGGGTATCAGAATCTGCTCCAGCTCGTTACGAAATCGCACCTCGAGTTCCCAAACAACCCGACCGTAACAGAGGCGATGATCGCGGCGTACCGCGAGGGAATTATCGCGCTCGACCCCAGGCAGAGCGACGTCGCGCTGCCAGAGATCTTTTATCTCGACCCGCAGGACCGCAGAGCGTGGGAGACGATGCGCGCCATCGCCGACCCGGGGGCAAACGAGGGCGGCGATATCGACGCGGACGATGAGCCGCAGCACTTCCCGGCCGCCGCCGAGATGGAAGAGCGCTTCACCCCAGCGCAGCTCGAGAAGACCCTCGAGATCGCCGACGCCTGCAACCTAGAGCTCACGCTGGGCAAGTTTATTTTCCCGCACTTCGAATTGCCGCCGGAAGAGAATGCCGACGATGTTTTGCGCGCACTGTGCCTCAAAGGCCTCAAGGCGCGCAGGCTCGAGGGAAAGCCTGACGTCATGGAGCGTCTCGACTATGAGCTCGGCATCATCAAGTTCAAGGGCTATGCCGCGTACTTCCTCGTCGTCGAGGACCTCATCCGCTTCGCACGCGAAAATAATATCTACACCAACATCCGCGGCAGCGTAGCGGGCTCAATGACGACGTATCTTCTCCAAATCACCAAGATAGACCCGCTTGAGTACAAGATCCCCTTCGAGCGTTTCCTCAACCCCGAGCGCCCCTCGGCACCCGATATCGACATGGACTTCGCTGACGATCGGCGCGACGAGGTCATCGACTACGCGCGCAGAAAATATGGCGAGGACAAGGTGGGACAGATCGGCACTTTCGGCACCATGCTCGCGCGCGGCGTCGTGCGTGACGTCGCACGCGCGCTGGGCCAGCCCTATGGGCTGGGCGACCGCATCGCCAAGGAGATCCCCTTCGGCAGCCAGGGCTTCCCCATGACGCTCGAGCGCGCATTGAATGAAAATCCGGAATTTAAAAAGATTTACGATAATGAGCCGGAGGCGCGCGAGATCGTCGACCTCGGGAAGTCGATCGAAGGCTGCGCGCGCCACGTCGGCGTCCACGCGGCCGGCGTGGTCATCTCGCCGCGGCCGCTGATCGACTACACGCCGCTCCAGCTCGACCCCAAGGGCGGCAAGATGATCACGCAGTACGACATGTACAGCGTAGGCGAGGACGGTGTCGGCCTTACTAAGTTCGACTTCCTCGGTATCCGCAACCTGACGATCCTCGCGAGCGCAGTCGAGCTGGTCGAGACGATCCGCGGCACTACACTCGACATCGAGGCGATCCCGCTCGACGACAAGAAGACCTATGAGATGCTCACGCGCGGCGACACCGAAGCGACCTTCCAGCTCAACGGCGCAGGTATGACCAGGTTCCTCAAGGAGCTCCGGCCGACGTCGATCCACGATATCAACGCGATGGTGGCGCTCTACCGCCCCGGCCCGATGCAATTTATCCCGCAATATATCGAGCGCAAGCATAACCCCGCACTCATCCGCTACCTCGACCCCGCGATGGAGCCTATCCTCAAGCAGACCTACGGCATCCTGGTCTACCAGGACGACTTGCTCATCATGGCGCACGACCTGGCCGGATATTCCTGGGGCGACGTCGACAAGTTCCGCAAGGCGGTCGGCAAGAAGATCCCCGAGGAGATGGCCAAGCAGAAGGAAAAATTTATCCACGGCTGCATGGAGCACTCCAAGTGGCCGCAGCGCAAAGCTGAGGAGGTATGGAACTGGATCGAGCCTTTCGCTGCGTACGGTTTCAACAAGGCGCACTCGGCGTCCTACGGCCGCGTCGCGTACCAGACCGCATACCTCAAGGCCAATTACCCGGTCGAGTACATGGCGGCCGTGCTCACTGCCGAAGCGGGCGATGTCGAGACGGTCGCTATCATGGTCGCGGAGTGCAAGCGCATCGGCATCCCGGTCCTCGCACCCGATGTCAATGAGAGCTTTGGCGGCTTCACCGCGCTTGCAAGCCCGAAGAGCGCGCGCACGTCCGAGGCTGCGGCGCTCGCGGGCGATATCGAGACAGATTGCATCCGCTTCGGCCTCTATTCGATCAAGAACTTCGGCCGCGGCGTGGCGGACGCGATCATCGCCGAGCGGAAGCGCAATGGCCGCTTCACTACGCTGTCCGATTTCTTGCGACGGGTGAAAGATCAGAACCTCAACAAGAAAGGCCTCGAGTCGCTTATCCAGTGCGGCGCGCTCGATTCCTTCGGCGACCGGAGCAGCATGCTCGCATCGATCGAGCATCTCCTCGAGTACCATCGCGAGGCGATGAAAGAGCAGTCGCATGACTCGCTTTTTGCCTCGCTTGGCGCCAGCGTGAGCGACGTCGTGATCCCGCAAGCACCCGAAGTGCCGCAAGAGACGCGCCTCGCTTGGGAAAAAGAATTGCTCGGCCTCTATATTTCGGGCCATCCGCTCGACCGCTTTAAGGAGCAGCTGTCCAAGCGCCCGATGACGCTCGGGCAGCTGCGGCGCGACACGGTGCCGGGCATGACGGTCGTTGCCGCAGGCATGGTGGAAGCCGTGCGAACGATACTCACCAAAGGCGGCGACCAGATGGCGTTCGTCAAGATCAGCGACTTCGACGGCAGCCTCGAGGCGGCGATCTTTCCGAGGATTTACAAAGAGTTCCGCGAGATCCTCCAGCCCGAGCGCGTGATAGCGCTCAAGGGCCGGCTTAGCAACCGCAACGGCGAGCTTTCCATAGTGGCCGACAAGCTCAAGGCGCTCTAGCGAGCTTGCGAAATATAATTTTAGTGGTATAAAAATACCGGTGCACCTGTTCCTGGGAGGATCTCATGCCGAAAGTCTCTTATCTGCGGGTAGTCCACGACGCCCCGCGCGATGACGCCCTCAAGAAGATCGCTCGCGAAATCCTGGCGTGCGACTATCACGAAGGCGTCCCGGCGTATCTGCTCGGCACATTCCAAAGCGCCTTCAAGGCCTCGAGCTGGTCGACGATCTTTACGTCAGATGCTGCTGCCCGGCTCGCAAGCGCGCCGGGCAGCAGCATCGAGTTCCACGACGCGTGGAGCGATCTCACGGCACTGTGCCATGCGATCGTCTCAGTCGCATAAGACGCGGTTCAACGGCACCCCTCGGGGTGCCGTTTTGTTTTCCACAGGAATTTCTCCAAAAAATCTTTTCATGCGCGGCCATCCATGCGATAGTCGTTGCAGTCGCTCTTTCACGCGGCTCGGACTTTTCACCAACAGAAGGAATTCGTTCGAGATGACTCAGGTGAAATCGGCGCCTTCGGAGGATTTCTTCCCTGTCGCGCGCGACATGGCAGTGGAGGCCAAACAGTTTCTCGATAACCTTCACAAGGACAACGATCAGGAGTACTTCGACAGGCTGAAGACTTTCGGCCGGCGGCTGGATAAGCTTACCGGTTCGGACCTCGGCCACCGTCTGCAGCGGGTGCTCAATAGCACCTCGCACAAAAAGGTCAGCGCGGAAACACTCGCGCTCAATTACTACGCGACGGGGCTTCGCAGCGCCCAGCAGAAGAACAGGGTGGAGAGGCTTTTGCAGGCGCTGATTTCGCTCCCCCTCAACTGGCATCCGCAAAATACCAGGCACTACGCCTGACACGCTTGTACGGCTCGGCATCTTACCAAAGTGCCGAGCCGCCTTCTTTTCAATTTTTATAAAAGAGGTAGTATGACACCTATATATGGAAGAGCGCGACCATCGCACGATCGGCAAGGAGCTTGACCTCTTTACCTTCTCCGACCTTGTTGGCTCCGGCCTGCCCTTGTGGACCCCGCGCGGCACGATTGTCAGGCAAGAACTCGACCAGTTCATTTGGGAGATGCGCAAGGCGCGCGGCTACGAGCGCGTGACCATCCCCCACATTACCAAGAAGGACCTCTACGAGACGAGCGGCCACTGGGCCAAGTTCTCCGACGAGCTCTTCAAGATCACCGCGCGGGAGGGGCGCGTCTACGCGATGAAGCCGATGAACTGCCCGCACCACACGCAGATCTTCGCGCGCCGGCCCTTCTCCTACCGCGAGATGCCGCAGCGCTATGCCGAGACGACCATGGTCTACCGCGACGAGCAGTCGGGGGAACTCGGCGGCCTCACGCGCGTACTCTCGATCACCCAGGACGACGCGCACGTCTTCTGCCGCAGTAGCCAAGTGAAGGAAGAGTTCCTCAAGATCTGGGACATCATTGATACCTTCTATAAGACATTTGGCTTTAGCTTACGCGTGCGGCTCTCCTTCCGCGACCCGGCGGCGCCCGAGAAGTATCTTGGCACGCCCGAGATCTGGAATCGCGCAGAAAGTGAGCTGCGTGCAATCGCCGAGGAGCGCGGCGCCGACGCCTTCGAGGGCCCCGGCGAGGCGGCGCTCTACGGCCCGAAGCTCGACTTCATGGCGCGCAATGCGGCCGGACGGGAGTGGCAAGTCGCCACCATCCAGCTCGACATGAATATCCCCGAGCGCTTCGACCTCACCTGTATCAACGAGAGCGGGCAGAAGGAGCGCATCGTGATGATCCACGCTGCGATCGCCGGTTCACTTGAGCGCTGCATCGCGGTCTTGCTCGAGCACTACGATGGCGCGCTTCCGACTTGGCTCTCGCCGGTCCAAGCAAAAGTAATTCCTATCGCCGCGGCGCACAACGACTTCGCACGGGAGGCACTCCTGCAGCTCCAGGCCGCCGGCATCCGCGCGGAGATCGACGAGAGCAACGAAACTCTCGGCAAAAAGGTCCGCGAAGCAAAGACATGGAGAGTTCCCTACACGCTCGTCATCGGCGACAAAGAAGTTACAGACAAGACCGCGAGCCTTGAAGGCCGCGAAGGCAAGCTCGGCGCACTCCCGATAGCTGATATAGTTTCCAAACTCAAAGAAGAAATAACGAACCGCTCATAATACAAAAACTCCCCGATCGGGGAGTTTTTGTTAGACATTATTTTGGAGACTTATCTCTGCCTGCGGCAGAGGCATCCGCTTCTTACTTCTGGCGGTTGATCTGGGAGAAGATGAACGGATCGATCGCGTCATTCTCCTGCGCCGCGGCCGGAGTAGCGTGCGCGTGAGCCTGCGGCTCGCTTGCGCGGATCATGCTTGCGACCTTGCTCATATCCGCCGAGGAGAGGCCCGCGAGCGAGACATTCTGGGGATGACCCTCGATGCCGAAGAGGGCCTTCTGGTACCAGCGGACGATGCCCATGTGCACGCGTTTGACCGCAATGAGGTATGCAGCAAGGAGGCACCATGCCGCAAGGAAGCCCCAATAGAGTACGGTACCGACCGGGCCGAGATCAAGGCCGGTGTACGGCACTGCCGAGAGGTTGATATACGGAGCCGGGTTCTGATAGACGATCGGCGGGGTCGTAATGTTGACGATCACCGAGCAGGTGATCTGCTGATTATTCTGTCCGAGGAAGGTCGCGGTGTAGGTCGTGTTCTGGGTCGGATAGATAAGCTGCGATCCCGAGAGCGCGACGTTGCCGATGCCATTGTTGATCCAGCCCGAAGTCGCGTACTGCGACGCCCAGGTGATCGTCACCGGCTGGCCGTACTGCACGTACTGCGTGTTGTACTGGTTGTTGGTGTTGACGTAGATGTTGCACGACGGAGCGTTGTATGACGGCGGGATGCAGGAGGGATACGCACCAGAGTAACCGGCCGGGCACGTGATCGGAACGCAGTTGGGGTACGTGCCGGTGTAATTGGCCGGGCACGTAAGGGTGACGACATGTACGGTCGTATTGCAGGTGACCGAGCGGTTGTCGTTGGTCGAGAAGGTCGCCGTATAGGTCGTATCGCTCGACGGATTCACATAGGTAGAGCCATTGAGCGCGATTGAGCCGACCGAAGAGAGCGTCGCGTAATTAGCGTTGCTGCTGGTCCAGGAGAGCTTGACTTGATTCCCAGGGTTGACCGAGGTCTGGTCAGCGTAGAGGTTGCAGGTCGGAGCCGGCTTCTGCTTAACCGTCACCGACTTGGTGCAGGTCACCGTATTGCCAACGCTGTTGGCTACGGTGAGGGTGTACGTCCTGCTGGAGGTGACATTGTAATCGGTGTACGAGCTGTTCGCCGATACGGTGCCGACGCCGGAGAGAGAAACCGAGCTTGCGTTGGAGGTGCTCCACGAAAGCTGCACGTCGCCGCCGTACTCAACCTGCGAAGGATTGATCGAGAGCGAGCAGGTAGGAGCAGGCGGAGGGGTATAGCCGCAGTTAAAGGAGCAACCGCCGCTGCTGCCGTAGGTCGGAGGAGTGTAGCCTGAGCTGCCGCCCGAGCTCGAAGAGCCACCACAGCAACCGCCGTCAGAAGTACCGCCTGCCGCATGGGCTGGAGCCGAGGCAGCAAGAAATAGACCTGCTGCGATAAACAGGGCTACAAAGAAGAAACCAACTGACTGAATATTTATAATTCGATTCATAATAACGACTATATTCACTTAATAATGCTCTCCGGATATATCCGGATATCGAGAGTGAATAATTTCACTACCGTATCTGTATACATCTATCTATAAATAATGCCCGGTGGAAGGAGGCGTACCTCCTTCCACCGAACAAAAGTTACTTCCAGGACAGGTTGTCAGCGCGGCATTCGGCCTGCGACTTGAGGCAGAAGGGATCGTTCGAATCCCATGTGCCTCCCGCCATCAGGCGCGAACGCTCGTCTTCGTTCATCTCGCTCTGAGCGATCTCAGCGCAGTACCGGGCGCCCGGACCAGCCGTTGCATAAACGCTGGCGGGTGCACAGATCTGGCCGAGCCATCCACGGCTTGTCTGCTGCCATGAAATCTGGCTCTGCGCCCAGGACGTAACCACCTTACCCCACGCAGTCTTCAGGACAACGGGTTGGGGGTTACGAACCAGGACATACGAGCAAGACTTGGAAACGTCGACGCTCACACCCTTGAGTCGCTGATACTCCTTGCAGGCATCGTCGCATGTTGCCTTCGGCTTCGGACGCGGATGCGGTTTGGGCACCACGACCGGAGGCGGCGGAGCCGCAACCGGCTTCTGACAGCCGCAGGCCGCGTCCCACTTCATCCCTTGCTGGATACCCGCAAGCTGCTGGACGTCGTTGACGTCATAGCCGCTCGCGGCGATGCCATTGGGACCGATAGAAACGGTCCTGACCGCGTCCTGTGCAGGCGGCGAGACAAGCTCACTCGGAGCGGCTGTCTCCGTAACTGCCGGCGCCGGATACTTCGGGGTGAGGAAATATACCACTCCTCCCCCAACCACCAGCGCTAGCAGTATGATAACGAAGATGAAGAGGGTACTTGACCCTTCGCTCTTCACCGGCATCCCGACCGGCGCAGCTTGCTGCGGCGGTATGTTATTGACGATGGTGATCGGCGGCACAGAATGTGCGGCCGAATTGGAGGCCGACGGCTGCTGGGAAGCAGCTCCGGCGGCTTCCGGTTCCTGCTTGCCAGTTTCCATTTCCGTAGTCTCCTTCTCAGGTTGAGGTTGGTTTGACTCGCCGGCGATTACTCCTTGATCTTCGCCAGCGCTTGATCGAACATCTCGTTGATCGGAACTTGGAGCTCCTCGATCACTTGCTCCAGTTCCAGCTGAGGGCGTTGCTCGAGCTCGGCAATCTGGCGCTTGAGCTGGTCGATCTCGTTACTGAGTTCGACCGACCGGTTCTGCGCCCGCCGAAGGTCGTCCGAGAGATTCTCGATAGCGTCCTGAGTCGGACGATTCTCGAGCTCCTTACGGATACGCTCCATTTCGGAGACGGCGGTATCGCGTTGCTGCGTGACTTCGCCGAGTCGAGCAAGCATTTCCGCCTTGCGCTCGGTAGAGACCGCAACGACATCATCCAGACGCTGCTGAACAAGAGTCTTAACGACCTCCTTGAGCGCTTCCTTTGACGGAAGATCTCTGGTATCTGTGGTTGGCATTGATTCCTCCTGTCCCTATGGGACGGTTTGAATTTCGATGTACTGATACTTCCAGTTTCGTCCTCGCAGCTTTCGCTGCGGAAATTGGGGTCCTTCTAGCAATTGCTTGCGAGGACATACTCGCCCGCCTCCAAGGGTTACTTGGAGCTGAGCGCGTATGTCCCTACAAAGTCCGCGGTCACGATAAAGCGGTTGCTCTTGGTGGCAAAGGAGTCGCAGGTCACGAGGACAAGGTGCTTGCCGGTTGAAGGCAGTTCTACCACATCCTGCGTAGCATCGGCAACCCTGATGCCGGTCACCGTATAGCGGTATTCCGTGGTGCCGGAGTAGACGCTGATCGTCTGGCCTTGCTTCAGGTTCTGAATGCCGTCAAAGGTCTTGTAGTACTGGTGGTACACGACCGGAAGATACGACGAGTGGCCGAAGATGAGCACCGTACCGTCGACGCCAAGCTGAGCCGAGGTCGGGTAGCGCACCGCGCCCTGCGTCAGCGCATCATCGAGCGTGTCGACATTAGTCGACGTCGGGTTGACGACAACCGCATCGAGGCCGATATCCTTTGCAATAACGCGCACCGGCAGCTCCGGCGAAGTCACCTTCGAAGGAGTATCAGTGCTGTGCGCGGCAATATCGTTTTGTGAATGATCAGGCAACGCATCCACGACCGCAAGGAAGCTGTAGGTAAGCGCAAAGAGCAGCACGAAGGTGGCCCAGAAGGCTGCCGTGCGCGAAGTCTTTTTACCCGAGGTGTGGTTGCTTGCCATAGAAATACGCCCTACCGAGATCGGCCAGGCCTATGACTATAGCCTGTTTTAAAGGGCTGAATATAGCTTATACCAGAATTTGACTTTTGTCAAGTTTCATACTTGACATATGAAAATGCCCATGATACGATGCCGCCGTATCAATTATCAGGGCTTTTAGTAATTACTATCCAGTATGGAAGGACAATCTACGTGGCGGGATACGCTTTTGCGCACGGTGGCTCTCATCGGCCTTATTTTGGTGCTCCTCTTGGGCGCATGGGGCATTATTTTGCTCGCTTTTAACCTCTCGTCCGTCGTCTCGACGGTGGGCGGCAGCGTCGTATCGCTCGTGACCGGCAACGGCTCAAGTGCTCCCGCACAAGAGTCGCTCGCGATCAGTACCCCGACCGCGGTCACCTCCGGTACGCCGGTAACGATCTCGTGGAATCACACGAACGCGAGCGGCCAGTATAGCTACTCGCTCTCCTACCAGTGCCAGAGCGGCCTCTCGCTCAAAGCGCCGACCCCGGCTGGCCAGTATCAGACGGTCCCCTGCGCGACGCCGTTCAATTATGTGGGCGCGACGCAGAGCATGACGGTCATCCCGGCTATCAGCGGCAGCGCACCGGTCGCCGCTTCATTTGTCGTATCGGCTACCAAGCTCGACGACGGCACGGTCACCGCCTCTGCCTCAACGAATGTTACCGTTAATCCGGCGTCCGCGGCTCCGTCACAGACGGGCAACTCCGGCTCTACGTCCACCGGTACGGCAAGCAATGGCGGCACCTATATCCCGGCCGCACACACGACGACGCTCTACGGCTACCCTGACCTCTCCGTAAGCATCATCTCGGTGACGCAGCTGCCGACCTTCGCCTACCCGGGCCGCACGCAGGTGCAGTTCCAAGTCAGCAATGTCGGCACCACCATCGCTCGCGCGGGCTGGAACTTCACCGCACAGCTCCCGCTCCAGGCGCCGTACAACCAGTACACGTCGCAGACCCAGCAAGCGCTCTACCCGGGCGACAAGATCGTCTATACGCTTACCTTCGACAATCAGAGCTCGTATAACCAGAATCAGGTTTGCACGCTCCAATACCCGAACTACAACTGCAACAACGGCTACAATCAGTATCCGTATACCTACAGCCAGTCTCAGACGTATCCGTACAATTACAATCAGTACGGCAGCTACCAGACGTGCTACAGCTACAACGGCTATCAGAACGTCGCGACCCCGTGCCTCGACAGCAACGGCAATATCATCTATCAGAACAACTCGACGTATCCGTACAACTACAACCAGAACTACGGGTATCAGTACCCGAGCTACGGCCGCACGGTGACGATCACCGTCGACCCGCAGAATTACATCCTCGAGTCTAACGAGGCCAACAACACGGTCACGACCCAGGCGTTCTAAAGCAACGAAAGGTCAACAAAAAACTCCGGCCATGTGCCGGAGTTTTTTGTTGGGGGAAAATTTATATATCGAGATTGGCGAGTTTGGCGTTACTCTGAATGAACGTCTTGCGGGAAGAGACATCCTCGCCCATGAGGATGTCGAAGACCTGGTCGGCATCTTGCGCGTCTTCGATCGTGACGCGCTTAAGCACGCGGTTTTGGGGATTCATCGTCGTTTCCCACAGCTCTTCGGGGTTCATTTCGCCCAAGCCCTTGTAGCGCTGGATGCGGATCTTGGAAGATTTTTTCGTGGTCGTTTCCTCCTCTGCGGCTTCTTCGGGAGCCTCTTCCCCACCATCTTCGCCCTCATCGACTACGTTGCCCGCGTCCTTGCCAAGGACCTTCGCCTTTTCTTCGTCGGAGTACGCGTAGGTAGTCTCTTTGCCCCGCTTAATCTTATAGAGCGGCGGCTGGGCGATGTAAACGTACCCGCCGTCGACTATGGGGCGGAAGTGACGATAGAGGAGCGTAAGGAGAAGCGTACGGATGTGCGCGCCGTCGACGTCGGCATCGGTGGCAAGGATGATCTTGTGATAGCGCAGCTTCTCCATATCAAAGACATCGCCGATCGCGGTACCGAGCGCCACCACCAGGTTGCGGATCTGCTCGGAGGCAATCATCTTGTCGAGGCGCGCTCGTTCGACATTGAGGATCTTGCCGCGCAGCGGGAGGATAGCCTGCGTCTTGCGGTCGCGGCCCATCTTGGCCGAACCGCCGGCCGAATCGCCCTCTACGACGAAGAGTTCCGACTCGCTCGCGTCCCTGCTCTGGCAGTCGGCAAGCTTGCCCGGGAGGCTCATGCCCTCGAGCGCGCCTTTGCGCAGCACGGAGTCCTTCGCGGCTTTGGCGGCCTTGCGTGCCTTGAGCGCCAAGATAGATTTCTGCACGATCGCTTTGGCATCGTCGGGATTCTCCTCGAGGAAGAGCGCGAATGCTTCGCCGAATGCCGCCTCGGTAGCGCCGCGCGCCTCGACAGACCCGAGCTTGGCCTTCGTCTGGCCCTCGAATTGAATCTCCGGCATCTTGATAGAAACAACCGCCGTGAGGCCTTCGAGTACGTCCTCGCCCGTGAAATTCTCTTCGCTATCCTTTACCGAATTGCCTTTGCGCGCATAGGCGTTGAGCGTGCGGGTTAAGGCGGTCCTGAAGCCGGTCACATGCGTGCCGCCTTCGCCGTTGAAGATATTGTTAGCGAACGCAAAGAGGCGCGTCGAGATATCGTCAACATACTGGAGCGCAACCTCGACATCGATGCCGTCGACCTCCTTCTCGATATAGAAGATGTTTTTGTGGATCGGCTTCTGATAGCGGTTGTGGAACGAGATGAGCGAGCGCAAGCCTCCCTCAAAGTAGAACGTCTGCGACGGACACGCGGTCAGATAATCGCGCAAGTAGAGTTCCTTGCCGACATCGGTGAACTTGAGGCCCGACTCGCGCGCGTCGATGATCGTGATGCGCAGGCCCTTCACGAGGTATGCCTGCTCGCGCAGATGCGAGACTATTTTATCGAAATCGAAGTCAGTCTTCTCGAAGATCGTCGGATCAGGCGTAAATGACGTGACCGTGCCGACAAGCTTGCTCGGGCCGACCTTCTTTACCGCGGCCTTCTTCTTGCCTTGCGCATATTCTTGCGTGTAAGCGCCGCCGTCGCGGTGCACCTCGACGCGCATCCAGGTTGAGAGAGCGTTCACCACCGAGGCGCCCACGCCGTGGAGGCCGCCGGAGACCTTGTACCCCTCGCCGCCGAACTTGCCGCCGGCATGGAGCGTCGTCATGATCGTCTCGAGCGCCGAGACTTTGGTCTGCTTATGAACGTCGACCGGGATGCCGCGGCCGTTGTCGGCGACGCGCACGATATTGCCCGGGAGGAGCGCCACCTCGATATCGTTGGCGAAGCTGCCCATCGCCTCGTCGCGCGAGTTATCGAAGATTTCCCAGATGAGGTGATGGAGCCCCTCGGGGCCAGTGGTCCCGATATACATGCCCGGGCGGCGGCGCACAGCCTCGAGCCCCTCGAGCACCGTTATTGCATCCGCACCATAGGAGGACTTCTTCGCCTCCTTTTTATCCTTAGTTTCAGCCACAAATATAAAGAAAGCTGATAGCAGCCTTACCCCTCTATTGTATCAAATACGAGGGCAGTTTGGAAGCCTGTGGACAGCCAAAAAACCTTGCTAAATAAGAGGATTGTGGTACTGTTGCCGTGGAAATTGTTCCCTCAACTCCAATACAAGGAATCGAGAGATGACCGCTCTTTCAATGTCGTTGAGCGACTGGATGGAAGCCGAGGCGATCCGGCTTACCCCGCCCAATAAGTTCTGGTATATCCAGCGCTGGCTCGATAACAGCAAGATATTCGGGAAGTTAGTGATACTGGCATTCCTTGTGGGCATCCTGATCGCCTTCTTCTTGGTGCCGAAAGATATTCTCGGCGTCAGTCATACTGCGCTTGATTACGTTACCTACGGGATAGCCGTCCTCATGTTCGGCGGAGGGCCCGTGTTTATCGCCGTCTTTGTCCCTCTTACAGTGATCATTGTTGCCGTGCGCGATCCGAAACGCTGGCAGTGGTACTCAGTGGCGGACTTCACGAGCAAATGGGATATTATCGTCCCACCGCTCGCGAAGAAGATCCGGGAGATTCGTGCCCAGCATCCGGAAGCCGAATTCTACGTCGCCGTCTTCCAGAAGAAGTGCGCGGTCGATACGTTCGACTATCTGCTACTGATGGAACAGTTCGACGAGCTGGGCTGCATCCATACCTTTCAGAAGGGCGGTAAGCCGGTACTCCTTCTGGATTCTCAGTTCAGGGAGATTCCGCTGCCTTAGCTCGCTTGATCAGATCTATCCTGCCAATGATCCCGCCCGCCGCATCTTGTGCGGCGGGCGTTCTTCTTTTATTTTATCTATCTGATCTCGAAGCCTTTTTCTTTGAGAGCCGCGGAGACTTTTTCCATTATTTCGTTTACTTCCACCTCGGTAAGCGTGCGCTCGAATGATTGGAATATAAGGCGGAACGCGAGTGAAGTTTTTTCTGCTTTTTGAAATTGATCGAAGAGAGAGATTTTAACGCACAGATCCCCTGCCTGATCGGCGATCATTTTTGAAACAGCATCAGGCTCGGTACCGGCAGGCGTCCACATCGCAATATCGCGCACGATGTAGGGGTACTTGGAGAACGGCTGGTAGCGCACAGCGGTCGAGAGCGGTAAGTCTTCGTATTGGGTTAGCGCTTCCTTGGGCGCGTGCATGGCGAGCGGCTCTTCTTGGGCTTTGTCCTTCTCGGTCACAATACCGGCGGAAATTTCTTCCTTGCCGCCCTTCCAGATCGACCCGATCTCGAACAATTTCACTTCCTTGAGGCCACGGAGGTCTTTATTAGGAATATTTTTCTTGAGCGCGTCATTGAGCCCGTCGACAAGATTGGCGCGCAGGTACGGCCGCACGCTGTCGACCTTGTTGAGCACGGCAACCTCGCCTTTGTCAGCGAAGACAGAGGTGAAGACCTCAGAGTACCCCATATCAGTGAGCTGCTTGCGAACATGCTCGGCGGTGTAGAAATTGAGATTCACTTCCGGCTGCTTTGGCATCGACGGCAACGGCTCAGCAGGAACTTTATCATAGCCAACAATGCGACCGACCTCCTCAACGAGATCTTCTGCAATCACAATATCGAGCCGCTGGAACGGCACCTCGACATCGAACAAATCATTCTCTTCTTTATACGCAAATTGCAGCCGCTGGAATACGTCGCTCACTTCGGCGCCGGTGAGTTTGGTACCGAGAATTTGGTTAATTTTATCGACAGAGACCGACACGCGCTTCATTTCCTGCGGCGCCGGGTAGACATCAGCAAAGCCGATTAATTCCCCGCTCGCGATACTCGTTACAAGATCGACAACTTGTCTCATACCATAGCCGGCAAGCTCGGGCGAGACCCCTTGCTCGAAGCGGCTTGAGGCGTCGGTGCGCAGCTTCAAGGCCTGTGCGGTCTTGCGCACCAAGACGCCGTTGAAGTTTGCTGATTCGATAATAATGTCAGTCGTCGCTTCGGTAATGCCGGCGGGCGTGCCGCCCTTGATGCCGGCAATGCCTACCGGCACGTCGGCCACCCCGTCGGCAATGACGAGCATCGAGTCTTTGAGCTCGTATTCTTTGTTGTCGAGTGCGAGAAGCTTTTCGCCCGCGCGCGCCTTACGCACGACGATGTGGTACTTACCATTATCCTGCTCTAGCTTTCCTGCGTCGAAGGCATGCAGCGGCTGGCCGGTATTGAACATGACCATATTGGTCGCGTCGACGACATTATTGATCGAGCGCTGGCCCATCGCTGCAAGCGCTTGTACGAGCCACGCGGGGCTGGGGGCCACTTTCACGCTCTTTATATAGGCGGCGATGTAGCGGGGCGAGAGTGCCGGATCCTCAAGCGTGATCGAGACTGCGTCAGTGGCCTTGGAGAAATCCGGCTTCCCCGCCCACGGGTCGACTTTGAGCGGCAACTTTAGTATCGCCGAGAGTTCTCCCGCGATGCCGCGGTGCGAGAGGCAATCATGTCCGCGGTTGGGCGTCACCTTCACGTCGAGCACCTCGTCACTCGTCTCGGCGTTAGACGGATCGCCGACCTTCTCAATGCCGTCGATCTCGAAAGCGTGAAACGTGAGGGCATCCGCAACCTCCTGCGTGCTCTGCAGTTCGCTATCAAAAAAATTCTGTATCCAGCGTCGGGAGATTTTCATATGTTAAAACTGGTTGATGAAGCGAAGGTCGGCCGAGTGCATGAGGCGCACATCGTCTATCGACCAGCGCAGGAGGGCCAACCGGTCGAGCCCCATGCCGAAGGCGAAGCCTTGATAGACTTCCGGGTCGAGGCCGGCGTTCTGCAGCACATTGGGGTGCACCATGCCGGCGCCCATCATCTCGATCCACCGACCACGCAATTTTTCCGGCACATCGTCGCCCACGAGCCGCATGTCGACCTCGACCGACGGCTCGGTAAACGGGAAGAAGCTTGGACGGAAGCGCACCTCGACATTGGCTCCCCTGAAAAGCTCTTTGAAAAATTGCTCAAGCGTACCTTTGAGGTTGCCCAGCGTCACGTCCTTGCCGACCGCAAGACCTTCTATTTGAAAAAATTCCGCCTCATGCGTCATATCGGTCGCCTCGTTGCGGAAAACCTTCCCCGGCACGATCACGCGGTAGGGCGGCATGATGCCCGCTTTCACTTGCGCCTCCATATAGCGCACCTGTACCGGACTCGTGTGCGTGCGCAGCACATGGCCGGGCATGTTTTTAATAAAGAACGTGTCCTGCATATCGCGCGCCGGGTGATCCTTGGGCACATTGAGCGCATCGAAGTTGTGCCACTCGTCTTCCAAGAGCGGCCCTTCGGCGAAGGCGAAGCCCATTTTGCCAAAGATGCGATTGGCCTCGCGGATAAGGCTCGAAATAGGGTGGATATGGCCCTGTTGCTTGTCTTCCATAGGAATACCAGAAGTATGGCTCAAATGCGCCAAAAATGCTATAGTTTGAGCCATGGACATAGGGGCCCTGGGAGTATATGTATGCCTCTTTTTGGCCCTCTATTTCGAGGTGTTTTTGCTCATCTCCTTCTTCGAAAAAAAGCCGCACAAGAAGACGTCTGCGCGCCCTGCGCGCTATCCGACCGTGACGATCGCGGTGCCTGCCTTCAACGAAGAGCACACGATCCTTGCCACGCTCGAATCGCTCACGGCGCTCGAGTACCCGGAGAATAAGCTCGAGATCATGGTGGTCGATGACGGCTCGACCGACGGCACGCGCAAGATCGCCGAGCAGTTTGCCGCATCACATCCGCAGGTTTCGTATTACTATAAAGAGAATGGCGGCAAGTATACCGCGCTCAACTTCGCGATCGAGCGCTCCCAGGCCGAGCTTATCGGCTGCCTCGATGCGGACTCCTTCGCGAGCCCCGACGCGCTCGTCGAGGTGGTGAAGGCATTTGAGCATAATCCCGACGCGATGGCGCTCATGCCGATCATGAAAGTGCATCATCCTAAATCGATCCTCGAACTCATGCAGAGCGTCGAGTACACCTTCGGCGTCTTCTACCGCAAGATGATCGACAACGTCGGCGCGCTTCATGTGCTCCCGGGGCCGTTCTCCTTCTACCGCCGCGCGGTATTCTCGAAGATCGGCCTCTTCCGCCACGCGCATAACACCGAGGACATGGAGATCGCCTTCCGCATGCATAAACACGGCCTCAAGATCATCAACGCGCACACCGCCTATGTCTACACGACCGTGCCAAAGTCGGTGCGCAAGCTCCTCGTGCAGCGCGTGCGCTGGTCGCAAGGGTTCCTTCAGAACTCGATCGACTACGCGTATATGTACTTCAACCCGCGCTTCGGCAACTTCGGCATGCTCACACTCCCGTTCGGCCTGCTTGCCTTCTTCCTCGGCGTGTACACCGCCGTCTACAGCCTCTACACTGTGTCTTCCTCCATTATCACGACGGCATCCGACTTCTGGGCAACCGGCGTGCCGCTCACGATGCCAAGCTTCCGCATCCAGTGGTTCTATATGGACACGAGTATGCTCTCATTCATCATCCTCATCTCGCTGGGCTTCATGCTCGTGTCGATCATGCTCGGGCAGCGCATGGCGCAGAACCGGATCACGATCAAGGCGCTTATCTCCTATTTCGCGCTCTTCGGCCTTATCGCACCGCTGTGGCTCCTGCGCGCGAGCTGGGGTACCATCCGCGCGCGCGAAGCAACCTGGCGCTAGCGATCATCATACATGACTGATTGGAAGAAATATCTCCTTGCATTCGCCATAACCGCCGCTATCTTCGGTACCGCTTTTTATATCGCGGCCAAGCTCGACGCGGTACGCGTTGCCGACATCCGCGCGACGCAGGACGCGATCTCGATCGACCTCCTCTCCTCGGAGACGCAGTTCGAGCTTCTCGGCAACACCGACTGCGAGACGCTCTCCGAGCACCCGGTCCTCACGGACGAGCTCAATTCTTTAGCCGAGCAGCTATCGTACGCCGAGAGCAAGCTCGGCAGCGACAACAACGACGTAATCAGCCTCAAGAAGCAGTACAGCCTGCTTGAGATCAAGGACTATCTCCTGATGCAGCAAGTCTCGCAGAAGTGCGGCACGAAGCCGATCTCTGTCCTCTACTTCTACTCGAACTCCGGCGATTGCCCCGACTGCGGCCGCGCGGGCGACGTGCTTACGTACCTGCGCGAGAATTATCCGGACCTGCGCGTATACTCATTCGACTACAACCTCGACCTATCGGCGCTCCAGACACTCATTGCGCTGCGAAAAGTGGATGATAACCTCCCCGCCTTCGTCATCAACAACGGCGCACCTGTCTACGGTTTCAAAAATGTCGACGACATGCAAGCGCTTATTCCGGGCCTCGACACCCTGGCAACCTCGACCGCCGCAACCAGCACGAAAGAGAAATAGGCTTTCAATTGCAAGTAGATTTTGGAGCCGCCTCCCAGATTCGGACTGGGGACCTTCTCTTTACAAAAGAGTTGCTCTACCAACTGAGCTAAGGCGGCGTGACTGTAGGCGCGGCGGCTACTCCTCGAAGATCGCGCGGTCTTCCTTGGAGCCCTTCATGAGCTCGCGCTTATGATCGGCGACTTCCTGGAGGAAGGGCGACGCGGGGCCGCCGCGGTGCGGCGGGCGGGTGAGGTCGCGGATGAATACGAGCATGTGCTCGAGCGCGTACTCGAAGAGGAGGATGCCGCGCGCGAACGTGCGCTTGACGAGCGCGCCCAGGCCCTCGCTCGCACGAAAGACGAGGTATTTGATCGTGATAGGGAGCGTCTTTTCAAAGAAGTAGACGACGCTGTGGAGCACCCCGCTCTCCGCGGGCCGCAGGCGCGCGAAGATGCGCCGGCCCGTGCGCATTTCACGGCTCTTGATAAGAAGCATCGCGAGAAGGCCGATAATCGATGCGCCGAGCGTTATGGTGAAGAAGAGAGTCATGACAATCCCGCACCTCACTAGTATAGCAGGGTGGCTTGCTATGCTACCGAGGCGACTGAAAGCGAGCTTATCTCGACGCGCTCGCCGAACTTCTGCGTGGCGCCGGAGATAAGCCCCGCGATTGTCTGCGTTGAATCTTTAATGAACGGCTGCTCGAGAAGTTCCGCCACGTTCTGCGGGCGCATGGCTGCAGCATGCATCGCGATGTCGCGCGCGAGCGCGGAGAACTCCTCGTTTTTGGATACGAAATCAGTCTCGCTTGAGAGCACGACCATGGCGCCCACCTGGCCGGTCGAGTGGATATATGAGGCGACGACGCCGGCGCCGAGCGCGCGGTCGGACTTCTTGGCCGCGATTTCATTGCTGCGCGCGCGAAGGATATCGAGCGCCTTGTCCATATTGCCGTCGGCCGCTTCAAGCGCCTTCTTGCACTCGATCATCGAGACGCCGGTTGCATCACGGAGCGCTTTAACTTGCTCTGCGGATACTGCCATAGCGATTAGTTTGCCGCCGCTTCTGCAGGCTGCGGAGCCTTCTCAGGGGCGAGATTGTCCATGTATACCTTGGCGACTTCGTCGAGGACGAAGGTGATCGTTTCCTGCGAGGCGTCGTTGCCGGGGACGGGGTACGCGATGTTCGTACGATCGCAGTCGGAGTTCATGAGGGCGATGACCGGGATAGTGAATTTGGCCGCCTCCTTGACCGCCGCGTCCTCCTGGCGCGGGTCGACGATCATGAGCGCGTCGGGAAGCTTGGTGACGCCCTTGAGGCCGCCGAACATAAGCTCGAGGTCGTTAGCCTCGCGGTCGATAAGCAGGCGCTCGCGCTTGGTGAATTTGGCGAGCTCCCCCTTCTCGCGCATGGTCGTGATCTCGGAGAGGCGGCCGAGGCGGCGCTTGATTTCGGAAAAGTTGGTGAGCGTACCGCCAATCCAGCGAGAGGCAACGTAGGGCGCATTGATGCGCTCGGCGGTGCGCTTGACGGCGCCGCGCGCCTCAGCCTTGCCGCCGACGAAGAGGATCGTCTTACGCTCGGCTGCAAGAGACTTCACGAATGAGAGCGCGGTGTCGAGGCAGGCGGCCGTCTTCTCGAGGTCAAATACTTCGGTGCCGCCCTTCTCGCCATAGATAAAGGACGCCTGGCTCGGATGCCGGCGGGACGGGCTGTAGCCGAAATGGGCTCCAACGGTAAAAAGCTTGTCGATCAGCTGGTTCTTATCCATATGCGAACGTGTGCTTTAAGATATCACGCTTCTTCCTCCGGCGCAACGCCTTCGCCGAAGCCGGCTCCCCCTTCGCTGGCGGCCTCAAGCGCGTCCAGGATGCCCTCCAGATTGCCCTCAAAAATGCCCGGGAGGTTGTGCCAGGATTCCTTGATCCGGTGGTCGGTCACGCGGTCTTGTAGGCTGTTGTAGGTGCGGATTTTCTCGGAGCGGTCGCCGGTGCCGATCTGGGACTTGCGATTGGCCGAAAGCTTTGCAGCCGCCTCTTCGTCGGCGCGTTCCTGGAGCTTGGCCATCACGATCGCCATGGCGCGCTCGCGGTTCGCCGATTGGCTACGCTCAACGGTGGATCGCGCATCGATGCCGGTAGGACGATGGATAATGCGCACCGCAGTCTCGACCTTGTTGACGTTCTGCCCCCCCGCCCCTCCTGAGCGGGAATATTCCATGTCGAAGTCGGCAGGATTGACTACAATGGTTACCTTCTTTTTGATCGGTACGATCGCGACCGAGGCGGTCGAGGTGTGGATGCGGCCGGACTTCTCGGTCGCGGGCACGCGCTGTACGCGATGCACGCCGGTCTCCCAGCGCAGCCGCTTATAGACGCCCTTACCGCGGATTTCGAACACGGCTTCCTTATAGCCACCAAGGTCGGACTTGGACTCGGAGAGCACGCGCACGTTCCAGCCTTCCTTCACTGCATACGCGCGGTACATGTTGGAGAGCTCTTCGGCGAAGAGCGCGGCCTCTTCGCCGCCGACACCGGCGCGAACTTCGAGCACGATCTCGTTGGGGAACTCCTCTTCCTCCTTCTCGCCTTCCAAGATCTCGTCCATCTGCTTGAGCAGCATCGACTTATGCTCCTCGATACGCGCAATGTCGTCTTTCGCAAGTTCTCCCAGCTCCGCGTCGTCTATGGCGCGGATCTCCATCTCCTCAGCCAAAAGCCGCTCGTACTCTTGCGCGAGAAAGGCGGTCTTCGGGTTCTCTTTATATTTCGCGAGGTCCATCTACTTCGCCTTCTTGGCGGAAGCAGCAGCGCGGCGCGCCTTGAACTTCTCTACGCGGCCGGCGGCGTCCATGATCTTCTCGTTGCCGGTGTAGAACGGGTGGCAGTTGGAGCAGATTTCCACCTCGATATGCTCGCGGGTCGAGCCCACGGTAAAGGTGTTCCCGCATGCGCAGGTCACCTTGGCCTCGGGAAAATATGTCGGATGGGTTTCGGCTTTCATACTTCAATAATAGCACGGCAAAATGGCTTCTGCAAGCCGCTGGCTTAGATGCTACAGGTACTGTTGTCGGTGAGGCAGTCGATATTCTTCTGTATCGAGTCGACCTTGGACATCACTTGGTTGGCATAGGTCTGCCCTGCGGTCGCCCACGCCCCGCCCGCGTAGTATTTGGCGGCTGCCGTACGCTCGGAGGAATACGTGCCGGCCGAGGCGCCCAGATTGCCGAGATATATGGACATCGCCATGATCGCGTCTTGTGGGTCCCACGGATTGGCTATGGACTCGCCGCGCGCCGTCGCAACTTTGCTCGCCATCGTCGCCCACGTCGAGGCGATGAATTGCGCCGGACCCATGGCGCCGCCCCAGCCGCCCGCGCTCGGGATCGGGCACGAGACCACCTGATGGTGCGGGTCGAAGCCGAGCTGATCGGCAAGCGCCAAGAAGGGCGGCACATCGCGCGTCGGGCTCATGACGTTGGCGAAGGCGGTGCCGGTATTCTTGCCGACGCCCGCGCCCGTCTTGTCGTTGGAAAGATAGCACTGGCCGACGTTGGCGCCCAAGTTGGACTCTTGCGTGAGGATCGCGAGTACGAAGGCCGGGTCGACGCCGGTCGCCTTCTGCGCGGCCTGCGCGTAGGTGAGCGCGGTGCCGAAGTTGATCGCCGCCGCGTCGCGCAGCGGGAAGAGTGCCGCGCGGATCGCCGCCGCCTGCGCCTGGCGCTGCGCGAGTATCTGGCTGTAGGTCGTCTCGTTTTGCGTCGTGACGGCGAGGAGCTGCTTCTTCTGCGTCTGGTCGTCCTGGATCTGGGACTTTTTCACCTCGACGTCGTGCTCCGCGTCGATCTGTGCGTCTTGCTGGGTGCTCAGTGCGTCGCGCGCGATCGCGACCTGCGCTTGCGTATTGCGTATCTGGTTGAATTGCGCCTCAAGCGCGCTGTTGATCGAATTGATATTGTCGACATCGGAGAGGAAGTCCGAGAGGTTGCTCGCCGAGAACGCGAGCACCACGAGCGACTCGGTCTCCGTCTCGTTCATCTGGCGCAGGAGCTTGGCGAGGGAGTCGTGGCCCTGGTCGATCGAGTCCTCGAGGTCGCTGATCTGCGCGTTCTTCTGGTCGATCTCGTTGCCGAGCGTCGTTATGGTGATCGTGCGCTGCTTGATCTCCGCCTGCGCCTTGGCAATCTCGGCATTGAGCGTCGTCACGTCGCCCTGGAGGCTTGCTTTCTTGGCCTTGGTGTCATTGAGTACCTGCTGCCATTGCGCGATCTCGGCCTGCAGCTCATCGTACTGCGCCTGAAGCTGCGCCTTCTGCTGGTCGGTGAGCGTCTGCGCGCTTGCGTGCGGCGCAAGCATAAGTGATGTGTACACCCCCGCGCAGATTATGATGCCAATCAGTAAGAGAGCGGCAGCCCTCCCTATGTTCGCCCTCATATATACGAGTATATCAGACGGAGTGGCCCCGGTAGTGCTTACCGGTTACCTTCCCATGACGATGAGCAGCACGAAGTATGCGCACGTAATGAGCGCGAAGATGCCGGTCGTCTGAAGGAAAAACCGCACGGCTTCCTGCTTCTTGCCCTCAAAGTAGAGCATGAGCGGTTCATAGAGGAAGAGGTAGCTCATGACTGCCGCCGAGAGCACGAAGAGGGAGAGCATCGCAATCGGCACCAGGAGCGACGATTCGCTGTCCGGCGTATTGGGCTGCGCAATGAAAGTAAAAATAAAATACACGAGCCCGACGATATATCCCGCGGCGAGCACGGCATTATAGAAAGGTTTCTTTATCATATGAGTATTGTAACTCGGACGATAAAACCCGGGTTACCCCGGGTTCTTTTATTCTTTGGTTTCTGCAGGAGCGGCTCCCTCGGCGCCCTCTTCCTCCTTCTTGCCGCGCTCTTCGGAGATCTCGATCGAGGAGAGGTCGGCCGGGGCTTCCTCCACCGGCTCTTCGACAGCGACCGATACCATCGCTACGACCTCCTCCGGGTCCAACGTGATGGTGGCCGAAGACGGGATGCCCTTGAGGTCCTTGACGTGGATCTGGTCCTCGAGGGTCGCGAGAGCGGAGATATCGACATTGATCGCGTGCGGGAGGTCCTTGGGCTGGCACTCGATCTCCAGTTCGTGGATGACCTTCACCAAGATGCCGCCAAGGTCCTTCACGGCCGGAGACTCGCCGACGAACTCGAGCGGGATCGACACCGTAACAGTCTGACCCTTCTCGATCGCGTAAAAATCGGCGTGGACCGGTACGCCGGTCACGGCGTCGAATTCAACCTCGTGGATGAGCGCATCCTTCTCCTCGCCGAGGCCGGCAAGGGTAATGACGCTCGACTCCCCCGCTTGATGGAAGACCTTGTCGAAGGCCTTGCGGTCGACGGTGATAGGGGTCGACTCCTCGGAACGGCCGTAGACGACCGCAGGCAGTAAACCCTTGCCGCGCAAGGACTTGGGACTCTGTTTCGTATCGCGCTTTTCGACAGTAAGCTGCATTGCCCGAATAATTTAGCAGATATACTGGTTTTTGGCAACCGCTAGGCCGAGGCGAAGAGGCGCATTTTCTCCATGAGGAACTGCTGCATCGCGTCGACGGCGGGTGTCAAGAATTTGTACGGCGTCGTTTCGTCGGGATTAGCTTCGAGCGATTTTTTGAGGCTGTCGCGGTACGTGAGGCGCAATTCGGTATTGATGTGCACGATCGTGACGCCCGCCTTGATGCACGCGGCGATATCTTCTTCAGTGTTGCCCGATGCGCCATGGAGCACAAGCGGGATTTGGAGCGCGTCGGCGATCTCTTTTACCCGGTCGGGGTGAAGCCGCGGCTCTTGAGCGGACTTAAGCATCCCATGGACGTTGCCCACAGCCGGCGCGAAGGCATCGATGCCGGTACCGGCAAGGAACTTCTTCGCGTCTTCGACGGTCGTAAGATTCTCGATCGAGACGCCTTCCGGCAAAGCATCCAGCTGTTTGGAAGACTGGCCGATATAGCCGAGCTCGCCTTCGATAATGATATCGCGGCCTCCCTTGCGCGCATAGTCGACGCACTCCTTGAGCATCGCGACATTCTCATCGAACGGGAGCGCCGCGCCGTCGACGACGACCGAGTCGACGCCTTCCGATATCGCCTTGTGGACCTTCTCAGCACTATACGTATGATCGGCATTAAGGAACATATTGACGCCCTCGATGCGGTAGCGGTCGACGAGCGCCCGCGCATGCGTGATCGGGAAAAATTCCCGCTCGCCTTCCGACAACCCTGCAATAACTGGCACATTTACCTCTTTCGCCGCGAGCGCGATAGCGCGCAGCTGGTTGGAGTCGGAGAAATTAAAATGCCCGATAGCCTTCCCTGCTGCCTTAAAGTCAGCAATGGTCGCGCGGAGATTTTTCATTGGGATATCCATACTCACCAGTGTAACACCTGTATACGCATAGTATACTGAAAATATATGGAACAGCTCGATTTTCTCGCCATTGGCGATATTGTTATTGATGCGTTTATCCGCCTCCATGACGCCTCCGTGCATTGCAAACTCAACAACGAGGAGTGCGAGATCTGCATGCGCTGGGGCGACAAGATCCCCTATGAATTCGCCGAAGTGGTGCCCGCCGTGGGCAACTCCGCCAACGCAGCGGTCTCTGCGGCACGGCTTGGGCTCAAATCTGCCTTGCGCGCGTATGTCGGCGACGACATGTATGCGACGCAGTGCTTCGCTTCGCTCCAGATCGACAACGTGGCGCTCGACTATATAGAGAAGGTGCCGGGCAAGCACACCAACTATCATTACGTGCTGTGGTTCGAGAGCCAGCGCACGATATTGGTCAAGCACGAGCAGTTCGACTACACCGTGCCGCAGATGACTATAGGGCCCAAGTGGGTGTACCTTTCATCGCTTGGAGAAAATTCTGTCCCCTATCATCACGCGTGGATGGAGAAGCTCAAGGAATTTCCCGATACGAAGCTCGCCTTCCAGCCCGGCACCTTCCAGATCAAGCTCGGTGTCGAGGCGCTGCGCGACGTCTATGCGCGCACGAATATATTCTTCTGCAACAAGGAAGAGGCGGAGACCATTCTTGGCTTACCCGCCGGCAGCGACATGAAAGATCTCCTCAAGGGTATGAGGGCGCTCGGACCGAAAATCGCCGTCATTACCGACGACGCGCGGGGCTCGTACGGAATCAAAGAGGATGGCGTGACGATGTTCCACTGCCCGCGCTACCCCGACCCTAAGCCGCCTTATGAGATCACCGGTGCCGGCGACGCGCTCGCCTCGACCACGGTCGCGGCGCTCGAGCTTGGCAAGCCGCTCGAGGAAGCCGTGCAGTGGGGCGCTACCAACGCATCATCGGTGCTTCAGGACATCGGCGCGCAGAAGGGCCTCCTCAAGCGCGAAGAGCTCGAGCAGCATCTCGCCAAGCCGGCAGCAGCTTTCAAGATAGAAGCGCTCTAAGGAGCGTTGCCGCAAGGTCAGAAATCTCCTATACTCCGGCTGGATACCGACCTTTGGAGGGACCTATGATTCTCGTTATTTGCGGCCCGTCCGGCAGCGGCAAGACGACGCTTCTCGGACATCTGAGCGAAATAATCCCCGGCCTGCAACCGCTCGAAAGCATCACGACGCGGCCGCCGAGGGCAACCGACCAACCGGGCGAATACGCGCATGTCTCGGAGAACAAATTCCGGGAAATCGGCAACAACTGCGAGCTGCTCTGGCACGTGAAGATCGGCGCTTACCGCTACGGCACGCGCAAGAAAGCGGTAGATGACGCGCTCTCAGCCGGGTTCAACGTCGCCATCATCACGATCGATGCGGCCCAAAAGCTGCATCGGTACGTCATGAGGCACCGCAAATTAGGGCTGACGCGCTCCTTGTACCTGTATATCGACGACGAGACGGAGCTTCGCCGTCGCATGAAAGCGCGCGGCGGCCTGTCGCCATCGGAGATCGAGGAGCGGCTGATCGAGGGTCGCGAATGGAATAAGGAAGCGAAGAAGGACGATCATTTTCGCAAGATCGACGCTCTGCGGTCTACTCCTGAGGAAATTACGGAAACCGCGATCAACCTATGGAGAATGTGAGTTCGCGGCCCCCGCCGCGCGTAGTAACGCGCGGCGGGGGCTTTTTCTTCCTCTATTAATTAGACACCTGCGTCTCCATTGCAACGGCGTTGGTAAAAGCCTGCGCGACTGGATTGACGCCCCATGAGGCCTGGCAAATGACGATTATCGCCCACAGCGCGCATACGCCCAGGAATACACTGCCGATAAACGAATTGACGCTTGACTTCCAGATGCTGCCGCGCGAGCGCTTGAAGTCATTGAACATACAACTATTTTGCCTTGCGAGCCTTTACCTTGGTAATAGCATCGATGATGCTTGGCGCATCCATATGATAGTGCGCGATAAGTTCCGCGGGCTCTCCCGACTGGCCGAACTGGTCGTGCACGCCGATAAATTCGACCGGCACCGGCGCTTGTGATGCAAGCACCTCCGCAATAGCGCCGCCGAGGCCGCCGGCAACCTGATGCTCTTCTACCGTCACGACGGCGCCGGCCTTCTTGGCCCACTGGACGACCGTTGCCGCATCAAGCGGCTTGATCGTGTGGATATTGATAACTACGACCGCAAGCTTCTCCTCGAGGTCTCGCGCCGCGATGAGTGCATTATAAAGGAGCGGCCCGGTCGCAAAGACAACAACATCGGGCTTCTTGCGTCGGTCCTTGGGCTGCCACATGAGCTGGGCTTTGCCGAATTCAAACGACGTCTGCGCAGTCGTCATGATCGGCGTCTTCTCGCGCGCGAGGCGCAGATACACTGGCCCCTGATGCTCGGCCGCGGCGAGCGTCGCCTTGCGCGCCTGCTCGCGATCGCAGGGGTAAAGCACGGTCATACGAGGCTGCACGCGCATGAGTGCGATATCCTCGAGCGCCTGGTGCGTCGCGCCGTCGGGGCCGACCGAAACGCCCGCATGGGAGCCGACGATCTTGACCGGCACATTATTAATAGAGACCGTCGTGCGGATCTGCTCGTTGTTGCGGCCGGGACTGAAGGTCGCGTAGGAGGCAATGAACGGGATCTTGCCGTAGTTGGCGAGGCCGGATGCGACGGTCGCCAGATTTTGCTCCGCGACGCCTGCCTCGATATAACGATCGGGAAACTTCTCCTTAAATGCCAAGATGCGCGTACTTTCTGCCAGGTCAGCGCATACCGCGACCACGCGAGAGTCCTTCTCGCCTGCTTCCACTAAACCAGTGCCAAACCCGTCACGCGTCGGCGCCATGTCCGGAGTATCAAAAATATTCTTCGCGAGTTTAAGATCAGAGTTCAGCATGCCTATTGATGTTCGCTCTTTACTTTGCCGCCCAGCGTGCGCAATTCATGCAAGAATTTCTTGGCTTCTTCCTTGGTCGGCGGTTTGCCGTGCCAGGTGTAGTCGAATTCTATCTCTTTGATGCCTTTGCCGGGGATCGTGTGCGCGATAATCACCGTCGGCTTTTCATAGATCGCCTTCGCTTCTTCAATCGCGTCGCAGAACTGCTTGATGTTATGGCCGTCGACCTCGAGCACGTGCCAATTGAACGCCTCGTATTTGCCGCGCAAGTTCTCCAGCGGCATAACTTGCTCGGTCATGCCGTTGATCTGGATATTATTGCGGTCAATGACCGCCGTGAGATTATGCAGTTTGTTATTGCCGGCGAACATCGCCGCCTCCCAGGTGTTGCCCGCATCCTGCTCGCCATCGGACATGACCACATAGGTGCGGAAGCGCTTGCGGTCCATGCGCGCGCCGTAGGCGATGCCCGCCGCTTGCCCCAAGCCGCTGCCAAGCGGCCCCGACGTCGTCTCAAGGCCTGGCAACTTGGTGCGCTCGGGATGGCCTTGCAGCCTCGAGCCGAATTTGCGCAGCGTGAGGCATTCCGCAACCGGGAAGTAGCCGGCGTGCGCCATCGCGGCGTAGCGCACCGGCACGATGTGGCCGTTGCTGAGGATCAGGCGGTCGCGCTCCTCCCACTCGGGATTGTGCGGCTCATGATTGAGGATATGAAAGTAGAATGTCGCGAAGATGTCCGCCATGCCAAGCGGCCCCGCGGTGTGGCCGGAGCCTGCCGCGACGAGCATCTCGATAATCGTCTCGCGGATCGCGCGGGCTTTGTTCTGGATTTCAAGAACCTTGTCCTCTCCCAGGGGCATTGGCTTCAGTATACAACGCTTTATACGCGGCGATCGCGTCATCCGCGCCGAATATGGCGCTGCCGACGATAAGGCTCGTTGCGCCCGCGCGCACAAGCGCGGGAATGTGCTCCGCACTCACACCGCCGTCGACTTGTATCGGCAGGTCGGGATAGCGGCGGCGCAGGCGCTCGATGAGCGCGAGCGCATGGTCGTCGAACGGCTGGCCTTGCTTACCGACATGATCGATCCCCATCACCTGCACGTAGTCGTAGAGCGTGTCGAAGGAATCCAAGACGTCCGGCTGCATGTTTGGAAGGAGAGCGAGGCCCGTCGAGACGGAGAACGCGCCACGGCCGTCGTCCTCGCGCAGGTCGGCGACTTTGCGCAACCCCTCGACCGCGCCGTGCGAGTCGGCATGGATGACAACCCGCGAGGCGCCGGCGCGCACGAAGTCCATGACGCGCAGATGCGGGTCCTCGATCATGAGGTCGAACTCGAAGTCGAAGTCCTGCCAGTGCGGGAGGCCGTTCTCTTCAGCGACGATTTTGTCGAACGACTCGCGGTCGTGGTACGGCCAGGTGGTACCATGCGCAAAGCGTCCGTCAACAACGTCGATCTGCACCCGGTGGGCGGCACCGTGCACGCGCTCAAGATCGCGCTCGATGTCTTTGAAAGATTTGCGGAGTATCGCGGGAATAATTTCTATCATCCGAGTTTCTGGATGCGGCGGACGTGGCGCTCGTCATTGCTAAAAGGCGTTGAGAGCCACTTGGCAACGACGTTCTTGGCATCCTCGATCGAGACAAAGCGCGCCCCGAGCGAGAGGACATTCGCATCGTTATGCTCGCGCGAGAGTGTGACGATCTCTTCCGGTCCGCCATAATAGACTGCCGCGCGCGCGCCTGGCGTCCTATTGACTGCCATCGCTTCGCCCTGTCCACTACCCCCTATGCCGATACCGAAAGAACCCTTATTTTGAGCCACATTTCTCCCCAATGAGCCGAGATAATCCGGGTAATCGTCATTGGGATCGAGCGTCGAAGCGCCCAAATCCTCAACCTCATAGCCGCGCTCGGTGAGAAAGGCATTGAGCGCCTCTTTCATCTCGTATCCCGCGTGATCGGATGCTAAAAAAATCTTTGCTGCCATTGTTCTCTATTATCCCGCTTACATTCTCAAACGCAATAGAGCGTATTTAGTACTGCGTTTGCAAAGCGTCTCTCGAAGTATAGAATGGCCGGGATGAATGAGGAGGAGCAAGCGTTGGAATTGGAACACGCTACGAATAAAGTCAATGACGAAAAGCTGGCTCGTTATGATGAGATACGGGCAGAGGCGGAGATTTTGTACAAGGCCTTTAGACCGGTTGTATGTCCGGCTCTGAATGGAAAGGAAGTCCATTTCAGCTCGGAAGGATTCAATCACCTTATCTACCGCATACCCAAACAGGAGCGGAATAAGCGCGTCCAGATCATGCGTTTCGAACTCCTAGAGAAGGCGCGCGAGCTTCTGGGGAAGACCGCCTTCATGCAGGAGTTCGAGGAATACTACGACCGAAAAAAGACCTGGGTGCGTAAACAGCCTCGGTGGGAGAATGTCATCATCCGGGACATAGGATTCGTGGGAATAGTGAAAGGATACAGGATCAAAGTAGTTGTTAGAAAAATCGGCGAAGGACGGTTCCAATTCTTCAGCGTGATACCGGCTTGGAGCACGCGTTACTACAGGGATATAAAGCTCGTGCGGAACAGCAAAGGGAACGTGGCAGACGACTAGACACAAAAAACGCCACCCGAAGGTGGCGTTTTTTGGCGTGCCTGCTTTCGACACTCTTTATTGGTCGATAGGCCTGACGGCCCAACAAGCACAATAGGTACTATAGCCTGGTTTTCATGAATGTACAATGAGCCACTTCTAGCGGAAAGAGCCTTATTTTAAGCTTTACCGCCGGCTTTCTTGACGTGCCTGACGAGCGTCTGCGTATAGCCCCACTCGTTGTCGTACCAGGCGAGGACCTTCACCAGGTTGCCGCCGACAACGCGCGTCATGCCGAGGTCGGCAATGCTCGCGTGCGGGTTGCTGATAATGTCGCCCGAGACGAGCTGCTCGTGCGTGGCATCGAATATCCCCTGCCAGCGCTCTTCCTTGGCGGCGTCCTCCAAAATCTTGTTCACCTCCTCGGCAGTCGTGTCGCGCTTGGCGATAAAGGTAACGTCGGCGATCGAGCCTGCGACAACCGGCACGCGGATCGAGATGCCATCAAATTTTCCCGTCAACTGCTCGTACGCTTTGGTGACAGCGATTGCGGCGCCGGTCGAGGATGGGCTCATGTTCTGCGCCGCGGCCCGGCCGCGACGGTAATCGCTGCCCTTGACCGGAGAGTCGACGATCGACTGCGTCGCAGTGTAGGCATGCGTCGTATTAAGAAGCGCCTTCTCGATGCCGAGCTTCTCGTCGAGGATCGCGATAACGGGCGAGACGGAGTTGGTCGTGCACGATGCGTTGGAGGTCACCTGACAGACGCTCAATCTTTCCTCATTGACGCCCATGAGCACAGTCCCGGCGCCCGCAAGCTCGTCCTTGACCGGCGCCGAGATAACTACGTGCTTGGCGCCGGCAGTGAGATGCGCGCTCGCCTTCTCGTAGCTGTCGAATACGCCGGTCGACTCGACTGCGACATCGATGTTGAGCGAGCTCCATGGCAATTTGGTCGGATCTTTCTCTGCTGTGACATGGATTTGCTTGCCACCGACGACGAGCTGGCCATTCTCTACCGAAACTTTTTGGCTAAATGTACGGTACACGCTGTCGTATTGGAGGAGGTACGCGAGGTTGCCGATGTCGCCCAAGTCATTGACCGCGACAACCTCGACATCCGGGTCGCCCCACGATGCGCGCAGGAATGCGCGCCCGATGCGCCCAAAGCCGTTGATTGCTACGCGTACTGCCATACTAGTAGTATACCGCCAATTTTAAACTGCTAATAGAATTTCCACGTCTGCATGATCTGGTCGAGCCAGTCAGCCTGCTCTTTGAAGGTCGTCACCTCATAAAGGAAGCCGCCACGAATGAACCACATCTCGCGCGTGTCTCCGAGCAAATGATCCTGGCTATAGAAGGCCACGCCAGAAGCGCCGTCGAGCGTGAAGTTCTGCGGGTCGTCGCGCACCCCGGACGGATCGTCCTGTTTAAATTGCGCATCAGTTATCTGCGTGCCCGAGAACGGCTGCACGAAAAGCTGGAAGCCCTGCACGTTTTTATCATCCTCGAAGGTGAACGTCGCGCTTGCGCCATTGTCTTGCTCGGCAACTTTGAGGTTGTCCGGATAGAGCACAGAGAAGTGATAGGCGTCATTATGATACTCGTTCTGGCCCGCAGGCACGTCGCGCACGAGCGGAGTAGTTGACGGGACTGTGGAAGACGCCCCTGAAGAAGTGCCTAGATCTATTGCGACAGATGAAATCGCCGGAGATTGCATATACCAGACACCAAGCAGGCCTAATATAGCTACCGTAAAAACTCCTACAGAAATTAGAACGAGCTTTCTCATTGCAGAGGATAAATGATTATCTGGCGGTTAAGAAGATTTCCAGTAGCATCGGTAAATGTCTCTTGGCCATCGGTGCCATCCATATGCAAAAGAAGTACGGTATACGCATCGGGCACATAGGCAGCGCTTGGCGGAGTAAACGTGGTTGTCCAGCGGGCGATGCCCTTGCTCACGCGCAGCTCGTCAATCCAGCCGTTGAAACCGCTCAAGAGGTCGGTCGACCGTATGCCGATGAGCGGTCGCGACAGCCCCGGCGTCGTGTCCATGGGCAGATAATTCGTGCTGTCGGTATACGTCGAGCCCTCTTGCACCCCGTTGAGAAATAGTTTGGTCGCCGTGCCGCTACGCGCAAGAGCGACATGGTACCAGGTGCCGGCCGCGATGTTGGTAGTGCCGGTGATCCTGGTGGCGTTGTTTGCAAGGTATGAGATGTGGTTGGTATTGCTGAGATAGATGGTCGGGTAGGCGCCGTTGGTGCCGGCCGGCCGGCCGTCGTAGAGCACCATGTCGGTATTGACGACGTTGGGCCGCATCCAGAAATCTATCGTGAAGTCGCCGGTGCCAAAGGTAAAATCCGGGCTGCTGTCGAGCTGGAGGTTGTCGTTGGTGCCGTCAAAGAGCGCGCTTCCACCACCAAATACTGACTGCGAAGTATCGACCTGCGCATCGTAGTTTTGAGTGACTGTTTTTTGGGCATGAGAGATACCACCCGAACCAATCACGCGCAAAGAGCGGATGGGCGTCACGCCACCCGTTATCGAACCGAAAAGAAGAATGGTGCGAGCGCGAACGAGCGGAGTATACGTAATGATTATTTCCCCTTGGCCGCCTGCGGCACCAGCTTCTAGTATGGAAGAATTAAGGCTTCCACCACCTCCGCCGCCGCCAGGAGTACTGCCAATAGCCCCACTGCCATCATTACCTGCTGCGCCACCGCCACCGCCACCGCCTTGGCCACCGCCACCGCCACCGCCATAATTCGCGCCTGCACCGCCGCTATTTCCACCAGCACCACCCGGAGTAGCTTCCTCGCCGCCACCTCCGCCGCCGCCGCTTGATCCAGGGCCGCTACTTCCCGCGCCGCCGCCGTTATAACCACCGCCACCGCCACCGCCTTGGCCACCGCCACCGCCACCGCCATTACCAATACCACCAGAACCACCAGAATTACCCCCTCTGCCGCCCCCAACACCTGAACCGAAACTACCACCACCTCCGCCACCGCCAGTTGTACTAGGTCCCGCACTACCTGCGCCGCCTATCACACATCCTCCACCTCCGCCTCCGCCAGGGCCTGCACCACCTCCGCCACCACCGCAACTACTGCTTTGACTTGCTCCACCTGCGCCGCCACTATTACCTCCGGTACCTCCGGTACCACTACCAGTATTATTACCGCCACCGCCACCTCCGCCGCCTTGGCCAATAGCATCACTGCCATTACCACCAGGATTTGTATTGCCAGTGCCACCCGCGCCGCCACCGCCGGAACCTCCTGCGCCTCCCGTTGAAGAAGTTGAATTACCGCCAGCGCCTGACGAACCACCACCGCCACCACCACCGCCGTTTTGTGCGCCAGTAGCACCGCTACCGCCACCAGCGCCAGAACCACCCTGGCCGCCACCGCCACCGCCAATACCGCTAGTGCCACCCGCACCACCCGCACCGCCTGCACCGCCTGAAGAAGCTGCACCGCCGCCACCGCCAGCAGATTGAGTATTTGCAGTCCCTCCAACTCCACCGGTGCCACCAGTACCTCCTATGCCTCCGCCGCCACCGCCAAAAGGCTCAAAACTTGCCCCACCGCCGCCAGCACCGCCAGCACCGCCACCAGGTCCACCGGAGCCGCCGCCGCCGCCAGAGCCGCCAAAAGCAGCAGCATCGCCACCATTGCCTCCGGAACCACCAACTGCAGCGCCGCCACCGCCACCGCCACCGCCACCCGAATCGCCTCCAATACCGCCATTACCTCCAGAACCACTGCTGCTTCCGATGCCGCCACCGCCCCCGCCACCGCCATCATTATTAGGTCCTCTTCCACCAGCACCTCCCTGCCCACCATTCATACCTCCAGAACCGCCACCACCTCCGCCACCACCGGAGCCGCCAAAACCTCCGGCACCACCAATACCGCCTATGCCGCCCAGAGCGGCACCGCCACCGCCACCGCCACCGCCATTACCTGCGCCGCCAGTACCGCCCACGCCGCCGAGGCCCCCCACGCCACCGCCACCACCGCCACCTTTGTACGTACCAGTAGTGGTTGCATTACCACCCGCACCACCAGAGTTCTTTGTCGCTCCAACGCCGCTCGAGCCGACACCCCCTGCGCCGCCGGAAGTGCTTGATGAACCGGAGCCGCCCTTAGCACCGACGATAACATTCGTGTCGGAAATCGAGCTGCAGCTCGAAGTCGAACTACAGAGCCACGTATCGCCACCAGTACCTCCGTCAGTGTTCGTTCCGCCAGCTGCACCGGCCGCGCCTATATTTATACCAAGCGTCGTACCAGGAGTAAGCGATTGATTCGATATCAAAGCAGCTGCGCCCCCGCCCCCGCCCCCGCGGCCTCCTCCGCCTCCGCCTCCGCCACCACCGATTGCTTCGATAGTATTAGGAGAACCCCAATCGCTCGGCACCGTCCAGGTGCTGCCGGAGGTGAGCATAATAGTGCAAATGCCGCCGGAGTACGTGCCGCCGGCACAAACCGCTGCGTAGGCGCTTGGGAGCGGCGCTATGCCTGGGATCGAGACATACGCCGCAAGTATAAGCGCGCTGATAAGAAAACCAGCCGATGCTCTTTTTAGAATATGAAAGACTGTCTGTCTCCTGCCCTGCATGACGTCCCTTTAGTATCGCACGAGCGGAGCGCTAGTAGAACTTCCACGTCTGCATGACCGAGGTCAAGAGGTCGGCGGTCGCCTTGAGCGTGGTGACTTCATACAAGTAGCCCTCACGGAGGAACCAGATCTCGGCCGTGTCGCCGAGCGCCTTGTCCTTGCCATAGAATGACGCGCCGACGGCGCCATCGACGGTGATATTCTGCAAATTGTCGCGCACGCCGGAGGGGTCGTCAGCCTTGAAGCGTTCGTCGGTGATCTGCGAGCCCTGAAATGGCGTTACATAGACCTGAAAGCCACGACCCTGGCTGTCGTTCTCGAAGGTGAATGTCCCACCGCCCGCAGCTTCAGGATAGGCTAAAAAGGCTAGGTCATCCGGATAGATGATCGAGAAGCGATACAAATCACTGTGATATTCCTTGTACCCGGCGGGCGCCTGCTGCACGGGCGGCGTCGTCATCTGGCCGAACGGAACATTTGTATTTGAACTGCTGTGATGCGTAAAAAATTGGATGCCGTACCACAAAGCGGCAACGACAATGCCTATGCCAAGAAGCGTCACTATGATGCGAATGATTGCTCGTTGCGTGCGCGACATAGTTATTGCGATTGATACAGCTTGATGACGGGGCGGTAACTAATGGACGAGTAGGTAATTACAATGATGCCTTGACCCCCTGATGCTCCAGGAACAAGAGGTGATATCTGAGAACTCGCGCCGCCGCCGCCGCCGCCGAAGGCGCCTCCAGCACCCGGCTGGCCGGGGGTACCTCCGTTTGGGAATCCTGAGCCGCCGCCGCCGCCGCACGCGCCACTCGTACTACCATCAAGAGTCGTATCGCATGAACCACTACCACCTGCACCAGATGTAGTATTCGCACCACCTGAACCGCCGCCGCCGCCGCCGTTAGAACCGTCCGTAGCACTAGCACTTGCGCCCCCCATTGATGCTGCCGTCCCACTACCACCTCCTGTACCAGAAGTGTTATTACCACCATTGCCACCAGGACCGCCCGAACTTGGTGAACCCCCAGCAGTTGAAGAGCCGCCATTAGAACCCCCGCCGCCGCCGGCACTTCCTAAGTTAGTTAAGGTTTGAGCGGTGCCACCTGACTTTCCTATTCCAATAGGACCCGCGCTTCCACCGCCACCGCCACCGCCACCCGTAGTTCCACTCGAACCGCCACCGCCAGAGCCGCCAGCATAAGAACCGCCCGTTGAAGAATTCGAGGAAGGAACAGAGAAAGCGGTCGAGCCTGCAATACCGCCTGTCGGAACACCACCCATTCTTCCCCAATCACAGGTAAGCGCTGCAGTAGAAGATGCGGTGCCATTAAAGTACGTTTCTCGAGCATTAGCGACTGGGTTCGTTGCCGAAGTCGTTGTTGCTGATGCGCCCACGGCATACAATATCGAGGCACCGGGAGTAAGGCCAGTAACCGCCGTGGTTGACGCATAAGCTCCACCGCCGCCGCCACCACCCCCGGCATTACTAGCATTCCCTTGTCCTCCATGCCCTCCAGACCCAATACACTCAACTTTGATGAGGGAGCTGAAGTCTCCTGGCACGATCCATGTCTGATTTCCGCCTCCGGGATTGGCCGAAAGAACTACTTGCTTAGTACCCCCAAGGATTTGCTGCGCAGCGCCTCCTATAATCCGCAATGTCCGCACATTGGGCCGTGAGTACGTGATGACAATGATGCCCTGACCGCCTGTTGCGGTAGGAGTAGTGCCTGAAGAACCTGCCCCGCCGCCATAGGTACCGCCGTTCCCGCCTGTCGAACCGCCTCCGCCTCCGCCTCCGGAGCCATGAGAGGCGTCCCACTCTGTACCATTACCGCCAGTACAGCCAGCGCCTCCATCGCCTCCGCCACCACCACCGCCATTTGTACCTGCGCTGCAGGTATTGGAGTTGCTGCTGCTGCCTCCGGCCCCGGCTCCCGAACCAAGAGAGTTATTACCGCCACTGCCTCCCGCTATGGTTGAAGCTGCTTGGCCTGCAGACCCTCCGCCGTTGCCACCGCCGCCGCCAGCGAATTCTGAAAGGCTGCTACCATTGCCTCCATTTGCGCCATTGCCGTTCGGCCCTCCCGCGCCGCCTCCGCCGCCGGCATAATCGACGCCGCCGCTGCCATTCGTGTCGATACCCACGCCGCCGTTGCCGCCGGAATATCTTATGGTGCCTACACCAGATGTATATGCGCCACCTAAGCCCGATGATTGATTCCCCACTGTGCCGCCCTTGGCGCCAACAATGACATTCGTATCAGTTATTGATGAACATCCCGAAGTTGAGCTGCACAGCCACGTATCCCCGCCGCTGCTGCCGGGGGCTCCTCCGGCCGGGACATTAATGCCGACCGTAGTGCCCGGCGTAAGCGAGACATTCGAAATTTCAGAATATGCGCCGCCGCCGCTCCCGTATGCTCCGTAGCCGCAGCAGGGGCCGTTGGTATTTGCCGTACCTCCGCCGGCTCCGATGACTTCGATACTGCTGCCGTTGGAAGTAAAGTCGCTCGGGACCGTCCACGTGCCCGAGCCGGTCGTCGTAAGGTAAATATGCATCGGCGCGCTTGTATACGAGCCGAAGAGGCGGATGATGCGGGAGGGTGGAACATAGGACGTATACGTGATGACGATGATGCCCGGTTGTCCGGCACCAGATGTTGCCGAGCCGGAAGAATTTCTATCGTTTGCCGCTCCACCGCTACCCGCACCATAGGTGCCTCCATCACCACCAGCAATAGAAGCTACCCCAGTCGCATATGCTCCGCCGCCACCGCCACCAGCACCATACGCGGGCGCAGAATTCCATTCGGTCCCGTTGCCGCCAGAACTAGCAGTATTATTTAAGGCCCCCGCTGTCCCCGTCGAAGAACCGCCGAAGCCGGCGTCGCCGGAACCCCCATCGCTTGCACCTGTAGCCGACAAAGTCGCACCCGAATTTCCAGCTCCATTTGATCCTCCTGCGCCGCCGCCGCCGGTACCGCGAGCACTTGAACCGCTACCACTTATTAAACCCCCGGCGCCTCCACTATACCCCGAACCAACAACGACAGTGCCACCCGCACCTCCGCTAAGAGATCCTGAGGTGCCGATTGCTCCTCCCCCCGATCCGCCATTTGCTGCGACACTTGAAGCAGCGGCAGACGTGCCATTAAAGTATGAGGCTGTACCATTATTCCCTGGTACATCAGCTGCGCTTCCGCTTCCGGCAGTGGCAGTAACTGCAGTACCGCCAGCCCCAACTTGATAAGTAACCAAAGTCCCGGGAGTAAGATTTAGATTCGTTATTTTTGCATAGCCGCCACCACCACCACCGGATCCCGAACTAACACCATTATTCTTAGCGGCACCACCACTGCCACCGCCGCCGATGACTTCGACAGTATTATTAGACGAATTCCAATCGTTCGGTACGGTCCAGGATGTGCCGGAAGTAAGAAAGATCGTTGAAATTTGAACAACCGGCGTATACGTGATGACGATGAGGCCCTGGGCGCCAGAGCCGCCGGTCGAGCCACCATGGGAGGTCGCGGCGCCACCAGATCCACCGCCGCCATATAGACCTCCAGTAGAGCCATTTGTAGCAGCGGTAGAGCCAGTATCGTTCATGGCAGCTCCGCCTGCTCCACCTCCCGAACCATGTGATGCATCCCACTCGATACCCGCGCCGCCAGCACCACCAGCAAAAGAAGTATTAGAGGTAGCCGCTCCGCCACCTCCGCCTCCACCGCCGTTACTACCTGTGCCGCCAACTCCCGTAGTACCCCCAGACCCACCTCCAGAGCCAAGATAGTTAGCCCCACCTGCGCCACCAGTGGTTGTAGTATTGGCAGCACCATTAGCCCCGTTATCAGCGCCGCCGCCGCCTGAACCGCCCACAGGGTTGCCGCCGGTAGGTGTGCCGCCGTTTTTTCCCGCCCCGTTAAGGCCTGCTGCCCCGCCGCCCCCGGCACCCATCGAGCCGCCGCTGGGGACCGTGCCGCCGGTGCCACCAGAATACAATGTGCTTCCTCGGCCGCTTCCAGATGAACCGCCGCCTGCGCCAGTCGCGCTCGTGGCACCGGAACCCCCTTTTGCACACACAGACGATACGTCTGCACAAGTATTAGCTGAACCCGAGGTTCTGTTAAAAAAAGTATCGCCGCCAGATGTTTGGGCGCTACCGCCAGTCCCAATGCCATAGGCGACACTGTTACCGGGAACCAAGGAAAGGTTCGAGGTTTTTGAATATGCGCCGCCACCTCCTCCACCGCCACCAGCAACTCCGCTTGCACCATTACCACCACCCCCACCGCCGCCGATGACTTCGATGGTATTGCTCGCGGAGTTCCAGTCGAGAGGTACAGTCCAGGAAGTACCGGATGTAAGGTAAGTAACTATCGTTGAACTTGCGTGCACCGTACCTTCCTTAAAAAGAGGAAGTTTTAGGACGGTTGGCAGCGGGGCGTAGGCTTCCGCGACAAGCGCGAGCACAAGCATGCTCGCGAAGAATCTTTGTATCGGTTTTTTTATGATGCGCCCTGCCCTGCCCTGCATATCGTTCTATTATTATCGCACATACCTAATCAGAAATTAATTCCTCGCGCGTTCAAGCCCGCTAGTTCTGCTTCCTCGATAAGACTTCCGCATAGACCATTTGCGAGACGGTCCGCAACACGCCTTCAAGCTTGGTCCAGTCGCTCCCCTTCGTCATGACGCACAAGATGTAGGGGTTCTCCGGAAAATAGACGATGCCACAGTCATGGAGCTGCTTCGTGCCGTCCGGCAATGAGCGCTCGCCGAATTTGTGGGCGACGGTGACCCCTTCGGGTACGCCCGCAACCAGCCCCTGGGTAAAGGACGAGTCCGAGAGCCACTGGAGGAGGAGCTGCGAGTGGTCGGGGCTGATATACGCCGCGCTGTAGAGCAGCCGGAAGAGCGACGCATAGCTCCGCACGCTGACCGTGTTCGCATCCTCGCTCGCGGGGTCGATGATACCGAGCTCCTGGAAGGTCTGGTCGAGGAGGACCTTGCGGCTCGGGTCGCCAGCGAGATAATCGTTGAGCATTTGGTAGGCGCCATTGTCGGAGTACGAAATCATGTACTGCAGAAGCTCTTCGAGCGTATACGGCTGCCCGGCCTTGACGGAGACGGGGGGCGGGAAATTCTGATCGATCACGGACGAGGTACCGGTATAGAAGAGCTCCTTCTGCAGATAATCCGGGTACTCGTCGGCGACATTGAGATAGGCGAACGCCAGCGGGAGCTTCAGCAGGCTCGCGGGCGTAAAATCCTCAAGCTCGTTGATGCCGAACACCGGTCCGTCCTTAAGGTCGCGGAAAAAGATCGCTATATCGGCCGTGTCCCCCGAACTCTTCTCATTTTGTATGTATGCAAGCAGGCTCTGCTGCAGCGCGGTATAGCTCGTCTTGGTTATGACGGGCTGCGCATCGTCGCATCCGACGGAGTCGTCCAGCAACGGATACTCTGCCGAGCAGGAAGGCGCGCTCCTTACAAGCATGCGCGACGCCCACAAACCCAGGGACACCCCGACGGCGAGGATAAGCAAACCGATGATCAGCCATTTTTTCATGGATCTTTATATATTACTCCGCCGGAGTAGTCGTGCCCTCGCCGCCCTGTGCGGTACCGGCACCCGCCCCGGCATCGGTCGAGGTCGCCGTGCCGCCCGCATCGGCGCCGCTTCCGGTCGTGGTACCGGTATCGCCCGTATCAACCGGCGGAAGCACGGACGGCGTCGAGCTCGCCGCATCCTGGACGATTACGGTGCGCAGCGCGGTCGTGACATTGCCGTCGTTATCGGTCGCGACGTACGTGATGGTATGCGTTCCTGCGGCCGACGTGTCGATATGGATCTGGTCGGGCGTCGTGGTCGCAGCACCGTCGAGCGAAACGAGGTAGCCGAGATTCTGATCCTGCGCGTCGCTCACCGTCACGCCAAGGTCGGCATACGTGTCGCCTACCACGAGCATCGCCGGGTTGGCGCCATTGATCGTGATCGTCGGCGCGTCAGGGTCGGGGCTTGCGGGCATCGTCGTGCCGCTGCCCGATCCTGCGCCGCCCGAACCTGAACCGGACCCTGCGCCAGAGCCCGCGCTACCTCCCTGGCCCTGGAGGAGCTGGTCGAGCTGGGCCTTGGTGACGCAGGTCTTGCCGCCCGAGGCGTCGGTGATGCAGAGCTGCTTGGTGTTGACCGTATCGGCGTTGACGACGGTCGCCGTGAGCGTCTGCGTGAAGATGTTCGCGATGCCGTTGCCAGCGCCCCCGAGCCAGCTCGCGATGCGGGAGAAGAGCACCGAGAGAAAGCCTGTTTGCGGCGTGCTGGTAGCAGTGCTGGTGGCGGTCGAGGTGCCGAGCAGAGTATTAGTGAGCGCGCCGACGTTGTCGCCCTGCTGCATGTCGAGGAACACGAGCACGGAGGTGGTCGTCGATTGCGCGGTGAACGGCTCAAGAGCGATGCCGATGCTCTGGTCGAGGTCACCCGCCTTCTTGCCGACGCCTGACACCGACGAGAGCGTGATCCGGTCGCCCACGGCGATATCGCCGCCCTCGAGGTTGACCTTCACCGGGATGCGGCCGCGCAAGGCGATCGGCACGATATTGCCGTTTTGATTGACCGGGGTACCGATGACGACGCTCGGGTTGGTGGAGACGACGCCCATCAGCTGCGAATCAGCATACGGGCTGCTCTTGCGCACACCCTCGAAATGCGTCGTATCTGCCGAAACGATGTCGCCAGGCTGAATACCGGCATCGAGCGTCGAGTAAAGCTCTGCCACGTCGGCGCCGGGGTTGATGACGAGTGCCGAGAGGAAGTAGGTCGCCGGGTTGGTCCCTGACGTATCGCTCGCGCACAGCGCGTATGTCTGGCTCGTCGTGCCAGGGTTGTTCTCGAGGCCGTTGGCAAAGGCGGTCGAACCGTTGGAGCCGGACGCGGAGGTCGAGCTCGCCATCGCCTGGGCAAAGATCGTGCCGGTGCAGGTCGTATCCCGAACAGCAATGCTGGTAATAAAGTCGGTGGCCGTCTTGGAAGACATGCTTACCTTCGCGCTGACAAAGACGTCGCCAGTCGCCGTGGAAGGCGTGATGCTGATGGTGGCGAGCGAGGTCGTCGAGGTGGTGATGTTCGCCTGACCGTCGGTACTAACGAATTGCGAGTCCGCGGCTCCGCTCGAGAAGCTGAGACACGTCCCCTGTACCGAGAAGCAGCCCGACTGTATGTTGACGCCGTTGGATATGGTCGTCGTGCCATTCTTATCGACGGAGATAGCCGGGTTGGAGGCAAGCGACGTGCCCGACGCGATGCGGAAGGAGTTGTCGCCCGCATAGTAGCCGACCGACCAGGCGTGGTTGTCATTGGCGAACTGGAAGTTCGCATCGCCGGTGCCGGAAGGATCGCCAATCGTCGTGAGGCCGGTATTGTCGACCGAGAAGAAGGAGTTAGCGGTTGCGCCGCCGGTAGCCGTCGACGAGCTGATCTGGAAGAGCGTCGTCTGCGTGTCGCCGTAATTCTGCTGGACCGAGAACTTGGCGAACGGTGAAGAGGTGCCGACGCCGACACTGCCGGTGTTGTAGTAGATGCTCGAGCCGCTCGTGGTCCATTGGCTGCTCCCGCCGCCGGTCGTGAGACAAACGCCGTTCACCGCATAGCAGCCGTTCGTAATATTGATGCCGCCGGTCGAATTGAAGGTCGAGGTCGCCGTGGTGAAGTTAATGCCGTTGACGCTGCCGATCGAGAGAAGGGTGCCCGGCGTGGTTGAGCCTATGCCAACGTTGCCGCCCGCAGCGATCGTAAGCTTGGTCGTATTATTGGTGCCGAGGAACAGAGAATGGTTCGATGTGTTAGTGATATAAGTCCCAGTGCCGTCACTGCCGCTGCCGAGATAGTTAATGAAGCTAACCCCGCCGTTATTTTCCGAAAGGGATACGAAGCTCGGGTTCGTGCCTGCAATCGTGATACCGCCGCCAGTATAGAGGCTCCCCGTCGTCGTCGAATTGCCATTGACCGTGAGCCCACCTGCGGCAGTACCGTTGCCGATGGTCGAGGATGCGGAAGCAATGACGCCGTTGTTGAGGAGAAGCAGGGTCGAAGTCGAGTTGCCAAGCGCAGACGGCGTGAATGGGAATGGTGAGCCGCCGCTACCACCGGTCGAGAGGCAGGTACCGTTGACCGCGTAGCAGCCGCTCGTGATGTTGACACCGTTGGCGATGGTGGTCGAGCCGGTGTTGGAGACCGAGAAGAGCGTCGTGGTAGCAAAGGCGGCGGTTGAGCTGGAGATCGCAAAAAGTGTCGGGTTAGTGTCGCCACCGTTGGCCGCTATTGAGAGCGGAGCAAACGGCGATGTCGTCCCGATGCCGATCAAGTTCTTGCCAGTACCGCCCGCAAAGACTGTCTGAAGACCACCCGCGCCGGTATTAGTTATCTGAAGCGTGCGGAGGCTGCCGGAGGATGTGAAGATTTGCGCGATGCTGTTACCATTGAATCCTTTGATGCCGAGGCCCGGACCTCCCGCCGCTCCCGGCGTGATGGTCACAGCGCCTGCGGTCGTCGTAGTACCGACCGGCGAGACCGTAAGCGACGTGCCGTCGTACGTGAGTGTGCCCGTATTGCTATTACTTACCGTGAGGAGGCTGGCCGGCGTCGAGGTACCGATGCCGATGTTGCCAGCCTTTGTCCAAGTTAGAACGTGCGTACCGAGACCAGTGAGCATACTGTTGGTACCCAGAGACCATGTGTCGGGCGCATCATTCTGGATGGTTCCATAATTACTGCCAGTGCTGTTCAAGGCAAAGCTAATGCCTCCGGTTCCATGAGAGTAAATGACCCCAGCAGAGTCTATCTGCGCTCCGGAAGTAACCACGTTCCCCCCAACTGCAAGAGTATTATTAATCCCTACATTTCCAGCGAAGTACGCGTTGCCGGTTGTGGTGGCACCACCGCTCACTGTGAGACCGCCGTTCTGATTGCCATTACCGATTGTGGAAGACGCTGCGGCAATGACGCCGTTGTTGAGGAGAAGCAGAGTCGAAGTCGAGTTGCCAAGCGCAGACGGCGTGAATGGGAATGGTGAGCCGCCTCCGCCGCATGTAGTGGTTGTCACATTGCCACTTGAATCGGTGGTGAGACAACTGCCAGCTGAAGCCCCGAGCGAAGAAATGGTAAGGTTCGTTGTCGAGGCGGTACCGGCCTTAGTAACTTCGAAGGCTACGTTGTTGGCAAGGTTGGTCGAGGATGCAATACGGAAGGAATTGTCGCCCCCGTAGTTGCCGACCGACCATGCCGTAGCGTCGCCGCCGAACTGGATATTCGCGTCGCCGGTACCGGTCGGATTGCCAATCGTCGTGAGCCCGGTATTGTCGACCGAGAAGAGGTTTACCGCTGTGCTGCCGGTTGAGGACGCGATCGCGAAGAGAGTCGTCTGCGTATCGCCCGAGTTGTACTGGAGCGAGAGTTTTGCAGTCGGCGTCGTGGTCCCGACACCAAGATTGCCTCCGGTAATAGTAACCGGCTCGGACGAATTGCTCGTATCGAGGAAGTGATAGTTGCCGCCCCATTCACCGAAGTAGGTGTTGTTGCCGCCCACGCCAGAACCGGTCGAATATATATAGTGCGTGCCGTCGCCTGAGGCGAGATAGAGCTTGTTGGTGCTGCCGCCGTTGTTGTTGGCGATCGCAATGCTGCCATTCACGTCGAGCGAGGCCCATGGGCTCTTGGTACCGATACCGATGGCACCGGCAACGTAGACGTTGCCGGTCGTCGTCGAATTGCCGTTGACCGTGAGCCCACCTGTCGCTGTTCCGTTACCGATTGTGGAAGACGCTGTGGCAATGACGCCGTTGTTGAGGAGAAGCAGAGTCGAAGTCGAGTTGCCAAGCGCAGACGGCGTGAATGGGAATGGTGAGCCGCCTCCGCCGCAGGTGCCCGCGACGACTTGGCCCTGCGAGTTGGTACCGATGCAGGACTGCGAAGTAAGACCAGTGATCGCAAGGCTGGTGGTGGTGGCAGCGTTGGTAACGAAGAGGTTGCTCGATGATGCAGTGCCCTGGACGTCGAGGGTTGCCTGAGGATTCTTGGTACCGATGCCGACATTGCCAGTGTTGAGGATGCGCATGCGCTCCTGCAGGCCGGAAGTACCATCCTTAGTCGTGCTAAAGGCGAGGATCGCGCCCTCGGCGTTGTCGCCGTTCGGGATGCCTGCTGTGGTGATCGCATCGATCGCGGCGCCGAGCGCCGTTGCGTCGACATCGCGGTAGACGCCGAAGCCCAAGCGCGATGTCGCGCCATTGCTCGAGCCCTGGTTATTGCGCAAGACGAGCTGGGTTTGGACTCCATTGCCGTCCTGGCGGATCTCAAGCTTGGCATTCTGCCCAGTAGTACCGATGCCGACGTTGCCGCTGCTGTTGACATACAGTCCCGTCCCACCGCCCGCGCCGCGCAGCTGCGCCGTGCCGCCAACATCGAGCGTCGAGCCAGGCGATACTGTCCCGACGCCAACGTTGCCCGCGAAGTACGCGTTGCCCGTGGTCGTAGCGCCGCCGCTTACGGTGAGCCCGCCGATTTGCGCGCCATTGCCAATGGTCGAAGAAGCATACGCCGTGAAGCCACCGTTGAATTGCTGGAGGTGGGAGAACGTGTTGTAGTCGGCAAGGAGAGTCGATGACGCCGCCGAACCCGAGGAAGTAGCGAAGCTGTAGAGCTGGCCGAGGGAGTTCACACCGACTGCACCAGCACCGAGCGTGGTGGTAATAGTGCCGATGTTAGAGACTGCAAACAAGGTCGAGGTTGCAGTACCACTCGTGGAAGATGCAATGGCAAAGAGAGTGCTATTGGTGTCACTGCCGTTGGCAGAGATGGAGAACTTGGCGTACGGCGACGTGGTGCCGATGCCGGTATTCGTCGCGGTGACCGTGAGTGTCGGTGTCGCGGAGAATCCGACCTGGAAGGTGGATGCGATGTTGTTGGTGAACGAGGAGCCGAAAGCGAGAGCGTTGTTCTGGGTAGCGTTAACATTGGCGCCAATCGCGACTGCACCCTGTCCAGTGGCACTAAGGAGGCCGCTCTCGCCATAGCCCAAGGCCACGGAACCACTGCCCGAAGAAGTAATATTGCCATCACCAACCGCAAATGAACCAATGCCGGACGATGTAATGCTTCCGTTATTCGCATAACCGAGAGCGATCGAACCAGATTGAGTAGCAGTAATGGTTCTACCGGCAAGCGCATATCCCATAGCAACTGAGCCATTTCCAGAGGCCTGTATCTGGGTAAACGCGCAGCCTGTTACACCATGATTAAGATAGCCGTATGCAAACGAGCCAATGCCGCTGGAGATAATACCCATTCCACAATCGGTAAAGTAGCCGCCGGCAAATGATCCTACACCGCTTGCCGTCGCTCGATAACCCAAAGCCGCCGAGTAACCTCCAGAGGCTGTAGTATCAAGCCCGGTCGCGAAAGAAGAAGTGCCGATATTTGAAGCATCCCACTGGGTGCTAGAAACTTGTCCAGCTCGGAGCGCACCCAGATTAGGAATAAACTCGAGCCGAGTACCGGCGCCGGAGACCGGAACGCCGCCGTTGGTGCCTGTGACCGCAAATGCGTTTTGGATAGTAGTCGTACCAGTCGAGGTAGCTGAACCGTTAATGGTGAGACCGCCCGCGGCAGTACCATTACCGATCGTTGAAGACGCTGCGGCAATGACGCCGTTGTTGAGGAGAAGCAGGGTTGACGTCGCGTTGCCGAGCGCGAGCGGCGTGAATGGGAACGGCGAGCCGCCGGCGCCGCAGTCAGCCCCAGTGCCCGAGATAACGCCGGACGAATTGACATGGAGGCATTGCGTCGAGCCGGTGATATTGGTGGTGATATTCCCCGCGTTGTCGACGGCGAAGAGCGTCGCCGCCGTGCTGGTGCCGGCCTGGATAAGGTACTTATTCCCCGAGCCGACGGCGGTTTCGGTCGGTTGGATCAAGAGCGCGGTATAGCCCGAGGTGCCCGACTGGTTGAAGGTTGGCGCGATCGACTGCACGACCTGATTAGTCGAAGCACCGTTGAAGGAGCCGTTCGTGAGGACGCCCGGGCCGACGCCCGAGGTGCCGCCGTTGAGCGTTACCTTGACCGTACCTGCGGATGCGGTCACCAGGTTCGCGCCGCCGGAGGAGAGAATGACGCTTCTCGAGTTGGAGCCGCTTCCCCCGCCCACGGTCTCGATGCGTAGAGCGTTTGAGGTCCAATCAATCTGGCCGCGCTCGTAGTTGGTCGTCTGGTCGGCGGTATTGTAGAGGGCGATCGAGTTGCCCAGTGCGAGCGTGAGCGCGCTGGTCGGGGCGTTGGTCCCAATACCAACATTCCCCCCAAAGTACGCATTCCCCGTCGTCGTCGCGCCACCGCTTACGGTGAGGCCGCCCGCCTGCGCGCCGTTGCCGATCGTGGAAGTCGCATATGCCGTGAGTCCGCCGTTGAATTGGGTAAGGGATGAGGTTGCGTTGCCGGTGAGCGGGAACGGATATGCGAAGTTGCTGTAGTCGGTTCCTGCTACAGCAGCCGAGACGACGCCGTTCGTGGCTTTGAGCAAGCCATTGAGCGATGCAGCAAGCGTGGTCTGGCCGCCGACCGTAAGAGCGCCGGTCAGGTATCCGTCGCCCGCTACGGCGAAGGTGGCACCCGGGCTGGTGGTGCCGATACCGACATTGCCCGAGGAGTCTATGACCATGTGGGTGTTGTTGCCGCCGGTGCGGAAGGTGAGGCCGCGCAGGTTTGTATTGTTGTTGTAGATGATCCCGGCGTCGGCGTTGCCCCCCGTCGGGCTGCCGAAGAGGAGGCCGTTCTCCGCGCTGTCCGGAGTGAGGAGGGAGATGTAGCCATTGCTGTTGCTCTCGAACGCGGCGATGCTGCTCGCCTGGGGCAGGATGCCCGAGCCGCCCGCCGCTACCTGGAGCGTCGTGCGGGGGCTGGTGGTGCCGATGCCAACCTTGTTAGTAAAGGCGTTTTGCGTGCCGCTGAACGTGTTGGTATCGCCGAGGAGTGTCGAGGATGCAGCCGCGACCGTCTTGCTGTCGCCAAGATTGAAGGCGGTGCCGTTAATCGTAATGCTCGAATTCTGGAGCGCGGCGTTCGGAAGATTGAGCGAGGAGGAGGCAAGCTGATAGAGCGTGCCGTTGTTCGCGGCGACGAACCCGGTAAGGCTTCCGAGCTTCGGCGCATTGGTGAACGTGTTGTTGCCGGAGAAGGTGTTGCTGTCGCCGAGGAGGGTCGATGAGGCGGAAGTAAGCGTCGAGGTCGCGAAGGTATACAGCGTGCCGTTGGGGTTGGCCGCAACTGCGCCGCCAGTGAGGGAGGTCAATTGCACCGTACCGGTCGCAGTGATGCCCGTGATCGTGAGGCTGCCCGCGAGGTAGCCGCTGCCCTGCACCGAAAGCATGGCGAACGGCGAGGTAGTGCCGATACCTACGGCCGCATTCTGGATGCCGCCGCTGCCGTCGGACTGACTATATATAGTAAGGAGCGGGTTGCCGTCTATCTGGGCGCTGTAAGACTCTACCGTACCGGCCGAAGAGGCCGAGGTCACCGGCATGTCGATCCACGAGAGGATGCCCGCGTCGGCGTCGAAGGTCTGCGCGCCCAATTGGAGATTATTAATAGAAGTGATGCCGGAATTGACGTCGTAGCTAAGCGCTCCGTTGCCGACATTGAAGCTGCCCGCGATGGTCGAGGTGGCCGTGGTCGAAGTGGCGTTGATGGTCCCGCCCACGATATCGCCCGCGACCGAGAGCTTGGCGTAGGGAGTCGAGGTGCCGATGCCGACATTGCCCGTGCCGTAGTAGATGCTCGAGCCGTTCGTAATCCACTGGCTCGAGCTGAAGGGTACGCCATTCTGGAGCAAGTTGCCGTTGAAGTTGAGGTTACCGGAGACCGAGAGGCTGCCCGCAATGGTCGAGGTGCCGCTTCCCTGCACGACGAGGTTGCCCGTCGTCGTCGCCGGGCCGTTGACGGTAAGGCCGAGAATACCGTTGCCGATGGTGCTCGACGCATACGCAGTCAGGCCGCCGTTGAACTGCGTAAGGGTCGTCGTGGCATTCCCTGCCGCGTAGAACGGATATGCGGCGTAATTGAGCGCGGCAAGCGAGCTTGAGGAAACTTTGTTATTGAACGTCGTCCAGTCGGTCGAGGAGAGGCAGCCCGCCTGGCTCCCCGATGCGGCCTGGCAGCCGAGCGAAATCGAGTTGCCGAGCGAGACCGCTGCACCGCCGGTGAGTCCGCCGCTCGTATTGATAGTAATACTCGAATTCTGGAGCGCCGAGTTCGGAAGGTTAAGGGAGGAAGAAGCGGCACCCTTGAAGACGCCATTGTTGTCGGTATAGATGAAGAGGTTGGAGCCAATACCGGTGTTGGTGGTGGTGCCGAAGGCGGTCGAGATTGTCGGCGCGGTGCCGCCGCTCGAGAGAAGCGGATACGTTGCATTGACCGAAGTGACATACGTCCCCGCAACTTGCGCCCCGATAGTGTTGTAGGAAACCGTAAGTGCACCGCTGCCATTGAACGTCGAACCGCTTGAGGCGCCCGAGCCGCCGTTGTTGAACGTGACGCTGTTGGCGACATTTCCGGCCTGGCCAGTGATGCTTGCATTGAGCGATGAAGTAGACAGGCCATAGAGATTGCCCGAGTTACCTGCCACGAGCCCGGTAAGGCTTCCGAGCTTCGGCGCATTGGTGAACGTGTTGTTGCCGGAGAAGGTGTTGCTGTCGCCAAGGAGCGTCGACGATGCGAAAGTCCAGGTAGACGTTGCAAACGAGTAGACTTTCCCTGTCGAGCTAATACCAAGACCGCCGGTTGAGAGATTAGATATATAGAGCTGCGAGGTCGATGCAGTGCCGGTGACCGAGAGGTTAGTGGTAGTTGCGCCCGTTGCAGTAAGTCCGCCGTTGAACGCGATCTGGGTCGAAGTCGCGTTGCTCGGGAATTCATAGGCCTGATTAACTACAGCAGCAAGCGACGAGCTAGAGACTTTGTTGTTGAACTGGGTCCAGTCAGTGCTGCTTAAGTAACCATTCTGGCTAGCGCTCGCCGCCTGGATCGAGAGCGTGTTGCCAGAGAACGTGAGCGGCGAGGAGACGGTTGTCGGGATGATGGAGCCGCTGCCATTGGTCGAAAGCAGCGCGTTCGTGATGTTCGTGAGCGCGAGGTTGGTTGAGGTCGCATTTGCGAGCGTGGTGTTGCCGGTGAACGTGTTGTTGCCTGAGAAGGTGTTGCTGTTAGCAAGGAGGGTCGAGCTTGCGGCGGTAATGGTCTTGCTGTCGCCGAGGTTGAAGGCGATGCCGTTGACGGTTATGGTCGAGTTCTGGAGCGCGGAATTCGGGAGGTTGAGTGTTGAAGACGCCGCAATGAACGGCACGCCGCTGGCATTGGTTACGACGATGCCGTTGGCACCAAGACCCCAATTAGTACTCGTACCAAAGGCGCTGGAGATGACCGGCGCGGTGCCGCCCGAAGAGATGAGCGGGTAGGTTGCACCTACTGATGTGACATACGTACCAGCAACCTGTGCACCAATCGTGTTGTACGAGATCGTTACCGCCGACGAGCCGTTGAAGGTCGAGCCTGAGGATGCGCCGGAGCCGGAGTTGTTGAAGGTGACGGCGTTGGCTACATTGCCTGCCTGGCCGGTGATCGAGGCGTTGAGGGATGTGGTGGAGAGTCCGTAGAGATTACCCGAGTTCCCTGCCACTAGACCAGTCAGGCCGCCCAACTTCGGAACATTCGTGAATGTGTTGTTGCCAGAGAACGTGTTATTGTCGCCAAGGAGCGTCGATGAAGCGAAGGTCCACGTCGAGGTGGAGAAGGTGTAGAGCGTGCCATTGGCAGTTGCGGCAACCGCGCCAGCAGAAAGATTTGTGAACTGTACCGTGCCGGTCGCAGTCAGATTGCCGCCGAGATAGGTATTGCCGCCGACGGAGAGCGTCGTGAGCGGCGACGTGGTGGCGATGCCCACATACCCGGTCGTGCCGTCGACTCGCGCGCGCTCAAGATTGTTCGTGCCGATCACGAATGGCTGCGCCGTAAGGGTTCCGACGTAATAACCGAGGTTCGATGCGCCATCGGCAAACATGAACAGGCGATCCGCGCGCGGCGCGCCGAAGAGGTTCGAGAGGCCGCTGGTAGAGCCGCCGTAGAGGAATCCGCCGTAGGATGCGAATGAGCCGCGGTCATTCTCCATATAGAAGGACGCCTGGTTGTTGGCGTTCGTGCCCTGGAAGTAGGCGTTGTAATACCCCGAATTTTTAACGCTGAGCGGGAAGCCGGTAGTCGTATACGAAGCATTGATATCGAGCCGCGCGCTCGGCGACTGGGTACCGATGCCGACGTTCCCCGCGAAGTACGCGTTGCCGGTTGTTGTCGCGCCGCCGTTTACGGTGAGGCCGCCGCTCTGCGCGCCATTGCCGATGGTCGAGGAGGCGTACACGCCGATGCCGAGCGTGGTGGTCGGGCTGAGGGCGCCGTTTATTATCTGCCAGTCTTTGTTCCCTGCCACGTACGAGTAAAGCGAGGACGAGGAAACCTTTTGATTGAACGTATTCCAGTCAGTGCTGCTCAAGTAGCCGTTCGTAGAGCCGTTCGCTTGGGAGATCGCGAACACGCCGGTCGACGGATTGTACGAGAGCGGGCCGGTGGCGCTGAGCGAGGTGCTCGAGATCTTGTTGTTGAAGGCAGTCCAATCAACCGAAGAAAGGTAGCCGTTGGTGCTACCGTTGGCTTGCGTGATCGAGAAGATGCCGGTCGTGTTGTCATACTGGAGCGGAGCGGTTGCCGAGAAGGACGATAGCGCCGCGAGGCCGAGGCTCGAAGTTGCGGTGAGCGTATAACCGCCCGAAGAATTGCCAACCAAGATAGTGCCATAGGACGGTGCTGACGTGAGGCCCGTGCCGCCATAGAGGACACCGATCGAGCTGGTGGCGGAGACGACGCCGTTGTTGGCCTGGAGCGGGCCCGAGAGCGTGCCGAGCGAGAGCGCGTTAGTCGTGATGCCGTTCTGGAACGTCTGCGCGCCGGTGAAGGTGTTGGCGGTATAGGTCTTCGGGATGGTAGTCGAAGCATTAGCGAAGTAGATCGCGGATGTCGTGGAGAATGCGTTGCCCTGATTCTGTGCGAGGAAGTACGACGCGGAAGTGGTTGAGAAGAAGTAACCCTTGTCGAAGAGGCCGAGTGTTGTGGTCGAGAGGCGCGAGTTAAATGAGTTCCAGTCAGAGTTCGAGAGGAAGCCGTTCTGGCTGCCGCTCGCGAGCTGGCCGTTTGCATAATCGATCGAGATGAGCCCCGAGCCGTTGTCGTTGAAGTCGTTGGCAGCAAACGTGGCGACGCCCTTGGTCGAAGCATCTGCCACGGCATTGGTTGCTGTGATCGTGAGGCCGCTTCCGATGATCGACTGGCCTGCGGTGACCGAGATACCATTGCTACCCGAAACCGTACCAGTCGCTGTGCCATAGAGAGTGCCAGAGTTGCCGCTGATGAGGCCAGTCAACGTGCTGAGTTTTGGAGCGTTGGTGAAGGTATCGGTGCCAGAGAACGTGTTGTTGTCGCCAAGCAATGTTGACGAAGCGAAGGTCCAGGTCGAGGTAGAAAAACTGTACGCCTTCCCTGTCGCATTGATACCGAGAGCACCGGCAGCGAGGTTGGAGATGAAGAGATTTGAAGTCGATGCAGTGCCGCTCACGCTCAAATTAGTCGTCGTGGCGCCTGCCGCGGTAAGCCCGCCGTTGAACGCGATCTGCGTCGAGGTCGCGTTGTTCGGGAATTCGTATGCCTGATTGATGACGAGCGCGAGCGAGGAGCTTGAGACTTTGGCATTAAATTGCGTCCAGTCGCTCGAGGTCAGATAACCGTTCGTAGAACCATTGGCTTGCGAAATAGAGAATTGGCCAGTCGAAGAATTGTACGAGAGCGGCGCGGATGCGGAGAGCGACGTGCTGGAGATCTTGTTGTTAAATGTCGTCCAATCGGTCGAGGAGAGGTAGCCGTTCTGCGAGCCGCTCGCAGCCTGGATCGAGAGCGTATTGCCGGAGAACGTGAGCGGGCTCGAGACCTGTGCGGATGTAACTTGGCCCGTGCCATTGCCCGTGAGAATGCCGCCGAGCGTCGAGGAGCCCGTGCCGCCGTTGCCGACCGGCAGCACGCCCGCAAGATAGTTGACCGAGAGCGAAGAGGTGGCAACCACAGCCCCCTGCGCATTGACGGAGAGAAGCGTGTTGGCAAGGCTGGTGATCGCCAGGTTAGTGGTCGTGGCATTGGTTGCGACAAGGTTGGTCGTCGTGGCCGAGCCGATCGTGACCCCTCCGACAAAGGTGGTCGAGGCCGCAGTCCAAATGTTGCCGTGCGCGAGGTTGAGGGTGGCGGAGAGGCTGGCGCCGAGCGCAGCCGGAGAGCCCGAAACCGTAAGCGTCGAGTTGGCGTCGGCGAGACCGATGGTCGAGTGCGTGAGGCCCGAGTTGTCGAGCGTGCCAGCGATGGTCGGCGTATTGGTGAGCGTGCCGGCCGCGCCAACAGTCTGCACCCCGAAGGTAAGGCCGTTAAACGATGCGGTGGTCGAAGCGATCGTTACCGTACCGTTCTGCGTCTGGCCTGCCGGGCCGACCGCGATGACGCCGGTGTTGGTGATGACGCCGGTCGAACTGGTGTAATTGATGCCCGTGCCGCCCGAGAGGCTCGTGCTGCTGATCTTGTTGTTGAAGGCAGTCCAATCAACCGAAGAAAGGTAGCCGTTCTGGCTGCCGTTGGCCTGGCTGATCGAGAAGACACCAGTTGAAGAATCGTACGAGAGCGGCGCAGTGGCGGAGAAGGATGAGAGCGATGCGAGGCCGAGAGAAGACGTAGCGGTGAGCGTATACCCGCCCGACGAATTGCCGACGAGGATATTGCCATATGAAGGCGCACTCGTGAGGCCCGTGCCGCCGTAGAGGACGCCGACCGACGAGGTTGCCGAGACGACGCCGTTGTTGGCCTGGAGCGGGCCGTTGAGAGTGCCGAGCGTAATGGGATTGGTGAACTTGTTATTACCACTGAAGGTGTTCGAGTCAGAGAGGAGCGTCGAGGATGCGAAAGTCCACGTCGAGGTTGAGAAGCTGTACGCCTTCCCTGATGCGTTAATACCGAGCGCGCCTGCTGCGAGATTCGAGATGAAGAGGTTGGAGGTCGATGCAGTGCCGGTGACCGCAAGGTTGGTTGTAGTTGCGCCCGTAGCAACAAGGCCGCCGTTAAATGTGAGCTGCGTTGACGTTGCATTGCCTGGGAACTCGTATGCGGAGTTGATAATCGTCGCGAGCGACGAGCTAGAGACTTTGTTGTTGAATTGAGTCCAGTCGGTCGAGGAGAGGTAGCCATTCTGGCTGCCGTTCGCCTGCTGGATCGAGAGCGTATTGCCCGAGAACGTGAGCGGCGAAGAGACTGTGGTGGGGATGATGGAGCCACTGCCGTTGGTCGAGAGCAGCGCGTTCGTGATGTTCGTGAGCGCGAGGTTAGTCGAGGTGGCGTTGGCAAGCGTCGTGTTGCCGGTGAACGTGTTGTTGCCGCTGAAGATGTTGCTGTTAGCAAGGAGGGTCGTCGAAGCGACGGTGCAGGTGCTCCCGAGCGTGCAGGTGATGCCGTTGACCGTGACACTCGAGTTCTGAAGCGCGGCATTCGGGAGGTTGAGTGTCGAGGACGCCGCGGTGGTAAGAACGCCGTTGGCATTGGTGTAGAGGATCTGGTTCGGCGTAAGGCCGGTGGTGGTCGTGGTACCGAAGGCAGAGGTAATGGTGAGGTCAGAGGCAAGAGAACCGCCGCCCTGGAGCGGGAAGGTAGTGTTGATGTTACGGGTTGCCGGGACCGCACCAATGGTGTTGTACGAGATCGTGACGGCCGATGAGCCGTTGAACGTCGAGCCGCTTGAGGCGCCCGAGCCGCCGTTGTTGAACGTGACGCTGTTGGCTACATTGCCTGCCTGGCCGGTGATCGAGGCGTTGAGCGACGAAGTAGACAGGCCATAGAGATTGCCCGAGTTACCTGCCACCAAACCAGTCAGAGAGCCGAGCTTGGGAGCAGTGGTGAACGTATCATTGCCAGAGAACGTATTACTGTCGCCGAGGAGCGTCGAAGAAGCGAAGGTCCACGTCGATGTGGAGAAGGTGTAGAGCTGGCCGTTGGCGGTTGCGGCAACTGCGCCCGCCGCGAGGTTGGAGAATTGCACCGTGCCCGTAGCGGTGAGGCTGCCGCCAAGGTAGGTATTGCCGCCGACGGAGAGCGTCGTGAGAGGCGAGGTGGTGCCGATGCCCACATACCCGGTCGTGCCCTTGATGATGAGGCGGGCCGCAAGCGGTGCATCAGTCCCTCCGCCGACGCTCGTCGAGAAGATCTGATCGGCCGTCCAGTTGCCGACATCCTCGGCCTCCCATTGTGCCGAAGGCACCGTCTGCCCCGCGTAGGTGAAGAAGTTGATGCCGCCGACGCCGAAGCCGCCCGAGTTTACGAGATTTATATTCGGGCCGGAACTTGCGCCGCCATCGACTTCGGCAGTTATATTGCCGTTGGCCTGAACATCGTTCGGGAATGCGTACGTGCCCGAGCCGCCGAAGGTGCCCGGCTGTGTGGTGATGACGCCGGAGGACGAATCGTACGAGATGACCGACGCACCCGAGAGGCTTGTCGAGGAAATCTTGTCGTTGAAGGTATTCCAGTCAGTTAAAGACAGGTAGCCGTTTTGCGACGCGGTCGCCTGCTGTATGGAAAGCGTGTTGCCGCTGAAGGTAAGTGGGCTTGAGATCGTAGTCGGGATTATCGAACCATTTGCGTTTGTAGAAAGCAGCGCGTTGGTGATGTTCGTGAGCGCGAAGTTCGTCGAGGTAGCATTCGCAAGCGTGGTGTTGCCGGTAAATTTATTGCCGCCCGAGAAGGTGTTGCTGTCGCCGAGAAGTGTTGACGAAGCGAAGGTCCACGTTGAGGTCGAGAAGCTGTATGCCTTCCCTGATGCAGTAATAGCGAGAGCGCCGGCGACAAGGTTGGAGATATAAAGGTTGGACGTCGAGGCCACGCCCGAGACAGAGAGGTTGGTAGATGTCGCATTGCCCGCAATGAGCGAAGACGCATAGAGATTGGTCGAGGTCGCGTTGGTCGTAGTCGCATTCTTGGCGATAAGGTCGGTCAGCGTCGTGGAGCCGAGCACCGCGAGCCCGCCGCGGCTAAAGATGCCGCTAGCCCCGACATTGAGCCCGCCGCCGAAGAAGCCGTCGCCGCCAACCTTGACCGCGTCGGCGACATTGATGCTATTAGTCTCAATCGTGCCGATGGAAGCCGCCGGGAGCTTGGCGCCATTGATGTCGACCACCTTGAGGGTCGAGTTGCCGGAGGTGACGTACGCGTACTTGCCCGAGAGCGCAAGCCCGCGCGGGCTCACGCCAGTGGCATACGTGCCTGCGGTCGTAATGCTGCCAAGGTTGTGAACGTCAAGAACGACGAGATTACCCGAAGAATCGGTGACATACGCGTAGTCGCCCGCAACCTCGACCGTGTAGTAGCCGGTGCCAGTCTTCGACCCTGCGAGCGAGACGCTCGCAGGGTTGCTGATGTCGAGCGCGTAGAGGCCGCCTGCAATGTCAGCCACGTAGGCGTAGCGGCCGGAGATGTAGATCGCCTGCGGGCCCAAGAGACCGGTGTAGGGCGAGAGTGCGACCGGCTTCGCCGGGTTGCTGATGTCTTCTATATATATATTGCCGTCCGCCTGGTCGCCGATGTAGGCGTACTTGCCCGAGAGCGCGACGGTCGCGGGCGCGCCGCCGGTGGTGTAGGTACCGACCACTGCCGGAGCCGCCGGGTTCGCGATATCAACGACGCTTACCTTGCCCGAATCAAAGTCCGGCACGATAAGGTAGCGACCCGAGAGCGCTATCGAGAGCGGGTGGCCCACGGTCGAGTAATTGAGGCTGCCGACGAGCGTCGGGCTTGCCGGGTTGCTGACATCAAGGATCGCGAGGCCCGCGCTCGCATCGCCAACGTAGGCATACTTGCCCGAGACGACGATCGACTGTGCTTGCGTGGTGCCCGTATACGAGCCGACGACCTTCGAGGCTCCCGGCTGGGTCGTGTCGACGATGCGCACGCTGCCGGCCGCGACGTACGCGTAGTTGCCCGAGGTATATACGCCGTACGTCGAGCCGCCGACGGCCGTCGAGGTCGCGAGCGTCGGGTTGCTGCCGGCGACCTGGAGGATATTACCCGACGCGACGGTCAGGCTCTGATAGGGCGACGTAGTGCCGATGCCGACATTGCCGCTGAAATACGCGACGCCGGTAGTAACCAGGTTGGTCGTCGTCGCGTTGTCGATCGTCGCGCCGCCGTGTACTTCGAGCTTGCTGAGGCTCGAGGTCGAGGTGAAGCCGATGAGCACCTGGTCGGTCGCGGTCGTGACGCGGATACCGCTGTTGTTAAAGTGCGTCCAGTTGACGTCCGAGCCGGATGCGCCCGCGTCCGTGCCGCAGGAGAACTGCTGCGTCGAGGAATTCCAGAGCAATTTATCTGATGCGCCCGAGCAGGAGGAGAGGTTGGCGCCGCTTATCGTACCGCCGATGTAAAGATTGGTGGTCGTCGCGGTGCCCGTGGTGACGAGGTCGCCCGGGAAGGTGTACACGCTGCTTGCGTTCCCGCCGAAGGTCCCCGCCTGCGTCGAGATGACGCCCGTCGTGCCGTTGTACGCGATGACCGAGGCGCCCGAGAGCGAGGAGGACGATATCTTGTTATTGAAGACATTCCAATCGGAGCTGGCGAGAAGGCCCGCCTGGCTCCCAGTCGCCTTCTGCGCGTTCGCGTAGTCGATCGAGATCAGCCCCGAGCCGTTGTCGTTGAAGTCGTTCGACGCGAAGGTTGCGGCGCCGAGCGTCGAGGAGTCCGCCTTGGCGTTCTGGATCGAGAAGACGCCCGTACCCGTGTTGTATTGGAGCGGTACAATCGCCGAGAGCGAGTTGTTGGTGATGAGGCCGAGGCTCGAGGTGCCGACCAAATCGTAGCCGCCCTGCGCATTGCCGAGGAGTACCTTGCCGTAGGTAGGGGGCGTCGAGGTGCCGGTGCCGCCGTAGATGATCGAGAGCGTCGAGGTCGAGGAGACGACGCCACCGATCGCCTGCAAGGGGCCGGTAAGGGAGCCTACCGAGAGCGCGTTAGTCGTGATGCCGTTCTGGAAGGTCTGCGCGCCGGTGAAGGTATTGGCGGTGTACGTCTTGGGGATGGTGGTCGAAGCATTGGCGAAGTAGATCGCCGAGGTGGTCGAGAAGAAGTTATTCTGCGTCTTCCAGTAATTAGCCGACGTGGTCGAGAATCCGACGAGGCTCTGCTGCGAAAGATAATAATCGGCCGACGTCGTCGAGAAGAAGTAGCCCTTGTCGAAGAGGCCGAGCGTCGTCGTCGAGAGGCGCGCGTTGAAGGAGTTCCAATCGCTCGAAGAAAGGTAGCCGTTCTGCGAGCCGCTTGCCTGCGAGATCGTGAACTGGCCGGTCGAGCTATTGTAGGACAGCGGCGCGGCGGCTGAAAGCGAAGTGGAGGAAATTTTGTTGTTAAATGTCGTCCAATCGGCGCTCGAGAGATAGCCGTTCTGCGAGCCGCTCGCAGCCTGGATCGAGAGCGTATTTCCGGAGAAGCTCAGCGGCGCCGACACGTTTGCCGAGGTGACGCTACCGCGGCCGTTGCCGATGAGGATACCGCCGAGCGTCGAAGATCCCGTGCCGCCATAGGCGACCCCCAGCGTCGAAGTTGCGACGACTTGGCCCTGTGCATTGGTCGTAAGGAGCGCCGAGGGCACGTTGAGTATCGCGAAGCTGCTGGTGGTCGCGAAGATAGACGTTAGCGCCGAGATGGTCGACGAAGCGTAGGCGGTGATGCCGCCGTTGAACTGGGTGAGCGTCGAAGTGCCATTGCCCGCCTGCGGGAACGGGTACGCCTGGTTGATGACGAGCGCGAGCGAGCTTGAAGAAACTTTATTGTTGAAGATGGTCCAATCACCAGAGCTCAAGTAACCATTTTGCGAGCCGCTTGCCTGCGAGATCGTGAACTGGCCGGTCGAAGAGTTGTACGAGAGCGGGCCGGCCGCCGACAGGCTCGAGGAAGAAATCTTGTTATTGAATACGTTCCAATCTGCCGAGGAAAGGTAACCGTCTTGCGAGGTACCCGCCTGGTCAAGCGAAAAGACGCCGGTCGCGGGATTGTATGCCAGGGGCCCCGTTGCGGAGAGCGAGGTCGAGGAAACTTTGTTGTTGAACTGCGTCCAGTCAACAGAAGCAAGATAGCCGTCCTGGCTGCCGCTCGCCTGGCTTATCGAGAAGACGCCGGTCGATGAGTTGTACGCGAGCGGCGCGGTTGCGGAGAGGCTGGTCGAGCCGAGGAGCCCGAGCGTGTTGGTCGCGACCGCGGTAACGATGCCGCCGTTTGCGGAAACAAGGCCGGTGAGCGAGCCGAGGCGAGTCTGGCCGGAGGCATAGAAATTGGTCGTCGTCGCGTTGGTGCTTGTGGCATTGGTGAAGACCGCCGTCGAAGGCGTCGCAGCGCCGATCGGCGTGTTGTTGATGGTCCCGCCGCTGATCGTGAGATTGTCCGCGACATACGAGTCGGCGATGGCGGTGCCGTGCCACACGCCGGTCGAGACCGTGCCGAGATTGGCGGAGCCGAGATTGGTAAGCGTCGTAAAGACCGCGGCCGGCGCATTGAGCGTCGTGCCGTCGAAGGTGAAGCTGTTGTCGCCCACGACCGCGGTCTCCGCCTGGTTGGTAAAGAAGACTTGCCCGGCCGTGTAGGTGTTGGGCGTGTCGGTAAGATCGAGGAAGTTAGTGGCGCCGCCCCCGCCGCCGCCTGAGCCGCAGTCGCTGCCGGTACCGGAGACGACGCCCGCCGCATTGACGTGGAGGCACTGGGTCGTGCCGGTGATGGTGCCGAGCGTCAGCCCGCCGGCGAGCGAAAGCGCGCCGGTCGAGGAGAAGGTGCTGGTCGCGCTGCCGCCGAAGGACGCCGACTGGTACACCGAGAGCTTGCTCGTCGACGCCGCGTTGAATTGCTGGAGCTGCGACCACGAATTGGCGGTCGTCGTGCCAAACGCGAGGCTATAGGTCGCTGTCGACGGGTTGTATACCACCGGATATGAACCCGAGAGCGAGCTGCTGCCGAGCTTGGCGTTGAAGGCGTTCCAATCGGTTTGGCTCAGGTACCCGCCCTGCGAGCCACTGGCGGCCTGGATCGAGAACTGGCCGGTCGAGCTGTCATAGGACAGCGGCGCCAGCGCGGAGAGCGAGCTGGAGGAGAGGAAGCCGAACGTGGATGTCGAAACAGTCGATATGACGCCGTTATTAGCGGCAAGCAATCCGTTGAGCGCGCCCAGCGTAAGCGTGCCGGTGATATGCGAGTTGCCGCCGATATATTCGCTGCCGTTCACCTCGAATTTATTGCTGGGCGACGTAGTGCCGATGCCGACATTGCCCGCCGTGACGTACGTACCGCCGCTGCCGTTAGGCGTCAGGAAGATGCCACCATTGGTATCGGTCGCCTGGATCGTATGGCCGGCGATGGTGAGGTTGCCCGCCGCGACGCCGTTGGGGATCGAGAGTGCCGAGAGGTCGCTCGTCGTGATCGATTTGCCGCCGGTTATGTTGACGTTGTTTTTGATGAGCACCTGGCCGGTGCCGGACGGATTGAGCTCGATATTGGCGCTGCCCGACGTCTGCAAGACGAGGTTCTGGTTTACGTCGGAGGAGACGACAACGTTGTTGGATACGTCGGTATGGATGACCTCCTGGCCGTTGACATAGAGCGAGCCGGGGCCGAGATAGATATCCTTAAACGTGCTGCCCGGCGCGCCGAGCGAATACGTATTGGTGATCGCCGGGATGATGCTGCCGGCGATGCCGATATTACCGGCGAATGTCGACGTTCCGGTGCCCAGGACAGCCAGCGTGCCGGTTGTGGTGGCGCCGCCGTTGATCGTAAGGCCGCCCCCCTGCGTGCCGTTGCCGATGGTCGAGGATGCCAGCGCGTACAGGCCCGCATTAAACCCGATGAGCGTCGAGGTTGCGTTCGCCGCGGTGCCGAACGCGCTTGTTGGTATGAACGGGAATGCCGAGCCGCCGATACCGGTCGCCGTGAGCGTCGTGCCGTCGAAGGCCAGGCCGGAACCGACGACAAGGCTCTTGATGGCTCCGGTGCCGTTGCCGACAAGGATGCCGCCCAGCGTGGTCGAGCCCGTGCCTCCGTTCCCCGCGCCTAGCGTGCCCGAAAGCGTCAGCGTGCCCGCGCCGGTGATCGGACCGCCGGTGAATGCGAGGCCGGTCGAGCCGCCGGAGGCGTCGACCGAGGTGACGGAGCCGCCCCCGCTGCCGCCGAGCCCGAGCGTCGAGGTGGCGCTCGCCGTCCAGGTGGTCCCGTTCCATACGAGCACGTCGCCGAAGGTGCCGCCGCCAACGTGCGGGATGGTCGATGAGGCGGAGACATACGCGCCGACCGCGTAATTGCTCGACGTCGTAGAGAAGAAATTATTTATCGATTTCCAATAGTCGGCCGAGGTCGTGGAGAAGCCGCTTACGTTCTGCTGCGAGAGAAAGTAACTGGCCGACGTAGTGGAGAATGCGCTGCCCTGATTTTGCGCCAGGAAGTACGATGCGCTCGAGGTCGAGAAGAAGTTATTCTGCGTCTTCCAATAATCCGCGGAACTGGTTGCGAAGAAGTTGTTTGCTGACTTCCAGTAGTCGGCCGACGTGGTCGAGAAGCCAGTACCACCCGAGGCCACGAGCCCCAGGCTCGATGTCGCCACGAGGTCATAGCCGCCGCTTGAATTACCGACCAGAATCATGCCATAGCCGGGGGCGGTAGAGGTGCCGGTACCGCCGTTTGCCGCCGCGAGAACGCCGCCGAGCGTCAGCGTGCCCGCGCCGGTGATCGGACCGCCGGTGAATGCGAGGCCGGTCGAGCCGCCGGAGGCGTCGACCGAGGTGACGGAACCGAAGCCGCTGCCCTGGCCGATGCAGGTACCATTGATCGAGAAGCAGCCACCGGTGAGCTCGATCGAGCCAGCAAAGGTCGAGGTGCCGGCCGAGGTGTTATTGAGCGGGCCCGTAAGCGTGCCGCCGGAGAGCGCAAGATACCCGTCAATCGAGCTGCCAGTGATGGTTGCGCCCGTGATCGTGACGCCATTGAGGTTATTGATGATCTGCGAGAGCGCAATGTTATTGGTAGGGCCGCCGGAGGAATATACGGGGGCCGGATTCGAATTGACCGAGGAGAAGATCTTGCTGGTGAGCTCGCTGTCGAGCTGGTTTAATTTTTGTGTAAGCTCATCCTCGGTAACACCCGAGACCAGATGCTCGACGGTGCGCTCGATGACCGGATAAGTATTTTGCACGATCGTGGTTGTAGCCGCAGCCGGCGATGATGGCAGGTCTGAAGGCTGCGGATTATTTTCGGCCACTACCGGCTGCTGCGAGGCGCCAGACGCCGGGGCTGCGCTCGTAGTGCTAGTCGACGGAGCGACATTGAAGAACGGCGACTGCACCTGCGCGTAGTGTGCGCCGCCGAAGAGCGAGCTGAGAAAGGCGACAACGTCCGAGATAAGCGACGTGTGCGGATTCGGAAGCGATGTCGTGTCGACTGCGAGCGGGCGCGCTCCGAAGAAAGGCGAGTCTACCTGCGCAACCGATGCGGAAAGGTCTTGCTGCTGCGCCAAGGCTGCATCGCGACCGTGTATTCCGCCCGCGAAAGCGATCGCACCGAAAAGAAATACGCCGCCTACCGCGAGGAGGATCCCCTGGCGCACGCTCGAAGATAAGAGGGGCGAAGATATCGGGGCGGTCGCGCGCACGGGTTCGGTTTCCGCCCTTTCGCTCCGCGCCGCGCGGGCCTGTGCCGTCTCACGGACGTGTGCGTACTGCGCGCTTTCAGCGCGTCGTTCGCGCGCGAGTGACGCGGAACGCTTCGCCTTAGCTTCGGCGCGCGCGATTTCAAACTCATGCACCGACACTTCCTCGACAAACCAAGCCCCTTGGACTTGCGTACCATGGAGCTTGCCTTCGCGGCACAGCTTGCCGATATAATCGGGGGCGCAGGAAAGACGCTTAGCAGCTGCACGTGCCGAGAGCATTGGTGCGCCATTATCCGAAATTATTTTTTTTGCTGGTGCCATGCTCCGAAAAAACTTTTGTTTATGCGGAAAGTTCGGTAACTTCCTGCAACAGAAGAGGTAGCAATTCCACCGGAGGAATTGCTACCCTGTGCTTATTATTTTACGCGGAGTTCACGAATTTTTTATCTCTCTATGCGCTTCATGATGTGGATAGTTTGTTACAGTGCAAAGCGATTTTAAAATCCAAAAAATAAATTTTCAAAAGATTTTATTCTCCCTTTGATTCAAATTTTTATGGATCAATCCAGTAAAATTACATCCCGAGATTTTTATTAATCTCGTATAGGAGATAAACATTCATAAAAAATAACTTATCGGCTCTCCTATACGATATATCGGTATAGGTTATCCGAGATCTCGGTAATATCTCGTTTAGTTGCGGCACATTTTAAGATAATGCTTGGGGAACTTTAGCAATCTTTTATAAGAAAAAAGCGCTTTTTGACAAAAGCGCTATATGATCTCAAATATATAATTTCTTGTTAGGGCTGTGCTTGTAGCGCTGTGGCTGCGTTAGATGCATTTCCCGTATCAACGATTGTCGTGGAATTTACAAACACTGACGAGAGCATAACGAAGCCGAATACCAGTGCCCCCGCAACAACGACGCCAATGACCGGCACCAGTACTGCGCTGCGCGGCGCCATGCCGGTATCCTCTTCCATATCTTCGCGCTCTTCCTGCGAACGCGGCATGCGCGTCACCGGAGCCAGACCAGATCTATTTCCTTTCTTCGTAAGTGTCGGGATCGCCGCTTCCATCTCATCGACATACATAAGGTGCGAGGGCGCGTGCGCCGACGAATGGCGTATCGGTATGCGTATCGATTCGCGGACGGATTCCTCTTCGCGCAATTCTTCTGCGATCGTCTCGAATACGCTTTGCGGCTGTTCTTCGCCCACCGCTTCTTGCCCTGCTTCGTCGTGGCGCTCTATCTGGAGCGGGCGGCGGAAGCTTTGCATCGGTTCGGGCGCACGCGCCGGCTCCGGCTCGATGGCAGCGTGAACGGTGCGCGGCGTGATCTCCTCGCGCTCATCGCTTTGCCGCTGCTCTTCCTCAAAGTCAGCCATCGCTCCGGCAGCCTCGCGAGCAGGCTCCTCGATCCCCTCTGGGGCCTCTTCCTCAGGAGCTTCCACCAGCTCCTCCTCTTGCACAATCGTGCGCGCCGCAACCCGCGGTTCGACGCGTTCAATCGAGAGTATCGTTCGCGGACGAGCGGGAGACTTCGCCTCCCCTTTAAAATAAGCATCCAGCGCCTTGGCGTCGACGTACCATGCGCGGCCGACCTTCTGCCCCGGCACCTTCTTGCCGCGGATCAGCTGGCCGATATAGTCGGCGTGATATTTGTGGAGCTTTGCGGCAAAGCGAGTCGAGATATACCGCTTGCCCGAGATTTCCAATTCATCCATACAGTAAGTATACCCTACGCCGCATCTCGGTTACGCGAGGGTTGTGAGAAAGTGATAAAAATCCTTATACGATGGCCTTTCCTATGGCCTCGCGGAGCGCTGCGGGATTTGCTGAACCTCGGCTTACCTTCATCCCCTGCCCTACCAAAAATTGCATTGCCGCATCCTTGCCCGCCCTGTAGTCGGCGACAACTGCGGGGTTGGCCTCGACCACCTTCTTGGCAATCTCTGCCAGCGCGCCCGCGTCGCTCTGCTGCAGGATGCCCTTTTCTTTTGCTATGGCCTTTGGTGACTTAGAGGAAACAAACATTTCAGGGATAATATCTTTAGCTGCACGCGAAGATACTTCACCTTCTTTGACCATAGTCATTAGTTCAAGAAAAGCTTCTGGGCCCATGTTCGACGATGCATTTTTATCCCAGTTCACAACAGCTTTATTTAGGTAACCTCTTACATCAGAAATGATGTAATTAGCCGCAAGTCGGGTAAGTTCTCTGTCTTCTGTTCGTCTTGTAACTACCTCAAACATAATTTGAAGAAATCCATCCTCCTCAACGAGGAAATTGGCTTCATCTTCTTTTAGACCGTAACTCATGTATCGCTCGCGCTTAGCCCACGGGAGTTCCGGCAATGCGCTCTTCAATTGTTCAGGTAAGAATTCAGGGATCTCCGAAATCTTGAGTTTGGGGAGATCGGGGTCCGGGAAGTAGCGATAGTCATGGGATGACTCCTTCTTGCGCTGGCTGAAGGTTTCCTGCTTGGCCTCGTCCCAACCACGAGTCTCTTGCACGACCTTTCCGCCTTTATCTAAAAGTTTGGATTGACGCTTAAACTCAAACGCGATAGCTCGCTCAACCGAGCGGAAGGAGTTGAGGTTCTTTACCTCTACTTTGGTGCCGAGAACGGGCGACTCTTTTTGATTGATCTCGGTAGCACTCCTAACGGGCGCTACCGAGATGTTGACCTCCACGCGCATTTCCCCCTTTTCCATGTTCGCCTCCCCCGCCCCGAGGTAGCGCAGGAGGAGCTGCAATTCTTTAGCGAAGCGGCCGGCCGTCTCGGCGTCTCGGATAACCGGCTCGGTCACCAATTCCATCAGCGGAACGCCCGCGCGGTTATAGTCGACCAGAGATTTCTCGCCTGAGTGCTGCGACCGCGCCGTGTCCTCTTCAAGATGAATGCGGGTCAGTTCTACGCCCGCAAGGCTGCCGCCGGATACGAGCGGGTATTTGTACTGGCTGATTTGATACCCCTTGGGGATGTCCGGATAGAAGTAGTTCTTGCGGTCGAACTCGGTGAAATCAGCAAGGTTCCCACCCACGGCCGAACCTACAAGCAGTACCTTGTGCACCGCCTCTCTATTGATAACCGGCAGTGTGCCCGGATGGGCCATGCAGACGGGGCAGATGTTCTTGTTGGCCTCCTTTTCATCGGGGTCGCTGAGGCAGGCGCAGAACATCTTCGTGCGAGTCTTGAGCTCGGCGTGTATCTCGAGGCCGACCGTAAGGCGATACTCCATATATAAGGAGAATATAGCAGAGAGCGGGCTACTTGCCCATGAGGTAGAGCTGCTGTATCTCGGCTGACGAGAGAGCGCGACCATAGACCCGCACATCATCTATGGCGCCATTAAAGTAAGAGCTGCTGCCGCGATAGTCAGTACCTACGACCATATCGGTTGCGCCGTACGAGATGTTGGTGGCGGCTGTCTTGGTGCCGTCCGAAAGTCCGTCGACATAGAACGTTCCTGCAGTGCCGCTCTTCGTAAAGCAGACGTCGTGCCACGCTCCGTCGGTCACGGTCGTATTGCCGTCAGGCGTGTTGTCGGTAAACCCGTATGCGGAGCCCGTATAATCCCAGTAGCGCAGCTTGCCGGCAATGATTTTGAATATGCCCTCGTTGACGATGCTGCTTGCGTTGCGGTCGATGGTCCAGATGACCTGATCGCCGCCGGTGTAGGAAGTCTTTATCCATGCGCAGATCGTCGCATTCGAGCCGATGGAAGTGGCGAGCGTCGCCCGGCGGACATACGAGCTCGAGCCGTTAAACAAAAGCGCCTGGCCGAGCTTCCCTATCGTCGGTGCCGGCGATCCGGTAAGGGTGCCGCTGTTCCCCTGCCCGCTGCGGTCAGCCGCGGTTGTTGAGGTGAGGTCTGCCCCGTCGAAGGTCCACAGGCTGACGAGCCCGCTGCCTAAGCTGTTGTCTGCAGACAAGTTCGCTGACGACGTATTAACATTCACCTTGCCTGCAGGGATGTTGGCAGTATACATCGCCGCAACTTCGCTCGGGGAGAGTGCGCGGTCGTAGATGCGCACGTCGTCAACGACGCCGCTGAAGTAGTCGCCCGTATACTCCGCATTATTATTGCGGCCGATACTGACGTCATAGCCCGATGGCGCGATAGGACCCCCTGCGTAACTCGTCGAGGCTACTTGCACGCCGTTGATGTACGCGTATACGCTGGAGCCGTCGTAGACACCGACGTAGTGGTACCACGTGCCGGTCGAGAGCGTCTGGCTCCAGGTTGCCCTGCCCTCGCTCGAACCGTTACCTACATCGAAAAATCCGGAAGTGCCTCCGGTATTAAACATGAGCTGGAAGCCGTTGTGTTCCGCCGCGTCATCAGTATGGCTGTTGGCGACGATACGAGAGTTGCTCGCCGAGAGAGAGGTTGCGTTAAACCATGCTGAAACGGTGAAGGCTGGGTAATTGACAGTTATCGGGACGTCAACGTATTGCGAGGAGCCGTTGAGCAAGAGTGCGCTCCCCTGCTTGCCGGCGACCCACGAGGGCGACCCCATAACACTTCCGTTGGGAGAACCGCTGATGAAATCCTTCGCAGTCGAACCGCTTCCCTCGTTGAAGTTCCAATACCCTGTGAGCCCGTTGCTGTTGAGCGAGGTAAATTTCGCTTGGCCCGCCCGATACAGCGCGGATACTTCAGCCCCAGAAAGCGCGCGGCTGTAGATACGCGGGCTGTCTACTACGCCTTTGAAGTCATATGTGGTGTCAGTACCGATCCGGCCGATGCCAATCGGCCCGCTCGCAAGCGAAGGCGTCGCCGCCACGGTATTAGTAAGCGTGCCATTTATATACATCCTTATATTGGTTCCATCCGACGTCATCGCTATATACACCCATGCGCCGATGGTTGTAACACCCGAGCCGATGTTTACCCCGTACAAGCCGCCTCCGAGCGAATTAGAAGTGCCGTATTGGGCGCCTGCTACGACGCCTATATAAGCCGACTCATATGACGCCGAGGGCCCGATAGCGACTGCCCCTGCATAATTCGTTAATTGCGCCGTATTGACCCACGCGGCGAGCGTAAAAGGATTTGCTCCGGTAATGGTATTGGTCCCCGCGCTTATATACTGGCTGCCGTTATCATTAAAGCTCACAGCGTCGCCGAACTTTCCCGCAACCCATGCGGGCGAGCCATGCAGGGTGCCGTCATGGGCGCCAGTAACGTCATCCGTTATTGACCCTGAGCCTTCGTCGAGCGGCCAGTACGAGACAAGCCCGAGATTATTGGTAGGCCTGCCCAAAACCGACGCCTGCGCGAAAGCAGGCAGAAAAAATATGCCCGCCAATCCGATGAAGATGAGCTTGTGCCGCGTGATCACTTCTCTAGTTTACCGCAGATGTTCGACCAACACCTTGCGCAGCGCTTCTACCGAGGAATCATCCAAGACCGTGACTGTATAGATATCCTGCTTCTTTTCACGAACATGCGCGAGCAGCTCATCGATTTCCTGCGGGGTTTTCGTGTCGGACTTGGTAAAGACGATAACCTCCGGCTTGGTCTTCAGTATGCCGCCCTCGAATTGATCGATTTCTTTGCGGACGACGCTGTAATCTACAAACGGATCCGGGGATTCGAGCGAGATACAGTGCACCAACAAGCGCGTGCGCGCGATATGGCGCAAGAATTTAAATCCCAAACCCTTCCCGTCCGCAGCGCCCTCAATAAGGCCGGGGATATCGGCGATGATATAGCCGTAGAGCGCGCCCAGGTTCGGGTCGAGCGTGGTGAAGGCATATGCGCCGACTTTCGCTCCCGCGCCCGTGAGCGCATTGAGGAGCGAGGATTTGCCGGCGTTAGGGAGGCCGATCAGCCCCGCGTCGGCAAAGAGGCGCAGCTCGATGCGGAGATCGGCCTCTTCACCTTTGGCACCTGGCGTCGATTCTTCCGGCCGGCGATTCACCGACGACTTGAACACCGCATTGCCCGCGCCGCCGCGGCCGCCCTTGAGGACCAGCTTTTCTTCGCCTTCATGCAATAGCTCGTGTACTTCGCCGGTTTCCTTGTTCATAACAACCGAGCCCACCGGCAAGTCTATGGTGAGGTTCTCCCCGCGCTTGCCGGCCTTGTTTTGATTCTCGCCGGCATTGCCATTGCCCGCTTCAAAGCGCTTCTCGCCGCGATAGCGCGACAAGAGGTTGATATCACGCACGCCGCGGATATAGACGTTCCCGCCGTCGCCCCCATTGCCGCCCGCGGGGCCGGAGTACTCCTTGCCCTTAAGATGAAGCCATCGCACGACGCCGTCGCCGCCGCGGCCCGCGCGGGCCTGGATCGTCAGTTCATCGACAAATGCCATCCTAGAGTTTTACCGGCTTACAGCGCCGCGTGCAAGGCCCAGCCAACGACCATGAGTATCGCGGAGCCTATGAGCGCCGGCACGAACCCTGCAACCGAGAAGCCAGCGATGAAGCTTGCGAGGAACCAGAACAGGAGCGCGTTAACGACGAAAGAGAAGAGCCCGAAGGTGAGGATGTTGATCGGGAGTGTCAAGATCATGAGGAGCGGGCGGATCGTGAGCCCCATGAGGCCCCAGATGACCGCGACCACCAGCGCGATATAAAAGCTTGAGACGCTGATACCCGGCACGAACTCCGCTATAAGCAGAAGTGCAGCCGCCATAATAATTACGCGTGCGATAAGTTTAAGCATGTATATATAGTAGCGGGTTAGAGATACTGCAGCAACCGGTCGTAGCCGAGGAAGTTAAAGAGCCCGTAGCCCCACGAGATGAGGAGCCCCATATCGCCGAAGACCATAAGGATGCCCAGGCACACGAGCACAATCCCGCCGACCGTGGACAGCACGTGCGCAGCCTTGCCCCAGCGCACGAAAGTATCACTCAGTCGGTTGAGGAAAATGGCCGAGAGTATGAATGGCAGCCCAAGCCCGGCCGAGAATACTGCGAGCAAGAGCGCGCCCTGAAGCGCGGTCGCGGAACTTGAGGCGAAAAGGAGCACCGTACCGAGTATGGGCCCGATACACGGGCTCCAGCCGAGGGCAAATAAGACGCCAATGAGCGCCGAGCTTTCGGGGCGGCCGAGTGCGAGGAATTTTGGCAACTTTATATGATGCTCGCTCCCCACGACTGGCGGACGGATGATGCCGAGCATCGTGAGGCCGAAGACGATGATAATGAGCCCTGCAACGCGCGAGACAAGATCGCGCCACTCGCCGAGGAGCGCGCCAAAAAAAGCGGCAAAGGTGCCAAGCAATATAAAAACAATCGAGAACCCGAGCACGAAGGCGACCGCGTTGCCGACGACATTCCCCCGCCTTTTGTTTTGTCCATTACCTACGACTCCACTTCCGGAAATAAACGCCAAGTATCCCGGCACGATCGGGAGCGTGCAAGGAGCAAGGAACATCAAAACTCCGGAGAGAAAAGCCGCCGGAGCGAGCAGCAGAGGGTCAAGCGATGCCACGGAAGTATTGTACTACGCGGCTAGTGCCGCGACCATTCGGTCTTTATGCCTTTGCGGAGGTTGTCGGCCATCTGGAGCTCGTCTTCAATGCCGTCGATGAGCTTATAGTTCTTGGCTTCCTCAAGGCTGATCCAGGCAAACTCGTCGCATTCTTCTTGTTGGAGCGTCACCTCACCACCGGCATAGTCGGCCATGCACGAGATAACGAGCGAAGGGTCCTTGCCTTCGTGCACCGCCGCGAGGCTCGTCACGTAGGCGATGTTCTCGATCTCAAGCCCAACCTCTTCCTTCACTTCCCTGCGCAAGACCTTCTCGAGCACGTTGTACCAATAGTCGGTCGTGTCTTTGGGCAAGTTTACATAATCATCGGTCTCGAGCTTGCCGCCCGGCACGGTCCACATGTTAGGAAAGCGCTTCTTCGTAGGAGCGCGTTTGGTGATGAGATACTTTCCGTCCTTAACGATAATAGCGGTGATGGCGATCTCGTGGAGATACTTGTTTTCCATGCCCTTAGCTTAGCGCCCATTTATATAAAGCGAAAGCCGACACCCTTAGGGTGCCGGCTTTGGTTGGCGGATCATTTCGTACAGTGGGAATCGCGAGCCGTTTCTCATTTGAAGCTGTGGGGACAAGAAGCTGGTACCCTGCTTCGCAAATCCCCACCGCTCGTAGATTCGGATCGCCCGTGCATTGTACGTGGTTACCCAAAGCTTCACGGGGAAGCAAGGGGAAAGGTACTTCTGCGCCTCCTTCCACAACATGCCGCCGATACCCCGGCCTTGATAGGCCGGCAGAATATAGAGCGACTGAAGAAAGTGGCTATCCTTGCCCGGCTGTATGCGGCACAAGCCGACGACCGAATTTCCGTCTTTGGCAACCAACAAGATAATCGCGGGACACTCGAGAATTATTCGCTCCTGCGTCCTGCCGATCCGCTCAATCGAATGCCGGTCTTGGTATCGGTACTCGATATCCTCGACAGTTATGCCGAACTCGGCGCTGGGATAGGTAGTAATCCAGCTCCAGTAAAAGACGTCTTGAATCCCGTGCGCATCACTGGGCGCCGCGAGACCCACCGCAATCGTAGGAATGAGCGCGTTGGCCATGGGAGGCCTCCTTTATGGTTCATTACTGGAATAGATTATACATTAACTCTAAAGAAAGTCAATTCACTTCTTCGCGGCCATGAGCTGCTGGTGCTCGGGCGTATTTTTGAGGCCGCAATTCTTCCACTTTTTGCCGCTGCCGCAGGGGCACGCGTCGTTGCGGCCGATCTCTACTTCCTGCGCGATATTCTGAATGTTGATGACAGGCGCCGGAGCAGGTGTCGCAGCAAGCGAGGTGGTATTCTGCGTTCCCTCCTTGGTGAGCCTATCGATAAGCTCGAAGACCTGCCCGCGGAGGTTCATCTCCATATCCTTGTACATGCGCGTGCCCTCCTTGCGGTACTCGACCAAAGGGTCGCGCTGGCCGTAGGCGCGGAGGTTTACCGAGCCGCGCAGGTATTCCATCGATTCAAGGTGCTCAACCCAGAGCTGATCGAGGGTCTGGAGCACGAGGCGGCGCGCCGCAGCGAGGAGCTGGTCGCGGCCGAGCTCACTCTCTTTTTTCTTTAGCAATTCCGCCGCTTCAGGGCTCTCGCCGGCGAGCTCTACCAGCACCGCCGCAACTTCCTCTTTGCTTCCAACAAGCACCGCTCTTCGCTTGTCGTAGACGGCGCGGCGCTGGCGGTCGAGCACGTTGTCGAATTCGAGCACGTGCTTGCGGGCGTCGAAGTTGAAACCCTCGATCTTGGTCTGCGCGCTTTCAAGCGCGCGGCTCACCAGCTTGTTCTGGATCGGCTCGTCCTCGGGGATGCCGAAGCGCCCCATCATATGCTTGATCGAGTCGGAGGCGAAGACGCGCATGAGCGAGTCTTCGAGCGACACGAGGAACTGTGTGGCGCCCGGGTCGCCCTGGCGGCCGGAGCGGCCGCGCAGCTGGTTGTCGATGCGGCGCGCCTCGTGCCGCTCGGTGCCGATCACGAAGAGCCCGCCGAGGCTCTTCACCTCTTCAGCCTCGTCGGCGCTGGCCATCGCTCCGCCAAGCTTGATGTCGACGCCGCGGCCCGCCATGTTGGTCGCGACCGTGACTCTCCCCTTTTTGCCCGCCTCGGCGACGATCTCGCCTTCTCGCTCGTGGTTCTTGGCATTGAGGATCTCATGCGGGACGCCCTCGCGCTTGAGGAATGCCGAAAGCAATTCGTTCTTCTCAATCGACACGGTGCCGATCAGCACTGGCTGGCCCTTTTCGTGGATCGTCTTTACCTGCTTGGCAAGCGCGCTGAACTTACCTTGCTCGGTCTGGAAGATGAGGTCGTTATGATCCTTGCGCACGACCGGCTTATTGGTCGGGATCTCTGCCACCTCGAGCCCATAAACCTTAAAGAACTCCTCGCTCGAGGTCTTGGCCGTACCGGTCATGCCGCCCAGCTTGTCGTAGAGGCGGAAATAATTCTGGTAGGTAATCGAGGCGAAGGTGCGGCTTTCTTTCTGCACCGCAACGCCCTCTTTGGCCTCGATGGCCTGATGGAGCCCCTCGCTCCAGCGGCGGCCGGGCTGGAGGCGGCCGGTAAACTCGTCGACAATGACTACCTCTCCGTTGCGCACGACGTACTCCTTGTCGCGATTGTAGAGCGCACGGGCGCGCACCGCAGTCTCGAGATGGTGCACGTATTTGATGCCCTTCTCGGTATACAGGTTGTCGATGCCGAGCAATTTTTCCGCATGCTCGATGCCCGCGTCGGTCATCTGGATCGCACGACGCTTCTCGTCGATCGTATAATCCTTCTCGGGTTTTAATTTGTTCGCAAGTTGCGCAAAGGTCCGATAGAGATCCTCGGACTCTTGCGCCGGTGCCGAAATAATAAGCGGCGTGCGCGCCTCGTCAATCAAGATAGAGTCGATCTCGTCGACGATCGCGTAATGATGGCCGCGCTGCCGGAGCTCGCGCGGGTCGTAGGCGATGTTGTCGCGCAAGTAGTCGAAGCCGAACTCCGAGTTGGTGCCATACGTAATGTCTGCCTGATATGCCTGGGGGCGCGTGACCGGCCGGAGATATTCGTAAAAAACGCGGAAGCTTCCCTCCTCGTCGCGCATCGCGTCTTCCTCTTTCTGCACATGCGATCCGTCATAGAGGTACGACGCGTCGTGGTTGATGACGCCGACCGAGAGCCCGAGCGCCGCATATACCTGGCCCATCCACACCGCGTCGCGGCGCGCGAGGTAATCGTTGACGGTGACCACGTGCACGCCCTTGTTCATTAACGCGTTGAGATATGCCGGAAGCGTGGCGACCAGGGTCTTCCCTTCGCCGGTCTTCATCTCGGCGATGCCACGGCGGTGGAGCACCAGGCCGCCCATGAGCTGCACGTCGAAGTGGCGCAATTTCATCGTGCGACGCGCGGCTTCGCGCACCGCGGCGAAGGCTTCGGGCAGGAGGTCGTCGACCGTCTCGCCCGCGGCAAGGCGGTTGCGGAAGTCGTGGGTCAGCTTGCGGAGCGCCTCGTCGCTGAGGGCCTGCATCGCGGGCTCATGCGAGTTTACCGCCTCGACCACGCGCGACGCGTCCTTAAGGCTCGCCGCCGGAGCGGAGCCGAAGAGAGAACTCAGCGAAATCATGGGCGCATCATACCACACAATAGAAAAACCGTCTGCCCAGGACAGACGGCTTTTCTTTCGAGAGGATTCCGCGCCCCCTACAGGTTGAGGCTGCGGATTGTGGAAGCGTTATCTGCGCTTCTTCGAGGCCTTCTTTTTCTTTGCTGCCTTCTTTTTCTTTGCCATACAATTTGCGATTTGATCGCACTTAAAGTTATGCATCGATCGACCTTGCCTGTCACGCGCTCGCGAGGGACGACGTGCTGACAAATGTTCGATGCCCTACCTACAAGTATCGATTATTAAAAATGAACATACAACGAAAAAATCAAAAATTGTGTGGATAACTCCCGCCTTGTCGCCGAGGCAGGTTTTATCACCCAAGCGCGCACACTTCAGGCTCAACAATAACGCCGAACTCCGCGCGAATTTTTTCTCTTACATCGCTCGCGAGCCGCTTCACGTCGCTTGCGCGCGAGTTATTGTCCGCCACGATGACGAGCGGCTGCTTCTCGAAAAGCCGCGCGCTGCCTACGCGATATCCGCGAAGATTAAGTACGCGGTCGAGGAGCCACGCGAGCGGAATTTTTATGTTGCTTGACTCAGGCAGATCGAAAACCGGCATATCAGGATACTTTTCTTGGAGCTTGAGCGCCTCGGCTCGCGGCATGAGCGGGTTTTTGAAGTACGAGCCAGCCGTGCCCTCGACCGCAAGATCAGGAAATTTGTTCTTGCGTATCTCAAGCACCGCCGCGCGGATCTGCGGCAAGCTTGCCGATGAGCCGTCGAAGCGGGCGGCAAGGTCCTTGTAGGATATATTCGGCGCAGAATCTCGCTCGAGCGCGAGCGCCGCCCGCAGCACGACATAGCGGCCCGATTCTTTTTTAAAAACACTGTCGCGGTACCCAAAGCGGCAGTCATTATTGGAAAGTCTTTTTAATGTATTGGTCGTCGTATCAAACACTTCCGTCCACGCGAGCGTTTGCGAGAGGCTCGCGCCATACGCACCGATATTTTGCACGACTGCTCCGCCTACTGTTCCCGGTATACCGGAGAGATTCTCAACGCCCCAAAGCTCGGCTTGCGTGGCGCGCAGGACGAGCGCATCCCATCCTTCGCCTGCCGCAGCGATGATCGTGTCTCCTTCCTGCTCGACGCCTGCGAGTTCAATTTTGATAATGAGTCCATCAAAGCCTTCGTCAGAGACGAGCAAGTTGGAACCGCCGCCGAGGAAAAATACTTTAAGATTCCTCTCTTTCGCAAACGCCAGCGCTTCTTGCAACTGCGAAATATCTTTCGCGCGAGCGAAGTACCGCGCGGGACCGCCAATGCCGAAGGTCGTGAAAGGCGCGAGCGGTATGTGCTCTGTTAGCTCCATGACTCAGAGTGGTGTGCACCGTGTGGGAAGCGGATGCGAGCTCCAAAACATTGTCTTAATGTGAGTGCAGTCGCTCCCCACGCGAAGCGCACCAATCTTTATTATAGCAAACGAAAAGCCCGCCTTACGGCGGACTCTTCGCGACAATGTCGGAGTCGCATCAGCCCTGGACTCACGCTCCTAGTATACCATACCGGCTACTGAGCCTTGAGCGTGCCGTTTTGGATCTGCGTGATGATCGGCTCTACCTGGCTTGCGAGCGAGGGGTTGTCCTTGATGATCTGCTGCAGGATCGTGATCGTCTGGGTCGTATTTCCCGCCGCGAAGTACGCCGACGCAAGGCCGTAGAGCGTATTGGCGTCGGCTGGATTCTTCGCCGCGCGGAGATTCCAGATATCAATGACACGCTCATACTGCTTGGTGTTCTGGTAGAACTGAAGCAGTTGGTCATCGTCTACGGTCGTGGTACCGAAGCGCTCGGTCAGAAGCGCGTCCCCAGCGGCTTGCTGCCCGGCGTAATAGAGCCCGCCCGCATAGATGATGCGCGCCTGGTCGTAATCTGGCGCGAGGTCGAATGCCTTCTTCAAGACAGGGAGCGCACTTGCCGTGTCCCCTTCCTGCACATACATGAGCCCTTCCTGGAAGAGGATCTGCTGCTTGTCCGGGGAAAGCGCCGCCGCGTGCTGGAGATGGGCGAGCGCCTGGTCGTATTGGCCGAATTGGGATAGGAAGATGCCGTCGAAGAGCTCGATTCGCGCGTCGTTGGGGCGCTGCGCGAGGAGCGTATTGCCGGCAGAAAGCGTGAGGTTGTAGAACTCCTGCTTCGTATCCGGGTTCACCGAGCTGGAGGGCGCAATCGTATTGGATGCGTATTGGAAGAGCTGCTCGACAGTCTCCTGATAACCCAGCTCTCCTTGCCCGAGCGCGGTCTTGAATGCCGCAAGGCTTTGCTCGGGCGTGCGAGCTGCGCCCGTTGAGGGGTCATTGCTCTCTATGGCCGCAATAAGCGTCTGCGCGCGGGCGATCGCGTCCGCGTTGAAGTACCACATGCCGCCGAGTATGACGACTGCGGCCAGCGGCGCAACAACCGCAATACCATGCTCGCCCATCGGCCGCGACAGGGCCATGAAGCGCGGGAGCGGCCTCCACGAGAGACTATGCACGAACGCAAGGATCAGGAAGAAGTACACGATGCTCATAAGGTTGTCGAACACGAAGAGGTTATTGAAGGCGTACGCGGCGAGGAGCCCCAGCAGGATCGCCTGCTCAGGCACCGAGAGCGCGTCGCTCCTGAATATCGCCCATGCGGCAAGCGCAAAGAACGATATATAGATCAGGGCCGCTGGGACGCCGCCCGCGACGAACCAATCGAGGAATTCGTTGTGCGCACGGTCGAACCACTGCTCCTGCGAGTACATCGCGGGATCGTAATACTTGTTGAAGATGAAGTTGAAATTCTCCTGCCCCCAGCCGGTGATGGGCTTCTCGAGCCCGCCCTTGATTGCGATCGGCCAGATGAATTGGAGGCGCGCCTGTACGGTCGGGTCGCTGAGCGATAGCGAGGCAAGGCGGGAGAAACCGGGGATATGGGTGGCGAACGGCGCGTTGCGTATTGCGAAGAATCCCCCGAACAATATGACGATAAGCCCGATGCCTACGAACGAAGCCTGGCGTGCCCTTCGCAGCTCCGCTCCGCGCCCGCACAGGGCGATATAAAGCGTCATGATTATGAGGCCGCCTACCAGCCCCAGCTCCGCGCCGCGCGTCTCGGTGAAGTAGAGCGCCGGCAGCTGGAGCAGGAGCGCAATAATATAAAGCGTGCGCGCGGTAAGGCTGCGCCACTCGCGCGAGAGCATATAGAGCGTCAAGAAGATATTAAAGAGCATGAAGACAGCGAGGTAGGTCGCATTGCCGAAGGAGGTGTCGGCGCGCGGGCCGCTTTGGGAAGAGGGCGCAAGGCCAAAGAGGTGAAGAACTTGCATAAGCGCATAGGCTCCCTGTATGGCGCCCGCGATAACAGACGCGCGGAAGAGCATGTCCCACGCCTTCTCCGCCGAGAGCACGGCGCCTGCGACGATAAAGAGCGCGAAGAGATGGATGACGGTAATGTAGCCGTCCATGCGCTCGAAGTTGCTCCAGAAGCTCTTAATCGGGTCGACGCTCAGCACCGTCGCGAGTGCCATCCATGCGACGAAGATGCCGACTGACCACATGAGGAGCGACGCCTTGGGCCGGTACTTGGGCTCGCGCATCGCGAGAATAACGTATATAAGGAGAAGCGCTTCCACCAAAATCCTGAATGCGAAGTTCTTCCCTGTGATGAACGGGAAGAACATATTGGGGAATATTCCGCCGGTCGCGACGATAAATGAGACAAAAGGTATAAGGATGAGCCCGCCGATCACGCCCCAGCGCAGGTAGGTGGTATATGACATGGCAGAAACTATAGCATACCCCACATGGTTTACATACTCATGCACCAGGGGAAGTGCTAGTATCGTGGTATGCCTGTAATTGAATTATGGCAGGAACGGCTCGTGCGTCTCCTGCGCTGGAGCGAGCGGTATACCAAAACCGACATGGTGTATCTCGCGGGCGGCGGCTTTTGGATCACGCTTTCCTCGATATGCATTTCTCTCTTCTCGCTCGCCCTATATGTTGCGTTTGCGCATTTCCTGCCCAAGGACGTCTACGGCAACTACCAATACCTGCTCTCCATCACCGCGATTGCGGGAGGCTTCACGCTCTCGGGCATGAACTCGGCCGTCGGCCAGGCGGTCGCGCGCGGGTACGAGGGCACTTTGCGCGCGTCGATCCCGGTGCAGCTGCGGTGGGGGTTGCTGTCGTTCTTCGGCGCGTTTGCGGGCGGCGCGTACTACGCCTTCGTAGGCAACTATACCCTTGCAATCGGCTTCATATTGGTGGGGCTCCTCACCCCCATCGTTAACACGTACAACACGTATATGTCCTTCCTCCTTGGCAAGAAGGATTTTATGCGCGTCTTTCTCTACAACTTCGCGACCAACATCCCCTTTTACGCCCTCCTCATACTCGCGTCGTTCTTCTTTAAGAATCCGGTCGTCCTGCTCGCGGTCAATCTCGGCTCGACCGCAATCATGCTCGCGTGGGCTTATCGCAAGACGATCAGGGTATATCGGCCTAACGATCGCGTCGACGAGGAAGCCCTGCGTTACGGCAAGCACCTCACAATCATGGGGGTCTTCTCCATGCTTGTCTCGCAGCTCGACAGCATCCTGGTATTCCACTTCCTCGGCGCGGTCGACTTGGCGCTCTATTCGTTCGCCACGGCGGTGCCCGACCGACTCGCTGGGCTCTTCAAATTCGTGCCGCTCACCGCGCTGCCAAAATTCTCGGAGAAATCGAGTGAGGAGATCCGGAGCACGCTTGGCCCCAAGTTGATCCAGCTCACCGCAGTCGTACTCTTGGGCGCGGGCATGTATATGATCGTAGCGCCGCTATTCTTCCAGATATTTTTCCCGCAGTACGAGCCGTCGGTGCCCTATTCAATCCTCTACGCGCTCTCGATGCTCACCGTCGTCGGCAATATTCCGCTCACGGCGCTCACGGCCCAGCGTCATACGCGCGAGCTCTATATTTACAATATAATCTCGCCGCTCCTGCAGCTCATCCTCCTCTACGGCGGCATCATCACCTGGGGGCTATGGGGCCTTGTAGGCGCCAAGGTTGTCTCCGCCGCGCTTACGAGCGCGCTCTCAGCCGGGCTTTTTATGTACGGGCGAGCCGCGTCCCGAACAGATAACTAAAGAAGGAATCGACGCGCAGATACCGCGCGAAGGCCTTGCGCGCCTGCCGCTGCATCGCGGCGTATTCTTCCTCGGACAGCGAGTCCCAGAAATTCATTACGATATCAGGCAGGCGCGCGAGGTCGGCATATGGCACGCGCAGCATACACTTCGAGTAATCAATGACATCCTCAAGCGGCAGCACGGTCTCAGTATCTACGAAGAGCGGCAGGCGCCCCATCGAGAGCGCCTCGTAGAAGCGCAGCGAGAAGTTGCCGTCGCCCTTGGGCGCGAGCATGAGGTCGCAGTCGCGCATGTTCTCAACATATTCACGCCGCGCACGCGCCGGGTCGAGCGAGATAAGGTTCTTATTGCCGGAGAACGTGTTGCGAATAATGAATTGCGTCTCCACTCGCGGGTCGCGCTCGAGCGCGTGCATTGCCTTGCGGCGGAAGTAGATCCCGCGCTTATACGCACGGATGAGCGGGTCACCCACGAGCAGTGCCTGTATATCGAGCCAGGCATTGCGCACATAAAACTTAGCCCATCCTGCAGTCGAATTAATGCCCGCGTAGCCGCAGAAGGCGACAACAGGCCGCTCGCTCTTCCGGCGCAGCTCTATAGGCTGGGCATCGCCCAAATCCTCGACAAACGGAGGCACGAGTATCTCGTTGGAACGCAGGAGCGGCCGGTATTGCGAACCTTTGAGCACGATCGCGCCGTCGATAAAGACATCATGCTGCAGGTCGCCGCCGGTAAAGATAATGAGCTCCTTGCCGTATGTGCGCGCATACGCGCGCACGTCGTCGGCGTATTTCCTGCCCTTCTCGTCCATGCGGCGCACCGCGTGCGGGGCCAAAATATAGTCGGCCTCCTCGGGCGCAGCATCGAGCGTAAAGCCTTCGTACTTCCAATCTTTCGGAAGCGCGCTGTTAAAGATAGTCGAGTCATCATGCTGGGTGAAATCCTTCTCCCATGACTCGATCAGGAAGAGCACCTGCTCGCCGGGGACTTTCGGCGCGACATGGATGCGCGTCATATCATTTGATCTTATAGAGCGTGAGCCCGCCCTCAAAGCGCCCGCTCGTGTCTCCAGACTCCGCGCGCACTACTTCAAGACCCGAGAAGACATCGGAGATATCGAGGAAGCTCTTGAACCGGTAATTAAGCGATATCGGCCAGTCGCTTACATATGCCAGATTCTCTTCTTTGATATACGACCAGAGCCGGCGCTGCACGAGCGCTTGATACGCGGAGTAATTCACCAGCCCGTCGAGGTCGACAACGCGCACGGTCGAAAAGTATCCTTCAACGCCCGAGTTGAACGTGCCAACTATCGTTCCTGCTGGCAAATTGGTATTCATCCACTGTGCCATCGAATACATGTCAGCCTGATTGGCGTATTGCCCACGCAGCTCCTTGCTCCATGACACGGCGAAAAAAAAGAGTGTAAGCAAGAACAACCCCGCAGCCCAGAGCCGCTTATATCGCACATCGCGGAAGAATTGCTCAAGCATCAGCACGGCGCCGATCGCTACAAAGAGCTCGAGCGACATAAAGTACCACGGCCTTCCGCCCCAGCGCACGGCCGTGTTGAGTAGAAACATGACGATAAAGCCGCCGAGCAGCGCAGAAGATACGCTCCATTCGCGCAGCTTGGGCATGCGCAATCGCCCGACCGCAGCATAGGCAGCCCCTGCCCCAAGCATTACAAGCGCCAGCACCATGGCACCCGTGCGCTCCAGCAGCAGCTGCCCGCCATTGTAAGTGCTGTAGAATATCGCTTTGATCGTCTGCGCAAGGCCGTGCCCGTTGTCCTGATAGATAAGCGTATGGTTGATGAGGTCGGTCGCGCGCGATGCCGAGGTAAGGAGCATATGGAAGTGTTCCCAATTCCAGATAAACCACGGCGATATGACAAGTACCGCACCTGCTCCTGCTTCAAGAGCCAAGGGCCACGCAGTCCTCCAGTTACGTGCGTGGATCCATATCCACCATGCGGCGAAGTAGAACCCGAGGTCGAGCCGGGCAAGGGTCATAAGCCCGCCGATGAGGCCGATCAGTAGCGCAGCAAGCACGTCTCGCGGAGCCTTCTCCTCCTCAAAGCGTAGCGCGAACAGGAAAAAGAGTGTAAAGAGCGCAAGCGAGAGCGAGGTCTCGAGGCCGTTAATGGTCTCGTAGAGCATGAAGGGGTTGAGCGACCAGATAAAGACCCCCACCAAGACAAGCCACTCGTTATTTGAAAAGTGCGTGAGGATCCGCCAGACGAATATGCCAGTCAACACATTGAGCGCGACGCTCAAGAGAAGCGCAATATGTATCGGCAGCATGTCCCCCGTCGCCACTGTGCCCCACACCTTATATATGCCGACCAGTATGATCATCCAGAGTGGGTGATAGCCGTTGGTCGCATTGACGCCGTCAAAGGTCGAGTGGAGCCCGAAGGCAATATTGTGCGCTATTTGGAAATAATAAAAGGCATCATCTGGGAGAATGTTGGTTATGAGAAAAGAGAGGGGCTTAGCAATGAGATACAACTGTGCCGCTGCAGCCAACAGAATAGGCGCGAGCGGATTATACCTTTTGAGCAATAACATAAAAGTCAGTGTAGCGCCCGCAGCGAACATATAGCAAGTAACTTGCTATATCAGGCCCTTCTGGTGCTTGATGTCAGCCCGCACCATACGCGCCACTAGGTCTTCAAAAGTAACATCCGGCGACCATCCGAGTTCTTTGCGAGCGCGAGATGCATCGCCCTGGAGTATGTGCAGCTCAAGCGGTCGGTAAAATTCTTTCGCTATAGTCACGATAGATGTGCCCTTCTCGTCGACGCCAACTTCTGAGAGTCCCTCACCTTCCCAGGAGATCTTGATACCGAGCTCTGCGCACGCAGCCTCGATGAACTCCCGCACCGAATGTGCCGTGCCGCTTGCAATAACGTAATCCTGGGCTTTCTCGTGTTGCAGAGAAAGGTGCATGGCTCGTACGTAGTCGCCCGAAAATCCCCAGTCGCGCCGCGCATCGAGATTGCCTACCGAAAGATTCTTGTCCATACCGAGAGAAATTTTTGCCAGCGTCGAAGTAATTTTACGTGTTACGAAATGCTCAGGCCGGCGTGGGGACTCGTGGTTGTAGAGGATGCCCGAAACGGCGAATATGTTGTGGCCGCTGCGATACACATCGACCATATTATGTGCAAACACTTTTGCCGCGCCATACGGATTGCGTGGGTGAAGCGGTGTAGACTCGTCTTGAGGGGTCACTTCTACAGCTCCAAACATCTCCGATGAGGATGCTTGAAAAAAGTGTGTTGTGGGACTCAGTGTCCGTATACTCTCCAAAAAGTAAATCGGCGTCAGCCCGGTGAGGTGCACAAGTTCGCGCATGTGCTCCCAGGGCTTAGCAACAGTCGCAATCGAAGCAAGATTATATATTTCGTCCGGTAGGTAACGGCCGACAATATTGCGCACAAATTCCTCATTTGTCAGATCCCCTTCTACCCATTCGATGCGATCTTGTATGGTTTCGATATTATCGCGAGCACCTTTTCCAGAGGTAATACCGATGACCTGGTACTTCTTCTTAAGAAGAAGGTCTGCGAGATAGGATCCATCCTGACCTGTAATACCTGTGATCAGTGCAATCTTTTTCGACATATTTTGCCTACTTCTTGCGAAGAGCTTCGAGATCGCTTTCGTACATGAGTTTTGCCAAATCTGCAAAACTGGTCTTTGCTTGCCAACCTAAGTCAACACGAGCTCGCGTGGGGTCACCTCGAAGATAGGATACTTCATTTGGGCGGAAATATACGGGATCAATAGTCACGCGCACATTACCATCCTTATCGATCCCCCTTTCGTCGAGTCCAGTGCCAGTCCATGTAATAGGGATCCCCGCATGGGCAAAAACAAGCTCTGCGAACTCTCGTACAGAGTGTGTCACACCAGTCGCAATAACATAATCCTTGAGCATTTCTTGCTGGAGCATAAGCCACATGGCTTCTACATACTCTTTTGCATACCCCCAGTCGCGATGGGCATCAAGGTTGCCTAGCGGGATAGAATTCTGGCGGCCAAGCTTTATCTTTGCTACTCCTTGCGTGATCTTCCTCGAAACGAAATTATACCCGCGACGTGGCGATTCATGATTAAAGAGAATTCCATTCACGACAAACATTCCATAACTCTCGCGATAGATACGAGCTGTTTCAAAAGCATAGAGTTTTGCGCTGCCATAAGGACTGCGCGGCTTGAAAGGTGTGCCCTCGTGCTGAGGCGCTTCATTTTGATTACCGCTGTAGAGTTCCGATGTTGACGCCTGATATATCTTTGCGGATAGCTTCAAGATTCGCACTGCCTCAAGCAATGAGAGCACGCCTATTGCGTCAACTTGTGCCGTATAATACGGAATATCAAAAGAGGCGCGCACATGGGACTGCGCCGCGAGATTATAAATTTCATCAGGCTTTACTTGCTCAAGTACGTTAATAAGCGAATTAATATCGGACATGTCGCCGTAATGTAGACTTTTGATGCTATGCTCGCTTTCTCCTAGATGTTCGATATTCTGGCGGTTAAATGTGCTCGAGCGGCGTACGAGGCCATGGACTTCATAACCCTTACCCAATAAAAATTCCGCCAAATACGACCCATCTTGACCGGTAATTCCTGTAATAAGTGCTTTTTTCATTGGAAGCTACACTATGACCTCTTTTATAGCTTTTTGCAATATATAGTAACCCTAAAACCCTAGAGAAAGTTGCTTGCGTGTGGTACTATCTTCTCGAAATGGCAGACATAAAACATTGGGAAGTTTGTCGGGTATCGGGCGAGCCCTTGATACCCCTCTTTTCTTTGGGAGAACTTTACATGTCTGACTTCATACCCAAAGATGCCAAACCGAACGCCCCCAAGGTGCCGCTTGAAATGTGCTTGGCTCCTGCCTCTGGGTTAGTACAACTCGCCCACACTGCACCTTTTGAAAAGATGTATGAGCACTATTGGTATCGCTCTGGCATCAACGAGTCAATGGTTGCCGAGCTTAAGGATATCGCGGCCTCGATTACCAAACAGATGCGTGTCGGCAGGGATGATATTTGGGTCGACATCGGCTGCAATGACGGTACCCTGCTTTCGTTCCTGCCTAAAGACGCCATTCGCATTGGCTTTGATCCAAACGATTATAGAGAGCTTTCGCAGCAGCATGCGAACCTTATCGTCAAGGATTATTTTAACGCTGCGTCATACAAAGCTTCTGTGTATGGCAGCAAAAAGGCTAAGGTTATTACATCAATAGCGATGTTCTATGATCTTGAAGATCCCAACGCCTTTGTAGATGATGTGGTGCAGACACTCGACAAGGACGGCCTATGGGTAATCCAGATGAGTTATCTGCCGCTCATGCTTGAGCAACTTGCTTTCGACAATATCTGCCATGAACATCTTGAGTACTACAGTCTCACGTCCCTTAAGTTCCTGCTTGACCGCCACCACCTCTCAATCGTCGACTGCCAACTCAATGATGTAAATGGCGGTAGTTTCAGAATCTACGTACGGCATAAGGATGGCGCTCCAGAAGCCTTCGCATCCGCTCCTTATCGCGATGTCGCAACATATCGTATCCGCTCCATCCTCGAATATGAGAAAACTCTCGACCTCAAGAATGTTGATACATATCTTAATTTCTTTAAGAAATCTTCCGAGCTGCGCGATCAGACGCTCACATTCCTTAAAGCTGAGAAGACCAAGGGTAAGAAGATCTGGGCTTATGGAGCATCAACAAAAGGCAATACATTGCTTCAATGGTGGGGTATCGACAATAACCTAATCGATGGGATTGCAGAACGCTCAGGGCCTAAATTCGGTCTTAAGACAGTCGGGAGCAATATCCCGATCACATCAGAAGATGAAATGCGTACGGCTAAACCCGATTACTTATTGGTACTACCTTGGCATTTTATAGACTCTTTTGTACGTCGCGAACAAGAATTTCTCGATAACGGAGGCGCATTCATAGTCCCATGCCCTCGTTTTGAGATAATAAGAAAATAATATTTAAAGCATCAGCTCTTTATATGCTGCAATGAGTTTTTCTCCCGACTCTTTCCATGTAAAGTGCTTGGCTCGCTCAAGGCCTTTGCGCGCCATAGAGACACGCAGTTCAGGATCATTATATATAGTCTCCATTCCCTTAGCGATGCTATCTTCGCTCCACGCATCGACCAGCACTGCTTCATCATGTTGGACTTCGGGGTAGGAAGTCTCGGCTATGACCATGGGCGTTCCGCATCGCATGCCTTCCATGACCGGAAGTCCGAAACCTTCGCCGATGAGAGGAAATACAAGCGCGAGTGCGGCGCTATAGAGTGCCGGCAGATCTTGGGTTTCTATATATCCAACCAAATGAATCCGCTCGCGGACCGGGCTCGCTCTAATAAATGCGTCTATTAAGGGCCTGTCCGTGCCCTTGTCTCCCACATTCACAAAGTGGACATCGGCTTCGGGATGCGTGCGAGCGAAGCGGTCGAATGCCCGTATGGTCGGATACGCATTCTTACCGGGATTGAGGCGGGCTATATTGAGGAAGAATTTCTCGGGCAGATTATATTTTTTCTTTACCGCGTCTACCTCCGCAGACGTCGCAGGCTCAAAGGACTCTTCGGCGCCGTAGTGGATAATGCGCACTTGTGCCGGATCGAATTTATATTTTTTGATGATGTCTTGCGCAGCATATTGGGAACCGGCGGTCGCTATCGCGATATGCTTCCTAAAAAGAATAACTGTCCAATTAAATACGTGGCGCATGACATTGAATGCATTTGCTTTGCCGATGTCTCCCGCACCATGAACCGCGACGACAATGTGGTCCGCAGGCGCCCGCCAGAAAAATGGGTAGAGGCGCGGCTGGAACCATTGCACGATGTCGTAGCGGTCTTTAGTGGTTAGGAAGTAGTAGACCTGGCGCAGAGAACGTCGATTGAAGAATTTCCACTTAAACTCCGGGAATATCACTTCTTTTACTCCGTGGTGGTAGATCGGGTCGTCGCACTTCTCATAATGAACGAACGTCAGGTCGAACTGGTCTTGAGCGGCGATCAATGCTTCGGTCCATTTGCGCGCCACGATGGCCGTACCCTTCGCGGGCCGGTTATCGACGGCATAGGTCATGAGAGCTATCTTTGGTTTTGAGGACATCATATTATTCTGTGCAGCAACCTCTCAAGCTGGGAAATGTGATGCTCTAGGGACCGCTCTTGCACTTCTTCCCTACCCGCATTGCCCATACTGAGCCGCAATTCTTGAGAACCCCCTAATCTGCTCAGTGCTTCGGCGAGGGCATGGGCGTCTCTATGAACCACTATCACACCCGATTGATCGGTAATAAATTCTCGCATGCCCGCGATGTCGAATGCTACGCTCGGCAGCGAAAAACTTTGTGCTTCGGAGATTACATTCGGACATCCTTCGTATTTTGAAGGCAGAACAAATATATCATGGGTGCGGTAGTGTTGCGCCACTTTATCGAACGGCAAGGCCCCCGTAAAGACGACTCTCTCTGCAAGGCCCAATTCTTGGCTCAATTCGGCGAGAAATTTGCGCAGAGTTCCATCTCCAACAATGGTTAGCTTGTAAGAAGCCGGCAGCAAAGCGCATGCGCGTAGAAGGATCTCGTGATCTTTCTTTTCGGTTAAGCTTCCTACGGTGAGCAGCTTCATTTCATAATGAGGCGGGCGCTTAACTAGTGGAGGAATCTCGACGCCATTATGCAGAACAACGATTCTGCCACGCAGCCAGGGCGCATACTTGGCAACAGAGTCTTCGACCGCGTGCGACACCGCAACAATTCGCGTTGAGAGCCACCCGAGCACAATATCGCCGAATTTATAAATCGGAGATTTTATGTCGGCCATATTCGCTTCGCGGGTATACAGGCGTAGGTGCGGCATAAATAGGCGGGCGATACGCCCAATAAGATTGGCTTCGTTAAGCGTCGTGTAGAGTACGTCGATCTTTTCTCGACGCAGTAAATGCACTAAGCGCACGATACCATGAATATTCCACACCGAAGCAAAACCGAGGTTTATAACATGCGCGGGATCTATTGTAAGCTCCGAAGCAAGGGTACCTGGCTTAAAAAGCGTCGCTACAGAGACATTCCATCCGCTGTCGTGGAGCGCATTGCTATCCTTTATAAATACGCGCTCTGCACCGCCTACGGCAAAAGAATTTATGAGAAGAAGCACTCTCGGTTGAGGGCGGGTCATATGCCAGCGTTTCGCAAAACATGGTAGAGAGAGATCAATTGCCAGCAAAGGTTGGGGTAATGAGCAAGCATATCTTCCTCTCTTGGTACGTCTATCGGTAAATATCCGCGAGAAGATAAGTACGACTTTGCATTCTCAAGATCAGCGCGCACATGCGCCGACTGTGAAAAGAAACTGCGCGCGCGCAGGCCGAAGCCGGTCTTCTTGCGATATACCAAGTCCGCAGGAATGTACGACGCCAATATCTTTTTAAGGAGCGGTTTGAGCTCACCGGTACCCAGGTGCTGTGGAGTTGCTCGCGCGGCAGAGATAACTTCTGGCGCAAGCAAAGGCACACGGCCTTCGAGAGAAGCATACATAGTCGCTATATCCGTTTTCCGCAGGAGGTCATACGGCAAGTAGGTGTCGGCATCGAGAGCGTCAGCGTTTTGCGCCAACGCCGCAAGCGTGCGTTTTGCTCCTTTCCACATTAGAAAACTCATCCGGCTTTTAGTGGGCGACATTGTGAGTAGGTAGAACGCTACTGGCTTGCGCATCAATATGAAAATTCGTTCGAACAATTTGTTTTTACCCTTGAATATGGGCAGCAGGAAAAATATCCTTTCGAATAAGCCTGCCTCCGAATCAAGAGGAGCGCCGTGTAGCTTTTGGAGGTATCGACTGCGCGGATAACCAAAGAAAAATTCGTCTCCCCCCTCGCCGGAGAGTACGACTTTTACTTTTTCTGCGGCCTTTTGTGCAACGAAACATGTTGGGAAGAGCGAGCTGTCGGCCAACGGTTCATCCAAACGGGAGACGATAGACTCATATATGTCATCAAACTCTTTAGGCCCGAATGTAAAATTATGTAGTGACATCCCAAGTTCTATGCTGATTTTCTGTGCATACTGCGCGTCCTCTGGGCGGTCTGCTATCTCAACGCAGAAGGCTTCGAGTTGTACGCCAAACTTCTTTAGTACAGCAGCAATGAGAGAAGAGTCAGTCCCGCCAGAAAAAAAGAGCCCGACCGGCACATCAGCGACAAGATGTTGTTCTACTGACTTTTCAATAAGAGCTCGCATTCCTTCTTGGCTCTGCGCCGATACCAACGGCAACGCGTATTGTGTCTCTGTAAAGGTGTGTGTCTTAAGATCAAAGACCCCCCAGGTTCGAGGCCGCAACCGGCGCACTTCCTGATACAGTGTTGCAGGCGCGGGAATATATCCAACCGCATAGTAAAGCGAGAGCGCATCTTGGTCGACATGGATAGAAATATTCTTCTCTCGCAACATAGCAACCACAGCCTTAACTTCTGAGCCAAACGCCAACACGCCTTGAATGTTGGCATACACGAGCGGCTTGATCGCCGCCTGATCGGTACACAATATTATTTGCTGGCGCTCTCGGTCGTATACGGCAAAGGCGTACATACCCTCTAGATGATTTACCACCTTTTCCTTCCACTCTTTATAGGCATAGAGCACTACTTCAGTATCTGAGTTGGTGCGAAAGACATACTTACCTGTCCGTTCCAATTCAGTTTTGATTGAGCGGTAGTTATAGATCTCGCCGTTATACACAAGACCGACCTTACCTTCTGGATCAAAAAAAGGCTGATTGGATCTAGGGTCGAGGTCAATAACCGAAAGCCGGTTATGGCCCAGAGTTACCTCCCCATCGGTATATACGCCAGAGGCGTCAGGACCTCGATAAGAAATGGTACTTGCCGCCTTGCGTACAAGCGGCTCATCCCCTTCTGATAGGCCTAATATTCCACACATACGCCTGTTATAACACGCCAGCTTTTATAAGGATGCGCCTTAAAAACTGCCAAGAGGAAACGGGAGCGTAAGGTAATAATAGCCGCCAGTATCGCTCGTCGTTGAAGTCGAATGGGTCGCGGCAAATTTCTGCATACACGCCGCCATAGGATCTGCCGCAAGACTTCCCTTGCGTACCGCAACATCGGGGAATCCGCCCGTAGACGTAGCGGGATAGATCGTATAGTCGGTAGTAAACCACGGCTGTGCGAGTATTGCCGAACGCATGACAGGATAATAGTACTCGGTCGGAAGATATACGACATCCACCTTTTCTTCCTTGATGCGATCCGCGGGCGTCGCTTCGCGAAGCGAGATCTGCGTATCATTCAGACCAGCAAGATCAATGATCGGTCGGAATGGCGCAAGCACTCCCGGCAAGCCCACTTCTGTCGTCGCGACAGAAGCCGTAGGCGGCAGCGCATCTACCGCATCAAGGCATGGCCAGACCAGCTGAGATTCGGCGTCGTCCTCATAATTCTGCAGTGTGGTGCCATGAAGGATGGTACTGATTGCGCCCCGCTCACGAAGCAACGCGTACGCTGTGTATTCCGACGCTTGCACCAGCGGCGCGACAAGCAGCGCGCCGCATACCGCGCAAGCCACTAGAACGGTCGTAGGCAGCAATGCTTCTCGCGACAGCGACCGGCCCCAGGACCAGCCGCGCGCCATGAGCGCGGCAAGGAGGGCGATCAAGCCGGGCAGCACGGGGTAATAGAAGCGTCCTTCGTACGGCATGATCTGTATGACGAAGAATAAATAGTAGGTTGCAACGGCCATAACTGAAAGCGCGATGCCGATCAGCAGAGCGGATGGCGTTCGGTGAAAGAATTCCCTCCTCCAGACGACCAGCGCTGCCGGTAATGTCAGCCATAACGGCGCGAAGGCGTCTATATGCGTGATCAGCTGAAATATGGGAAAGAACCTATACCGATGTGCGAGTGTTGGGTCGTAGAGAAGGCCGCTCTTCGCGTAAAACGGCAGCGGAAGCGGGGTGCCGAAATACATCCACGCCGCGCCGGCGGCGGCAAGTGCGGTACCGACCGTCGCCACCATCATGATTAGCGCATTGCGGCGAAGCGCCGGATTATCAGACCATATAGCAAGAGCAACCGGAATAATAACGCTGTATATGAGGAGGTCGGGCCGCACTGCATAGGCGCAACCGCCGACCATACCGGTAAGGAAAGCAACCGGTTTGCTGTCCGATCCGGAGCGGACAAAAGCCGCGACGGCGGCAAGATACAACACCAGGTACGCTATGCCGAATGTCGTATCCATCCCGCTTGCGATAATAGATGCGAGAGAACTGTGCCCCAGTGCCAAAGCCGTCGCAGCGATAGCGGCTATTACCGGCACGGCTTTGCGATCTTCCCCAGCGAAGACATGGATAAGGAAGTATGCCACAGCAAGAAAGAGTGCGAATCCGCATATGCTCGCGGCAATAACTACCATAGCCGCATTAGAGAACACATTAGCCAGCGGGACTACGAGCAACAAATACGCGAGAGAGGTGAGGCCGTAGGTCGGCTGGTTATTGTTCCATGCGATAGCGCCATGCGAAAGTACGTTATGCGCATAGCGTACGAACATAAGGCTGTCGTCCCAAACACTGCTTCCGGCGCTTATGCTTACAAAAACATACAGAGCGATCGCGAAAAGAGCGGCGGCGGATATCAGCCATGGCAGCACGCAAGCCCAGAAATCGAGATACTGCGTATGCTTAGTTTGCAACTCCATATTAATTCCGCTCATCACCCTCTGTGACCCGCCTGCCATGGCGCAGCCAATCAGCAAGGATCGCGATAATCGCCTGTACGCCGTCTCGATAGCGGATCTTCTTTCCATGCGCTACGTCACGCGGATCATACGATATCGGAGCTTCGGCAAAACGGTATCCCCGCCGGGCAAGCTCTGCGGTAAATACAAGCTCCGATTCGAAGCCGCCGGTACCGAAGTCCGGCGCAGTGGCAGCGGGGAAAAGTTTGTAGCACGTGCAAGCATCTGTAAGCGCAAGGCCGTATAACAGATTTAATTCTAGCGTGATGAGGCTTGCGCCGAGGTATGGGATAAGGCCGCCCCGCCTGCCCTGCGGGTCGAGGTTCCGCGAGCCAAAAACGACATCAGCAGCACCGCCGTCTATCTTCGCAAGCAGGCGCGGAATATCAGCAGGATCGTATTCGAGATCGGCGTCTTGTATAAGCGCGTGATCTCCGCTCGCTTCGCTCAAGCCACGGCGTACCGCAGTTCCCTTACCGCCGTTTTTCTCCTGATAAATGACCTTGATACGACTCTCATACCCTTTAAGTATGGCACGCGTGCCATCCTTGGAGCAGTCGTCGACGACGATCACTTCCTTATTCCAGCCGGGCAATGCTACCGCAAGCACGCGGTCAAGCAGCTCTCCGATAGTAGATTCTTCGTTGTAGCACGGTATGACGATCGAAAGGGTCTTCATGCGGATTCAGGCTTTGGCTCGGGTTCGGCGTCATGGGATGCGCTCGCTCCCCTTCTCCAAATTACCCGAGTATACAGTACATAATTGAACAGCAACCCTATAAAAATTCCGATGCCGGCATACACCAGATACCATTCCGAGCTTAGGAAGCGAATCCCCGCCCAGACCACAAGCGCCTGAATACCGATCGATACCAACGCGCTCGCATTGAAGATAGCAAAACGTTTGGGGAGGATGTGCGCGCTGACATTGCCGAATGTCCACAAGTTATTAACGGTAAAGTTGCAGATGATCGCCGTCTCTGCTGCGATTGTATTAGCGAGCACGGGGTGCAGCCCGCACCATCGCACGAGCGCGAACAAGAGGCATTCTTGGATAACCGCACCCATAGCGCCAACGATTCCAACCTGGATAAACAGCGAGAAGCGCCTCGCGAGGGGTTTCATAAGTATGAGTATGGCGTTATAGTATCCTACCCGGTATAGTATTGCCATTGCCATGCAGCAGCTTGTATTTCGAATACGCTTATGGGTTGAGTCCGGCTCCGTCATCTGGATTATCGTCGGGCTTGCATTCTTGCTGCGTATAGCAGGAGTGCATTACGGCCTCCCGCTAACCCTCGTCGATGACGAGCCTCCCTTCACGCTGGGAGCCCTGCAAATGCTTCAGACTCACACCATCATTCCGGCGCTGCACGCGGATGCATTTAAAAACATACTCTACTATCCTCCCTACCTGAGCTACCTTTACCTGATTCCCTTTGCCGCGATCATCGGTATCCAGTACGTTTTCTGGCATGGCACGCTTTTCATCCCGCATGTAATGAGCGACCTGTCATACTTCTTCATGGCAGCGCGGCTCATCAGCGCCTTGCTCGGCGCCGCCTCGGTGTGGCTGGTATACCAGATCTCGTATACCATCTTTAAGTCGCGAGGAGGCGCGGCGGTCAGCGCATTCCTGCTCGCGACAAGCCTCATCCACGAAAGCCTCTCCATGGTCGGCAGGCACTGGCTGCCTATCTCCCTGCTATTTGTTATCGTGCTCTACATCCTGACTCGCGAGCGCATACCGGAGAACAAGCGCATATGCTATTCGCTTCTTACCGCAGGCCTGGGAATGGGTATCTCAACCTTTTCCTCAGTAACCGTAGTCCTTCTCGCGTTCTGGTTCTTTACGATCGGACATCTCAGCTTCAAAGACGCGCTACGCGACCGGTGGATACTTGCCGGCGCTGCCGCATTCATTATCTTAGCGCCCCTGCCTTCCCTCATATACCCCTACAGCCAGGGCTTCCTCGGCGGCGTATTTGAACTGCATCAATATACTTCCCTGGGCGGCATACTCGCCAGCCCCCTTTCCGCGCTCAGAACCCATGGCCTTGCGGAGCCGGTGCTTGCAGGCCTCGCCGTACTGGGAGCGACGGCATTGTGGTTTGAAAAGCGGCGATGGTTCGCGTTCTTCGTTTCGTTCTTTATCTTCTACTCGCTGCTGTTTTATTGCCTGGCGATATTCGAGCCCCGTTTCCTGCTGCCGCTCGTACCTTTGTATGCGCTGCTCGGCGGATTCTTATGGAATTTGTGCCGGCAATGGAAGCCGGTGGCCATACTGTTCCTGCTAGTATTGCTTGTACCGCTCGTCGCCTCGCTCCGGCTGTCATGGCTTGCATACCAGGGCGACACGCGGCAGCTCGCGCGACAATGGGAGCTCACGCTCGATCCCGCGGACAAAGTGCTCGTATACGGCGAGCTTATGCGCTTCCCCGTAACCGCCTCCTCGACGCAAGAGCTCAATAACATCGACCCTGCCGCCGTACGCAAGACCGATCAAGCAGAAGCTGCCCTTAATCTCGGCGTTCCCTATGCGTTGAATCTCTACGCAGTCGACAACGAGCATTTCCTCGATAATCTTGCCGCATATGCCAAGGCCGAGGGATATGACTACCTCATATATACGCCCGCGGATATAAGCGATCCTGCGGTCGCAAGCCAGCTCTCCCAACTCGCCGCGCAAGGCAAGCTCGTCGCGCAATGGGACGGCTTCGGCAACTCGTTCTCAGTAGCACACAGCTTCTTTATTACGCCGCTGCCGTTCTTTTTCTCCGATAAGCTGCTTGGGCCGACGGTTGCCGTGTATAAATTACGCTAGATACCCGCGCCTGTTCTCGGCACTTCCATTTGGAGAGCACGCAAGCGCGATCATAAGCGCCGTCACGGTCAATGCTATGCCGAAGCGGCCGGAGAGGTCCTGGATCAGGAACCCCGGCGAGCCAGGCGGCTGCGATAGGCCTAAAAACGGCGAAGCCAGCAGTGCTGCCACGAAGGGTCCGGCGAGCAGCAATTCGGGAAGATACTTGACTCTCAACACAACCCGCCGGAAGCCATACGCCAATCCAGCAAGCATAGCGCAAAGAGCAGCGGCAATATACCAACGATGGGCGGCAAGCCGGTAGAGCGCGAGCCAGCCGCCCCGGACAGAGTAATACGCGCTGAGCCACGTATAGTACGCCGACTCGATGCCCAGCCATGCAAGCCAATTGGCACAGAGCAGCATGTTGGTGCGGGAGGTTGAGCCTCTTGCCAGGTAGTCGCGCGCCAGCGTATACGCCAGCACCGGCAGCGCGAGGAACAGCCCTTCCTCGCGCACGGCAAGGAGCAGGTTGAGGAATAGTAGCTGCTCCCGCGCTGGCCGAGCATACCGCACCGAGATAAAGAACATGAGCAGCGCAGGGAGGAGTGCAATGTAGGGGCGCAGGTCGTCGACTGCAGTCGGTAGGGCGGCAGGAGATATGGCATAGGCGGCCATGCACACGAAGAGTACGACGCCGCCCGTGCCGCTGCGGAGCAGATACGCCCCATACAGCAACGGCATAAAAAACAGGAGTATATAGAAAATCTCAACCGCATGTATCGTGCCGAAAGCATCAAATACTGCAGCAGCGACATATTTTATCGGCTCGAAGTGTATTGCCGCGTTGAAGCCTGCGGCACCGTCGGGGCCGCCATAGATTATATTGGTGCCATTAGGTGGGCTGGAGGGATGCTGCAGGAGGCCGGCATGCCAAATGTGGGTATAGAACTCCTGATAATAGGTGCGATCCTTGTCGGGTTCCGTTGAGATGTCTTTATGTATCCCACAGGCGAACGCTATTGAAGACACGATGACGTAGAGTATCGCAAGAACAACTGCGCCATCGCGTAGAGAAAGGCGCATAGGCGATATTAGAAGAAGAGCTTCGCGACCGAGAGTATGCCCTGCTTCCACGGCACGCGGTGCGTGACGCCGCTCTCGCCCTTGAAGCTCTCGCGCTTGGAGAGATACCAGTCGTAGTTGCGCACGAGCGCCTGCTTGTTGGAATATTTTGGCGCGTAGCCAAGCTTGAGCTTGGCGCGGTCTATAGAGACGAAGCTGTCTTTGCTTGCGGTCTCGTAGACCCACTTGTAGAGCGGCGAGAGGTGGAGCATCTCGAGGAACCTGAGCGTCCAAATGGCCGGCGCCGCAGGAAGCCCGACGATATGCTTGCCGAAGCCGGCGCGGTCGAGCACGGCCTGATAATCTTCCTTCATGGTTGTGAATTCCTTGGCGCCGATATTGAACGTGTCATTAGCGCGGTCGGCCGGAAGCGTCGAGGCGAGCGAAATTGCCTCGCAAAGATCCTCGACGTCGAGGAGTTGGTAGCGGTTGCGGCCGGAGCCGATCATCGGGAAGTTGTGCCCATCCGCCGCCCAGTCGTAGAAGAGCGCGAAGACGCCGAGGCGCTCGGGCCCGACGAATGATTTGGGCCTGATAATCGGCACGATCATTCCCTGCGCGCGGTATTCGCGGCACAGCTCTTCCGCGGCAATCTTGGCCTTGCCGTACTCGCCGACGCCGTCGAGCTTGTCGTCCTCAAAGAGCGGGTGATGGTCGGGGATGCCGTACACCGCGGTCGATGAGATGTGCACGACGCGCGGGATGTTGTTAGCCTTCGCGGCGCGCAGCACGTTGCGCGTGCCGTCGATATCGGTACTGCGGATATCTTCGGCCTTGTAGAGCGGCAGCGCCGCGGCGGTGTGCACGACGACGTCGGCGCCCTCCATGGCGGCCGCGAGCGCGGCATAGTCGCGGATGTCGCCCGTAACGACGCTGACCTGGTCCTTCTCCGGGTAATCAAAAGGCATGAGGTCGTACGAGCGCACCTGGTGGCCCGACTTCAGCAGATGCCGCGTCAGATTGATACCAAGAAACCCCGCCCCACCGGTGATGAAAAATCGCATACGTGAGGCACTATACCACAAAAGAAAATGGACGGCGCTGAAGAAGCGCCGTCCAAAAGAAGCCGAGCAGATCAGACCAGACCGAGCAGAGCATAGGCAATCGTGCCGAGCCGGCCGGTCGTCACTTCATAGCGCGAAAACGCTTCCCACGACTTGCACCAATCCTGAGCGCCGGAGCGCGCAGACGGGTCGTACGGAACATCCATGCAGTCCGCGGGGATGCGCGGGTCGAGCCCGAAATATTCGCACAGGATCTTGACGCGTCCGAGATGCTCGGGCATGCCGACGAGAATCACCTTATTGCCGCCCTTGCCGCAGCCAAGCACTTGCTGTGCCTGCCACTTGACCAGGCGTTGCGACATCACGCGCTCGCCGTTCGAGCTTTGGAACTCTTCGATGCGAACAGCGCTCAGCTTGCCCTTCAACTGGAATTCCCGCAGGAGCGACGTGTGTTCCCACTGGCCGAAGAAAGGAAGACTGCAGATCTCCATGTACTTTGCAGCAATTTCCGCAATCTTCTGGTTGGATGCGTCGGGCGGCTGCTCGTGCAGATAACAGTTGAAGGGTACCGCGATCACCGCCACAGCCGAGCCGAGCGAGGAAAGCGGCGATTGCTTCGGTACGAACGGCCGCCTGGCAAGCTGCCATTCAAGCCATGCGCGAGAATGCGCCGGGACGAGCATGAATCAGTACCTCCATTTCGATGCCAAAATCCGAATATATTTTAACCAACTTTATAAAAAAGTCAATAGAAGACCGCGAGCATGATGAGAAACCATGCTATGCCCGCTATCTGGAGCCCGCGGTCGCGCAGGAGGAGCTGCTCGGGATACTCTGCCGCCTGCCCTGTAAATGCCAACTGGAGATAGCGGAGTATAGCGGCGAGTACGGGGATTGCCGAGTAGACCGCGATCGGCGAGGCGACGCCCAGCACGCTGTAGACGCCGTAGAAAACGACGACCAGCCCCGCGCTGAGGAAAAGTAGCCCCTCGAGGAAGCGCTCGGGGTATGCAGCGAGCACGCTGCGGCTGCGGCCAAGCGTCTTCTCCGCGTAGCGTTTGGCGGCAACGAGGAACAGCGCGAGGAAGATGATCGCGAGCACGATCCACGCCGAGAGCGGCACATTCCCCGCCATGCTTCCCGCAAGCACCCGCGCGAAGTAGAACCAGATGAAGCCGAGCATTTCGATCACCGGTACGCGCTTGAAGTAGGTGCTATACGCGACAGAGGAGATGCCGTAGATAATGCTGATAAGGATCGCGCCCGGCGCGTATATGAAAAGGAAGCCGAGCGCCGCGAGCGCGAGTGCGGCGGAGAGCGCAAGCGCCATACCGACCGTGACCGAACCCATCGCGAGCGGGCGGTACTTCTTGTGCGGATGCAGCCGATCGGCGGCAACATCGAGTACGTCGTTGACGATATACCCCGCGCTCGCGATAAAACAGAAAGCTACGAACGCCGCAGTTGTCGCAGAAAGGATCGAGGGGTTAAAAAATTCGCGCGCGAAGAAGAGCGGCGCGAAGACAAGCACGTTCTTGACCCATTGGGTCGGGCGCATCAGGTGGAGCGCATTCCAGGCGTACGCAACGACGTCGTCTATCGCGTGCGCGATACGATCGGCCATACCGTCGCGCTCGCCGACGAGCCGCTCGACGCGGATAAACCGCGCGCGAGTAAAGAGCGCAAGCAGCCCGTCGGTAAGCACCTTGTCGCCGATGACGACGAGCGTCTCTTTGCGCGTAACGCCACGCAGCGTGGCCGGATGCGGCTTGCGAAACGGAGTCGTTATATAGTCGATGCCCAAGCTCGCGGCAATAAGGGCGTCGCGCTTATGGTCGCCGCGGTTGGAGAGGAGGTATACGTCGTTGTGCTCGCGCAATTTGGCGGCAACCGCGACAAGCACCGGGTCAACAATCGTGCCGCCCGGCACGGTAAGCGTGCCGTCGATGTCGAGTATGATGGTTGCGCCCTTGATACCGCTGATATCCTGCAAACGCATGACAGCATCGTTGTACTACAAAAACACTTTTAGAACAACAGAAACCGGCAGTGCGTCAAGAGGACGCGCTGCCGGTGGAGACAGAAATTTGTCTTAGACAGATAGATGGCCGAAAAACAGGGCCGCTGCAGTTGCCGTAATTCCTATCACGGCCAGCCCAGTGGCAGCTATAGCATTTTGTGCTTTCGCTGCCTGCCAGACGCCGCCGCCGAACACCACGCTTGCAGAACCAGTAATAATAGCCAACTGAAGCATCGGATCTCCTCCTAGGATTCCTCGTTGAATTTTCCTTATTCTTTGTACATTAATAAATAATATTTGTCAATATCCTTACGCCTGCGAGCCTTTGAGGAGTACGAGAAGAATACCGACGAAAATAAGTACGTAGCCCATGAGCTGCCAGAGGGTTATCCCCTCGTGGAGCGCCAGCGCCGCGTAGCCGAGCACGATGACGAAGCTCCCGCCCACCATAACCGGGTACGCGACCGTGAGCGGCAGCGATTTGAGCGCGAGCCAGTAGAGGATGACATTGACACCGAAGGCCGCGAGCCCCGCGATGAGAAGCTTGTGTTCGACAATAAGCGCGCCGAACCCCCTGTCGAGCGAGAGCGGCGCCGAGGCCGCGTCTACCTTGAGCAGAATGCTCGCGAGCGCGTTGATGACAAATGCGAGGAGTAAAAATACGTATGCCATATAAAGATAAGTATACCCGCTACGCGCGCAATGCACTTGCGAGCCGTTCACCGAGCTTCTCGAGGCTGTTATCCTCTACCGCGCGGCGAAGCGAAGCTTTCTGTGCCTGTTTTTCAGATTCAGTAAGCGAGAGTTCTTTTTCGAGGATACCAGCGAGAGAAATCTCGTCCGTAACAACAGTACCGTCGACAAGATCGGTCCAATCCTTGCTCGCAGCTACAACCAAGCATTCGCACGCTGCGGCCTCGAAGAGCGTCTTGTCGTACATGCCGCTTGCGCCAAGGTTGACGAAGATTTCGTGCGCGGAGAATATCGCCGGCCCATCCGCCGGTGCCGTGCCGGGATAGAACGTCACGACATCCGCAAAGCCAAGACCTTCGACGCGGCGCTTGAGCTTTGCCAAAAATTCCTCATCTTTGTGAAGCGGCGTACCGTAGATATCAGCCACGAATGCAACTCCCCTTTGTTGCAATAGACCGAGCGCTTCGACAAGGATGTCCGGCCGCTTGCTTGGCGACATGCGTGCATAAAAGAGTATCGACCGCGGCTTGCGCACAGCTCCTGTATCCCGGTAGAGCGTTGTGTTGACCCCGATCGGCATAAGCTCAGTCTTGGCATACTTAGCCGTGTAAGAAAACTTCGACGTGCAAAATACTTTTGTGCAAAATGCCGCAGCAATATCAGTAAGTACGCTGCCCGCGTAGTGGTTTCGCCACAGATATATACGCTTGCCAAAGAATTTCCAAAGCCATCCCGCGGCAAGAATATATTCCTGGTTCATATGCACAAACACGGCATCATACTCGCCGCGGTGGCTTGCCGCATAGTGCAAGAGCCGCCACAGGCGCGCGGGACGCGAGGAATTATTTTCTTTACCGAGGCTCAACACGCGCACATTCTCCGGCAACGCATGACTCCCCTCCTTGAGGCAAATAACCGTTATCTTCTCGAAATGCGTTGAGAGCTCTTCGACCCATGCATGGAAGAATCCGAGGTACGGGTCATTACGATCGAGCACTTGGGTGCAGACAAGTAGGCGCATGAAAGATGCCTTTATTGTAGCCTATTCGTTCTTCTGGTTCTGCTGCTGCCAAGCCTGATTCTGCTCCAGCACGCCGCGCAGGAGGTTGGACTCGTAGCCGGCAGTCTGCGCCGCACGATAGAGGCCGAACGTGTCTTTAGGGATGCATTTGCCATCGAACCCGCGCTTGTTCGGATAGACAAGCGTATGCGATGGCCCGACGCGGCCGTCGAGCAGCCACAATTCGCGCAGGGCGTTGTAATCGACGCCGAACGTCTTGGCGACATCGTATATGTCATTGCAGTACGCGACCTTTGTGGCGATCCAGGTATTCTCCACGTATTTGGTAAGCTCGGCGGTCGTGCTATCGGTTGCGTGGTACGTAGCGAAGGGGCCCGCAACGCGCTGGAAGTATGGTATCGCCTTAGATGTCGCTTCCGGCGCGCCGCCGAAGATATGAAAGGTATGCAGCTTCATGTCGGTAGGGTGCGGGATCCCTTCCCAGTGCGGCACCGGGTAGCCGCCCTCGCCGATGTATTCAGGAGAAAAGGCGAGACGATCATGGAGCATGAAACGCTCAGCAAGCCGCGCGGTGGTGCCGGGCGGCACGGTGCTCTTGATGACGATCGAAGGCGTGCGCAGCCACATGAGCGTCTCCTCGACCGCCGACGCGTCGACGCTCCCGTCCTCTTTCATCGGCGTCGGCACGCAAATGACCGCAAGGTCGGCGCCGGCGACTGCCTCGCGATCGGCATATCCCAGCGCGGGGTCGTATACGGCTACGTCGAATTTGTCGCCAAAAAAGGCCGCGATGGCCTTGCCTACGTACCCGTATCCTACGATTCCGACGCGTTTTTTCATGGCCTTTACAACCTTCCTAAGCCTAGGCAAGTTACTAAAAAAAGCTTTTCCACGCAACCTGCGCAGGCTCCTATGACAGCGAAGCGGCAAAGGCGGCCGCGTATTCCTGCGGCGAGAGGAGCGGGAACGCTAGTGCCCCTCGGGTGCCCGAACGCACCACTTCTGCGACTGCCTTGGCCAAGTCCGAGCGCGGCACGACAGTAGCGCCCGCCTCGCGCGCAATGCCAACATCGGGCGCCACAACGGGTACGCCGGCCGCGAGCGCCTCGACGATGCTTGCGCCCCAGCTCTCGTGCCGCGAGGTACAGAGCACCACATCCGCTTGCGCGAGGTATGGCTTAGGGTCGACCCATCCGGGAAAGTCTACTGGCAACCCCTCTGCTTCCGCACGCAAACTTTTCTCCAGGCTTCCCTTCCCAAGCATCACGAGCTTGGCATCGATACCCGCGGCGCGGACTCCTTTATATATTTCAATCGCTCCGAGCGGATCTTTTTCGCGCTCGAAGCGCCCGATCCAGAGGATGATTTTTCCTTCATGCGGCACCGGCACAATCTTACGGAATGCCTCACTATCGACGAACACCGACAAGACGGTAATCGTGGCGCGCAATCGCATCGATTCCAGAGAGTTTGCGGCGCGTTGCGATACGACGCGGATCGAGTCTGCCCGGCGCAAAACATAGCGAGCGATGAGCCGCTTCCACCACGATTGCCCCTTGAGATCGGCGTGCACTTGAATGTTGAGCTTTGCTTTGGCGCGGCGAGCTGCTCGTAATGCCGCGAGCCCGCGCAAGAAAGGATCTTGCGACGTAACGATGTCAAAGCCGGATGCGTCGGGCACGCCGGCGCTGCCGCGGCCCCAATATACGGCTTTCAATTCCTCAACGTGCGCGCGTTGGAGCTCGTACCGTGCATTACCCGGGCCGAAGCTCTTGTCGCCGGTAATCATGAGAACCCTCATATAAGTGCAAGAAAATCTTGAGCGATCTCGCGGTACGTACGCGCGCGATTAAATTGTTTTGCCTTCCCCAATGCGCGCTGGTAGCCATCATCGCTCGCGAGCTCTTCGATGCCGCGTGCGATATCCTCGACCTTCAACGGGTCGACAAGCAATCCATAGGGTGCAAGCTCGTCGGCCAAGCCCGAGTACTTGTCCATGATAAACGGCTTATGGAAGCGCAGCGCATCGATGACGTAATTGGGGCTGATCTCCGTGAGCGACGGCAATATGACCGCGTAGCAGCCTTTCATGCGCTCGAGAAGTTGAGCTTTGGGGATCTGCCCTTCTTCGAGGGTGATGTCGGGAAACTTTTTCTTCGCGAGGGAAAACGCCTCGCGCACGCGTGCAGCATTCTTAAACGCCGTCGGCCGGACATACCAAAGAAAGTTCTTTTCTGCTGCGGGAGCCGGCTCGAGCATCGGCTCGATGGCGTTCTCTATAATCTTTGTCTTGCTACTGTCGATCTCATACGCCTTCGTCCAGATATCGCGCTGAAGCCGGGTGCTGAAGACAATATATTTTGCACGATCGAGAGCGAAGCGCGTCATGCGGACAATAAGCTTCTCTTTAACGTTAAGTGCGCGCGGCGCGTTGTAGAAATCTTTAAGCAAAATAATCTCTCCGGTTCGCTCAAGGTACTCTTCCCACAGGAAGTCTCCGCCGGTGCGGATGATAAGTGGGATGCGCATGATCTTGCACGCGACAGCGGCTGGCATCGCAACGCTAAAAGTATCGAGTGCAATGACAGCGCTAGCACTGCGCATCTTGGGGATAAGGCGCGCGAGGTAAGCCAAATGCCGCACGCCTATCGGCAGCCGCAAGAGCGCACCGTAGGTCACCGGCACAGCGACATGGCCGAGCTCTGTATAAGCCTCAGCGAGGCCCTTGGCGTAATAGGCGGGCCCGCCCACCTGCGGCGGGTAGATCCCGGTAGCGATGACTATGCGCATGACTAAATCGTATCTTCTTTAGAGCACCCGGGCAAAGACTTTCTCGCGCATATCCTGCGCAATCATATCCCAATCGTACTTCTCAAATGCAAGCTTCTTCGCAACTTCTATAACCTTTCTTGCCTGCCCGGGGTTGCTCAAAATATCCTTAACTGCAAAGACTATTTGCCCAGGCGAGTCTTTATCGACCGCCCAGCCGGTTGTCGGCTTCTCCGGATTGCGCTTGGCGTCGAAGAGGAAGTCCGCGATGCCGCCCTCCTGGGTAGCGATCACGGGGACGCCGGCAGCCATTGCCTCGACAAAGGAGTTGCCAAAGCCCTCCGACCGGGAAGGGCGGATAAATATCGTCGAGGCCTGGAGGTACGCCGGGAGCTCCTGGTGGCTTATCTGGCCGAGGAAATGTGCGCGCGATTCGACACCAAGCTCGCGAGCGAGCGACTTGAGCATCGCTTCGTCCGGCCCGATGCCAAGGATGAGAAATTGCACGCCGGGCAGATGCGGCAGCGCGCGGATCACGTCGTCGATGGCGTTCTTGTGCACCAATCGAGACGACGTAATGAGCACTGTCTCGTCCTCACGGATGTCGAGCGCTTTGCGCACGGCGAAGCGGTCGTGCGGGCTCGCGAACTTTGCACAATCGACGCCGTTGGGCACGATCTCAAGGTCGCCCTGGAACCCGCGACGGCGCGCCCACGCGCCCAAGAAGGTCGAGATCGCCGATACGATGCGCGCATGCGTGAACGCCCGCGAGAAAAGTGGCCACAACGGGCGCACCGTGCGCTCGATATATTCAAGCGGGTCGCCTTCCTGGAGTTCGAGCACCAGCGGCACGCGCGGCGCAAACAAGTTAAATAGCCCCGCAGGTATGCCGGCCGAATGGGCCATCATCGCCCACGTCGCATCGTAGCGATACCTTCGATGGAGCGACAACGCCTTGAAGCCAGCAGCGATCTGAAAGATATATTTGACGTACTTCCAGGGGAACTTTTTGAGGTCCCCGATCGCGATGCCGCGCTTGCTCCAGCCGATGCGATGCACGAGCACGTTGCCGACCTTCTCGACCCTGGGAAGCGAGCGATCGAAGCGCAGCGTCACCATGTGGAACTCAATGTCGTCGATGCGGTCAGTCTTCTCCTTGATTGCGACCGCGTCCCCGCCGATAAACTTGGGGTAATACGCGAGCGTAAATATGAGAATCTTTTTCTTCACGTCTTTAGCCTACGACTTTATATGAGAAAAGAAAACGATCAATGTACCGATGTAAGGAGGCTTTCGATATACTGCTCCAACTCGTGCTTCGGCTCCCAGCCGAGCGCGCGAGTCTTCTCGGTCTCGAGTATCGAGTCCATGCGCGTGCCGGGCAGCGCCGGCGCCATGACGATCTCGCCACCGAAGAGCTCGGCTACCTCAAGTATGGTATACGCTCGCTCATGCCCGATGCCGAAGTTGTCGCCCTCACCCTGCTCGCCGATGAGCACGAGCGCGCGCACGATGTCATGCACATGCGTGAAGTTGCGCTTCTGGGTCCCAGGCGAGGTTATCATGAGCGGCTCGCCGCGCAGGCGCTTCTGCCGGAATATCTCGACCACCGTGCCGTACTTCCCTGCGCGCTCGCGCGGGCCGTAGACATTATAGAAGTACGTGATCGCGTATGGTACGCCATACCAGATGCCATAGTTCTTCACGAGCTCGGTATTGCTGGCCTTGCTCCAGGCATACGGGCTCTGCGTGCGGCCCAGCCCGCCATCGGCAAACTTGGTCGACGAGCCGGCATAGACGATCTTGCAGCCGCGCTTGCGGCAGAACTCGAGCACCGCCGCAGTGCCGACTTTGTTGAAATCCCACACCAGGTGCGGGTCGTTGAAGCTCTGATCGACGCGCGAATACTCGCCGAGATGATAGACAAGATCGGGGGTCTCGGGCACGAGCGCTTCGATATCCTTGGTATGCCCAATGCGATAATCCGCGCCGGGGATATGATTCTCTGTTGAGCCGGTGAAATAATTGTCGAGGCTAATGACGCGATACCCCAATTTAACCAGGCGCTCGACAAGATGCGAGCCGACGAAGCCCGCCCCGCCGGTTACGACGATAACCTTTTCTCCTGTACCTACAGCCATAGAATGCCTATATTCTACAATACTTTTTACTAACTTTCAATTATCTGAAACTCCGCGCCTGGCTCACGAGTTTCAACTCCATTTGAGCGATTCTGCATGCGCGCGTAGACCACCCCGGCAACGCCCAGGACGATAATGCCGCCGAGCCCCGCGAGCCAGAGCCATGTCGCTGGGATTACCATCGCCGTGGCAGCCGCAACGCTCGACGGGTCGCTGTACGTATACGAAGCATTCGCGGGGCTCGTGGCTACGCTCGAAGATTTGGAAGAAGTTTTTGACGACGAGGATTTTGCTGTCGGGGCTTTCGGTACAGGCGCCGGCTTTGGCGCAGCGGTATAGGTATAGGTCGCGACAACGCTGCTGCTCGCGTCGACGAGCGCGAGCGTCTCGCCGGAGTTAGAGAGCGAGAAGGAACTTTTGAAAATTGCTTCGGTCGTACCCGGGTGTTCGCTCGCAAATGTCGCCGGGTCTTCGGCGATGTACGCCGAAGCGCCCGCAACAAGCGTTGACGTGCCGCTTACCAGCGTCAGCTTGTGGTTAACGCCGCCCTCGCGGAATCTGTACTTGGAAATATCAACCGATTCACTGCCATTATTCGTTATCTCAATCCACTCGCGGCCGGCGTCGCTGCCCGGAAGGTCGTATTCGACATACGTAATATCGACCGACGCGCTCGCAAGAGCGGGAAGAAATATAAGTGCGCTAAGCAGCAGTATTTTCGCCTTCATCAACGGCGAGCATAGACCGAAGCACGTCTTCCGGCAAGCCCGCAGGCTCGTCTTTCTTTGCCGTTTGCGGAGCAACATTCTGAAGCGCTGCCCGTAGATCGATCGAGGGGTCTGGAGTAATCGGCCTAGGCGCCGGCTTAGACGCGGGTTTCGGCGCAGGCGGCTCGCTCGCCTCCTTGGTCCTCGTCACGCGCGCAAGAGCATCGCGCAAGCTCAGCGAGCCTTCAAGCGGCGGGGCCTCGTGCTGCGGAGGCTTGTGCTCTTCCTGCTGATGATGTGCTACTGGTGCAGGTCGATTTTCTCGCGGCTGCTGCACTACTGGCCTCGATGGAGAAGTCGTTGGTGTAGGCTTGCTCGCAGCGCCGTACGACTTTTTAGGCTTCGGGGGCTCTTGTACGACCGGGTCGCTCTCCTGCCACTTCTTGATCGTATCCTCTACCTCTGCGCGCGGCTTGCCGAACTCGCGGCGCGAATTCTCGATCACTTGATCGACATACTTTGAGGGCGGCGGGTCGAAGGGTGGCAGCGTCGTGGCGCTAAAGGGCGGGCTGCCAACGCCGTCGATCATAAGGGTGAGGTAAATCTGCGCGAAGCCGAGGTTCACAAGGTCGGTCTGCGTGAACTGCGGGCTGAAGATGGTCTCCAAGGTCTCTGCGTCGAACGGCCCAACGCGGAATGCCACCGTCGTGCCCACGTTGCCGAAGACCGCGTCGCGCACTTCTTCCTCCATCTGCTCCACATACTGGTGCGCGATCAGGAGATTGAGCTTGTATTTGCGCGCCTCCGAGAGAATGTCCGAGAAGCTCTCGTTGGCGAAGTTTTGGAACTCGTCGACGTAGAAGTAGAAGTTAGGCAAGGCATTGAGCACGTTGGCCGGCACGTCGGCGCGCGACATCGCCGCGAGATAAATTTTGGTAACGAGCATCGAGCCCAAGAGCGTCGCGTTGACCTCGCCGACGCGGCCCTTGGAGAGGTTCATGATGAGGATCTTCTTCTCGTCCATCAATTTGCGGATGTCGAAAGAGGACTTCGCCTGCCCCACAATGTTGCGAATCAAAGGATTACTCGTGAATTGTCCGACCTTGTTCTGGATCGCCGGTGTCGCGTCCTGCGTATAGCGGTCGGTATAGTTGGCAAATTCGTCGACCCAGAACGATTTCACGATAGGGTCGGTGACATTCTCGACCACCTTCTTGCGGAAAGCCTTGTTGATGAGCATGCGGTTGACGTCAAGCAGGGTCGAGCCTTCGTACTCGAGGAGCGCGAGCAAGGTATTGGAGAGAATATATTCCATGCGCGCCGACCATGCGTCGACCCAGATCTTGCGGAAGGCAGCAAGGAGCCCCGAGACCACGAGGTGGCGCTTGTCGTAGCCGACGTCCTCCATGACGTTGAAGGCCACCGGGTAGTCCATGTCGAAGGGCGCAAAGTACACGACGTCCTTGATGCGATGTTCGGGCACGTACTCCATGATGCGGTCAGCGGTCGAGCCGTGCGGGTCGATGAAGGCCATGCCCTCGCCGTTGCGGATGTCTTGTATAGCCATGTTCTCAAGCAGAGTCGACTTCCCCATGCCGGTTTTGCCGATCACATACATGTGGCGTGCGCGGTCCTTGCGCTTGATGCCGAAGGGCACCTCCTTCCCGCGGGAGTTGGTCTGAGCGAAGTAGGTAATCTTGTTAGGATCTTCCTGCATTGACCCTAGTATATCACTTTACAAGCTCGAATGAGCCTGTTGTTTGTATGGATTTCGCTACTGTCGGCGGCAGTGCGTCGGTTACTACGTCACTCATGACGGCTTGCGAGGTTGTGGCGTCGGCAAGCGACGCTTCGAGGTAGGTATTGGTTGGTATAAGAGTAAAGTTTGTCGAGGTGGCCGCGAAGTCTATACCGACTGCAAGCCCGCGCCTCACTTGCGGCGAGAAAGGTTGGTCGAAGAGGAAGTTGCCGAGCGAGTAGAAGATCGCATGGTTGTTATAAATTTCCAAAGGTTCCACGACATGCGGGTGCCCGCCTACGATCACATCCGCTCCAGCGTCGATGAACTCATGCGCGAGGCTCACTTGTGCATCCGTTGGCTCATGCATATACTCGACACCCCAATGCGGCATGACGACCACTTCGCTGCACAGCGGCCGCAAGCGCTTGATTTCGTTTATGACGCTCGTCGGGTCGGGCCTGAAGAGCTCCATGTAGCCCACCAGGCACAGCATCTGCCCTTTGCCTTGAAGCTGTAGCGAGAGGTTCTCTTCATTGAGCGCATGGCCGAAGTAGCCGATACCCGCGGCCTGCAAATATGCGATGGTATGGAGGTATCCTTCATTGCCGAAATCAAGTGAGTGGTTATTGGCTTGGCTCAGCGCCGTGAAGCCTACTGATTTGAGGAACATTGCAAAGTGCGGGTCGAAGGTAAAGCGCAGTATCGTATGGTCCTGCTGCGCAATCGACTGATTGTCGGTGATCGTGCCTTCGAGGTTGCCGATCACCATGTCTTTACTCTTAAAAAGCGGCTCGACACCCGCGAAAAGCGCCGCATCCCCCACTTGCCTCGCGTGTACTGCGACATTGCGGTCGAGCATCACGTCGCCAACGAAGAGCGTATGGAGCGTCGTGTCGCCCCATGGCGCAATCCCCTGCTCTACTTTGTATATGCTCTCTTGCAAACCATTAGGCCAGAAGATAAGGATCGCCGCGGCAGCAGCGACCAGGAGCGCTTGGATGATATGTTCCCTCCGGAGGCTCATGCCCCTATTCTACTGGTATTGGATATAGCTCGGCGACGGCGTCAGGTTGAGAACCTGCGCGGGGCTTAGCATCGTCGTTGAGGCGAGCGTGTCGTTCTTGTAGAAAAGCTTGAAGCCGGTGAACTGTACGGGCTCCGCGGCAACGACGTAGGTATACGTGCCAATCTTCTTAGCCTGCCCGCCCCAGCCGTCCATATCCATGACGATCTGCACCTCGGGCAGAGGCTTGATCTCATCGGCATTGGTCACCATATCTTCCGTGAAGCGGTGCACGACCAAAATCTTGGGCGGGAGATTATATTCATCAACGAGTGTCGCAAGATACTGCGCGACCGCGTTGATATCGCTCGCGTCAAGGGAGCCGATCACGCGCCCGGGCGCCGTGCCGTTGTGCATGGCGAACTCAGGGTCGATCGCGAGCTCGACGTCGGGCTCTTTGAGATACTGCTCAAGGAGCGGCGCCTCGACCTCGACCGTGCTTAAGCCCGCCTGGATATCAAGGAAGGTGATGCCGCTGATCTGGTGCGCCAAGTCGATCGCCTTCTCGATCTGGTCATCGGGCATGCGCGCGCGGTACTTGCCGTCTTTGCCGGCGCTCCCCTGCGCCACGACTGCGATGTAATGGATCGCGGGGATGACCGGTGTCGACGGGTCGGCGTCGCGCCACTCCTGCGCCGCATCAAGGAGCTTGGGGATCATAACATCCGGCGGATATTGACCGAGCACGCCCATGCCGGTCGAGTAGAAGTTGCCGTAGTACGCGACGATGCGGTTAAAGGGCAGGAGCGCGCGGCTATCTTCCGGATACGCCGCGCGCGCAGGCCAGAGCTTGGGCGTGACATGGACGGTGG
>DASZRD010000008.1:0-25540 GCA_035549255.1 Minisyncoccota bacterium | reverse complement strand
ACGTGTAGGTGGCGAGAGTAAACGGCTCAAGCGCATAGCGCAGCTTGGATTGCTCGCGACGCGCGCTGCGCGCAGACGCCTTGAGTAGCCCCTGCTCGCGCGTGAGGATCGCGAGGAACATGTTCGCCTCCCCTACCCCGCGCTTGCCGAGGACGATACCTTCGGTGACAAAAAGCGCGTGCATGACTTATTCGCCGCTGATCGTGAGGGAGCCGAGGCCCGCGGCTTTTATAATTTCATCGCGGTTATTCTCTGCAACTATGCGCTCTTCGCCAGAGACAACGAGCGTATAACCGGGCCGGTCGGCAATCGAGAGGCCGCTCTCTTTGCGCCACTCCTGGATCTGGCGGACGAGCCCGCGCACGAGACCCTCTTCCTTAAGCTCCTGCGTGATCGTGGTGTCGAGCAGGACCTCGCCCTCCATCGCCGGATCTTCAACGACTTCCTTCACGTTGATTTCTTCAGCGATGAGCTTCTGGAGTTCTGCATTCGCGACCAGCGACTTCACCGAGAGCCTCCCCAGCGGCTGGCGGATCTTAATCCCCGCGCGCTCGCGCGCCTCAAGCGCAAGCGAGGCGGTCGCGCGCACGGACGCCATGTCAGCCAACAAGGTATCATCTGCCGCGAGCGCGCAGGGCCACTCGGCGAGGTGCACGCTGTCTTTATCCCCTCCCGCGCCGCGATAGACTGTCTCGGCAATATAGGGCGCCAGCGGCGCCATAAGCCGCGCGACCGCGAGCAAGACTTCCTGCTGCGTTGCAAGCGCATACTGCTTGTCCTGTGCATCATCTCCTTTCACGCGGTCACGCGAGCGGCGCACGTACCAGGTTGAATAATCATCGAGAAAAGCGCGCAGCGCCTTGCAGGCCGCCGGCATGGTGTACGCCTCCATCGCGGCAGTGACATCAGCGGTGCAGGTGGCGAGAAGGGAGAGCACCCACTTGTCGAGGACATGCGCGCTCTTCGCCGCCTCCGTCACACCGTCGTAGTCGTCTTTGTAGAGCTCGTAGAATTTGTAGCAGTTGAGGAACATGCCGATGACGCGGTTGTGCACCTCGCGCACGTCCTCGTCGCGGAAGCTCAGGTCCTCGCCGTTCATGACGACCGAGCCCATGAGGTAGAAGCGGTACGCGTCGGCACCGTACTGGTTGATGAGCATGAGCGGGTCGGTGTAATTGCCCTTGCTCTTGCTGATCTTCGCGCCGTCGGCCGCAAGCAAGTTCCCGGTCGAGACGACATTCTTGAACGATGCCCTTCCCGAAAGCGCGACGCTCGCCGCGAGCATGTAGTAGAACCAAGTGCGCGTCTGGCCGATATATTCGGCGATAAAATCGGCCGGGAAGCCCTTGGGCCAGAGGCCGAAGGCCCGGCCGGGGTTGAAGCGATCTTTATTCTCGAACGGATAATGATTGCTCGCGTACGGCATCGTGCCCGACTCGACCCAGCAGTCGATCACCTCCGGTATACGCTCGTACGTGCGGCCTCTGCTGTCGACCAGCGTAATATGGTCGATGTAGGGCCGGTGGAGATCCATCTCGTAGTCTTTATTGTGCGGGTACGAGACAAACGCGAGCTTGGTGATGCTGGCCTTGTCAGGCAGTGCCTCCCGCTTGCCGCGCAAATCGCTCAGGGGCGTGCGCGCGGCGACCGCGCCGAGCATCCACAGCGGATTCCCATGCGAGATGATAAGGATGCGCTTGCCGACGTAGCGCCGCTCAAGCTCAAAGATAAAATCCCCTACACGGCGGCGGATATCCACGAACGTTTCTCCTCCTTCAGGAGCTGTATCGAACTGGCTCTCGAACGAGATCGCGGCATGGAACTCCTCGGATTTCTTGCCGGAAAATACGCCGAAGCCGTACTCGCGCAGCCGCTCGTCGACCATTACCGCTTGGTCAGGCAGCCCAAGCGCGCGCTGGACGATCTGCGCCGTCTCGCGCGTGCGCAGGAAGGGCGACACGATGATCATGTCGATTCCTTCTTTCCTTACAAATTCGGCGGCCTTCGCTACCTGCTCTTTGCCGAGCTCGGTCAGGTGGTTGTCGGGCCGACCATGCGAGTCGAATACTCCTTCGGTATTGCTGCGCGCCTCGCCGTGACGCATGGCGTAGTAGGTATTGCCGGAGCGCTTGGTCTTCTCGAGAAGTTCGCCGACTGAGCCGACGATCATCATGTTCTTGCCGCCCTTCTCCTTCCATACCGGAAGCGGGCTGGCCCAGAAGCGATTGCGCGAGATCGTCCAATCGGGCGCATTCCCGATAACGTTCATGAAGCGGCCGTGCTTGAGATGCTCGGGCACCCAGGTGATCTTCTCATTTTCCGCGAGCATCTTACTTTTTATCTTCTGCACGTTGATGAACCAGGACGCGACCGCGTTGTAGATAAGCGGCGTGCCGCAGCGCCAGCAATGCGGGTAGGAATGCGTGTGGTTCCCCTTCGCGTAGAGGAGCCCCTGCGTTTCGAGGTCTTCCTTGATCGCCTTCTCGGCCTTCTTTATATATTCCCCGCGCACGAAGTCAGGCGCGTTGTCGTTGTAGGTGCCGTTGCTGTTGAGGAGCTGCACCATCGGCAGGCCCTCTTTTTGTCCCAGCGCAAAATCATCTTCGCCGTACATGACCGCCGTGTGCACGATTCCGGTACCATCGGTCGTGGTTACAAAGTCCGCCGCGAGCACCACGTGCTTCTTGCCGCGATACATCTCCACCGCCGCGATGCGGTAGGGCGGCTCGTATTCGGCGCCGATCAATTGCCGGCCTGGGAATTCGCCCATCACACGCGCATGCGGCGCAACCGCAGGCAGCCGGTCGCGGGCGGCGACCAGATACTCGCCGTTGTGCTCGAAAAATACATAAATGATATCAGCGCCCACCGCGAGCCCGACATTGCCCGGCAATGTCCACGGCGTCGTGGTCCACGCGAGCATCGAAGTATTCTCGGGAAGGCCGAACTTGATCGGCGTCTTCAGCTTGAATTTTACCGTCACCGCCTCCTCGGTGATATCTTTGTAGTTATTGTCGGCGGCAATCTCCGCCTTGGCGAGCGGCGTCTCGCAATGCGTGCAGTACATGAGCACCTTGCGGCCCTCGTAGAGGAGCTTCTTCCCTTCCATCTCCTTGAGCGCCCACCAGACGGACTCTATATACGAGTTGTCCATCGTCTTGTAGGAGTTCTTGAAGTCGACCCAGCGGCCGACGCGGTCGACGTACTTCTCCCAATCGTGCACGAACTCAAGCACTGTCGCGCGCGCAGCTTCGTTGAAGGTGTCGATGCCCAGCGCCACGATATCCTTCTTGGACTTGAGGTTGAGCTTCTTCTCGATCAGGTTCTCGATCGGCAGCCCGTGGCAATCCCACCCCCAGCGGCGATGCACGCGGTAGCCCTGCATCGTCTTGTAGCGCGGGACGACGTCTTTGATAACCGACGACAGCAGGCTGCCGTGGTGGGGCAAGCCGGTCGCGAAGGGCGGTCCGTCGTAGAAGACGAACTCCCCTTTGGGCGCGCGCTTCTCGACTGAGCGCTTGAAGATCTCCTGATCCTTCCAGAAGGCCAGCACTTCCTCCTCGCGCTTGGCCGTCTCTGACTTCATCTCGGACATATTTCTCTAGCCTACTGCTTTTGGCGCCGCACTTCCAGTCTTACATCTCCTCGGGCGTCGGGATGCCGAGCACGGTGAGGCCTCTCGCGAGCGTATTTTCTATCGCTTCGATTACCGCGAGGTTGCGCGTCGTTATCGCTCCGTCGACGATCATGCGCTCGCTCGCGTACCAGCTGTTGAACGCTCCGGCGAGCTCGGTCACGTACGTTGTCACGTAATGCGGCTCAAGCTCTCGGGCAGCACGTTCGACAACTTCGGGGAAATGCACGATGAGCCGCTCAATCGGCGTGGGGCCAGAAGGAGTTGGGTCGATAACCTTTGCAGAAGCAGCGTTGCGCAAAAGCGCACGGATGCGTACGAGCGCGTATTGCACGTACGGCCCCGAGTCGCCTTCAAGGCTGAGCGACTGCACCGGGTCGAAAACGATATCCTTGCCGCTCCCCTGCTTGAGCACGGTGTACTTGATTGCCGCGACGGCGACTTGCTGCGCGACTTTATCGCCGTCCTTCAATTCTCTGCCCTGCATCTTCCCTTTTGAATCTTCAGTCAGCTCATTGAGGAGTGACATGCCGGTGATCACGTTGCCCTTGCGCGAGGACATTTTGCCCGAGGCGAACCGCATCATGCCGTGCGTGACATGCGTGGTCTTCGCGGCGACATCTTTAACTTCGCCGAGATGCCTTGCGGCCGCGAGCACCACCTTAAAATAATCTTTCTGTTCCGATGCCGTGACTGTAACCGAGACATTCAAATCCTCAGCGGACTTAAGCTTTAGCAAGCCGAGATCCTTCGCTTCGTAGGTCGGCAGACCTTGCGAGGTGAGAAACACGCGCGTATGCAAGCCTTCCTGCTCGCCCCTGAATACGCGCGCGCCGTCGCTTTCTTCAAACACTTCTGGATGATTCGTTACCAGCTCCGTGCCAATCGGCGTCGTCTCGCTCTCGAAGAAAAATTTTTGGAATGTCGTGCCGAGTATCTTGTATACCTCGTCGAAATATTCGAGAGAGATCTTGCGGCCTGCGTCGTAGAGAGTATTGATCTGCTGGTCGGATCGCTCGTAGATTTTTTTATTGATCTCATTGATCTCTTTTTTTGCCTCCGCGTTCTCTTCGTACGCAGTATTCCCTTCTACATACGCCGCGCCGATAGAGCTGACGTAATTGCCGGCAACGCCTCCTTTCTTTTGTAGAGCCCAAATCGCTTTTGCGACATGCAGTCCCACATCGCCTTGATAATTAGCTCGGATCACTTGTGCGCCCGAGCGCTCGAGCATGCGAGCGATACTTTCCCCGATCGCGTTGCTCATGAGGTGGCCGATGTGGAATTCCTTAAATGGGTTTGGGTCGGTGTACTCGACCATTATCTTCTTGCCTTTATAGAGATCATTGCTACCCCACTCTGGCTCGTGCGCCTCGTGGACGATGTCCTTCACCTTCATGCCGGCGAGCGTGAAGTTGATGAAGCCCGGCCCCGCGATCTCAACTTTTTTTACACCGTCGATCTTCCCTTCTAACTTCTGAGCTAAAGCCTCCGCCAGTTCTTTGGGATTTTTCTTCAAAGCTTTCGCTGCCAAGAGCGCTGCGTTGGTCGCATAGTCGCCATGGCTCATATCGCCTGGCCGCTCCACGACAAAGGTCGCCTCGCTTGCGCCAAGCTCGGCAAGCGCTTCCTGTACTGCCCTTTCTATCGCCTCGCGGATCATGCACAAAGAGTAGCAAATATACGGACTTTTAAAAACTAAAGGCCGGCTTCATTGCTGAAGCCGGCCGAGTGCATGTCTCGAACTAAAGAACGGTTGTCAGAGCAACTCGATAGTCTCAAGGCGGGTCGCAAGACGCATGAAGTTCTCCCGCCCTGTCTGGCCCGAGAACTCCTTGGCCTCGAAGGAGAACGAGCGCGCCAGATGGCCCCACCCGTTCTTCGACGTATAGACCGCGGTAACCTTGCCGTAGTCGCCCGGGTCGATCTGCAGGAACTTCCTTCCGTGCATATCGAGCAGCAGTGTGACGTCGTCGGGTTCGCACGTGCCGCGGAACGTCACGCGCCAGCGGGTGCCGGCGACGAGATGCGGGAATGCGGCGTGAGCCTCTTTACCGCCGAATGTTTGTTGCGGCTCAAGCGGCACCAGCGCAAGAGCTGGTTTGCGGAGCGCGGCCTCTTGCATGCGTAGTCCTCCCTAATCTCTATAGAGTTGTTGAACCATCAGGAACAATAGCACATGTTTGTTCTAGTATCAAGTATGCACTTCTCGCATGGAGCACCGGTGAATTTATTACAGCGCCTTCGTCGAAAGGGCTGCCGTGGTCGAACTTTCTACCACGTTGAATGAAATTCTCCCGATGAGCGCTCCGCCCTCGGTCTCGACGTCGCAGCGCCAGTGGCCCGGTGTCACACTGGTCACCGTAAAGCCGCGGAAGCCCTCTCCTCGCCCGCCGTTGATCGGAAAGGAGATGCGCGACATGGTAACCCACTTGCCGGTATCGTCGCGCCGCTCCCAGCGGTGGTAGATCGGCGCGGAGAGCCCCGTCGGCGCGAAGACGGAGGAGAAGCACGATGCTTGCGCCGTGGAGGCGCTCCCAATGTCATAGGTCGCGCTCGTGTCGCGCCAGAAGATATACCACGGCGAGTCTTCGTACGTCGCCGAGTAGATCGCGTCGTCGGTGCCGGCCGCGGCCGGCAGGCGCGTGAGCTGGTGATAAATGCCGATATTCTTAAGCGAGAGAGGCACCGGCGGGATGATGTTCATGAAATAGAGCGCGTTGTAGAAGAAGAACACGAGGAGCACGAGTACCGATACCTCATAAATCTGCACCGCGCGGTCGCGCCCGCGGAATACGATGAGGTAGAGGAGCCACAAAAAGCCGGTGATAATCGCGAGGCTCAAGAGCCCGCTTGCAAGAAATACGAGTGTCCCCACCGAGTGAAGGATGAACGTCGGCACCGCGATGATGCAGTAGGTGAGGAGCAGCGTGTAGTAGATGACGACATTGAAGCGCAGCTGCGCGTAGCGCGACTTGAGGAACTCGTTGCCGACCAGCATTGCGAAGAGGAACAGGAGGAAAAGCGTCGAGCCCGCGAAGGTGCCGCTTTTGCCGTAGAGCACGAGGAGGTTGCTCGACAAGCCTCCGAAGCAGAACTGCAGCACCAGAAGGAGGAAGAGCGGCGTGGCCTGCGGCTCAATGTCGCGGCGGCGGTAGGTGCGGATGTTGAGGATGAGGATCAGCGCCGCCGCGATGAAGAGGTACGAGACGAGCAGCAGATTGTCGTAGACGCTGTCGGGCCGCTTGGCGAGGAAGAGGTCGAAGACGAAGCCGACCGTGAGGGAGATTGCCGCCAGCGGCCGCTCGTAGCGGTCCCACAACTCGAGAAGATACCGAAAGCGCGAGCGGATCATGCCCTTATTGTACTCCCCGCTATACGAACGAGTCGGGTATGGGAAACTTCTCGCAACCGGCTTTTATTTCATTCCGTATCTCGACAAGCTTGGCATCGTTATCTTTATGTTTGAGTGCGTCGATCATGAGCTCCGCCACATGCGCGGATTCTGCCTCCTTGAACCCGCGCGTGGTGATAGCCGGCGTCCCGAAGCGGATGCCGGAAGGGTCCATCGGCGAGCGGGGATCGTCGGCGATGACGTTTTTGTTGAGCGTGATGCCGACGCGGTCGAGCAGCGCCTCTGCTTCTTTGCCCGGGATGCCGAGCGAACCAAAGACATCGGCCAATATGAGGTGATTGCTGGTGCCACCGCCGATCATGCGGATATTCTGCGCACGGAAGACTTCTTCCATCGCCTTGGCATTCTTAAGAATCTGTTGCGCGTAGTCTTTGAATTTGGGGCTCTGTGCCTCGCCGAATGCCACCGCCTTCGCGGCAATGACATGCATCAAGGGGCCACCTTGGAAGCCCGGGAAGATCGCCTTGTCAACTTTCTTAGCCAGCTCCTCCGACTCGCGCACGAGGATGAGCCCGCCACGCGGGCCGCGCAGCGTCTTGTGCGTCGTCGAGGTCATGATATCGAAGCCGTAATCGAAGGGGTTCTTCGCCGCACCGCCAGCGATGAGCCCCGCGATGTGCGCGATATCAATGACCGCATAAGCGCCCACCTCGCGCGCGATCGAGACAAACTTCGCATAGTCGAGCTCGCGCGAGTAGGCTGAGAAGCCTGCCAGTACGATTTTGGGCTTGGTCTCGAGTGCGATCTGTCGCATCTCGTCGTAATCGATCTCGCCAGTCTCGACGTTCTTCATCTTGTAGCGCACGAAGTTGAAGAATTTGGTGATATAGGTCACCGGATGGCCATGCGTCAAGTGGCCGCCGTGGCTCAAATCCATGCCGAGCACCGTGTCGTGCGGCTCGAGGAGCGCCATGTACATGCCAATGTTGGCATTGGCGCCGCTGTGCGGCTGCACGTTCGCAAACTTTGCACCAAAGAGCTGCTTCGCGCGATCGCGCGCGATGTCCTCGACCTGATCGGTGAAAGGCTGCCCGCCGTAGTAGCGCCGGCCCGGATAGCCTTCTGAATATTTGTTGGTAAATATCGAGCCCTGCGCCTCGCGCACGGCCTTGCTTACGTAATTTTCTGAAGGAATTAATTCGAGTCCTTCGCGCTCGCGCTCCTCCTCGCCCTCAATCGCGGCGAAGACGTCTTTATCTTGTTTTTCTATATAGTCGTAGAGATTCATGGGTGCATCCACTAGGTAAATAATCGGTCAAAATCTCTACGCGCGCTAGATCATACGGCAAGTGTAGCACAAAAAGAACGCCCCGCCGCAGTACCGGCGGGGCGCATAGGCGGGGCTATAGCGCAAGTTCACGCGATAGGATACGCCACACGTCTGCGTGGATTTCTTCAGGGGTACGGCTGGCATCGACAAATTCGACCGGCCCGTAGTCTCGCGCAAACGCCTTGAAACCTTCGCGAGTGCGCTCGTGGTAAGCCAAGGGCTTGAGATCGAAGCCGCTTTTCGCCTGCGCGGCATCCTTGCTCCGGCGCTCGTATGCCATTTCGCCGGGAAGATCGAGGATGATATAGAGGTCCGGCCAATACTTGTTCTTATCGAGCGAGTTCATGACGGCATCAAACAGCGCCAGCAGCTCGTGGTGCTCTTCTCCATAGACCTGGAAGGCATACGTCGAGGAAGCATATCGGTCGCTTATGACATGGGCACCCTTCTCGCGCGCCGGAGTAACTATATCTTCTATATGCGAGCCGCGTGATGCGAAGAAGAGAAAAAAGTCTGCGATGGGGTTGCGGGGATTGCCCTCGGTCCGCAGCAGCATCTCCCTGATTTCCTCCCCAAGCGGCGAGCCGCCCGGCTCTCGGGTAAAGAGGACATCCGGCCTTGCCAGCTTTGCCTGCAAGAGCTTGATCTGCGTCCCCTTACCGGAGCCGTCCATGCCGTCGATTACGATAAATTTTCCGCGTTTGTCCATAGGTTGTGTCCTTCCCTACTATGGTATATTGCTTCTGACCAAGACTCTACCACGCTATGGCACTCTCCGACAGGAAAATACTCGACGCAATGAAAGAAGGTTCGATCGTTATAGAGCCATTTACGCGGGAGAATCTTGCCACCTCCTCCTACGACGTCACGCTCGGCGAACACTTCTTCCGCGAGCAGCCGACCAAGTACAACCACAGCCTCTACAACATCTGGAGCAAGGCGCACATGGAACACGTCTGGGGCGCCAATAAGGTGGAAAAGGCCGTGCCCGCCAAGGAAGCCTTCGCGAAATACAATTTCGAGTGGGAGGGCATCAGCCCCAACGACAAGGTGATCATCCTGCGCCCCGGTGAGACAATCCTCGCGCATACCAACGAGTTTATCGGCGGGCGCGACCATATCACCACCATGATGAAGGCGCGCTCGAGCCTGGGGCGCAATTTTATCGAGGTATGCAAGTGCGCCGGCTGGGGCGACGTCGGCTACATCAACCGCTGGACGATGGAGATCACCAACAATTCCAAGAATTACATCATCCCGCTCGTGGCGGGCCGCCGCATCGCGCAGATTATTTTCTTCGAGACAGGCCCCATCCTTGCAAGAGACTACGCCGCTACCGGCAAATATCAGACCTCGCAGTCGGTAAAGGAATTAAAGAAGAAGTGGAAGCCGGATATGATGCTGCCGCGGCTCTACCTTGATCGCGATATAAAAAAGAAATAGAGTTGCTCCGGAAGCTCTCTTCAGAAAGGACACGATATGGACGACCATCAGACAGAGGCACAGCAGAAGATCGAGGCGCTTCGCCATGTGCGCAAGCCGCTTCCCGGCAACGGCCAGGTGGTTGTGCTGGACACCGGCGCTATTATCAACGCCGAGGAGGAGGCAATGCTCCAGGCGCTCCACTCGCGCTCGCTCGGCGGCATCGACGCGCACCTGCTCAAGCTTGCCAAGAAGGGTGCGGCCGACTTCATGGACCTCTACTACGTGAAGTACGGCGACAAGTCGATCGGCGACGGAGGTACCACGACCATCTTCATCGAGGGCGTCTCGATGCTCGTCGCTAAGGCGATCCAGGACTCCCAGCTCTACAACGGCCAGGAATCCTCGACGCGCTACATCAACTTCGAGACGCAGCCTTTCGCCGACCCGCATGATTCTGCCGAAGGCAAGGCCCTGCTGGAATCCTTGCGGGCGTTCCACCTCAAGGGTGTCGCGATCATGAAAGAAGAACTCGCACGCCAGCATCCTTGGGACCCGACGATCCAGTGGGGCCTTTCGGCTGAGGACAACACCGAGAAAGTCTGGCAAAAGGCTATCAACGCGCGCGCGTTCGACATCATGCGCGCGTTCCTGCCCGCGGGCGCCGCGACCAACCTCGCCTGGCACACCGAGCTCAGGCATGCCAATGACCACTTGCTGCGGCTGCGGCACCACCCGCTCGAAGAGGTGCGCGTAGTTGCGGAGGCGATCGGCGAAGCCTTGGCGGCAAAGTATCCGCACTCGAGCTTCTCCAAGCGCTACCCCGCTTCGGAGGAGTACGTCAGCGAGTGGATGCGGCGGATGTACTACTTCAACGAAAAGCCCGGCAGCCGCGGCAGCAATACCAAGCGCGGCGGCGTGTGCCTCGACCGCAGCACCATCGAGCCCGCTATGCTCAAGGCGTATGGCGATCTTCTGGCCCTGCGCCCCTTCAAGACGGAGCTGCCTAAGTTCATGGCCGAGTGCGGGACGATGCAGTTCTCGTTCCTGCTCGACTACGGCTCCTACCGCGACCTGCAGCGGCAGCGCTCGATCATCCAGCGCATGCCGCTCCTCACTGACAAGCATGGCTTCGAGGAGTGGTATCTTGCGCAATTGCCCGAAGGCTTGCGCAAGGAGGCGGTGCTCTTCCTTGCCCGCTACAGCAACGGGCTCGGGAAACTCGGCCTCTCGCCGCTGCTTGAGCAGTACTACGTGCCGATGGGCTACCGGGTGACCTGCCGCGCCACCGGTGACCTGCCGGCGCTCGCGTTCGTCGTGGAGCTGCGCTCGGGGATCACAGTTCATCCGACCCTGCGCGTCGTGGCGCAGGATATCGGTGGCCTCATGCTGGAGCAGCTTGAGGGCACCGGCTTCAAGCTCCATCTCGACACGAGCCCCGACGCCTTCAACATGAAACGCGGCACGCAGGACATCGTAGAGAAAGCCCCCTCCTTGCAAGTTCATTAAACAACGATGCCCGACGCGAGAATACGCGTCGGGCAATTTTGTTCGAGCTCAATCGTCTTTGAGCTCATCTTTCATGAAGGGTGTGCAGAGGTCGAAGACTTCCTGCATCTTTTGCTCGAAAACTTCCGCTGCCTGTGCTGCTTGCTCGAGCTTCGCCGCGAGCTTTGGACGGCCTCTGCCCCGGTCCCCCTCAGCTTGGCGATCAATCTCGCTTACACAAAAGCCGATGAATTTGACAGCCTTGTCATAGCGCATACGCAGTATTCGCTGAGCGAGCGTCTGCAAGCTGCCGTCGAATCCTTCCACCCGTGTCGGATGCTTTTTCATAAGACCTCCGTTGAACAAACCGGGGTGACTATAGCATACAAACAAAAAGCGCCGCATTGCTGCGACGCTTTTTGTTGGTATTGAAATTATTTTACGTCGACACCCATCGAGCGGGCGGAGCCGGCGACGACCTTCATGGCCTGCTCTACGTCGTGCGCGTTGAGGTCGGGGAGCTTGCGCTCGGCGATCTCCTTGACCTGCGCCTTGGTGAGCGCGCCGATTTTGGAAGTATTGGGCTTGCCGCTCCCCTTCTCTTTGCCGAGCGCCTTGAGGATGAGGGAAGAAACCGGCGGGGTCTTGAGCACGAAGTCATACGAGCGGTCCTCATAGACCGAGATGACCGCCGGCACCATGTCGCCGCGCATCTCCTTGGAGGCGTCGTTGAACTTCTTGATGAACTCGCCGATGTTGATGCCGGCAGGACCAAGCACCTGACCCATGGCAGGGGTCATGGCCGCGGCGCCGCCGTTGGCGATGATCTTTATTTTCTTTACTACCTTTTTAGCCATATTTTATGTCGCGGAAACTTTTCAGGAACATAGTCTGGCCTGATAGCCCGTCGAGGGCGATACAGGGAATCCGAGGACTTTTTCCTGGGAAGTTTCCGCAGAATACCTTAAATTCTCTTGATCTGCAAGAAGTCGAGCTCCACCGGCGTCTCGCGGCCGAACATCGGCACGAGTACCTTCACCTTGCCGCGCGCCTCGTCTACCTCGCCCACTTTGCCATCGAGCTCCTTGAAGGGTCCGTCGACAATGACGACTGCGTCGCCGACCGAGAGGTCGATCGCGTGCTTGACCGAGCCTTCGGTCGCCTGCATGCGGCCCAAAAGCTCGTCGACTTCCTTCTGCTGAAGCGGCACCGGGTTGACGCCCGAGCCCACGAAGCCCGTCACGCGCGGGGTGTTGCGCACGACATACCACGACTGGTCGTCGACGAGCATCTCAACGAGCACGTAGCCCGGATAGACCTTCTCCTCTTCCTCCACCCTCTTGCCGCCCTTGATCTTCACCGTACGCTCGGTCGGTACTACGACCTGGAATATTTTATCCGTGAGGCCGAGGCTCTCGATGCGCTGGCGCAGGTTGCGCGCGACCGCGTTCTCATACCCCGCATAGGTATGGATCGCATACCACGCTCTCCCGACACTGCTGTCTTGTTTTGCCATACAACTTAAATGATGTGACGGATAATCGCCGAGAAGAGATAATCCCACAGCCCGAGGTAGATCGCCGTCGCGATCGACACGCCGATCACGACTACGGTATAGGTAGCGGTCTGCGCGCGGGTCGGCCAGCTGACATGACGCATTTCCGCACGGACTTCCTTAAAGTAATTCCACATAGATTGACGTAAGTATTCCTAAGAAAAAACCCCTCCCGGGGCTTTTCCTTATAGTACCGTATCTGGAGATGAAGTCAACCTATCTCGACGCAGAAGCGGCGTTAGCGGATTTCGTAGGTTACCGACACGTCCGAGGTGACCTTGTTCTGGCCGACCGAGATCTCCGGCGAAGCCTGGGGAGCGGCGGCAGTCGAGCCGGCGGCCATATCGAGCGCCTTGTAGTAGATCGGCGTCGCGCCGTTCCCCGACTCGCTGTATGAGACGATACGCACGAGGTGCACGCCCAATTCTTTTGCAAGCGCCTGCGCCTTATCCTTGGCGTCATCGATCGCCTTGCTGCGGGCGGCATCCTGCACCTGATCAGGATTGTCGAAGGTGAAATTGAGGCCGGAGACTTCGGTCGCGCCCTTAGAGCCAACGCCGGTCAAGAGGTCGCCCGCTTTGCTCGTATCGCGCACCTTCACGGTCGTCGTCTGCCGCACTTCGTAGCCGGTGAGTACCGACTTGCCGCCCGGGCAATAGACCGCCGAGCTGGCCGAGGCGCCGGAGCTCGAGTTGTATACCGCGGGCTGCGGGCAGACCGCGTTCTGATACTCGTACTGCGGATTGACCGAGTAATCGGTCGTCTGGATATCCTTGCTGTCGATGCCGGCGCCGGTGAGATACGCCGTCACGGCGTTAATCTTGTCGGTCGCGTCGGACTGCGCCGCGGCGACGGTCGGCTTGTCGGATACGACGCTGAAGGTGAATGTCGCGATATCCGGAACCGCCACCTCTTCGCCGTGGCCGGACACCGTAATCGTGTCGGAGGCGTTGATGCCCGCGCCGATATAGCGCCAGCCTTGGATAACGGATACCGATTCGACCGCGAGGAATACTACTACTAATACTGCGGCAACGAGGATGACCTGGCGCAAGCGCATCCCTGTCGTACCATCAAACAAGCCGTTCATATGACAATGAAAAAACTATTAAATAATACTGTTCGCTATTGTTGACGAGCCTTGATCGCGTTTATTACAGCGACGAAGTTGTCATACGGCTGCGCGCCGACGACCGGCACCTGGACGCCGTTTCCGACCACGACCGTAAAGGGCGTACCCGTGCCGCCATTGCCCTCTGCCTCATCCGTGCCCTGGTCGAGCACGCTTTGATACTTGGCGCTTGAGACGCATGAGGCGAACTTGGCGGGGTCGGCGCCGAATTGCGCCGCCAATTGCGCATAGTACGCAGCGCTCATCTTGGTTTGGTCGGCGAATATGGCATCGGCAAACTTCCAGAAGCCGTCGTTGCCGAGCTGCTCGTTGATGCACTCGGCGGCAAGCGCCGCGCCATGCGCCTCGGGATGTATCGAGACGAGCGGGAATTCGCGGTAGACCCACGCGATCTGTCCGTTAGACTCGTCGACCAGGCGCTTGAGGGTCGGATACACCATCTGGCAGTACGGGCACTGGAAGTCCGAATATTCGACGAGCGTGATAGGCGCAGTCGCTGAGCCGTAGCGATGGTCGCTCGCGGTGGGCAGGGGCACGTTGGCGGTCGTAGGAGCGGTATTGGCCGCGGCCTCGACACTGGGCTGTGTCGGGTTGAAATGGATAAAGAGTATTGAGCCGGCGATAAGCACGCCGGAGATAAGAATTGCGAGCGAAGGAGAAATATCAAATGACTTCTTTTCTGATTGATGTTGTTCAGGCATACCGCCACTATAGCATGCCTACTTCCTTTCCTTGAGCAAATCGCGGATCTCCTCGAGCAGGCGCTCCTGCGCGGGCTTCTCGGCCGGAGGAACGGCCTTCTCCCCCTCCTTGAACACGCGCCTGCGCGCGGCGGAAATGAGCTTGAAGACGACAAATATGGAGAGCGTGATGAGGAGGAAATTGACGATCGTTGCCAAGAAAGACCCGTAATGCACGACCACCGGCGAAGTCGTCGTGCCCGTGACCGCGTTGAAGATCGGCTGCCCCAGGGTAATGCTGACGTTCTTGAGGTCGCTGCTTCCCGGCGTCACGAGGCCGATAAGCGGCGTGATGATGTCGCCCACGAGAGAGTTGACGACCCCGGTAAAGGCGTTGCCCACGACGACCGCGATCGCCAGGTCGAACGCGTTGCCTTTGACCGCGAAGGTCCTGAATTCAGCAAAAAATCCCCGGGTTTTGGTAAACATATAGCGTCTGGCGTCTCGCAGGGCCATCCCTGGAGAATACCCTTAGTATGCAAAAAATGCGTGAAGCGCGCTAGGGCTGCCGCTTCTCTTCCTCGATGCCTTCGAGCAGGTCTCCCTGAAGCTCGTCGACGTCCTCCTGGATCTCGTCAATATCCTCCTGAATTTCATCGACGTCCTCCTGGATTTCTCCGACATCTTCCTGAATCTCACCGACATCTTCCTCAACCTCAGCCAAGCTCTCGCGCGTGTAGTTGAGGCTCATTTGGATAAAGATCGAGAGATAGATCGCCTCAAGAGAGACCCCGGTCGTGAGGACAAGGAGCATACGGTCAAAGGTAACGAGGTCGAGTATCACGAGCGCGAAGCTCACGATAAATATGATCGTGTGCACGATTATGGACTGCGGCGAGCCGATCCACCGCGTAATGGCGAAGGCCGCATCCTCAATGGGATTATGAGGCTTCATATGCAGAGTGTAGCACTTATGCCGCGCGCTCGCTCCCTCGCTCGTACATAATGAGCGGTGCGCGGCGCAGAATTTCTGCAGCAGCTTCGGCAAAGCGCCATGCCGCGATTATTTCCTCCGCGCTCGCAAAGCGAGCGCGCTCCCCGCTCATTGCCGCAGCAATCAGCACTTCGTATGCGTCATGCCTGCGCGGCCGCTCAATATCGAATACGTGCGATGTGCCGTCTTTGTAACTGATTTCTATCTCGCTCTTTTTTTCTTTGAGCGCCTTGCCGGCTTCAAGAACCAACTCGACGCCTTGCCAGCGAGCAAGCGAGCTTTCTGCCGCGATTTTAAAATACGTTTCGGTCTGCGAATCTTTAGCAACACCATCTTCCTCAGGGTAGCCGCGGTATTGCCCGCGCACCGCATGAGCGGCAAGGGGCTCGAGGGATGCAATCGCTTGTGCGCGCATCTGCGGAAGGTCGCCATCGTGCGCGGGCAGCTCCATAATGAGGGTCGCGAGCATCTCGAGGAGATGGTTCTGCCCCACGTCATGCAATGCGCCGACGGCATCGTAAAATTCTCCGCGGCCTTCGATACCGAGCGACTCTTCAAGGCGACAAATAACTTTCGCTACACGCTCTCGAGTCAGAGAATTTTCAAACGTAGAGTCATCGCGCCGCGCGGCAAGCACCGCGTCGAGGCCTTCCTTCCCAAGATAATGATCGACGCGATAGATATCGTCGGGCGAGAAATACCGCTCGATCGCTTTCTCGAGCGCCTGTGCCGAATCGCTCCCCTGTCCGAAGGGCTTCTCGATCAGGAGCTTGCCACGCAAGCCCGCCTTCCCTAAATGTTCAATGATTGGCAGATAAAACTCCGGCTGCACGGCGAGGTGGAAGATCGCGTTGTCTGAGACTTTTTCTTTCAATACAGCAAACGCTTGTGCGTCGTCAAAGGTTCCTTGCGCATAACGCACGCGCCCTAAGAATGCCTGCGAAGTCGCTAAGTCGAAGCGCTTGAGCGAAGGCGCAATAAACGCGTGGTAGTCCTGGTCGCTCCACGGCCGACGCGAGAACGCGATTACTTCAAGATCATGCGCGGAGGAGAGAGCGCACAAAGCGGGCATGATCTTGCGCTGTGCGAGATCGCCCGTCGCACCGAACAGCACGTACGAAACGTTACGCTTCATTGGGGTGCCTACCCGGACTCGAACCGGGATAGCGAGCTCCACAAGCTCGAGTGTTAACCATTACACCATAGGCACCATCCCCTTTCGCACGCTCTCACTTATAGCATTTATGAGCTACGGATGGAAGAAAAACGCGACCGCCATAATGGCATACGCCGCGAGGAGCTGTAGTCCCTCGAACCAGTTGCTCTCGCCGTCCTCGGAGATGGAATTGGCGATAAAGACCGACGCGATGATTGCGACGAGCTCGAAGACATTGAATACGAGCCCCATATGTACCGGGAAGAAGAAGCTCGCGAGAACAAGCACGGGCGCCGCGAACATGGCGATCTGCACGGCAGAGCCTATAGAGATTTGGAGCGCCAGATCCATGCGGTTCTTGAGCGCGACCGTGATCGCCGAGACGTGCTCGGCCGCGTTGCCGATGATCGCGATCAGGATAACGCCGATAAAGAGCTCGCTCCAGCCCCAGCTCTCGACCAGGGGTTCGATCGAGCCCACTAATATTTCGCTCATCCACGCGACGACGACGGTTGAAACGAAAAGGATAAGAAGGCTCTTGCCGACGCTCCACTTGGGCTCGAACTTCTCGACATCGCGATAAAGATGGTTGTGTGTGTAGAGCGTAAAGAAGAGGTTGGCCGCATATGCGCCGATCATGATAACGGCGACGAAGATAGAAAGCGTATCGACGACCGCACTCGACTGCGGCGCCGTGAGGAGGAATATGGCCGGCATCACGAGCGCGATCACGGCAAGCAGGAGTGTTGAGCCGGTCGCCTTGGCTGCGGTAGCGCTGAAGGTCTGCTTCTCCTTCCCCCATCCGCCGAAGAGGACCGCCATACCAAGGACCAGAAGCAGGTTGCCGATGATAGAGCCGGTGATCGAGGCCTTCACGACCTCGACCAATCCTGCCTGGAGCGCGAAGAGGCCAATGATGATCTCGGTCGCGTTGCCGAAGGTGGCGTTGAGGAGCCCGCCGACGGCAGAGTTGGTACGGCCGGCCAACTCTTCAGTCGCTTCGCCGATGTACTTGGCGAGCGGCATGATAGCGATCGCCGCGAGGAAGAAGGTGACAATAGCCGTAGTGCCGGTCGCCTCTGCAGCTGCAGCCAAGGGCACGAAAATGAGAAGCCCCAAAAATAGTTTGTTCATGGGTCTATTATAGAGCCGATTTTCGAGTGCGCAGGAGAGGACTCGAACCTCCAACCCATTGCTGGGGCTACCACCTCAAGGTAGTGCGTCTACCAATTTCGCCACCTGCGCGTGCGTCCACTATACGCAGGTTCTCCCCTATTTTCAACTCAATATCTCTACGAAAAATCCCGCCGTAATGGCGGGACTTACTTTTTAAAATTATTCTGCCGCGACCTCAGGAGCTGCCTCCTCAACAACCGGAGCTCCGGCAACTTCTGCCGCAGCCGATGCGGCGACTGGAGCTACGTTGCGTGCTTTGCGCATCGCACGCTTCTGGTCGCGGGCGGCCTTCTCGCGGATGAAGTAGAGCTTGGCGCGGCGCGTGCGCGTGCGGCGCAGCACCTCGATCGAGTCGATAAGCGGCGAGTAGAGCGGGAAGATCTTCTCAACACCGACACCCGAGGCGACGCGGCGCACCGTGAAGGTAGCGCCCGCCTCATGGCCGTGCTTGACCGCGAGCACGAGGCCCTCGAAGGCCTGGCGGCGGACATTCTTGGTCATGACCTCTTTCTTATTGGCCTGCTTCTTCTGCTTGAGCTCCTCGATCTTCTGCCAGACGCGGACGGTGTCGCCCGCCTTGAGGCCGAGCTCCTGGCGTTCTTTCATGTTGACCGGGGAAATAGTGACTGCCGAATTCATATGCCTGAGTACTCTAACACGGCTTTATTCTTGGCGCAATTCTTGCTCGGCTCGGGCGAAATCCGCCGGCAGCGGTGCTTCGAAAATTACTTCGTGGCCGTTGGGGTGTGTGAACGAGATCGAATAGGCATGGAGCGCCAACCGAGTGAAGCCGAGGATAGAGGGGCGACCCGGCGCGTAGAGCGGGTCGCAGACTATCGGATGCTGGATAAGGGAGAAGTGGACCCTGATCTGGTGCGTGCGGCCGGTCTTGGGGAATGCTTCCACATACGAGGCGCCATTCCCCACCCCCAATACCTTATATAAGGTCTGCGCGTCGCGCGTCGTGCCGTGCGGGCGTGTGGCAGAGCGCGGGCCCAAGCCGCCGCGCGCGGAGCCGATTGGCCGGTCGATAATCCCCCGTTCATCTTTAAAACCGCCGTAGACGAAGGCGCGATATACCTTTTTTACTTCCCTGTTTTGAAATTGCTCTTTGAGAAATTCAAATGCCTTTTGCGTGCGCGCGATCACCATGACGCCCGACGTGTCTCGGTCGATGCGATGTACGATACCTGGCCGCTCGATGATCGTGCCATCGCTAAGCGTCTGCTCCTCTCCTACCCCTTTGATCTCCGGATAGCGAGTCATGAGCCAGTCGACCACGGTCGCGCGCTCGTGCCTGCCGTCGGCATGCACCGCGAGGCCAGTCGGCTTGTCGATCACGATGATCGAATCATCTTCATATAGTACTGTCGGCTCCATGTGCACCCTGAGGGATTTGAACCCCCGACCTTCGCTGTGTAAAAGCGCTGCTCTACCAACTGAGCTAAGGGTGCTTGTTCTTGCCTACGATTGAAAGTGGCCTTCAACCGTGTGCCCCTGGTAGGAATCGAACCCACATCAACGCCTTAGAAGAGCGCTGCTCTATCCATTGAGCTACAGAGGCAAAAGATGCCAGTGCACAATACCATAATACGCGAGTATTACCACGAGGAGAATCGTGAACGCCAAGAAGTACTTTTTGACGACATCGAGCATGCGCGCGCCGTAGCGATGCACGAGATACGCGATGATCGCGAGACGGAGCGCGCGGCCGATAAAAAATCCGATAATGAATGCCGGAAAGAACGCGCCGAGGAAGCCGGCTGCCAGCACTACCACCTTCTCCGGTATAAGCGAGAACGCGACCAAGATCATCCCGATCGCCACATGCCCCATGAGCATGTGCCGCGCTTCGTGGAATGCGGGTTCCAGATGATAGAACTGGAGCAAGGGCGCGCCGAATTGATGAAAGAGGAACGCGCCGACGAAGTAGCCCAACGCCGCGCCGAGCGTAGAGAATGATATGCAGATGATGAGGTATTCCTTCCATCGCTTGGGGTGCGCGAGCATGAGCGCCGCGAGATAGACCTCCGGCGGGATCGGGAAGAAGACCGGATCGAACAGTGCGAATATCGCGAGCCATACGAGCGCGTAAGGGCCTTGCGCCATCAGGATAAAGCGCTGCCAAAGTTTGGCGTGCCACGCTTCAACAGGGTGCGGCAGCGGCATAGATGTTAGCGGACAAGCGCGCCAGGCGTACCGGTCGTCTCGAAGAGCGCGAAGGGTGTGGCACCGTCGCCGCCGGTCGCAAGGATCATCGCCTGGCTCTCAAGCCCCATCATCATGCGGGGTGCGAGGTTAGTTGCGAAGGGGCAGCGCTTCCCGACAAGATCTTGCAGGTTCGGAAAATAAGCAGAAATTCCTGAGAGTACTTGCCGCTCTTCCGTGCCGAAATTTACTTTGAGTTTGAGGAGCTTGTCGCTGCCGTCAATCTTCTCGGCACTCATGATCTCGCCGATCCTGATCTCGACCTTTTTAAAATCATCTATAGATATATGTTCAGGCATAGGAAAATCTTAGCTTGTTTTGCGGTTGCGGTCGAGATAACCCTGGAGTATCAGCGCCGCAGCCGATGCGTCGAGCTTTTCCTGCGAAGGCGCCTCCTTGCGCGAGCCGTCCGGGTCGAACTGCCGCGCGGCCTGCGTGCTCGTGAAGAGCTCGGGCTCGTACTCGACCGGCAATCCGGAGAGCTCCGCAAGATCATTCTTGAACTGATCGATGTCCTCCATCACGTCATTCGCCTCATTCTTGAAGTTGCGCGACTCGCCAATAACGATCTTCCCTACTCTTTTTTCTTTCACCATTTCTACAACCTTCCCTAACGCCTCCCGGTCGCTCGGTATAACGCTCAACGGAAATGCTACCGTGCCGGTATCGTCGGAGACCGCAATGCCGATGCGCTTGGTGCCGTAATCAATGCCGAGATATTTCACCCTTTGAGCATACCGGAGAAAAAGTGTATTGTCTCTATATAAGGAGAGGTGGCTGAGTGGTCTAAAGCACCGGTCTTGAAAACCGGCGTACCGCAAGGTACCGTGAGTTCGAATCTCACCCTCTCCGCAGATGACAAAAAGCCGACAACATCCCGATTTTTCTGAATCGATCAAAGTTCTACGCAATGATAAAAAACTTGCGGCAGTGATTCGCGCTCACGGGCCTATCGATCTCACGCGCTACCACGCGAGCTCGCGCGGGGTTTTTGCTTCACTGCTACGCTCTATTGTTTATCAGCAAATCTCCGGAAAAGCCGCTGCATCGATACTTGCTCGCTTACTTGCGCTGTATCCAAACGGCAAAACAACGCCGGATCTGGTATCGAAGACGCCGATGGCGAGGCTGCGCAAAGCGGGGCTCTCCTCCGCTAAAGCTATATATGTAAAAGACCTCGCAAAAAAATATTTAGATGGCACGATCGACGAGAAGAAGTTCTCAAAGATGTCGTCGCAGGAAATTATTGATCATTTGGTGCAAGTCAAAGGCATCGGCGAGTGGACTGCGCACATGGTACTCATTTTTACCCTCTATCGCCCGGATATTTTGCCGGTGGGCGACCTCGCGATACGCAAAGGCTTCCAGGCAGTGTACGGCCTGCGCGAAATGCCAAGCAAGCGCGAGATGGAGAAGATTGCAAAGCCCTGGCGCGCGCACGCGACCGCCGCCTCGTGGTACCTCTGGCGCGTTGCGGACACCATGAAGCCCGCACCGAAAGTGACTCCTCTGCCCAGAAAATTTTATGACCGGGAACCTGCGCAAGTTGCAAAAGACCTCCTCGGGAAGTTCCTTGTAAGAAAGTCATCAAAAGGCTTGTTGATGGGTATGATTACGGAGACAGAAGCATATTTACCTACGGGAGATTCTGCAGCGCATAGCTTCAAAGGTCGGACCGCAAGAAATACAAGTCTCTATACAGACGGAGGCCATGCTTATGTGCACAGCATGCGGCAGTATTGCCTGCTCGATATAGTGACCGAATCCCCCGACAAGCCCGGCTCTGTGCTTATCCGATCTATCAAACCAATAAGCGGCATTGCAGGATTGATAAACGGGCCCGGGAAAGTCTGCCGAGAGCTCGCCATTACGCGCAGTCTCGACGGCGTTGATATAACAGACCCCCGCGGCGAACTTCTTATCTCTAAGGGAGAAAAAATATCGGCCGACATTACAATTTCGACGCGAATAGGCATATCAAAAGCTAAAAACATGCCGCTTCGATTCCAAATCGCCGAATAAAACTCCTTCATCTTCTCTCCACTCGAAAATGGAGTATGATGGGCTTCATGGCTAACATTATTGAGGTTAAGAACCTCGTTAAAAAGTACGGCGACTTCACGGCGGTAAACGACATCACCTTCTCCGTTGAGGACGGTGAGACGTTCGGGATACTGGGCCCCAACGGCGCCGGCAAGACAACGACGCTTGAAATGATCGAGAGTCTCAAACGACCCACGAGCGGCACCATCACGCTCGATGGCCACGACGTAGTCAAAGAGGGTGACCTTGTGAAATCGCTTATCGGCGTGCAGCTCCAGGCTTCGACCTTCTTCGAAAATCTCAATTTGGTCGAATTACTGGAGACTTTCGGCGCCATGTACAACCGCAAAATAAATGCGATGGAGCTCCTCGACGAGGTGCAACTCACCGACAAAGCCAAGAGCCAGTCCAAGGAGCTCTCCGGCGGCCAGCGCCAGCGGCTCTCGATCGCGATCGGGCTCGTCAACGACCCGAAGGTCCTCTTCCTCGACGAGCCGACGACCGGCCTCGACCCGCAAGCGCGCCGCAACCTCTGGGACTTGGTTGAACTGGTGAAGCGCAAGGGCAAGACGGTCGTGCTTACGACGCATTATATGGACGAGGCCGAGGTGCTCTGCAACCGCGTCGCGATTATGGATGCAGGAAAAATCGTCGCGATGGGCACACCCAAATCCCTGATTGAAAAATTGCTCGCAAGCGGCTTCAGCAAGCCGATCCTCCAGCAGCAAGCCAACTTAGAAGATGTCTTCCTTAACCTCACCGGCCACGCGCTGCGCGACTAACCCATATGTATACCATCTACAAACTCACCATCGCTTCGCTCAAGATGTTCGTGCGCTCGCGGCAGGCGCTCTTCTTCACGCTCTTCATGCCGTTCATCATCATGCTCGTCTTCGGGTATATTGGCTTCGACAAGCCGCAGCTCAGCGATGTCGGTATCGTGACCCACTCGCCTGCCGCCTCGACGCAGCAGTTCATCGACCAAGTGAGCAAGTTCCCGACGCTCACCATACACACCGGCACGCTCGAGGAAGAGCAGGAGCAGCTCGACGAGGGCAACCGCTCCGTCGTGCTCGATATACCCGATACGATCTCCGGCACGGGCGCGTCTCCGATAACCGCGTACGTGAACGCCGGCAAGGCGGCCGAGGCGGCCGGCGTGCTCTCGGTCCTCAACCAGTTCATCAGCCAGGCGACGATCGCCGCCGCCAATATCCAGCCGATTGCGACCATCAGCGAGCAGGAGGTCAACGCGCACAACCTGCGCTATATCGAGTTCTTGCTCCCCGGCCTCATCGCGCTCTCGATCATGCAGATGTCGGTCTTCTCGGTCGCATTCCTCTTTACGCAGTACAAGGAGAAGGGGGTACTGAAGCGCATCCTCGCCTCGCCCATGAAGCCGTTCCAGTTCGTCGCCTCCAACGCTATCACGCGCCTCATCGTGAGCGTTGCGCAGGCGGCGATATTCATCATCGCGGGGCTTGTCCTCTTCCAGGTGCATATCGTGGGCTCGTATATCCTGCTTGCGCTATGCGTCGTCCTCGGGGCGCTCATGTTCTTAGGATTGGGCTTCACTATCTCGGGAATTTCTAAAACAGTGGACTCGGTGCCCGCGATCGCCAACCTCGTCGTCTTCCCGCAGCTCTTCCTCGGCGGCACCTTCTTCGCGATATCGAGCATGCCCGGCTGGCTCCAGGCCGTGGCGCAATTCCTGCCGCTGACCTACTTCTCGACCGCGCTGCGCGAGATCATGACCAAAGGCACCGGCCTTGCAGGCATCTGGCCCGACGTGCTCGGCATGGTCGTCTGGGGTGTCGTACTCATCGCGCTCGCGACCGTGACCTTCCGCTTCCAGGAGCGCGAAGCCGCATAAGCGCAGTGGTATACTAAAGGCACTATGCCTGGGGCCGGTACAGAGATGTCGTGGAGTGTGGTGACGCACCTGCACCGCGAGCGCAGCACGGATTGGTATTGGGGCTTGGGCGCGCTTGCGGTCGCGGGCGCCGGGTTTGCCATATTCATCGGCAATTTCCTCTTTGCGGTCATTATCATCATCGCCGCGGCATCGATCGGCATGCTTGCCGCGCGAGGCCCCCGCGAACACGCGATCAGGATCGACGACCGCGGCATCTCGATCGACGGCACACGCTACACCTACTCGGCCGTACATTCCTTCTGGGTCGAGCACGACGCCCAGTTCCCCGCACTATTTATCACCCTGCGGGGAATCATCGCGCCGCATGTCTCGCTCCTCCTCGACAGCGCCGAGCAGGGCGAGGCCGTGCGCGCGCATTTGCTCAATCATGTGCGCGAAGAAGAGCAGGGTCCGCATTTGGGCGAATCGCTCGCCGCGCTGGTCGGCCTCTAGAAATTTTTCGCAATTAAAGGTAAGCTCAGAAAGCGTGTAGACGCCTGCCTGGTCGAAGACAGGCTCCCGTCGTTCAATGGATAGGACGGCAGCTTGCGGAGCTGCTGATGTAGGTTCGATTCCTACCGGGAGCACTCGTTATTTATATCTCCTGCACCTGCGGCACTACCTGAACCGTAATGCTCTTGCTGACCGGCGGATCCTGATTGTTGGTGCAGGTAAGCGTGTACGTCGTAGGGCCGTTGATTACTTGCGAAGTCGCCTGCCCCGTAAACGGATTGTCCCTTCCATTCCAAAGATATGTAATGCTGCCATCAGGGCCTGCGCCAGAAATTGGGATCGGTGTTATGCCGCAGCTGATGCCGCTCGCCATGGTGGGGATGCTCCACGAGAGCGTGGATGATTGTCCCGCGCGCACTCTCGTCGCGGTAAATGAACTCGCATCGAGCGTAGGCAGAGCCGGCACGTTGAGGCACTGTTGATTGGCCGCGTCATAAGTATAGCCATTAGGAATACACTGGCCTGGGACAGGGTTCGGGGTCTGGCATCCTGACGGTATCGAAGATATGGACTGGGGACCAGCTATGTCGGTACACACATCCGCTGCCTGGCACCCGCCGTTGCCGTCGGATACTTGACCGACATCGCATACCTTTACCTGTACCGTTGCATAACCGTTGTAGTTCGTATATGCCGCGGTCTTAGCCTGCGCGGAGAAGGTGTATGTCACATTAGGCGTATTTGCGGTGAAGGTATATGTCTTGGTCGCGTCAGGCTGTGTCTCGCATCCTGGATTATTGAGCGGCACGATATTTGCGCACGGCACTGAATTCCCGGTTGAATCGTCGTTGATGGCGGTAGCAGTAAGGGGGTCGCCGGAGGTGTCAGTTATCACAATGAGTCCTTGCGCCCCCGCTGTTGCCACTCCCGGAACACTTAAATCGCCGCCTGCGCCGCCTCCACCGCCGCCATAGAGACCAGCGCTTCCTGCCGTACCTC
>DASZRD010000007.1:0-136913 GCA_035549255.1 Minisyncoccota bacterium | reverse complement strand
CGATAGTCTTGAGCAGCACGATTTCGCCGACGCTCTCCCCAGTCCCGACTACCTGAAGGCCGAACTCGCCGACCTCGCGCGAGGAGAGCGTGCCGGGCATGAACGCCGGCTGCGGCGTGGCGTAGAAACCGAGCACCGGCTCCTGCGGCCGGAGCGCCGCTTGTGCGGCGCACAGCACGGCGGCGCTCTCGAATGAATATACGGGGTTGCCGCGGCGCATCGGCTTGGCGTCGGTGAGCTGAGCGTGCTCGCGCTCGATCTCGCGCATGGGCTTGAAGCCGTAGAATGACGCGACTTCGGACGCGTGTTTGAGGAACGATGCTGGTGAGGTGCGAGACATTTACTTAACCGTGACCTTGCCCGGGAAAAGGCTCAGCGTGTTGACGGGAAGCAGGCGCGCGAATGCGCGGCCGACGATATTTTCGCGCGGCAGTACGCCCCAGATGCGGCTGTCGCTGCTCTCCGGCCGGTTGTCGCCCATGACGAAGTAGCTGTCGGAGTCGAGGCTGACATGCTCATCGGCGCCATTGCCGCGGTAGGTGAGATACGGCTCGGTAAGATGCATGACCAAGCCGTCGGTTGTGGTGATAGAAATCTGCCCGCCCACAATATCAACCTTTTCTCCCGGTAGCCCGATGATGCGCTTGATGAAATACTGGCTCGGGTCCTTGGGATAGCGGAATATGACTACGTCGCCGCGCTGCGGCGCCTCGAAGTGGTACGAAAGCTCGTCGACGATGAGATATTGGCCGGTCTCGAAGGTTGGCTCCATAGAGGCGCCTGAGACGATGAACGGCTTTGCGACCCAGAGCCGGAGCGGCACCACGATAATAATGGCGACGACGGCGAATTTCAGGAGTTCAGTGAAAAAATTATCACGCTTCTCCTGTGGCATGGGTAGTATTGTACCGCATGCAAGTTGCTATGCAAGTTTTTCGCATTAACTAGCAACTTTACGAAGAGAAAATGCCTGAAAAAAGTCCTCGGGTGAGCGTCCCAGACTATTTTTCATCCATTTTCTCTTCGTTTTTTCTCTCCGTACGCTTCATGCTATAGTTTCGCTGTATGCAATGGATTATCGCGGGGCTCGGCAACCCAGGTGAGGAGTACACCGGCACGCGCCACAACATCGGCCGCGACTTTTTGCTCGCGTTCGGCAAAGACCTGCCGAAAAAGCCCAAAGTAGTGACCCCCGATGTCTATATGAACAACTCCGGCGGCCCTTTGCGCAAGCTGGTACCAAGCAAAGCGGCGGCGCAGAAGCTCATTGTCGTGCATGACGAGCTTGATCTGCCGCTCGGGCGCATCAAAATTTCGTACGGCTCGTCTGCGGGCGGCCACAATGGCGTGAAGTCGGTCCAGGTGGCGCTTAAGACGCAGGATTTTGTCCGCGTGCGCGTGGGCATCTCACCCGCGACACCTTCTGGAAAATTGAAACGCCCCGATGGAGAAAAAATAGTTGACTTCGTATTGGGGAAATTCAAACCTACTGAGCAAGAAAAGTTAAAGAAAGCAAAAAAGCTGGTCAAAGAAGCGCTCGAGCTGATTTTGGAAGAAGGGAAGGATAAAGCAATGGGCGAGATCAATTCTAAATAGCAAAAATTCCGCCAACCGGCGGAATTTTTGTTTGAAACTTTAAATTTATTTCTTGTCTCCTGCGAAGGCGAGCGCCATGCGCATGTCCTTGGGCTCGAAGAGGGAAATGGTGAAGGGGTAGCGCTTGCCGAGCTCGAGGTTGGAGCGAAGCTTGTCCTCGCCGCCGAACTCGCTCACATGCACCAGGCCCGCGATACCCTCCTCTATGGATGCAAGTGCGCCGTGCTTGTTGAACTTTATGACGACGCCCTCGACCTTGTCGCCCTTGTGGTACTTGTCCGATGCGGTCTGCCAGGGATTCTCCTTCAGCGCCTTGACCGAGAGGCTGATCTTGCCGTCCTTGATATCGATGATCTTCACGCGCACCTTGTCGCCCACCTTGAAGAAGTGGCGTGGGTCGTCAACGAGGCCCCAATCGATCTCTGAAATGTGGACCAAGCCCTCAAGGCCTTCCTCGAGCTTGATGAAGACGCCGAAGTCAACCATGCCGGTAACCTCGCCCTCGACCGTGTCGCCGACCTGATAATTGGCGATGAGCTCTTTCTTCTCCTTATCGTCGATGCCTTTCTCGCTGAAAATAAGTTTGCCTTCCTTGGGAGTGGCGGAGATGATCGAGACCATGAGCTTAGCCCCGACAAGCTTGCGCAACTCGTCCAGGATCTTGTCCTTGTCGCCGTCGGCGACGCGCGGATAGTGCTCGGCCTTGAGCTGGGATGCCGGGAGGAAGCCTGCTATGCCCTGCCACTCGAGAATGAGGCCGCCCTTGTTGGCCTCCTTAACCGTGATCTCGACGAGGCGCTTCTCGCGGACGGCCTCTTCCGCCTCGGCCCAGATGATCGCCTGGCGCGCCTCCTTGAGGGAAAGCTCGATGTAGCCTTCTTTGCTGTCGGTCGAAATTACTTTCGCCGCGATGCGGTCGCCGACATTCGTGCGCTTGATGACCTCGCGCGCGTTGAGGTACTCGCGGCCGAAGATGACGCCCGTGCCGAAGGGTGGCAGGTCGATATAGAGGCGCGCGCGGTCAAGGGCGATCACCGGGCCCTCGACGATGTCGCCGGGCGCGGGAGGAGTTGCCGCACGCTCCAAAAGCCCGCCCATGAGCGAGGTGTCTACAGTATCTTCACTAGCTGCCGTGCCCGCCTTGTCGCGAGACAAGTCCAAAACGGCTTCTTTGGTTGCCATAAATTGTTATTTGGTTTTACGACGGGTCCTCCTTCGGAGATTAATCCCGTGCGCACTCATAAAAAGCACGAGGCTCTTTATTAATTCGAATATACCAGATGAAAAGGGAAACTGCAACTCTCTAAAAAGAAATCCGCCACCTTGGTTTCCCAAGGTGGCGGCGTGCAGGCGGCGGGGCGGTGCCTGCGGGGGAATCAGGTCAGGGCCGAAGTGGCCGCGTCCTTCTGCTGGTCGGGGTTGACGAGGAGCGTGCCATCGATGATCGTCTCAGTCGACTGCGGAGCGACGCCCCAGTCGATCGAAGCGATGTCGCGGCCGGCGCGGATGCTGTAGATCACGACGTCGTCGAAGCCGTTCCGGACGTTGATCGCGAGCACGTGGCCCGGCGAGTCGCCGATGAGCGGCGGCGCGTGGCCGATGCGGATCTGGTCGATGACGGCGAAGTGGTCGTTCTGGACGGCGATGACGGGGATGTTGATACCGTTCTCAATGCTCTGATGGCCGATGGCCAGCATGTGGCCGCCCGGATCGGGCGGGGAGCTGGCGAACGCCGGCGCGGCGAGAGCAAGGGCGGCGCAAGCCGCCAGAGCGAACACGGTCCGCTTCATGCGAGGTCCTCCTGTTGCGAGTGCAAGGTACTTACGTGAAGAAGTATAGTAAATCTTCATTTACGTGTCAATAGCGCTGTGTTGGGCCATTTGGGCAGCTTTATTCGAACCCCATTTCATGCTATACTAAAGGCATGGTAATCAGCTACCTCGGCGGCCAGAATATCAAGGTTACGCAAGGCGATTTGACTCTCTCGTTCAATCCCCCCTCCAAGGATTCCAAGCTGAAATCAACGAAGTTCGGCTCCGATATCGTGCTCGTTTCTCTCGACCATGAAGACTTCAACGGCATTGAGAACGCAAGCTTCGGCGACCGTGAGCCGTTTGCGATCAAGGGCCCGGGCGAGTATGAGGTAAGGGGCGTCCAGGTGCGCGGCTTCGGCGCGCCCTCAAGCTACGACGGCAGCGCGAGCATCAATACTATATATAGCGTCTCGCTCGAGGGCATGAACCTCGCATTCATGGGCGCTTTGGGCACCGGCGAACTCCCGCAAGCTGCCAAGCAGGCGCTCGACGACATCGACATCTTGTTCATGCCAGTGGGCGGCGAGGGGGTTGTCGACGCGGCGGCAAGCTACAAGCTCGCGGTCGGGCTCGAGCCCAAGGCCGTGGTGCCGATGCCAGCCGACAGTGAGTCGCTCAAGAAATTTCTCAAGGAAGCCGGCGCCGAGGGTGCTGCGGTAGTCGACAAATTAACGGTCAAGAAGAAGGACCTCGACGGCAAAGAAGGCGAAGTCATCGTGCTCTCTGCATAATCTATGAAAGCGTATATCGAGAAGCTCCAAAATGAGAAGACTCCGCACGAGCGCCGGCAATTGGCACTCCAGGTCGCGGGCGTCGTGACCGCGCTCCTCTTCGTAGGCTGGCTCGGCACGCTCGGCGTCCGGCTCTCGCAGCTTTCGACCGCGCCGCAGAATACTTCCGGCAGCAGCGCGGCAGCGACGCTTATCGCGGTGCAGGGCGAGGCAAGTTCTACCTCTGATTTCGGCTATTAATCCGTATGGCTAAAGAGAACGAGAATCAACCAGCGTCACAAGCCGGGCAGCCCGGGCAGGGTATTGTCCCGCGCAACATCTCGACTGAAATGCGCGAGGCGTACCTCGACTACGCGATGTCGGTCATTACCTCGCGCGCGCTTCCCGACGTGCGCGACGGGCTCAAGCCGGTGCACCGCCGCATCCTCTACACGATGCATCGCCTGGGCTTGACACCCTCGGCGCGCTTCCGCAAATCGGCGCTCGTGGTGGGCGATGTGCTCGGCAAGTACCACCCGCACGGCGACGCGGCGGTCTACGACGCGATGGTCAAGATGGCGCAGGACTTCGCGATGCGCTATCCGCTGATCCTCGGCCAGGGCAACTTCGGCTCCATAGACGGCGACCCTGCCGCCGCGATGCGCTATACCGAGGCCAAAATGGCGCGCATGTCCGAAGAACTCCTCAACGACCTCGAGAAGGAGACGGTGAATTGGCGCCCCAACTACGACGGCACGCTCAAGGAGCCGGAAGTCTTGCCCGCGGCTGTACCTAATATTTTGCTCAACGGCACGCTCGGCATCGCGGTCGGCATGGCGACCAACATCCCGCCGCACAACTTGACCGAGCTCAACAATGCGCTCGTATATCTTATCGAGAATCCTTCGGCAACAGTCGAAGATTTGATGCAGTTCATCACTGGGCCCGACTTCCCGACAGGCGCGGTCGCATTTAATAAAAAAGATTTGCTCCATGCATACTCGACTGGCAAAGGGCCGGTAGTCGTGCGCGGCAACGCGGAGATCGTCGAAGGTAAGAAGGGCGACTTCCAGATCGTCATCACGTCGATCCCGTTCCGCGTCAACAAGGCCGACCTTCAGGAGCGCATTGCGGAACTCGTACGCGAGAAGAAGCTCGAAGGCATCAAAGGCATGCGCGACGAGTCGACCAAGGATATCCGCGTTGTGATCGACCTCAAGGGCGGCGCGCACCCGCAGAAGGTCCTCAACTATCTCTACAAGCACACGGCGCTCGAGGACACGTTCCACTTCAATATGGTGGTGCTGGTCGACGGCGTGCCGCAGACGATGTCGCTTAAAGGTATCCTTCAGGAATTCATCAAGCATCGCCAGGATGTCGTGAAACGCCGCACGCAGTTCGACTTGAGTGGCGCGCAAGCGCGCGAGCATATTTTGCTCGGCCTCAAGAAAGCGCTCGACATCATCGACGAGATCATCAAGACCATCCGCGCTTCCAAGGATGTCGCTGACGCGCACAAGAACCTCATGACCAAGTTCAAGTTCTCGGAGCTCCAGGCGACCGCGATCCTCGAGATGCGCCTCCAGAAGCTCGCCAACCTCGAGCGCAAGAAGATCGAAGACGAGCTCAAGGAAGTCCAGGCGCTCATCGAGGAGCTTTCGGCACTCCTTAAGTCAGAAAAGAAGATGATGACGGTCATCAAGGGCGAGATCGAAGCGATCACCAAGAAATTTGGCGACGACCGCCAGACCAAGGTCATGAAGGGCGCGGCGGGCGTTATCAACGTCGAGGACCTGGTGCCGGACGAAGAGCAGGTGCTTGTGCTCACGCAAGGCGGGTACGTAAAGCGGACCAACCCCGACGAGTTCCGCAAGCAGAAGCGCGGTGGCGTGGGCGTTAACGACCTCGATACTAAGGAGGAGGACTTCGTGACCAACTTCCTCACGACCTCGACGCACAGCGACCTCCTTTTCTTTACGAACGCCGGCAAGGCGTATCAGCTCAAGTTCTACGACATCCCCGAGGGCCGCCGCTCGACCAAGGGCCGCCCTATAGTGAACTTCCTCTCCGTTACTGCCGAAGAGCGCGTGACGTCAGTGCTCCCGATGCGCAAGAATCAGAAAGAGGGCGAGAAGTTCCTCTACATGATCACCAAGCAGGGTGTCGTGAAGAAGTGTGACGCGACGGCATTCCACGATGTGCGCCGCTCCGGCCTCATTGCGCAGAAACTGCAGAAGAATGACGAGCTTATCGCCGCGCTCTTGGTAGAGAAGGGCGACGAGATCTTCCTCTCGACCGCCAAAGGCCAGTCGATCCGCTTTAAGGAAGGCGACGTGCGTGCGATGGGTCGCGCCGCCGGAGGCGTGCGCGGCATGAAACTGGGCTCGGGCGATATCATCGTCGGCGCCGATGTCGTGAAGAAGGGCATCAAGAACCAAGAAGTGCTCGTCGTCTCGCGCAACGGCTATGGCAAGACCACGGCGACCGATGAATACAAGACGCAGAATAGAGGCGGCTCCGGCATCAAGACCATGAACATGACCGCTAAAACAGGGCCGGTCATAGCCGCGCGCATCATCACCAAGGAAGAGGGCGTGGGCGAAGACGAGATAGTCGTCATCTCCAAGAAAGGCCAAGTCATAAGAACGGAACTCAAAGAAATCCCGAGCCTCTCGCGCAGCACGCAGGGAGTCCGCATAATGAAACTCCGTGAGGGAGACGCAATCGCGAGCTTTGTGTGTTTATAGAATATGATCTTGAATGCAATTCCTCTAATTTTTATAGGTTTAGGGATTGTGATGTTGATTGGAGCCCGAGTATTCATCGATTCATTCGTTTTTAAAAGATATATAAATCAAAGGAAGCTTAATCCGTCGAAAGATTTCAAAGAAGAATATAATCAAGGTGTTGATTTAGCATTTGCAGTTCCCGACATGGAATTGGGAAGACAAAAAATGCCAGTGTCTGCAGCAATAGTTCAGATACTTGGTCTAGTATCGTTACTTACCGGTATTATTATATTTTTTATACTTCACTACGCCTTTGTCTCCAATTCTCTTTTGCAAATCCTGCTTGTTGTTCTTGTGATTATAGCTGACCTGATTATCTCTTTGCTATTGTTTTTGAAAAACATCAAGAGATAGAGTATGGAGGTTCACGAAATGCGGCTGCATCCTCAGCCTTTTACGCGAATTCGAGAAGGGACACAGGTTATTGAGAGCCGGCTCAATGAGGTGGTGGAGCTCATTCATGCGCCAACCTTTCGCGATTTATTTGCTATGCGACCACTAACCGAGTTTGGCATCGAGGACGGTAACTTCGAACGGGTAGAGAATATGTATCAGTACTATAATAAAGAAGACGAAGCGAAGTACGGCGTCATTGGAATTAAATTCAAAAAGTTGTTATAACTCATCTTGGGTGTGCACACGGAGGATATGCAATGCCAGACCAAAACACCTTTGAGAAGAAGGTTGTAGAAGGAAGGAAAAAAGCCGAAGCAGGTGCCTTGGAATTTGCTAGCCTGCTAGGTGATTATTACCTAGCCTTTCTGAAGCTCCTTTGGAGACACAAATGGATTACCCTAGCGGTTATTGCAGTTCTCCTTTTCATGGACATGCAATCCGGCCATTAGCCAGTAGTAGGCCCGCTGTGATAAACGCAGCGGGCCATTTTCTGTCAAAACAGCTTTTAATTTTGAGAATAATTTATTTCTTCATATACTGTCTTTATGGGTAGCTTACGCACGCGCAAGATGACGCAGAAGTATAAGGATTACCGCGAGCAGGGCGGGCTCGATCATGGTTGCCCGCTCTGCGAGGCTGAACCGCTCAAAAAGTATACGTATTGGAAAATAACAGATAATAAATTTCCGTTCGACCGTATTGCTCAAAGGCACGAGATGCTCCTGCCTCTACGGCATACCAATGAACTTGGCCTTACCGAGGAAGAAAAAAGTGAACTTCTTGCAATCAAACACAGCGATGATATCCAAGGGTCATATCAGTTTATGATTGAAGCAACCGAGAAGCAGAAATCTATTCCAGGACACTTTCATATACATCTCTTAGTCGCAAAAGATTTCGACGATAAATAATAACCGCGGGTGCTTTATTGGCATTAAGTTTAAGAAGATATAGACTTTAGATAGACAGAAAGGAGGTAGCCCTATGAGTTATCCATTTGGGAAGGCGCGATTTGGCCAGGCGCCCTGGTCGGTCAAAGTTACTCCAGAAGACATCAGAAGATGGCGGAGAGAAGCCTTCCGTAGAGGGATCAAGAAAAATAAGCTGGAACCCCTGGTCGAGATCACGCCTGATGTCAAGGCGATGATTGAGAAGGCCGCCGGGCGGAAATTGAAATTCGAGTAGCGCCATAACTCGCCGCGATTGGATCGCGGCGGGTTTTATTTTTGCAGGTATGCTATAACCTTTTTGGAACCTGTTCTTGGCAAAGGAGAAGCGCATGACGCCCGACAAGATGATCTCGATTATCGAGGGGTATGAGGCGCGCCTGCGCGCCGCCGACATACCTCCGCTTCGCATGAGCCCCAAGTGCAGCTTCTCGTCCCTCGACAAGGCGGAGATGCTCACCCACGCGCACTACCTGTGCGAGGGCGTGAAGCAGTTCGCTCGCGACCCGCAGAAGTGGGGTAAGGCCAACCGGCACTTCACCGCCGTGCAGATGTGCCTCAGCTTCGCGGGTTGGTACACGCTCGAGGAGCTCATGGAGCATAACCGGCCGTAGGCCGCAGACCCCGCCGCAGTCTGACTGCGGCGGGGGTTCTTTTTGTGCTATTTTTGAAATGCCGATTGCTATGAAAAAGGCGGTGATATTCGACATGTATGGCGTACTCTTGCGCCGCAACGGGTTTATCTTCGAGCGCGAGGACCGCGAGACGGTCGCTTTAGTTAAAGAATTGAAGGCACAAGGCGTGAAGCTCTTCTTACTCTCCAATATTTACGTCTACAACGCGCAGCACTTTATTAAAAAGTACCCATCGCTCGCGCTCTTCGACAAGCTCTATTTTTCTTCCGATACTGGCTTTGCCAAGCCCGACCGCCAAGCCTATGAACAGATTCTCGAAGAGAACGATCTTGAAGCCGAGGAGTGCGTATTTTTCGACGACAAAGCGGTCAACGTCGAGGGCGCCTGCGCGCTCGGCATCGAAGCATATGTTTTTAAGGATGCTCGCGCCGCTCGGGAGAAAGTGCTATAACTCCGGCCAGAGGGCGGCACTGGGAGGAACCTATGGCAGAGAGAAGGGACTTCGACGATTACGACTTTCCGATCAACAACGAGGATCGGCCGTCAGGCAAGCCGGAGGCCCGGCCGTCGGCATTGGCCAGGACGGCCATGAGCGATCCGCAATTCTACACTAGGGTGCCCCTGTGGCGCCTTGATGAGGCTACCCGGCAGCTGCTGGGAAGGACGATCGGTTTCGATCGCTTGAAATGAGCCACGACCCGCCGCTTAACGCGGCGGGTATTGCGTTAAAAAATTTATGTGTTATTTTGATTCTTGGAGCAAGCAGCAGGAGGTTCTATGTCCACACGCAAGCAGAAGCTGCGCGCCAAGGCGCGCCGCCGCGGCGACCGAATGGTCGTAACCGTCTCTCACGAAGAGCGGCGGGCCGCCGAGGAGGCTCAACGGCAGCATGCGCGCAAACGGCAGGTCGAGGCTGCCAAACGCGCCTACCCGCCGCGTTTCTTGGGGTCGTGGTAATACCCCGCTCGCTACCAGCCGCCGGCGCGTCCATGACGCGCCGGCGGTTTCTTTTTGCACCGTTGTAAGGTTTTCACTCGTATACCGTCACTGCGAGTATGAAAGCCAAGATACGCAAAGTTAAGGATAGTTACGGCGCCGAGATCAGCCTCATTGTGCTGACGGCGGTTGTGGTGGTCGGCTATGCGTGCGTCGGCTCGTTCCTCCTGGGTTAGCGAGGTTTGCGGAATTTTGGTGATAAACTAAAGTGGTGGAATCCACCGCTTTTTTGCATCCGGCCGCCGCGCTGCGCGCGGCGGGCATTCACGAGGGCATGCAGGTAGCCGACTTGGGCGCCGGGTCGGGCTTTTTTACCCGCGCGGCGGCCCGCGAAGTGGGCGAAGGCGGGGTGGTCTGGGCGGTTGATATCAATCGCGACCTGCTGCCGAGGATCAAGAATCTCGCGAGCGCCGAGGGGCTCGCCAACGTCGAGGTTATCCGCGGCGATATCGAGGCGATCGGCGGCACGCCGCTCCCCGAGAACCACTTCGACATGGTCATACTCGCCAACGTGCTGTTCATGCTCAAGGAGCGCGGCGAGGCGCTGGCCGAGATGCGCCGCATCATGAAGAAGACCGGCCGCGGCGTCGTCATCGACTGGCAAGGCTCCTTCGGCGGCATGGGGCCGCACTCCGACCATGTGCTCGATGCCCAGGCCGGGAAGAAGCTCCTCGAGTCGCACGGCTTCGACACGCTGGGCGCGCTCCATGCCGGCGGCTATCATTGGGGATTTGTCGTTCGCAAAAAAGCCTGATTGGGGGCATGATGAAGTAAACCCTGGCCATGTCCACGTTCCAGATAATCGTTCTTGGAATATTTTCTTCGCTTATTCTTATCGGCATCGGCGTCTTTGCCGCGTTCGGCGGCGTGCTGGGTACCAAAGGCGTCGGCCCGGTCGTCATCTGGGGCACGCTTGACCGCCAGACCATGCAAGGCCTGCTTGATACGCTCGAGGGGCAAGACAAATCTTTTCAAAGTGTAAGTTACGTTCAGAAGAGCCCGGCTACCTACGAGCAGGACCTTATCAACGCGATGGCTGCCGGCACGGGCCCCGACCTCTTCCTCATGCCCGGCGAAGACACGCTGTCATTCTCGGACAAAGTGCTCACCATACCCTACAGCATTGTCTCCCAGGGCGCGTACCAATCCTCGTTCGTGGATGCGGGCGACGTCTTTCTCACTTCGCAAGGCACGCTCGCGCTGCCGTTTACCATCGACCCCTTGGTCATGTACTACAACCGCGACCTCTTCGCTTCGGCGGGAGTGGCCTCGCCGCCCTCGGCCTGGAACGACCTTTTGACGCTCGCGCCCAAGATCACCGCGCTCGACAACCGCTCGGCGGTGCAGAGAAGCGCCGTTGCGCTCGGCGAGTGGGGGAATATTCCCGACGCCAAGGCCATACTCGCGGCGCTATTCATGCAAGTGGGCGATACGATCGTTGCCCGCAACAGCGGGGGCGCTCCGGTGGTGACGCTTAGCCTCGGGGCGCAGAATCAGACCGACAACCCCGCCGAGTCAGCGCTGCGCTTCTATACCGAGTTCGCCAATCCCACCAAGACCAGCTATTCATGGAATCGCTCGCTCCCGTCGGCATCGGACGCCTTTGCCGCGGGAGACGTCGCCATGTATTTCGGCTTCGCGAGCGAGTACGGCAGCTTGGCGCAAGCGAACCCCAACTTGCGCTTCGGCGTCGCGCCTCTGCCGCAGATCGCCGGCAACTCCTCGCAGGTAACCTTCGGCCGGGTCGTAGGCCTCGCGATCGCGCGCAGCGCCAAGAACGTGCAGGGCGCGCTCGCGATCGCGCAGAAGCTCTCGGCCAAGAGCGCGGTCGGCCTTATCGCCGGCGCGCTCAGCCTCCCGCCGGTGCGCCGCGACGTTGCTGTCGATACCTCGGGTTCCGCGGCCGCGGCCGTCTTCGTGCAGTCGGCGCTCATCTCGCAGAGCTGGCTTGATCCTTCGCCCGCCGATTCTGATAGCATCTTCGAGACCATGATAGAATCGGTGGTGAGCGGAGCCTCGACGCCTGCGACGGCGATCGAGGAAGCAGGCCAATCGCTTTCACATCTTCTCCCGACACAATAATAAATGAAAAGATTTTTTGTCATATATCGGGATGTCATTCTCACGCTCGTGAGCCTTCTCGTGATGCTGATCCCCGCGGTGAGCACAGCAGCAGGAACGCATCTCGCAGTCGATACCCCCATAGTCCAGCAGGGGAACAATACTATTGTTAGCCAGAATGCTTCTAATTCTTCCTGTCCCAGCGGTAGCAATTGCCTCGAGAACCCGCTCGGTAGCATCACCAGCGTGTGCCAGCTCATGCTTGCACTCCTCAATGCCGTTATGGTAATTGGCATACCCGTCGCCATACTCTTTATCATCTGGGCGGGCTTCAAATTCATCATTGCGCAGGGGAACCCAGGCGAGCTCGGCGAAGCCAAGACCAACTTCTACCACGTCATTATTGGCATCGCGATTTTCCTCGGCGCCTCTCTTATCGCAAGCGTCATCATCAATACGCTTCGCAACTTAGGCGTCCAGGGCATCAATTCTTGTTAACATGCTCTCAAACAATTCAACTTTTGCCGATGTCGTCTCGTATGCGATCGGCATCATAAATCTCACGATACCGGTCCTCGTAGCATTTGCGATCGTAGTATTCATGTGGGGAGCGGTGCGCTTTATTATGAAATCGGGCGAGAGCGTCGGCGGAGCCGCTGAACGCGACGCTATGGTGTGGGGGATTATCGCGCTTTTCGTGCTCTTCTCTATCTGGGGTATACTCGCCATACTCCAAAATACGCTCCTGGGCGCAATGGGCACATAGAAATGCTATCCACATGGCTTCCTTGTGCACATAAGGTGGCCTGCTAGAGTTATTATATAGTTAATTAATCTTTCTATGGCTACCGGCAATAATCTTCAGGGCCTCATCAATTTTGCAGGCAATACGCTCAACTCGCTCATCCCGCTTCTCATAGCGTTTGCGCTCGTTGTCTTTTTCTGGGGGCTTGTACAGTACATCATGAGCGCCGGAGAAAGCCACGCTCAAGGGCGCAATGTCATGATCGCCGGTATTACCGCGCTCTTCGTTATGGTATCGATCTGGGGCATTATCCGCCTGGTGCAGAACACGCTTGGCGTCGGCAGCGGCGCAGCCCTCCCTCCTCCGCAAGTCGAGCTCAATCAGTAATTGGTTCCCAAAGTCCTATGGACGTCACGCAATCCGCTGCGGCTACGGTAAGCACATTCGGCAATGCTTCGGGCGCATGCCTCCAGGGTGCAACGCAGTTCGCAGCGTGCCTTACCCGCGTTGTGATAAATCCCATTATTGCGCTTGTCTTTGCTGCGGGGCTGCTATTCTTCGTCTACGGCATCGTCGAGTTTCTGATGGCGCTCTCGAGCGAGGCGGGTGAACGCGACAAGGGCAAGCGGCATATGCTCTACGGGATACTTGGCATGTTTATCATGGTTTCCGCCTATGCCATACTCAATATCGTCGCTAATACGCTGGGGCCCCAGGCGACGCAGTATCTGCATTAAATAAGTATATAAAAATAAAAGCGCGGCCCCGAAGGGTCGCGCTTTTTTGATGTACTGACAGATCGTTGATCACGAATGGTAACGAAGTTCGAGCAATGTCTCGCTCGTCATTCGCCACCCGGAGATACTGTGGCCGACAAGTGCATTTTCTCCGCCCTTGCAGACCTCAATCGGTTCTCCGTCAGCGTAGCCCAACGCCGGCTGCCCGTCCCCGTCTATGGGGATAAGGCAATTAGTCGGGCTCTCATCGCTGATGGTCCAACTGGCGTTGCAGCCCGCGTGGCCGGGGTGGAAACCGGCCTCGAACTTCACGGTCCGCGTAACGTTGTCGCACCTTGGACCGGTGGAGATCACTTCCTCGCCGGGGGAGTAGACTGCGGGCTGCACGGGAGCGGTGAAGCCCTGCAATCCCGCTGCCCCGACTCCGCTGGTATGGAAGAGCATACTACTGCGCACGCCCACGATGCAGAAGATGGCGAACATCATGATCAGGGCCGTCCGCCTGGTCCTCCTGTCCTTCTGGGTGATGTCGATCAGGCCCAGAAGTACGACCAGGAAGTAGTAGAAGCCGATGTGGAACCGACCTTCAATTGTGGTGAAGATCGGCGCGTTTGGCATCCACTCCCAGATAACGAACCACAGCGTGGTAAGCACGAGGAAGAAGACGGCAGGGCCTTGCAGCCTTTGCCAGATGCCTGGAGAATCGGCCTTTTTCTTCTGGTCTTTTTCGGCAGGGGACTTTTCCTTTTGGGCAAGTTTCCTCCGAGCATCGCGCTCACTAGCCTCTTTGGCCTGTATGAGCGCGACTAGAGTACCGACTCCCAACAAAGCAAGGATGATCGGCACCCATAGCCACAACCACATGATTATTTCTCCTTATGAGTTTGTTGCGGAAGGCGGAGAGGGAGGAGTAGTACGGAAGCCCCGCATGAACTCCCGTACGGCATCTAGGATCGGGTTATTAGCCCAGATGATCTGGTTGCCTTTGTCGCCGGCCTTCACGATCGAATCAAGTTGGCGGATGGCAATGCCTTCGGCTCCGTGGCGCTCGATCTCCGAGTACACGGTGTCGACGGCATATTTTTCCGCATCGGCAGCAATCTTCACTGCCTTTGCCGCACCTTCGGCCGTCTCGACTGCCGCTTCGGCATTCTTCTTGGCCACGATCTTAGCAGTCGTAGCCGCAGCGAGCACCTGGCGGTTCTCGCCGGCGAGTGCGACCTCGACGAGCGAGACTGCCGCCACCGTGACGCCATAGCTCTCGCGAGTCCCCCCAAGTCCGTGCTCCGTCCAGACGTTGTCGTTTATCTGGAGCACATTGCTGGAGAACTCGTTGACCTGGGCTTGATCCCTCTTCGTGCGCTCCTTGGTCATATCCTCGAAGGTGCTTGCGCCCGTAAAGGTCTTGGCCCGGTTGTTGGCGTCCGCGATGGTGCGGGCGAGCCAGTCGCCGATGCTGAAGAGTGCTTTGTACGGGTTATTCACCATGACGGTGAGTAGGTAATCGAGGTCGAGAGGAATGTTGTCTTCGTCCTCGGCTGCCAGCAGGCGGACCCAGTAAGAGAACCGCTTGACGTAGATGAACGAGGTCCGCGCGACGCGGTGCCACGGCTCATAGTCGTTGGTTCCTTCCTTGATCCGCTGCTCCGTCCAGTCAAAGGTGTACGAGTGCACCTGCTTGAACGGGTACAGGCCGTAGTAGTAGATGCCGAAGTGCTCCAGCATCCGCCACACGGGCGCCAGCCAGTAGACGGGGAAGCGATAGATGGAAGGCGGCTGGTCCGCATTATCCGGATGTACCCCGAGCACTTCCCATGCGGAAGGTCCCGGGTTGTACCACGGCTGGCGCGGGTCGTTGAGGTAGTGCCCGTTCCACTTCATGATGAAGTGATCGAAGCCGCCGGCGCTCCTCATGATCGCTACTGCGGTTCCTTCTTCGAGGATGGTGAAGAAGAGATTCAATTTTGCGAGTAGATAGACAGTCAGTAGGAAGAGGATCGCGAGGGCGGTCATCATCCCTGCTGCGTTTAGTGCGAATGAGATCATTTCTGATACTCCATGGTTTTATTTCGATGAATCTGTTGCACGGACATGAGTAGCCCATGCTCCGTCTGCTATTATATCATATTTAGTACTATTTTGTCAAGTACAAAAAACCTTACAAAATTCAGGCTAAAAATCGGATCAATTAGGCTTTTGTGCTGGGGAGAGGACTTGAACCTCCATGGGTTGCCCCGCGTGCTCCTAAGGCACGTGCGTATACCAATTCCGCCACCCCAGCGTCTCGCGTGTGCGCCCAGTAGGATTCGAACCTACGACCTTCTCCTTAAGAGGGAGCAGCTCTACCAACTGAGCTATGGGCGCGTATCAACCAAAATACAATAAAAGCGCGCGGGGGACAATGTGCCGGGGGAGAGAGTCGAACTCTCATGGCCTTGCGGCCTGGGGATTTTAAGTCCCCTATGTCTACCATTCCATCACCCCGGCCGCCTGGAGGCCACGGAGGGATTCGCACCCTCGCATAGCGGTTTTGCAGACCGCCGCGTTGCTTCTTCGCCACGTGGCCATGCCTCGCCATGAGCGGGCGTTTCTCTACTCTAGCGTTCTTGGCTGAGTTCGTCGAGCCGCTGGCGGTTCTTCTCGCCTAAGTCGATCTCGAAGATTATGTCGCCCGGGATGCCGCCTTTGATGCGCGACTTCAGGAAGTCGCGCAATTCGGTGCGGTTGCGATTAGCGAACTGGAGCGCGCCTTCCTCGGCCGAGTCGGGAAGTACGGTAATAAAAATATGCGCGCGCTTGGTGTCTTCGCTTAACATCACGCGCGTGACGGTCACAAGCGAAGTTCTGTTCGCTTCGCGCGCGAGGAACTCCGCCGCGCCTTCGCGCAGCGCATTCTCCAACCGGTCGTGGTGGTTATCCTGCATATTATTTGAAGACGATGTTGAATGCCTGAATAAGGTCGCCCGCTGCGGGCTCGGCAGAGGTCTTGAGCTGCATGCCGAACTCGCTTCCGCTCTCGATCTTCTTGACCGGCGTCTTCTGCGACTGAAGCGAGGTAATGGTACCGCGCCCAAGCTCGAGATCCCGGCGCATGATCTTCACTTCAGCGCCTTCCTTGAGCTCGCCCTCCTCGACCCGGCCGCCCAGCACTACTTTGCCCTTGGTGGTGCTGAAAACTTTAAGGACCTTTGCGGAACCGCTGAGCTCTTCGGTGCGCTCGCGCGGCTGGCGCTTGAGGAGTTCCTCGCCGAGCCATTCGGAGAGTTTGTAAATGATATCGAAGGTGCCGACCGCTACCTGGAGCCGCTCGGCCATCTCACGCGACACGGGCTCTTGCTTTACGTTAAAGCCAACCACGATGCCCGGCGTCGTGCCCGAGCCGGCGAGCTTGATGTCGCCCTCGTTTACGGGGCCGACACCCTTCGAAACGATACGTACTTCAAGACGCTCATCTTGCGGCAGCTTATCGAGCTCGTGCATGACCGCGTCGGCGGTGCCGGCGACATCGGTCTTGATGACGAGTGGGAGGATCACATGCAATTTTTCCTCCTCTCCTTCACTGGGCGCGGTGCTGACATTCTTGGTCGGCTTCTTGTTGGCGAGGCGCGCCTCTTCCGCCATAGCTTCGGCATCCTTCTTTTTCTCCACTGTCTGCCAGTGCGCGCCGACTGACGGCAGGACGGAGAAGCCGACGATGCCGATAGGACTCCCGGCGCGCGCCTCTTTTACTGCTTTACCGAGGAAGTTCTCCATGATGCGCGTGGGCGCCATGGCCTCGCCGGCGACGACGAACTGCCCGCTCTTTATAGAGCCGTCGAGAATAATAAGCGTTGCTGTGTTGCCGCGCTTGTTATCGACGTGTGCCTCGATCACGACGCCGGTGCCCGGTTTCTTAGGGTCGCTCGTTATGCCCTCGAGTTCCGCGGCGAGGAGTATGAGGTCGAGGAGTTCGGGGATGCCCTCGCCGGTTTTTCCCGATACGGGGATGAACGGCACTTCACCGCCGAGCCCCTCGAGGAAGACATTATGCTCGAGCATCGACATCTTGGCCTTTTCGAGGTTGGCATTAGGCTTGTCGATCTTCGTAAATGCGACGATGTAGGGAATCTTTGTTTCTTCAATAAGCTTGAGCGCCTCCACGGTCTGCGGCTTCACGCCTTCTTCCGCAGAGACAACCAAGATCGCGACGTCGGCGACCTCGAGCCCGCGCGAGCGCATCTTGGTAAACGCCTCGTGGCCCGGCGTGTCGAGGAAAGTAATGGTGTGTTCGCCGGTCGCGTTCTTGTGCACGGCCTCATACGCCGAGAGGTGCTGCGTGATGCCGCCCGCTTCGCCGGCGACGACGTTGCTTTTGCGGATATAGTCAAGAAGCGTCGACTTGCCGTGGTCGATGTGCCCTACAATAGCAACGATCGGGGGGCGGGCCCCCGTTGTGGCGGCTTCTGGCGACATTGGGCACAGTATATAGTAGATTCAGGGTATATGGAATCGTTTTCTTTTTTTGGGAAAAGTCGAATATATGCCGATGCGGCGGCATCGATGCCGATGACTTCGCACGCTAAACGCGAGCTTATACGGCTTATCGAGTTCTATGGCAACCCGAGCGCACTTCACAGCGAGGCTCTTGCGGCAAAAAAGGAGCTTGATGGTGCGCGCGAAAAGGTCGCAGGGACGCTTGGCGCACATGCGGACGAGATAATCTTCACGAGCGGCGGCACCGAGGCGAATAATCTCGCGATCTTTGGTACGTTGGGCGGCACGAAAAGTACGCATGCGATAACTTCTGCTATTGAGCACTCATCGGTGCTTGAGCCGCTGCGGGCACTCGCGCAAGAAGGTACAAAGATAACAGAATTGCCGGTTGATGCAGAAGGGAGGATCGACCTCAAGATGCTGCGCGAAGCTCTGGCGTCTGATACATCGCTGGTCTCAATCCAAATGATCAACAGCGAGATCGGCACGATCCAGGATATTCGTGAGATTGCCAAAGAAATTAGACATGCACGCACCCTTCGACAAGCTCAGGGTGAGAAGCGGCATATTTATTTTCATGTTGATGCTTCTCAAGCGCCGCTGTGGCTGCCGCTCAAGGTCGATCATCTTGGCGTCGACCTTATGACGCTCGACGGGCAAAAGCTGGGTGGCCCGCGCGGCGTTGGGCTCCTGTATGCGCGACGCGGCATCACGCTTACTCCTTATATATATGGCGGCGGGCAAGAGCGAGGTTTGCGCAGCGGGACGGAAAATGTAGCGCTCATTGGCAGCTTTGCCGTAGCGCTTGAAGACGCGCAGAAGAATGCCGAGGAGAATTCTAAGAATATGGCAGAAGTGCGCCGGTATCTTTTTGAGGAAATTAAGCGCGCAGTCTCCGAAGTTTCGCTCAATGGCCCTGCGTGGGAGAACCGCGTCGCCAACAATATTAATATTTGTATCCCGGGCCTCAACGGCGACATGGCAGTGGTGGCGCTCGACGCGCACGGCGTCGCCGCCTCGACCCGCTCGGCCTGCGACACCGACGACGAGGCGCCCTCGCACGTGCTCGCAGCGATCGGCCTTAGCCCCGAGAAGGCCAAAGATTCTATCCGCATGACTTTGCTGCCAACTGCGACGCGAAGCGATACTGAACACATTGTGAAGGCCTTAGAAAAGGTCGTAGCGCGCTATCGCCAAAGCTAAAAAGGTGTAGTACTGTAACGCGCGGTTGTTCCATCCGTTATCACGGATGGAAGGTACATTCACACAGATCTAAAGGAGATAAAACCCATGTGTGGAATCGTTGGAATATTGGGGACCACCCCGGTAGCCCCGCTAATCGTGGACGCGCTTAAGCGCCTCGAGTATCGCGGATACGATTCCGCGGGCGTGGCGACTCTGGAAGACGGGCGTCTGGCTCGGCGTCGCGCCGAGGGTAAGCTCGTCAAGCTCGAAGCGAAGCTCAAGGAGCATTCGCTTGGAGGGACGATCGGCATCGGCCATACGCGCTGGGCAACGCACGGCGCCCCAACCGAGCGCAATGCGCACCCGCATACGACTGAGCATCTGGCGATCGTGCACAACGGCATCATCGAGAATTTCCGCGAGCTCAAGGACGAGTTGGTCGAAGACAAAGTCATCTTCGAAACCGACACCGACACCGAGGTCGTGGCTCAGCTTATCGAGCGCGAAATCGGCAAGGGCCTTTCGCCGCGCGATGCGGTCAAGACGGTGCTTGGCCGCCTTGCCGGCGCGTTCTCGCTTGCGATCATCTTCGAGGGCGAAGACGATCTTATGATCGGCGCGCGGCGCGGTGCGCCGCTGGCGATCGGTCATGGAGATGGCGCGATGTTCTTCGGCTCCGACGCAATTGCGCTGGCGCCGTTTACCGACCGGGTGACGTTTCTTGAAGACGGCGACTGGGCGGTGCTGAACCGCTCCGGCGCAACAATCTTCAACGAAGCGGGCGACAAGGTGGAGCGGCCGATTCAGCGGACGCTCGCTTCGAGCCTTCTCGTCGACAAGGGCGGGCACCGGCACTTCATGCTCAAGGAAATCTACGAGCAGCCTGAGGTGGTCAGCCATGTGCTTGCGAGGTACTTCGATCTCGCGGAAGGCACGGTGAAACTGCCCGAGAGCTTCGATGCCGACTTTTCGGCGATTGAGCGTCTCTCGATTACCGCGTGCGGCACGGCGTACTACGCTGGGCTCGTCGCGAAATACTGGTTCGACCAGGAGGCCGGGCTGCCGACCGACGTCGACGTCGCGTCCGAGTTCCGCTATCGCGAGCAGCCGTTCGCGAAGCAGAGCCTCTCGATCGTGATTTCGCAGTCGGGCGAGACGGCCGACACCCTCGCGTCGCTTCGCTATGCGAAGTCGCAAGGGCAGAAGGTCGTCGCGATCGTCAACGTGCAAGAATCGACGATCGCGCGCGAGGCCGATTACGTCCTGCCGATCCTGGCGGGGCCCGAGATCGGCGTCGCTTCGACCAAAGCCTTCACCGCACAGCTCGCCGTTCTTGCGGCGCTGGCTGTCGCGGCGGGCAAGGCGCGCCGCAGCATCAACCGGAAGTTCGAGGCGCGTTGGACGGCAGCACTCAGCGAAGTCCCGCGCCTCATGACGCAGGCGCTCCGGCTTGAGCCTCAGATCGAGGCATTGGCAAAGAAGATCTCCGGCGTTTCGGACGTGCTCTTCATCGGTCGGGGCCATTCGTACCCGATCGCCCTTGAAGGCGCGCTGAAGCTCAAGGAGATCTCCTATATCCATGCGGAAGGCTACGCTGCCGGCGAGCTCAAGCATGGGCCGATTGCGCTCATCGACGAGCATATGCCTGTGGTAGTCGTGGCGCCGTTCGATAATCTCTTCGAAAAGACGGTGTCGAACATGCAGGAGGTCGCCGCCCGCGGCGGACAGATCATCCTTATTACCGACGAGCAGGGCAGGGACGCCGCGAGGATCGCAACCCTCGAGACCCTGGTCATGCCGCCCTCTGCCGCGGCTCCGCTGGTATATGCGATCCCGATTCAGCTTCTGGCCTATTACACGGCTGTGGCGCTTGGCACGGACGTCGACCAGCCGCGCAATCTCGCAAAATCGGTGACGGTGGAGTAATCCTCCGCTACCAAAACCTCATGAACCGCCAGACGGGCTCGCGCCCGTTTGGCGGTTTTCTTTTTGAGTGGTATACTATATTCGACGTATGAATCTCGAACAATTGACCAAGCATCAGATCGTACTCCTTACGCTGCTTGTGTCATTTGTTACCTCGATCGCCACCGGGATCGTAACCGTTTCTCTCATGGATCAGGCTCCGGCGGGGGTCACCCGGGTGGTCAACCAGATCGTCGAGCATACGGTTCAGACAGTCATCCCGGCCACGCAGAGCGCTTCAGCCGCTGCCGCAACGACCGAGAAGACGGTAGTAGTCAAAGACGACGACCTCACGGCCCAGTCGATCGCGACGGTGCAGAAGAGCATTGTACGGATTGTCGCCGCGGGAGACGACACTCTTATTACGAGAGGCGTCATCGTGGACAGCAAGGGCACGGCCGTCGCCGACCGGAGCTCTCTTGCGGCGTCGAGCGCGACATCCTTCGAGGCGATCCTTGCGTCGGGTGATCGCGTGCCGGCAACCGTGCGAAGCGGCTCGGCAAGCAGCTCGGTCGCGGTCGTGGATATCTCGGTCGGCACGTCAACCGGCTTCGCGGCCGCTACGCTCGCCTCTGCCGGTAAGCTTGCGCTCGGGCAATCCGTCATCGCGATTACCGGCGCCGGGAGCGACCGTGTCGGCAGCGGCGTTATCGCCTCGCTCCCCGACAAGGATTCGCCCGGTCTGATTGATGCCACGGTCGCGGCACAGACGCCGGGTGCGCTCCTCATGACCATCTTCGGCGAGGTGATCGGCATCACGACCGGAGATTCGGCGCAGGCGGGAGCCACGTTCTATACCGTCCTCGCCGCTCCCTCGGCGCCTGCCGCTGCAACCTCAACGCCCGCAAGCCCGTAATAACCTAGAGTCTCTCTATGCCTCCCTTCAACCATTTCACCACCAAAGCCAAAGAAGCCGTCCGCCGCGCGCATGAGCTCGCGGTCGAACGTGCGCAAAACCAGGTTTCGCCGATGCACCTGCTCGGTGCTTTGCTGCTTCAGGAAGACTCGCTCGTCGCCTCGGTCCTCGAAAAGCTCGAGATCGATGTCATCCTGCTCACCGACACGGTGCTCGAGAGCCTCGAAGGCGGTAATGCCGGGTCGGTCTTGAGCCCCAGCTACCAGCTTTATCTCACGCCCGATCTCGTGCAGGCGCTCGAGCGCTCCGCCAAGATCGCGACCGAGCTCCACGACGAGTTCGTCTCGACTGAGCATCTTTTTATATCGATCCTCGATGTGCCGGGTTCCGCTCGGGAGGTTCTTGCGCGTTTCCGCATCAACCGCGAGTCCATAGTCCGCGCGCTTCAGGAGTTGAGGGCAACCAAGCCCGCTGCGCAAGAAGGCAAGAAGTACCGTGCGCTCCCCAAGTACACACGCAGCCTTACCAAGGCGGCGCTCGAAGGCAAGCTGGACCCGGTTATCGGCAGGGACGAGGAGATCCAGCGCGTGATCCAGATACTTTCGCGCCGCACCAAGAACAACCCCATCCTCATCGGCGAAGCGGGCGTCGGCAAGACCGCCATTGCCGAAGGCTTGGCCTCGCGCATCGCTATCGGCGACGTGCCGGAAAGCTTGCGCGACAAGGAGCTCGTGTCGCTTGATCTCGGCTCGCTTATCGCGGGCACCAAGTACCGTGGCGAGTTCGAAGAGCGTCTCAAGGCAATACTTAAAGAAATCGAGCGCTCTGAGGGAAAAATTCTTCTCTTCGTCGACGAAATTCATACCATGATCGGCGCCGGCGGTGCCGAAGGCGCGATGGAAGCAAGCAATATGGTCAAGCCCGCGCTTGCGCGCGGTGAGCTTCATATGATCGGCGCCACGACCCTGCGCGAGTATCAAAAGCATATCGAGCGCGACCCGGCGTTCCAGCGCCGCTTCCAGCCGGTTTACGTGCTCGAGCCCAGCCTCGACGATGCGACCGCGATCTTGCGCGGCCTTAAGGAAAAGTACGAGCTCTTCCACGGCGTGCATATTACTGACGACGCGCTCGTTGCCGCAGTGGAGCTTTCAGCCCGCTATATACCCGACCGCTTCCTGCCCGACAAGGCGATCGACCTCATCGATGAGGCGGCGTCGAGCTTGCGCATCAGTTTGGAGAACAAGCCGCCGGTACTTGAAGACGCGCATCGCAAAATCATGCGCCTTGAAGTCGAGAAAGAAGCCTTGCGTAAGGACGCGGAGGGAGAGGACGGCAACCGCGACGCCAAAGCACGCGTAAAAACGATCGAGCGCGAGATCGCGGAACTCAAAGAGCAGACCGGCGAGATCGAGCTCCGCTGGAAGAACGAGAAGCAAATCCTTCATGACATAAAGTCGATCAAGAAGGAGCTCGAGGGGCTGCGCATCGAGGCGGAGGCTGCCGAATCGGAGGTGAACCTCTCGCGCGCGGCGGAGATCCGCTACGGCGAGATACCCAGCCTCGAGCGCGAGCTCGAGCAGAAGCAAAAGCGCCTCAAGAAGCTCCAGTCGTCGCGCCGCCTGCTCAAGGAAGAAATTTCAGACAGCGACATCGCAGCCGTCGTCGCCAAGTGGACGGGCATTCCGGTCTCGCGCATGCTCCAGGAGGAAGCCGAACGCCTCTCCAAGATCGAATCCGAGCTTGAGAGGCGCGTCGTCGGCCAGAATGAGGCCGTGCAGAAAGTCTCTGATGCCGTCAAGCGCTCCCGCGCCGGGATCAGCGACCCCAACCGCCCGATCGCCTCGTTCATGTTCTTGGGTCCCACTGGCGTCGGCAAGACCGAGCTCACGCGCGCGCTCGCCGAGTTCATGTTCGACGACGAGAAGGCGCTCATCCGCGTTGACATGTCCGAGTACATGGAGAAGCACAGCGTATCGAAGATCATCGGCGCGCCGCCGGGCTATGTCGGCCACGAGGAAGGCGGCGCTCTTACCGAGATGATCCGACACCGCCCGTATTCGGTGCTGCTCTTCGACGAGATCGAGAAGGCGCATCCGGAGGTATTCAATATCCTGCTCCAGGTCCTCGACAATGGCTATCTTACCGACGCCAAGGGCCGCAAGGTGAACTTCCGCAACACCATCATCATCATGACCTCCAATATCGGCGCGCAATATATCGACAAGATGGAGCAACTTGGGTTCACCATGGCGGGAACAACCGACGACAACTATCGGCTTGCCAAGGAGAAGGTCGGCGCCACGCTTAAGGATTACTTCCGCCCCGAGTTCCTCAACCGCATCGACGAGATCATCATCTTCAATATCCTCTCGACCGAGGCGGTCAAGGATATCGTCGAGATCCAGGTGAGGGAAGTGGTGGCCCGCCTCGCCGGCAAAGATATTACGCTCAACCTCTCGCCGGAGGTGTACGAGTTCCTCGCCAAAGAGGGCTACAACCCGCACTACGGCGCCCGCCCGCTCAAGCGCCTCATTCAGGACAAGATCCTCACTAAGGTAGCCTCACTTATGGTCTCGCGCGGCGTGCTCTCAGGCGGGAGCGTCTCGGTCGGCCTCAAGCCGGCAAAGCCGGACGGCACGCCCGCTGAGTTCCTCTTCGATGTCAAGAAGACCGGCCGCGGCAAGTCAGCCAAAATGACGCCGACCATGATCGCTGAGGAGAAGGTAGGTGCCTAAAATTGAATAATATAAAAAGAAAATCCCCGCCGAGGGGATTTTTCTTTAGTGCGCCGGGCAGGATTCGAACCTGCGTAGCCCAATGGGCGACAGATTTACAGTCTGTTGTAATTGACCACTCTACCACCGACGCATAGGTGGCGAACACTCCATACTCTACACGTTTTGCAGCCTCTTGTCAGGAGCGGAAAAACAGATGGTACTATAAAGCGTATATGAAGGTACGGGTCTTGCTGGGAGGACTTGCGCTTCTTTTTATAATCGGTGTACCACACGCCGTTCATGCTGACACGTTGCCCTCGTGCAGCCTGACCCCTCAAGAGGCCATTATTAATCAGGGGAATGCTTTTACGCTGGTATGGCAGAGTACGAGCACTTCGGCTGGCTTTATTACTGGTGTTGGATCAGTGAGCCCTAGTGGGTCAACAATGCTTTATCCGACTCAGTCGACACAAATTATCGGCACATTCTGGGGCCCAGGAGGGACCACTACTTGTTCTTCCTCGTTCACAATTACTAGCGGCGGATCGTCATCAAATTCACCGTCTTCTAATTCTTCTTATGCTGACACATTGGGATCTAGTGGTTCAATCTCATCGAGTGGGCTCGTACCGTGTGGCGTCACAACAGGCCTCACACCCGGCACTGCGGCGTATAACGAAGCTGCAACGAGCTGCAATGCCTGCAACATAGTCGATCTACTCAACCGCATCATCAACTTTCTTATCGAGGTCTCGATACCGATTGCTATGGCGCTCTTCGCCTACGCAGGCGTGCTCTACTTCACTTCCGCAATGGGAGGGGCGGAAAATATTTCTAGAGCCAAGAGCATTTTCCGCAACGTGATCTTTGGGTTCGTCATTACGCTCGGCTCGTATCTCATCATCGAGACCGTCCTTCATTCCATACTGAGTGAAGACTATTGGAAAGGATGGAATCAGGTGACATGCACCGACCCCTCGCAACGCCCCGGCACGACACCCGATAATACCAAGACCATCTCGGATCTTATCGGAGAAATTTTGCCGCCTCCGCAGACTGTAGTCACTTCTCCAACACCGGTCGCAATAAGCGACCCTAGCCAGTGCAAATCGGGCGGTTATCAAGGTTCGGATGGCCAATACTACTGTACGAGCTACGTCGCCGGAGCGGCTGCGAGCGGCGGGGTGCAATGTCCGACGGGAGATTCCGCTTGCAGCGTAAGCTTTCTGCAGAGTATCGGCTATACCAGCGCACAGGCGAACACGATGTCCTGTATCGCGATGACCGAGAGCAGCGGCCAGCCTTACATTCCAAGTCCAAAAGGATCAACCGCGTGTGGTACCTTCCAGATACTGCAGGGGAATTGGAACAACTCGAGTCTTCATTCGGGTACCTGTTCTTCGGCAACATCCTGTAACGACCCCAATTGCAATGCGCAGGCCGCTTATAATCTTTCTCAGCAACGTCTTGCCGCTGGGCAGTCTCCTTACAGCGACTGGACATGCCCCGGCTGCAATGCCAAGGCGGCAAGCTGCGTCGCTCAGTATGACCCGGGTAACTAATACGATATGCAAAAGATAACGCTTATAGCCGCAAGCCTCGCTGCAATCGTCATGATTCTTCTTGGGGCGCTTGTCGTAATCGGCTTGCTGCGGGGGAATGCCGCTCCCGCCGCAAATCAGGACGGCAATACGCCCGTATCGATACTCCCCGGCGACACCGGCGGGCCCACCGGCCAGGTCGAAGTCCCGGCACAGGGCAGTACCTCTGGTACGAGTTCCGGCACCAACGGCCAAGCATCGGACTGGGCGCCAAAGGACGTTATCGCCAACACAGAGACCGGCGCGTATCCGGCATCGGGCTATTATTATCTCGGCTATCATGTTGGGCAGGCAAGCAGTACTGATCCGATGTCTCTGCCTAATCCGCCATTCCTCATCCTCTATATCGATCAGACGCAGTATTTCAACATAAGCCTTTTGCAGGAGCCGATTGCCGACACGCGCGTAGCGGTGGAACAGTATCTCATGAGCCAGTACGGCATTTCGCAGGATCAAATGTGCGCGCTTAACTACACGATGAGCGTGCCATACTCGGTTGATCAGACGTACTCAGGCATCGATCTGCGCTTCAGCTTCTGCCCCGGGGCGACGACGCTCTAGAGTTGCGCACTTCTGCTTTGTAGGATATAGTCTTTTGGTCATGTCACAGGATCGACTCATAAAGCTGCAATGCCAGAAGTGCAAGCGCATCAATTATTGGAGCTCCAAGAACAAGAAGCTCGTTGAGCGCAAGATAGAGCTCAAGAAGTACTGCAAATGGTGCCGGGCTCAAACGGTACATAAAGAGGCGAAGAAGTAGGTTTTTCGCTATACTGGCCTCACGGGCGCTTAGTTTAGTGGTAGAACAACGGTCTCCAAAACCGTTAGTGGGGGTTCGATTCCCTCAGCGCCCGCAGTTTGCCATAACGACAATTTCTCCTGCCTTGCTCGCAACAACGAAAGGTGTCGTTGAGTCACTTTTCCTCGCTGCGCACACGACGAGTCGAGTTCGATCAGGCGTCAATCCCTTTGTCGACTCGTTAAACTAACCATGGCCGCAGCACGTCCTTGGTGTACGCCTCTCGGCTTCGTACAATGCTGGTATGGAGGAAGATCCAGCAGCGGAATTGAAGGCAGCGACGGATAAGGCGCTAGAGTCGACCAGCGCGAAGAAGCTAGTGGTGGCGGGCCCAGGTTCAGGGAAGACGTACCTCTTCAAGAAACTCTTAGAGCGAGCAGGTGGCGGCGCCGACGATCGTCTCGTACTCACGTTCGTCAATTCGCTTAAGGAGGACCTTGAACGAAGCCTCGGCGACTCGGCAAAGGTGTTCACGCTTCACGGTTATTCCCAGTCGCTTCTCCATCGCGATGCGAACTTGCGGGGTGGCCTTTCGACCGACTTCATCTGCTACCCCGGCCTTCGCTCGTTTATCAGCGAGGATTGGGAGATCCTTCGAGGTGGCGCGGCACCAGCATTTATCGCGTTGATGCGCAAACTCGAATGCTCCGACGAACTCGGCGCCTACTATATGGAGCGCTGCGATTTCTACGACGCCGTTGATTTCGATGACGGTGTCTATCGGGTGCTATTGGGATTCAAGAAAGACCGGAAGTCAGTTCCGACGCCGAGATTGACGCTAGTTGACGAGTTCCAAGACTTCAACGCGATGGAAGCGGAGGTGATCGCGTATCTCGCTGAGGCAGGCCCGATCGTGCTCGCCGGAGATGACGATCAAGCCCTCTATGGCAATCTGCGGAATGCCAGTTGGGACCACATTCGCAAACACTACGCCGGTACAGACTACGAGCATTTTCATTTGCCGTTCTGCATGCGCTGCACGCAGGTGATCGTGGACGCTGTGAACGAAGTGCTGACGGTCGCAAAGGACCTAAAGAAGCTGGCGGGTCGGATCGAAAAGCCTTTTCGTTTCTACGAGCCGATGAAGGGGCCTGACAGCCAGACATATCCAACCATTGATTTGGTCACGACCAGCGTTCAGTCCAATGCGGCAAACTACATAGGTCGATTTATCGAGGAGCGCCTGCGCGCGATATCTGCCGAGGACATCGCGGAAGCGGAAAAGAACCATGAGCCGGTGGCGCTCATAATCGGTAGCAAGCCCTACCTTCCCCAAGTGGAAGATCACCTCCGAAGCGTCGGTCTGTTGGCCGATGAAGACGGAGATAAAGAGAGTCCTCGCGAGCTTGCGCTTAAGATGTTGAAGGACAATCCGCACTCCAATTTGGCATGGAGGATCATCCTTAGCCTTGGCGATCGCGAAACCCGCATGAAATCCATTCGCCTGGCTGCGGAGAAGGCACTCTCTTTGTCAGAAGTGTTGCCGGAAGATCTGCGAGCCGCCGTGCTGAAGGAGGTGGCCGAATTCGTGCCGCCGGTCATCGAGGAGAAAGAAGCGCCCAAGTCCGTGATGAACATTCAGACTCGGTCCTATGAAAGCGCGAAGGGTTTGACTGCGCAGCATGTCTTCTTGCTGGGCCTCCAAGAGGGCGACCTGCCGAGGCAGGCCAATAACGTCACCGACATGGAGATATGCAAGTTCCTCGTTGGTCTGACGCGGACCAAGAAGAAGTGCACGATAGTTCTCACTAGACGATTCGCCGGCACCCAGGTGAAAGCGCCGTCGCCGTTTTTGCGCTGGATAACGGCGCGGCGCTTCAACTCGATCAAGGTTGACGCTGCTTACTGGCGAGCATCGGAAGCTCGGAAATAGCGAGATTTGGTGATTGATGATCCCAGCTTTCCTTGCCTTGCGCCCAGAGTCGCGAGGACTCACAATGATCGCTCATGGAATTGACCGATCGACAACTCGACGAGTTCATCGCCCTCTGCAAACGCCACTACAAGAAGAAGTTGGGCCGCGAGGAAGCGCGTGAGGCTGCGGAGCGCTTACTGTCTTTTTATCGATTGCTAGCTGCCGTGGACGCTATGCTGCCAGAAGTTGCTCCTCCGCCAAGCGATCCTTCTCCATCTGCTCCAGCTCCTTGATGTCATCGAGCAGCTTCACGACCTGCGGCGTTCGCTGCGCACCGAATTCCAAGATGCTCTCGATGATCTTGATTGCTCGCTTTTCATCGGCGGCATCCACGAACGGCGATGGGATGCTGCGCGACTTGCCTCGTTTGCCGTTGTGACAATTTCGATCTTCCTGTCCCTGCGCCCGCCCGCGAAGTGTTTTACCAGCTGCAGAGCCTCCGTTTTGCTCTGTATCCAATGGATATCCATGTTGCGCTTGAACCACGTCCGCTGGCGCTTGGCATACTGCCAGATCGCGCGTTCAAGACTTTCTTCGAATTCTTCTTTATCTAATTTAGTTTCGAGATAGTCAGCCAAGAATCGATACTCGAGCCCGAGCTCGCGCATGCGCTTGTAGGAGAGGCCGTGCGCGTGGAGCCGCCTGGCCTCGGCAACCATGCCGGTCTTCATGCGCGCTGTGAGACGCATATGGATGTTCTTTTTGAGCGTCGCGTCGTCGGGATTGAGCCCGAGCCAGAACACGTCGTATTTTTGTTCCGCAGTCGGAAAAGAATTCTTACCCAACGCTTTGGCGATCTCGACCGCGCGCACGAGGCGGCGCGGGTTTTTGGCGTCTATAGTTCTTGCACGAGCTGGGTCGAGCTTTTCGAGCATGACGAAGAGGTGTTCAGTACTCTTTTTCTCGAGCCGTTTGCGCAGCGCTGGATTAGGCGGCACTTCAGGGTAGGACATGCGGCCTAAGAGCATATCGACATAGAGCCCGGTGCCGCCGACAATGATCGGCGTATGGCCGCGTTGTAAGATATCTTTAATGGCCTTGGTGCCCAACTTAACAAACTGATCGACTGTGAACTGCCGCTTGGGCGAGGCGACGTCTAATAGGTGATGGGGAATACCTGCCATCTCTTTCTTGGTCACTTTGCCGGTACCGATATTGAGGCCTTTATAGACTTGTCGCGAGTCGGCAGAAATTACTTCTCCACCCAATTTTTGTGCAAGATAAATGCCCAGCGAGGACTTGCCTGACGCCGTAGGGCCTACGATCGCGATCACTGGTTGCTTTTGCACAAAGCCAATGTAGCGGATTTATATGAAAAAAGAAACGGCCGCCAATAAGGCGGCCGAGAGTCATTTCTAGTATTACTTTCTGCCAAGATACCGGAGAATCGTCTCCAGCTGCCGCTCACTGATCCTATCATAACGATGGAGCTTGATAAGAATCGAGTCGAGCGTGATGATGCTATGGAGCTTTACGCCGAATGTCTTCAGATCCTCGGCGCCGCCTTGCTCGCGATCGACAAGAACGAGCACATCAGTCACCTCGAAGCCATCAGTGCGCAGAGCTTCGATGCCTTCGTTCTTGCTGTCGCCGCGCGTAATGAGGTCGTCAATGATGAGCACTCTGTCGTTCTTAGAGGCGCCCCCATAGTCGGCAATGCCATCGATCCGGCGCCCTTGCGCAGTCTCCGCTTTGTTGAGAGAAATTGTGGGGAGATAGAGGCCGCCGATGTAGGCTGCGCGCTTCATGGCTTCCGCGAGCGGTGTGCCGGCGTTCGGTAGGCCGGCGATCGCGTTGAAGCGAAAGCCGATACGGATTGCTTCTTTCCAAAGCAATGTGCCCATATCCTGCACCAGCTCGGGCGTCAGCGGCCCCGGCTTCGGGTTCTCTGGTGTGCGCAAGTTGAGGTAGATGGGCGAAAGCGGAACGCCGGGGTTGGTCTCATGAAGCTTCAGTCTGAAGCCTACTTCAGTGTCGATCTTCACTGCGCCCAATTCGAACAGACGCAGTGCGAGCGTGTCGAGGTCTATCATGCTAGGTCCTCCCAGTGGAACAAAACCGCTCTTACCTTACTATGTTTAGATAAAAAAGAAAGCGCTCCGCCGACCATCGTCGGCGGAGCGCGCTGTTATACGGATTCGATCTCTTCCCAGATCAGCCGTGCGGCTTCCTGCGGGTTGCGATGCTCTGAGATCGGCCGCCCGATGACAAGCAGGTCCGCCCCAGCGCGTATCGCTTGCGCCGGAGTCATGATGCGTTTCTGATCGTGCGCCGATGCCCACGCGGGCCGTACGCCCGGCACGACTAGCATCAGCTCATGCGAGAGGTCGGCCTGCTCAAGCGCCCGCAGCTCTTGCGGAGAGCATACGAGGCCGGTGACTCCCATTGCGATCGCGTCTCTGGCGAATTGCACGACTTTGGGGCCGGGCGAATCGCCGAAGATCGAAACGCACTCCTTCTTGTTGATCGAGGTAAGCACGGTGACTGCCAGGAGCGCCGCCCTCTTGCCAGATTGCGCAAGCGCTTCCGCGGCGGCGGCCATAGCCGGCTTGCCCGCAGACGCATGCAAGGTGATGAGGCTGGAGCCGTGGGCGGCGATATTGCGCACGGCGTTGCCGGTCGTGTTGGGAATATCGTCGAGCTTCATGTCCCACATGACGTCGAAGCCCTGCGCGAGCGCCCACTTGCGCAGCCTCGTCGCGGCAGAAACGCCGTTGCGGTCCTCATGCGTCATTGCCTGGAGGCCGACTTTGATCCAGCCGATATGCCGGCGGAAGGATTTGTACCGCGCTTGGTCCTCCTTGGTGAATATGTCCTTATCGTGAGCGAAGATGATGCGACTTCTGGCTTCGGCCATACGAACCTCCTTGGTACTGTGCCAAGACGGACACTAACATGTTGCCGGAATAAAATAAAGAATGTGTGCCGGGGGAGAGAATCGAACTCTCATGATGTTGCCATCGCGGGATTTTGAGTCCCGTGCGTCTACCAATTCCGCCACCCCGGCGTATGAGGACTCGTGTTAGAATATCGCCTATGGCAGGCTTTTACAACAATGCGATTTTCTGGGTCGAGGTCGACAAGATCAAGCCCAACCCTTTCCAGCCCCGCAAAGAGTTTGATGAGGGAAAGCTCCAGGAGCTGGCAAAGTCGATCAGGCAGTATGGCGTGATCCAGCCGCTCACGGTCTCGCGCAAAGAAATCCAGAAGGAGGACGGCGGCATCGCGACCGAGTACGAGCTTATCGCCGGCGAACGCAGGCTCCGCGCCTCTAAGCTCGCAGGCATCTCTCAAGTGCCGGTCCTCATGCGCGAGGGATTCGACGACGACAAGACCAAGCTCGAGCTTGCGATCATCGAGAACTTGCAGCGCGAGGACCTCAACCCTATCGACCGCGCAAAGGCCTTCGATCAGCTCCACAAGCAATTTGGCTTCAAGCACAGCGAGATCGGCGAGAAGATCGGCATGAGCCGCGTGTATGTCTCCAACACGATCCGCCTGCTCGGGCTTCCCGAAGAAATGCAGCAAGCGCTCGCCGACGGCAAGATCAACGAAGGCCACACCAGGCCGCTCCTCATGCTCAGCGAGCGGCCGCAGGAGCAGGGGACGCTCTTCCGTGAAATCCTCCTCAAGCGCCTCACGGTGCGCGACACCGAGGCGATCGCGCGCAGGATCGCCTTCGACCGCGTGCGCAAAAAGGAATATCTCTATGCGCCCGAGATTTTGGAAATGGAGAAGGAGTTAACCGAGGCGCTCGGTACGCGTGTCGCTATCGAGACCAAAGAGCGCGGCGGCAAGCTCTCAATCGACTTTATGAACGAGGAAGACCTGAAAGGTATCTTCTACAATCTCGCCTCGCGCATCGCGCAGATGAAAGAAGCTCCACAGAATCCTGCAACTGGAGCGGAGCAGCAACTTGCTGGGCAAAATGACCAAACTCCAGCAAATCCTGCTCAGGAAAAGGTCCTCGGGTCACCGTCTGGGTCGGCTCAACCAGACCATTTTCCTGAACAGGATTCGCTTTCGAACAATTTGGATGATCGCACAGGGGAAGAAAAGAAAGCAGACGAGAATTCCTTCGACCCCTCGAGTTTTTCTATTTAATTTTCTGCTCGCCTTCCAGCCGGTTGCGGATGTGGCGGCGTGCGAGCGTGGTCTTGGCGAAGTCGAGCCACTTTGAGGTGGGCCAGGCGTTCTTCTTGGTCTGGATCTCGACGATGTCGCCGTTGTGGAGCTCGGTGTCGAGTGGTACGAGCTTGCCATTGACCTTGGCACCCGATACATGGTCGCCCAAGTCGGAGTGTATAGCATACGCGAAGTCGATGGGCGTGGCCTTGGCAGGGAGGTCGACTACGTCGCCGTGCGGCGTAAAGATAAACACGCGATGCGAGAAGATGTCGCTGCGCACCGCGGTGTCGAAGTCGGGGTCATCGAGCTCGTCCTCAAGCCCCGAGAGCCAGTCGGGCACCGTGGCCGAGCTGTAGCGCGCGCGGCCCGTCTTTTCTTCTTGTGGTGCTTCCGCTTTGGCAGCGCGGCGGAAGCCGGGCAGAAGCGAGCGTATCCAGTCGAAGCTCGAGCCTCTCCCTTGCGCGCCCGCGCCGTTGCGCTCTTTGTAGATCACGTGCGCCGCGATGCCGAACTGTGCCTCGCGATGCATGTCGCGCGTTCTAATCTGCACCTCGACAATGCCGCCGTCGCCCGCAAAGACAGTCGTGTGGAGCGATTGATAGCCGTTGGGTTTGGGGAAGGCAATGTAGTCTTTGATCTTGTTCGGGAGCGGCTGCCAGAGGTTGTTGACCAATCCTAATACTCGATAGCAATCGGCCGCGTCGTTCACCATGACGCGCAGCGCCGCGATGTCGTAGACCTTGGCGATGTCGCCGCCCTTGCGCTTGAGCTTCTGCCACAGGCTCCAGAGCCCCTTCACGCGGTAATCGGTTTCGAAATTCCTGATATCGTTCTTCGCCAATTCCTTCTTGAGCGTGCGCGTCATCTCCTTGAGGCGCTCTTGCGTCTCTTTCGTCTTAGTCGTGAGGAGCTTCTGAGCCTCGGCGTACTCCTCGGGGTACGCCCACCTGAAGGCGAGGTCCTCGAGCTCGCGGCGCACGAGCCCCATGCCGAGCCGATGCGCGATCGCCGCATAAATCTCGAGCGTCTCCAGAGCGATCCTCTTGCGCTTCTCCTCCGGTACGTACTCGAGCGTGCGCATGTTGTGCAGCCGATCCATCAATTTGATGATGAGCACGCGCACGTCTTTGCCGGTTGCTACAAGGAGCTTGCGCAGAGATTCGCGATGGCGCTCCGCGCCGCGATACTTGAGGTGCCCGAGCTTGGTGACGCCCTCGATGAGGAAGAGCACTTCCTTGCCAAATTCTTTTTCGATCGTTTCTGGTTTTACCCCCATGTCTTCGATCGAGTCATGGAGAAGCCCTGCGGCGACAGTTTTGGCGCTCATGCCAAGCTCGGCGAGCGACTCGGCGGTGGCCGCAAGGTGCGTGATGTACGGCTCGCCGGAGAACCGCTTGTGGTCTTTGTGCGCCTCTGCGGCGAAATTATAGGCCTTCTCGACCAGAGTTTTGTCCTCGGGGGTAGGGGAGCTCATCTTTGCGATAATCTCCTGTGCTGACATAGAAGCGTATTTTACCACGATTTGAGCCTTATTTTAAGGCGTCTCTTGACGTATTGACCTTTATGTTGTTTCTAGTATACTTTTCTTGAATGGTCATTAACTAACACGGAGCACGTACTGCAATGGCGAAGCTTCTTCTCCAGATCAGGCTTGGTTCGGATGAACGTCCCGAATATGACGTGGGTACGCTCAGCAAGAAGGTCAAGTGGTCTGTGGTTCCTCGCATCGGGGAACTCTGCCTTCTTGAGGCCGAGAAGTCAGGTGGCAAGTTGGTATTTGTCGAAGCCAGGGTCAAGGAGGTAACTCACGACTTTGGTTCCGGTAATATCGAACTTTCCTTCGAGATGACTGCTGAAAACTATGAGCTCTTTGCCTTGGATCAAGGCTGGTACAAGGACGAGCTTAAATCTTTTTCGATTTTCCCCGCACAGGTGAAAGGAGTCCACTGGCCAAGCTAGCCCAACAACCGCCAACCGCAGAGGATCGTCTCTGAGGTGAGGCGGTTTTCTGTTTCTACTCCTCCTTCTTTTTTCTTGCGAAGCCGCGGCGCTTCTTTTCTTCTTTCAATATTTCAAGCGCTCTGTCGAGCGTGATCGTATACACATCGTCAGTCTTGAGGCTGCGGAAGTCGGGCTTCGGTTTGGTATTGTGCGCGATGTAGGGGCCGAAGCGGCCGACATTAGCCATGATTGTCTCGCCGGTGTCAGGATGCGTGCCTAACTCGCGCGGGAGGCTGAGATAGTGAAGCGCGTCTTCAAGTGTTACTTCCTCGGGCAGCTTGCCTTTAGGGATTGATGCGCGGCGCGGCTTCTCTTTGCCCTTGGCTTCCTTGCCCTTGAGCACTTCGCCCACCTGCACATACGGGCCGAAGCGGCCGTTGAGCACATAGATCGGCTCGCCGTTGGTGTAGTTGCCAAGTGGCTTCTGCGGCTCATTAGAGATTACTTCGCCAGCCTCCGTGCGCGCGCCAAGGCAGTCGGGGAAGCGCGTACACGACATAAACTTGCCTTGCCGCGAGAGCTTATAGACCATCGGGCTGCCGCACACCGGGCAAGGGAATTCTGCTGGCGCGGGCCCGAGGTCGGTGATCTTACCCGCCTCTTTGTCTTTATTTTTTACTTCCTTAAGAAACGGCGTGTAGAAGTCGCCGAGCGTTTTGGCATACTCGCGTTTGCCCTGCGCGATCTCGTCGAGCTCGTCTTCCATCTCAGCGGTGAAGGTGTCGCTGATATAGGTGGGGAAGTTGTCCTCGAGGAAGGTCGATACAACGTCGCCAGTGTCGGTTGGGATGAGCGTCTTGCCTTCCTTCGTAACATAGCCGCGGTCGTTGAGCGTCTTCATAATGCTCGCGTAGGTCGAGGGACGCCCGATGCCGCGCTTCTCGAGCTCTTTGATCAAGCCCGCTTCGGTGTAGCGATTGGGCGGGGTAGTCTGCTTCTCTTCCATCGAGACATCCTTTACGTCGAGCTCTTCGCCGGACTTTGCTACAGGCAGCTCGACATCCTCGCCGCGCGCGGCGGGGTCGGCCTTGAGCCAGCCATCGAAGATCACACGCGAGCCGTTGGCCGCAAATTGCGGGATTTTTTTATCTGTAGTCTCTGCCAAGATCTTGGTCTTGAGGAGCTTCGCGTCGGCCATCTGGCTCGCTACGGCGCGCTTCCAAATGAGTTCGTAAAGCCGCTTCTGCTCGGGCGTGCCGGCGACCGTCTCCTTCTCGATATGCGTCGGGCGGATCGCCTCGTGCGCTTCTTGAGCGTTCTTGGACTTCGCGGCGAAGGTATGCGGCTGCGCATAGTTCTTGCCGAACTTCTTCTCAATGAGGCCGAGCATGCTCGCGCGCGCGGGCGCGGCGAGGTTGGTCGAGTCGGTGCGCATGTAGGTGATATGGCCAGCCTCGTAGAGCTTCTGCGCAATGCGCATGGTATTGGAGGGCGAGAAGCCGAGGCGTGTCGATGCTGCTTGCTGGAGGGTAGAGGTAGTGAAGGGCGCACGTGGTGCGCGCTTCATCTCGCTTTCCGTCACATCGGCAACAGTGAGCCCGTCTTTCTTAACTGCGGCGATGATATCCTCGGCGACTTTTTTGTCGCGCGGCTCTTCAACGCAGATGACGTCGAGCGCGTCTTTGCGCGGGGTCGCGGTCTTTGCCGTGATTACGTAAAAGGTTTCGGGCTTGAACGCTCTGATCTCGCGCTCGCGCTCCATGAGGATGCGCAGCGCGGGGGATTGCACGCGGCCGGCCGAGAGGCCGTAGCGAACCTTCTTCCAGATTAATCCAGAGAGGTCGTAGCCTACCAAACGGTCGAGCACTCTTCGAGCCTCTTGCGCATAGCGAAGATGCTCATCGATACCACGTGGGTGCGCAAGCGCCTCCTCGATCGCTTCCGGCGTAATCTCGTGGAAGACGATGCGCTCGGGTTTCTTTAACTTCAATTCCTGCGCGATGTGCCAGGCGATTGCCTCGCCCTCGCGGTCGGGGTCGGTCGCGAGGATCACCTCGTCGGCTTTCTTGGCGATGTCCTCAAGGTCGTCGATGACCTTCTGCTTGCCGGCCACGACCTCGTAGTGCGGCACGAAGCCGGCGGGGATGTCGATCGCCTTTTTGTTGGACTTCGGCAAATCGCGCACATGGCCTACGGAGGCGCGCACGACGAACTTCTCGGACTTGTCGATGTCGCCGAGGTACTTCTCAATAGTCTTCGCCTTGGCCGGCGACTCTACGATAACGAGCTTCATATATATAGTGTATCAAATTTCTACAACGAAGTTGAAATTTTTGCAAAATGATGCCCCGCGCAGCTTACGAGCCGTGCGGGGCATGGATCAGTCCTTGTAAAAGGCTTTTTCAATATCACGGAGGACGTCTATGGGCAGACCTGATTCCTCCGAAGTCGGGAACGCGCGGCTGCGTTCCAAAGCCCGGCGTCTGGATCTCTCCGGCTGCGCCGCCGCCTCTACCGATCGGACCGGCACGGCCCGCTTAGGTCGCTTCGGCTCGCCCCGACGCTCGGTCGGGGGTCGGAACTCGTCGAAGGTACGTGCCATCATCGAGCTGCGAGGCCTCTTTGGAGGGTTCTTTTCTGGGGCCTTGCGGCGCTCCTTGATGCGATGCAACATCAGCCTGGGATTTTGGGCTTTCGGAGGAGGCTTTTTTGCTGCCGCGGCGCGTGCCTCGCTCCGTCGCCTGCCGTCCTGCTTGGGCTTGCCCTTTTCGTCATATCGCTCGGGATGCAGGAGCTTGTTGCGCTTGTGGCGCTGTCCCGCGACCATCCCTGAAGTGATGCTGTAATGCTCGGCTATCTTGGTATTGCTTTCGCCGGCGGCGAAGCGGTGTTCCAGCTCCTTCGCTCTTTGCTCGTCAGAGAGAGATTTCCACCACTTCAGCCCATACTCTGATTTGTCAGACATCCGAAATCCTTTCTGAATGACCTCTCCGGCTTCACAATCTCACACTCGTTCGATCTTGCCAAGGCGCTCGGTAATGAGCCCGCGAATAAGGAGGGAAGAAAGGGCTATATTAGCGTCTTGTGCGGAGAGCTCCGCCGCCTCGATGACCTCGTCGCGTACGAGCGCTTCGGAGAGTGCCTTGAGAATTTTTGCCTCAGTCTCGGTGAGGTCAGTCGGAAGCAGTGCTTGGGTCGGACCCTCAGGCTTAATACCAAGCGCCTCGAGGATGTCATTACTGTCACGCACCAGAGTGGCACCCTCTCTGATAAGACGGTTGGCGCCCTCGCCGGTTTCGCGGCCGAGCTCGTGCGGCACGCACAGCACCTCGCGGTTGAAATCGAGCGCAAGCCGAGAAGTAATTAACGTACCCGATTTTTCTCCTGCCTCGATGATAAGCGTTGCCTTGGACATGCCGGCCATCACGCGGTTGCGCTGCGCGAAGGAGTACTGCGCCGCCTTGAAAGGAGTTTTGTATTCGCTTATGAGCGCGCCGCCTTGCACAAGTATTCTTTGCGCGAGTGCTTTATTACTCGAGGGATAGAGGCTCGCGTCGTCTGCCGACGAGGGGAGTACGGCGATGGTTGAGAGGCCGACATCGAGCGCCGCCTTGTGCGCCTCGCTGTCGATCCCAAGTGCCATGCCGGAAACTATGGCGACGGGATAGCGCGCGAGACCAGCAACGAGGCTCTGGCACATGCGGCGGCCGTAGGGTGTCGTTGCGCGCGAGCCGACCATGCACAGTAATAGAGAGTCGCGCGGCGGGAGCGTGCCGCGGATATAAAGAGTCTTCGGTTTCCCTGGGATTTCCTCAAGCAGTTCAGGAAATTCGTCCCGGGGCAGTTGTCGCAGAGGGAAAGTCATTGTACGCTATGGATATTCCGCACCTATGTTAGATATCACCTTCATCCGGGAAAATCCAGACATCGTTCGCGCCGCGCTTAAGAACAAGAACCGCGAAGGCGCTGTCGACCTCGACCGTGTACTCGCGCTTGCCGATGAGCGCAAGTCGCTCGCGGGCGAGATTAGCGACATCAACAAGAAGCGCAACGAGGCGGCTGCCGCGCGCGATGCCGAGGCAGGCAAGGCACTCAAAGAGTCGCTCAAGGCTGCCGAGGAGAAGTACCAAGCCCTTGAGAAGGAGCTCGTAAGTATGCTCGTCAAAATCCCGAACATTCCTTCTGCCGACACACCCGTTGGTCCCGATGAGTCGGGCAACAAAGTCGTGCGCCAGTGGGGAGACAAACCCACTTTTGATTTTACGCCCAAAGCGCATTGGGATCTGGGCCGCGAGCTTGGGATCATTAATAATGAAAAGGCTGCCGAAGTCTCGGGTGCCCGCTTTACGTACCTCCTCGGCGATTTAGCGCTCATGCAATTTGCACTCATTCACTATGCGATGAGCGTGCTTACCTCGCGCGAAAAGCTCGCAGAAATAATTAAAAGTGCCGGGCTTTCGGTGAGCGACAAACCTTTTCTACCGGCTATCGTGCCGATGATTGTTAAAAAGCAGGTGCAGATCCGAATGGCGCGCTTCCTTACACCCGAAGAACATTACCTTTTCCCCGAAGACGAAACCATGATGATAGGCTCTGCCGAACATACGCTCGGGCCTCTGCATATGGATGAGACCGTAAAAGAAGATCTGCTGCCACTGCGGTATGTGGGCTACTCAAGCGCGTTTCGCCGCGAGGCGGGTTCCTACGGCAAAGACACCAAGGGAATCTTGCGCCAGCATCAGTTCGACAAAATCGAGATGGAGACATTTGTAAGGCCGGAAGACGGCATTGCCGAGCAGGATTTTATGGTTGCCATACAAGAACATCTGCTGCAGGCGCTCAAGCTGCCGTATCAGGTGGTGCTCGTCTGCACCGGCGACATGGGCTTCCCCGACCAACGACAAATCGACATCGAGACGTGGATGCCGGGGCAAAATACGTATAGAGAAACAAACAGCGCTGACTACGTCGGCGGCTTTCAAGCGCGTCGTCTCAATACGCGAGTAAAGCGAAACGACGGCTCGATTGAAACAATCCACATGAACGACGCAACCGCATACGCGATGGGCCGCACGCTTATTGCAATTATCGAAAATTATCAGCAAGCGGATGGCTCGATCCGCGTACCGGACGTCCTCCAATCCTACCTCGGCAAGGAAATCATAACGAAGCAAGGCTGAGGTATGGCTCGCGTTGAGCTGCCGGCCTCACGAGTCCGCGCGCGCCGCCGCAAGCGCCGCGTTCGGCTGATGATTGTTGCCGCGGCGCTTCTGGTGACCGTAGCAGGGGCAGCCGTGGGGCTCATGTGGCTGCCGGTGGTTCGCATTCAGACCATCGATATCGAAGGCGTATCGTCGGTCAACCTCGATACCGTCCGTACTGCCGCCCAAAGCGAGCTTGCGGGAGAGCAATGGTATATCTTCCCGCGCGACAATGCATTCCTCTACCCGCGAGAAGAGCTGCGGGCGTCGCTCATGCGGCAATTCCCGATATTCAAGACCGTGGGCATCTATTCCCAGAACCTGGCCGCGCTTTCGATCACCGTCACGGAGCGCGCGCCCGCGGCGCTGTGGTGCGGCGAGTCGGCCGCGTCATCCTCGCCCTGCTCACTGATGGACGACAGCGGCGCGGTGTATGCGCCTGCGGCGGATTTCGCCGGCCAGGTGTATGTGCGATATTACGGCGCGCTCAAGGCGGCCTACCCCAAGCAGTTCATGACGCCGGAGAGCTTCCAGGGGCTCGCGGCGCTTGAATCGGCGCTCGCCGGCGCTGCCAGGGAAGATATCGTGGCGGTGGAAATAACTCCCGATACCGGCGTCGTACACTTTAATGACGGGTTCGTACTGCGCTACTCGCTCATGGATAGCGGCGCCGACGTGGTGCAGCGCTTCTCGCTTGCGCTCGCCGCGGCGCCCTTTACCGCGCACAAGCTCTCCGACTTCGAGTATCTCGATCTGCGTTTCGGCGACCGGCTGTACTATAAACTCAGGCAGTAATATAAAAGGCCCGCAGCGACATACATGTCGCTGCGGGCCATATCGGTTCACTTTTCCGCAAAACCGGCATCGGAATGCGATTCTTTGGCGCTGGCCCCGAAGAGGCGTCTAAGCCGCTTCCACCATGATCCAATCTTCGTCACTTTCGGCTCCTCCAATTCTGGGACGAAGTTGTCCCGCAGCTGGGGAATGCCGAGGCAATCCGGATTCCAGGTATAGCAGACAGGCTTGCTTCCTGCTGCGTGCCGGAGCGTTTCATCCAGCCGTACTTCCGCGGGCGTACGCTGGCGGCGCGTCTGCACCGTCGCACCGCCAAGGTCGTATTTCATGGGCGCTTCCTCGTTCTATTTCCAGTTGACTATTAGACTGCTAGTCGTTAGCCTTGTCAAATGACGTCTCCACAGACCTTCTGGCACCGCCTCCCGAAGCCGTTTTTCGTGCTCGCGCCGATGGCGGACGTTACCGACCCGGCCTTCAGGCGCATCATCGCCAAGTATTCCAAGCCCGCAGGGCCGCATGTGATATATACCGAGTTCGTCTCGGCCGACGGGCTTGCGCTGGCGCCCGAGGAAGGGAGGAAGAAGCTGATGCGCGACCTTGTGTTCACGGATGCCGAGCGGCCGATCGTCGCGCAATTCTTTACCTCAACACCCGAGCACATGGGGAAGGCTGCGGCGCTCGCAGCTGAGATGGGCTTCGACGGCATCGACATAAATATGGGCTGCCCGGCCGATGCGATTGAGAAGCAGGGCGCGGGGGCAAAGCTTATCCTCAACCCCGAGCGTGCGCGCGAGCTGGTCGCCGCGGCAAAGCGCGGCGCGCCCGATCTGCCGGTATCGGTAAAAACCCGCTTGGGTTATAACAAAGACATTCTTGAAGAATGGCTGCCGGAAATCCTCAAAGCCGAGCCGGTAGCGCTTATCCTGCATGCGCGGACGCGTAAGGAAATGTCGCTGGTCAACGCGCATTGGGATCGTATTAAGCGCGCGGTAGAAATTCGTAACGAACTCGGGAGTAAAACACTTATTGTCGGCAACGGCGATGTAAAGAATGTCGAAGAGGCGCGTGCTCGCGCGGCAGAGTCGGGGGCCGACGGCGTCATGATCGGCCGCGGCGTTTTCGGCACGCCATGGCTCTTTACGGAAGAGCAGAAGTCGCCAGAAGAGCGGCTCCGAATACTTGTTGAGCACACCAAGCTTTACGAAGAACTGCTCGGCGACATCAAGAGCTTCGCCATCATGAAAAAGCATTTCAAGGCGTATGCCGAAGGCTTCGACGGTGCCAAGGAGTTGCGTGTGAAGCTGATGGAGTGCAATACCGCGGCGGAAGTCGAAAAAGTAGTATCCAATTTTATATCTGCGCTATAATGAACGCATGACCGAAGTCGTGCATGCGGATATTTTCTTCTTCATAACCTCGATCGCGGTCATACTCGTTACTATCGGAGTTCTTATTCTCCTGTACTACCTCATTCCGGCAGCGCGCGACTTGCGCAAGGTAGTTGCTCGCATCTGCAAGGCCAGCGGCGAGGTCGAAAAGGATTTTGAGGATCTGCGTATGACGCTGAGGCAGGAAGGGACCAAGGGCAAGATGCTTATCGATATCGTCCTTGGATGGCTTGAGCGGGCAGCACGTTCTCCGGCACGGCGCAGAGTCGTTCGCAAGCACCCGCCTTCACCGGAAGCATAGTTTTGCTCTTGTATGGTGGTAAGCGTGTAATTCATTAATAACGGTACGCACTAAAAATAACGAATGGTATGGCAAATAAATCGAATGGGATGGGCATGTCGGTGGGAGTAGGCGCGGGGCTCGCGGCTGTCGCGGCCACTGGCGCCGCGGCGTATTGGCTCTATGGCGCCAAGCACTCCACCCAGCATCGCAAGATGGCCAAGAGCTGGATGCTCAAGGCGCGCGCGGAAGTCCTCGATGCGGTAGAGAAGCTCAATGATATCGATAAGGCGCAGTACCTCGCCCTTGCGGAGCAGGTCGTGCAAAATTACGGCAGCAAAGCGGGCGCGTCGGCGCAGCAGATGAGCCACATGATGAAGGATTTCAAGAGCGCGTGGGCGCATATGCAGGCGGCGCAGAAAGGCGCCACAAAGGGCGCAAGCAAAGCCAAGCGCGCCGCGAGAAAAGCGGCGACAGCCTCGAAGAGACGCTAGCTCGTAACTCTTGTATACTGAAGCCCATGGCAAAAGGGGCCAAAGAGGAGACGCAGGCGCCTATGGCGCTCTATCGCGCGTATCGGCCGGCGGCATTTAAGGACGTGCGCGGGCAGGAGGAAGTGGTCTCGGTGCTCGAAGCGGCAGTCAAGAAGGGCGACATCGCGCATGCATACCTCTTCGCGGGCGGGCGCGGCACGGGCAAGACCTCGATGGCGCGCATACTTGCGCGCGCGGTGGGTACCCAAGACGAGGATATCTACGAGATGGATGCCGCGAGCAACCGCGGCATCGATGAGATCAGAGAACTGCGCGAGGGTGTTGCGACGCTGCCATTTAGCTCGAAGTATAAATTTTACATAATTGACGAGGCGCATGCGCTCACGAAGGACGCGTGGGGCGCGTTTTTAAAGACGCTTGAAGAGCCGCCGGCGCACGCCGTCTTCGTGCTGGCAACCACCGAGCTTGACCGCGTGCCGGAGACCATCCGCTCGCGCTGCCAGGTCTTCCAGTTCAAGAAGCCGTCGCAGGAAATACTCAAGAAGCTCGTAGCGGATGTCGCGAAAAAAGAAGGCGTGGCGCTCGCGCCCGCCGGAGCAGAATTGATCGCGCTCATGGGCGACGGTTCCTTCCGCGACACGCTGGGCGTGCTTCAGAAGGCCCTCACCGTAAGCGATGGCGGCAAGCTCGGCGAGGAGGAAGTCGCCCGTGTCGTCGGTGCGCCGCAGGGAAGCCTCGTTAATGACTTCGTGTCGGGCGCAGCGCGCAAGGACCCCGAGGCCGCACTCGCCGCGTTCCATGCGGCGCTCAAGGCTGGCGCGGAAGCGCGGGTTTTCCTCCTGCTGGCGATCGCCAAGATCCGCGGCATACTCCTCTTGCGCTACGCGCCTAAGCTTAAAGCGGAGCTCGGGGAGCAGTTCGGCGAGGATGACCTCGTACTGATGCAAAAGCTTGCTGGCTCCGAAGGGAAAGAGATAAACTCCGCGCTGCTTGCGGAGCTTATCACCGCGCTTGTCGAGACTCCCCGCGCGCCCCTGCCCGAACTCCCGCTCGAGCTCGCGATATACCGACTGCAGGCATAACGAAAACGCCGGCCTCGTAAGGCCGGCGTTTTATCCCGTATGCGCTAGGAATTCTGGGATACGAAGTTGATCTGCGTCGGAGGGACGAACTCGGTCGTATCCGGCACCCACGGATGGCAGTCGGAGGCGACGCTGCTGTCGTCAGAGATGACGCCGCCCTGCGGCTGGCTGATGATCGGGCTCGAAGACGTAATCGACGACTTGAAGCCCGCCTGATTCCCGTCTACCCACGTGTACGACGTGCCGTTGCTGCGGATGATGTGCGTGATGACACTCGTGCCGTTGGTCGCCTGGAAGGTAAGGTCGAGGCGCGTCTTGCCGCCCGAGCCGTAGATCGTGCCGCGCGTCACTCCCGCGTCAGTCATGGTGTAGAGCGAACACGTATAATTGCCGCCCTGCGCCGTGACAGTTTTAAGGCTCTCCGAGCTGCCCGCGGTCGTGCTGCCGGCGGTCCCGCCCGTAGTCGTGCTCGAGGCCTCGCCGCCCATCGCCGTGCTGCTGGCGGTCGTGCCGGTGCCCCCTGCGCCCTGGCTTGAAATGAGCCACCATCCGCCAAGCACCACGATGATGATCACAATGACTGTTATGACGATATTTCTCTGTGTCATATACTAAAATTAACCGTTAATCGAACACTCCTACTTCATACCGCTTCTTGTCTGAAGCGTTCGTGAAGCCTTAATTATTATCGCTGCGGAGCCGATCGTCAGTCAAGGACGGGAGTTCATCCAATTTTCCCGCTCCGCTCCGTATACTTTTGGGCAGCCGCTTGTCGGGGCGGAGGCATTAAAAAAGCTAACGTATAAACGTATGGCACACAACAATGATCACGACAATCGTTCGGGCGCATCATCTAGCCGCTCTTCCAATAACACCAATCGCTCGTCAGGTAACCAGGGCAATACGCCCGACCGCAACAGCGATGGCACCTTCCGCAGCGATGATGATCGCTAGGTTGGCGCTCATGGTGTATCGAGCAACAGCCCCCGCCTGGTGGGGGCTGTTGCGTAGAACCAACCTCGACTCTTTCAATTATTATATAGGGTCATGTAAGCACCGACTTATCATGACGAACGCGCCTTTACCGCTTCTCCGATCTGCATGAAGAAGAACGACCATATCCATGCGAAAAGAGCGAGCTTCCATGATATGGCGGCCGGCATAAGAAAGCCCGTAATGGCGAGCCCGGTCGCTGCGGCCTGGGTAAGGCTCGTGGCGACGATAACTGCTCGGCTCGGCAGGTATCGCCACCAACGCTCCTTGGTATGTGCGACATAGATGAGCAGATGGCCGGAGATGGTGAGCTTCAGGAAGAAAAGAGTCTCGACAACGGGAAGCGGGAGGTGCAGATAGCCGGTTGCAAAGAAGAACAAGATCAAGCTGTTGAGAACGCCGATCGCGCCGTACCGCAAGCTCTGCGAGAACTGTTTTCTCACATCTATCTTTGACGGGCGATGCGCCGCCTTCACGCGGTCGGTAGCAAGCGAGATGATAGGTATATCGTTCAAAAGCGCGATAAGAATGAGCTGAAGCGGGGAAAGGGGGTAGGTGCCCGTCGCCACCCCGAGCACGATGATAGTGACGATGAGACGAAAGCTCTCCGAAATTCGGTATAAGGAATACGTGTAGAGGCGCGCGAAGATGCGGCGCCCCTCGATGAATGCATCCTTCATAACGGCAATGCCACTCGAGACAAGCACGATATCCGCCGCGCCCTTGAGAGCATCCACCGCATCCTTCACCGCAAAGCTCACGTTCGCGGCCTTCAGCGCCGGCAGATCATTCACCCCGTCTCCGTTCGTCGCTACCGTGAAGAATCGCTTCGCTTGCGCGACGAGCGCGTATTTGTCTTCAGGAAGTATTTCGGCGAACGCGCGCGTATCGCGGAAGGACGCGGCAGTGAGCGAATCTACGCCACGGGCAAGAAGCGCATCGCGGGCCACGATGGCGCCGCCCGTAACGCCGAGCTTGCCGGCAATCTCCCGTGCAATTGCGCGATTGTCCCCCGTGACCATCACCACTTCGATGCCGTTTTCATCGAGGAAACGCACGACGTCGCTCGCGTCCTCGCGCAGCTCGTCAGAGAGGGCAAAGAGCCCCGCGAGATCCATATCCCTTTCTTGTTCCCCGTCCGCGACGGCGAGCGCAAGTGCGCGGTAGCCGCCCTTCGCGAGCGCGTCCACGTCGTCATAGAACCGCCTCTGTGCGTCGTCTGGCATGCGGCACAGTGCCATAATCGCCTGAGGAGCGCCGAGAGAAACCGTCTGCACGCGGCCGTTTTCCCGATATGCGAGCGTGCTGCGCTTGCGTTCCGAATCTGCGGGCACATAGCGCACGATTTCTGGCTGCGCCCCCGCGCCTGCGAGCGCCCGGTTTATCGCATTCGAGGGATCGGCGGCGGCCACAAGCGCGGCCATGCGCCGTGCGCCTGCCTCATCCCAGGACCCGTATGTCCGCACCTCGTTCACCTTGATATGGTTCTTGGTGAGCGTCCCCGTTTTGTCCGTGAGGAGGAGGTCCGCATTGGCGAGCTCCTCGAGCGCGGAGAGCCGCCGGACGACCGCGCCTTTCTTCGAGAGCCCCACTACACCGAGCGCGATGATGAGTGTCATCACAGCGGGAAGACTGATAGGCACACCTGCGATAGCCAATGAAAGATCGAGCCGCAGCATATCCGTCCAGGCGACGCGGTGGTAAAGGGATACGGCAGTGAGGAGCAACACTGCGCCTACGGCGAGCAGCGACAGGAATTTCGAGATGCGCAGGATGTCCTTCTCGAGCGCACTCTTGCGCGGAGTCGTATCCACGGCGGCGATCGTCCTGCCGAAATACGTCGTGCTTCCTGTCTTCGTGATGCGGACCGTGGCAAGCCCCGCTGCGAGAAAGGACCCCGAATAAAGCGTATCGCCGGCATTCTTTTCTTTCGGAAGGGATTCGCCGGTAAGAGCGGCTTCGTTCGCGCTCGCGCCGTTCACCGATTCTGCACGGGCATCAGCGGGCACGATATCGCCCGCGCGCAGTTCGACCACGTCTCCCGGAACGAGGAGCCGGGCAGAGAGCGTCTGCAATGCCCCGTCGCGCAGCACACGCACAGCGGTCGCGAGGTGTTCGTTGAGCTTCTCGATCGCCGTATCCGCCTTATGCTCCTGCCAAACCGTAACACCTACGTTGAGTGCAAGGAGGAAAAGAATGAAGCACCCGTCGAAGATTTTTCCGCTTATAAATGATAGGGCTGCGGCAAAGAGCAGCATCGCGGAGACAGGAGAGACGCTCCGGCGCATGATCTTATGCGCCAGCGACTCCTGCTTTTCTACTATTTCGTTATAGCCGTGCTCGCGCTGGTACGCTTCTGCAGCGGCGGTCGTAAGGCCCGGGAACTCCATACTCTGACCATACACCCGCGGCAGAAATATTTCAGGTCGGTTATGAACCCGACTCAAGCGCGAGAGCCTATCTCAAACTGGCTGCCCGACAGGGATTCGAACCCCAATTAACGGCTTCAAAGGCCGCTGTCCTACCATTAGACGATCGGGCAATCACTTAAAGACTACACTTTTAAGAAATTTTCTGCCACTCTTTGATTTGAGGAATTTTTCTCTTTGTAGAGCATCAGAACGAGTAGTATAAGACTCAGAATAGATTACTTTCCACGGTCTATATTTCTTTGTGAACTTCGATACTCCATTATTATGCTGGATAAGACGACGCTCTATATTTTCAGCGGACCCCACGTAAGAGATATCGAATTTTTCGGATTTTAGAACGTAGATCCAAAACATATAGCCGCTGTCCTACCATTAGATCCGCCTCGGCTCGACGCCGAGTCGAGACGGGCGATCGGGCAATACGTTGAGAATAGCAGACGGGTTGGTTGTTGACAAATATGAAAAGAGCTTATATAGTAAGTCCGTTTTCGGCTTATTATGAAAGGCAAAAAGCAGGACAGCGAGCATATCGAGAAGCCCAATACCTGGGGCCATTGGACCGAGCGCAAGCGCCGCACGACGACGCTTGTCTGTCCGTCGTGCAGCGGCCGCTATATCAAGACCCGCCCGGGGCAGACGACCTGCCTGCGCTGCGTGTATAGCGGCCTTTCCGGAGGCGCGCGCAAGAAGAAGTAATTCTTAATCGATTCTCCATCCGAGGTGCCGTAGCGTTACGCTATTATTTATTGTGTAACGCTATTGTTATTTCTATGGCAACAAAGTACGGCAAGAAGACGCAGCGCAAGATGAGCAAGGTCATGCATGAGTGGAAGCACGGCGGCCTCACATCGGGCCGGAGCGGCAAAAAGGTCACGAGCCGCAAGCAGGCAGTCGCGATCGGGCTCTCAGAGGCCAGGAAGGCAGGCGGCAAGGTGCCGGCGCGTCGCCCATCGTCTCGTTCGCGCAGCCACTCCAAATAGTCGTAATAAAAAGAGCTATACTAGCGTCATACAGTGATATGACCACGGCCGGCCATTATGCTCTTGCAGCGCTGGTGCTCGGTATCGTCGCGCTCGCGGGCGTCTTTGCGTTTGCCACCCACCCGTTCGGGAGCTTCCTCGGCATCCCGCGATTTCCATCGGGAGGAGACGCCCAGGTCGCCTGCACGATGGAAGCGAAGCTCTGCCCCGACGGCGTTACCTATGTCGGCCGCACCGGGCCGGACTGCCACTTTGCCGCCTGTCCGGGAGAATCATCCTCAACGCCCGTATCCGGTACCGCGACGATTTCAGCGGCTATCAACCAGCCGGCATCCGCGCTTGGCGTGACTGTAACGCCGCTTGAAGTCGTGCAGGACAGCCGCTGCGCGAGCGGAGTACAGTGCGTCTGGGCCGGGACGGTAGAAGTCCGCGCCCGCGTCGCCGACGGCGTCAACACGATCGAAGATACATTCACGCTCGGCAAAGCGGCCACGGTCGCGTACGGGGAAGTTATCACGCTCACGGCAGTTGCTCCAAGCAAAACAGCGGGCACGGCTATCGCGCCTGACCACTACGCCTTCACGTTTTCTCTGCAGAAGGGGGCGCACTAGCTAAACGCTTCATAATTTCATCATGCACATCGCGCGATGCTGAGATGTGCGCGATTATCCGATAACTTTTTGATGTATGTTAGTCACTATCGCAGTATTGCTCGTGATTCTATGGCTGCTCGGCGTCGTTACTTCCTACACGCTCGGCGGCTTCATCCACATTTTACTCGTCATTGCCATAATAGCGGTACTCATCCGTCTTATCAGAGGTGAGAACCCGATCGCGTAACGTACGCAATTGACAACCGGTCCGTGCGCTCCCTGCGCGAAAGGGCATTAGTCATAAATAGGAATCATTATCATGAGTACTATGCGAACTAAGCTCCCGTTCGCGCTTGCGGGCATGGCGGCCGCACTTGCCGCGCTGCTTGGCATCAGCGCGCTGGCGAGGGCCGACACGGCGCCTACCGTGACCACGACCGTGGTCAACGGCAGCAACGCCTCGATCACGTCGGCGATGGTCGGCACGCCGCTCCAGGCAAGCGTCGCGATCGCCTCCTCCTCCACGACGACGGTGCCGACCGGCACGGTCGACTTCAGCCTCTACAACGGCACGAGCTGCGCCGGCTCGCCGCTGACGCAGACGGGCGTGGCGCTCGCGGGCGGCATGGCGCAGTCGGCGACGACGACACTCCCGGCGGGCGGCCTTTCGTATCTCGTGCATTATAGCGGCGATACGAACTTCGGCACGACGAATGGCGCATGCGTCGCTGTGCAGGCGACCCAGTATGCGCCGACGCTTTCGCTCTCGCTTTCTAACAGCAGCGTGCAGGCGGGCAGCTACGTCTACGCGATGCCGTCCTTCTTGGGCGCGTCGACGACCGCGGGCGGCAGCGTGCAGTACAACGTCTACTCCAATACGGCGTGCACCGCGCCGTACCTCAATGCCGGCTCCCAGACGGTAATGAACGGCTCGATCCCGAGCTCGGCATCGTACCAGTTCAACACACCAGGAACGTATTATTGGCAGGCTGTCTACTCGGGCGATGCCAATAACGCTGCGGCGACCAGCTCGTGCAACGCTTCAGGCAGCGTACTGACGGTGGTAGCAACCTCTTCAACGCCGACTACGACGCCGGGTACCTACTCGATCAGCGGCACGTTCTATAACGACCAGAACGGCAACGACAAGCAGGACGCTAGCGAGCCGGGCCTCGCGGGTTGGACGGTATGGCTCCACAGCGGCAAGGGTTACAACGCGCCCATAACTGCGACGGCGACGACCGACGCCAACGGCCATTATGCCTTCAGCAACCTCGCAGCGGGGACCTATTTCGTCGAGGAGCAGGAGCCCACAGGCTGGAATCAGACCAGCTCTGACACCAAGGTTGTATTGAGCACCTCCGACACGTCAGCTGTCGTCAACTTCGCCAATATGCAGAAGGCCACCACTACGCCTCAAGGCGGCAATGGCCACGGCGGTGACAACGGTTCTGGCAATAACGGGAATAACGGCAATCATTGGGGCTGGTTCCACTGGGGCGGCAACGTCGGCAGCTGGTTCAACTTCGGCAATAAGAACAATAGATAATCATCCGCGATTGGTGAGTTCTTGAGCGAGTGCAAACCCCCGCCAAGGCGGGGGTTTGCTATACTTGCCTCATGGATACTGAGGAGATTGTCTTGGGCGGAGGGTGCTTCTGGTGCACGGAGGCGGTCTTCACCATGCTCAAGGGGATCGTATCAGTCGAGCCAGGCTACAGTGGCGGGCACGTAGCGAACCCGACCTATGAGCAAGTCTGCGGCGGCGACACGGGGCATATCGAAGTCATTCGCATCGTGTACCATCCGGACCTTTTGGCGTTTGAGGAAATCCTGCAAGTATTCTTCGAGACGCATGACCCGACGACGCCTAACCGGCAGGGCAATGATGTCGGCCCGCAGTACCACTCGGCGATTTTTTATACGACCGAACGACAAAAGGAGAAGGCCGAGCACTATATCAAACTGATCGCGAAGAAATATACGAAGCCGATCGTCACGACCGTCGCGCCGCTCAAGAACTTCTACAAAGCGGAAGACTATCACCAGAAGTATTACGAAAATCACAAAGACGCGGGCTACTGCCAAGTCATCATCGCTCCCAAGGTAGAGAAGGTACAGGAGAAGTTCAAGGATTTGCTCAAATGACTCGCGAGGAGTTTGAGAAGCTGGTTGCGGAGGAATTTCCTGACGCTATTCCGGAAAAATTCCGCTCCAAGGTAGAGAACGTTGCTTTTCTTGTGGAAGACGAGCCGTCGGAAGAAGTGCGGAGAGAAGAAGGGCTGGCAGACAACGAGACCCTGCTCGGGCTCTATCGCGGCATTCCGCATACCGCGCGCGGCGATTATTACGGCGTCGGCAACGTCTTGCCCGACACGATCACGCTCTATCAATGGCCAATCGAGGACGAGGCGATGGAATTTGGCGGCGGGGAAGCCAATGTACGCAAGGTAATCCGCGAAACGATCTGGCACGAGGTCGCGCATCACTTCGGCATGGATGAAGCGGAGGTGCGCCATCGGGAAGATGAACGCGAACGGGGAAAGTGATATAGTGATTTTATGAAGCAATTACTGACCCCGTTTTACCTTATTGCCGCCACGTTTGTCGGGCTTGCCGACACGCTCTACCTCTCATACTTCGCTTACAGCAACGCGGTGCCCAGTTGCGCCATCGGCGGCTGCGAGGTCGTGCTCACGAGCCAGTATTCGCACTTCTTCGGCGTGCCGCTCGCGTACATCGGGCTTGTCTACTATGTCTATATGCTTGCGCTCATGGTGCTCCTTGCGATGGACCCGCGCTCGCGCACGCTCAGCGTCGCAACGCTCGGCTACACCGCGATCGGCTTCGCGCTCTCGCTTATCTTCGAGTTCTATATCCAAGGTACTTTGATCCATGCTTACTGCATGTACTGCGCGATCTCGGCACTGACGACGCTCGTCCTCTTTAGCCTTGCCGTCTGGCACTGGCGCTCGGCAAAACGAAACGCCTAATACAGAAAAAGAGTAAGGGTGAGACTATACGCTGTATCTCGGCCGGCGGAAGCGCTTATACGTCCTCCACAATATATAGAAGAACAGGATGACGAAGACGGGGTAGAAGATCCCCGCGTGGCCGACGACATAGCGCAGGAAGGTGAGGATGTAATAGATAACCGACGCGAGGAGCTTCCACGCGGTGCCGACCGGGTTGAGCGACACAGTCGTCGTCGCGTCGCCGAGCACTTGTCCCGGCGACTTGCCGCCTGACTGCTGGCTGGCCCATTGCGTACCTTGGTCGAGGAGGTCCGCCGCTTTGTTGCGCGCAGAATCTATCGTTGAGAAGACCGGCTGCGCTATAGAGGCCGCAGTAGGGGAATAATGCGCGATGTCATTCTGGATCGCTTGCGAGGATTCGACGCTCGCATCCTCTGTCGCGCCTTGCGAGGCGGGCTGTGGCTTGGGGTTGATCACGAACACTCCCGATTCTTTTTCCACGACCGCGCCGTCGGCGCCGTCGAGCTCTGCTGTTACCGTGTGCGTGCCAGCGCCCGGCTTCCAGGAGACCGACACCGCATTGGCGCCGCCCGCCGCTATGGTCACCGCCACACCCCCGATCTTGGCGTCGCCGTTTTTAAATATGACCTCGCCGGAGAAATTGACGCCGGTGTCGTTGGAGACGACGGTATGGATGAGCACGGTGTCGCCTTCGGTTACCGGAGTCTTCGAGAGAAAGAGCGATTCTTTGGCGAAGCCGGCCCCTTGAGCTGTCTCAGGGTACACAGCCAGGAGGGACAGGGGGATAAGTAATCCAAAAAGAGCCAAAATGGCTGATTTCTTCATGCTAGAATTATGCCATGGATTTCCTGCGCAAACTGAAGGACCATTTCATACCCTCCAAGCGCAATGTCTACCGCCCGCATATGCTCCGCCGACCGTGGCTCCTCTTTTTCCTCACGGTAGTCCTTACCTCCGAAGCAGTGTTCGTCGCTGACCTTATCGCGCGGCAGTCGGCATTTAATTTTGTTGCGGCGGTCTTGCCCGGCGAGGTCATAGCACTCACCAACGACGAGCGCGCGACCAATAATGTCGGACAATTGACCGAAAACGCCGATCTCGACGCCGCCGCGCAAGCCAAGGCCGAGGATATGGCGGCGAAGGGCTACTTCGCGCATGTGGGGCCGGACGGGAAGGAGCCGTGGACATGGATCAGCGAATACGGCTATTCATACCAGGCGGCGGGCGAGAACCTCGCGGTGCGGTTTGAGGACTCCTCCGACGTCGTCAATGCATGGATGGCGTCGCCGACCCATCGCGCCAATATCGTGAAGCCGGTCTACACGCAGATCGGCGTCGGTGTGGCGCAAGGCATATACCAGGGCGCGCCGGCGACGTACGTCGTGCAATATTTCGGCGAGCCGAAACAAGCGGGCTCGTCGGTTTCTACGGCTGCCGGCGGCGTGCAGCAGGTAGCGGCGTCAGAAGCGGCGCCGGCGGGCGCGCAGGTGGCTGGCGCGGAGACTGAAGCTGCGCCATCAACCGATGCACAGCCTGCCGCAGCGGACACCTCTGAAGCGCAAGCGGAGCCGACTACGGCCGCGCCAAGTGCGCCGGTAGAAACCTCGGCTGCAGCACCTGTCTCACCGCACAGCAGCACGCCATGGAGCTCCTTCGCGCGTGAGCTGGTGCGCGGCGACACGCAGCCCTCATCCTCAATCGAGTGGGTGCTTGCCGGCGTCGCAGTGGTGCTCATGGTCGGCCTCGCGCTCGCGTTCTTTATCCATATCCAGATACAGCCTACCGACATGCTGATTGGCGGCGCGGTTGTCGCCATGATCGCCATCGCGCTTATCTTCCTCAATGCGCAGACGCCCTTCGCGGGCAAGACAAACCTCAATCAGAGCGCGTCGGTCTTCGGCGCGTATCCCGCGAGCGGCGGCTTTATCTCGACCAGCGCCGCAAGTGTCGGGCAGTAATTATTTTTCCGACACGAACGCAGCCCAGCGGGTCGCTTTGGTAAACAGCGGGTCTTTCCACCGGCGCTCGAATTCCTCCATCAGCATGGACGTCTTTCCGGTGCGGGAATCCGGGTCAATGAGTGTTATCATGCCGCTCTCTATTTTCTCGGCGATGGCGTAGTGCCCCCATTCCCACACCGGCTCGGTATAATTGACGATAACAATGGCGCCTTTTTGTAAGGCTTGCTGAATGTCTGCAACGCTGCGATTTTCTGCCGCATCGACGGAAAAATTTTCTTGCGCAAGTACGCCCGCTAACCCGGCTATCGAAGTACCCACGGCTTCAGTCGTACCCGCGCGTTTTGCGGCCTCGTCCTGAGTTATGTTCTTGCCGTACGCGCCGAGAATCATTTCAATGATCGCAGGGCCGCAATAGTAGTCTTTTTCTTGCTGGATCAGCGGGATCTGCATGGCTTGATACTACTATAGCGACCGCGGGGATAACAGAGTTGCTCGCGGGGCGCGAGGGGAGTATCGTGTGGCTATATGACCAAGAAAAACTTCATTACCGGCATTGCAGTCGTCATTGCGCTCGCGGTCGTCGGCATTTTTTTCTTCATATTTAATAATCCGTTCGGAAGCATGAGTCTTTCTTCGGATATGTCGAGCACGACCCCCGACGAGAGCGCGACTCAGCTCGTCGTGCAGGATGAGACGGTCGGCACCGGCGCTATAGCGCAGGTGGGCGACACGATCACGGTCGATTATACCGGCAAGCTCGAGGACGGCACGGTCTTCGACACCTCGGTCGGCAAGACGCCGTACACCTTCGTACTCGGTGCGGGCAACGTGATCCCCGGCTGGGATCAGGGGCTTCAAGGTATGAAGGTCGGTGGCAAGCGCCTGCTGATCATCCCGCCGAGCCTCGGCTACGGCAGCCAGGATTACGGGCCGATCCCCGGCAACTCGACGCTCATCTTCGAGGTGTCTCTTCTCAAAGACACGCCGCAGGCAGCGCAGCAATAATGCGGCCGATCTCTTACACGATCGAGAAGGAACTTCCCGGCTCTCTCGCGAGAGCCGGGATTTTGAAGACGCCCCATGGCGAGATACAGACGCCCGCCTTTATTGCGGTCGCGACTAAGGCCGATGTGAAAGGCGTTGAGGCCGCGCGTCTTGCAGATCTCGGGGTGCAGGGCATCATTGCGAATACTTATCATCTCTATCTCAGCCCAGGCGAGAAGATCGTAGAGAAGGGCGGCGGCGTAGGGAAGTTTATGACATGGGAGCGGCCCACGATGACCGACTCGGGCGGCTTCCAGGTATTCAGCCTCGGCGTCGGCTTCGGGAAAAAGTTGTCGAAGTTTTTGCCCGAAGAGGCCGCGCGCGAGTCCGGCGTCGCGATCTTCGACGAGGACTTGGCGACAAGCCACGGCAAACTTGCAGTGATCGACGAAGAGGGCGTTTCCTTCACTTCGCATGTCGATGGCAGCCTCCATCGCTTTACGCCCGAGCGCTCGATCGAGATCCAGCATGCGCTCGGCGCCGACATTATCTACGCCTTCGACGAGTGCACGGCACCCAATGCCGAGTACGAGTACCAAAAGGAAGCGATGGACCGCACGCACCGCTGGGCCGAGCGCAGCCTCCGCGCGCATCGACAGAATATTGATATGAACGCCAAGCAGGGGATCTACGGCATCGTGCAAGGCGGGCGCTTCGCCGACCTGCGCATCGAAAGCGCGCGCGAGATCGCATCGATGGACTTCGACGGCTTCGGCATCGGCGGCTCCTTCAGCAAGCACGACCTCCTCGGCATCCTCGATAAGGTTAATGCGGAACTGCCTAAGGACAAGCCGCGGCACTTGCTTGGCATCGGCGAGCCGGAAGATCTCTTTATTGGTGCCGCGGCGGGCATCGACACCTTCGACTGCGTGCTGCCGACCCGCAACGGCCGCACGGGCGGGCTCTACACGCATCGCGGCAAGATCCAAATTCCCAACGCCGAATTTAAAGAAGATCAGACATCGATCGACCCCGAGTGCTCATGCCTAGTCTGCGCGCGATATACCAAAAGCTATTTGCATCACCTCTTCCGCGCGGGTGAGATGCTCGGGCCCATCCTTGCAAGCCAGCACAACCTTTATTTCCTCGCCGACCTCACGCGCCGCATCCGTAACGCGATCATTGACGGCACCTTCGAAAAATTCCGCGATGCGTTTTTGGCGGGTTATAAACATTGATCTTTCGTGAAGTGCACATATAGTGAAGAAGCGGCAATGACGCCGCATGCCCCCCTTGGGCGTTTCCTCCCTAGCCTTGGGCCGCCGCCTCGCGCGAGCGGCCCTTTTTCTTTTTCATAACAAAAATGGTAGAATGTCCATAACATGGCTTCGTTTAAGCTCAAATCAGAGTACCAGCCGGCAGGGGACCAGCCGAAGGCTATCGAGCAGCTGATGAAAAACATCAATGCCGGGGTCGAGCAGCAGACGCTCCTCGGCGTCACCGGTTCGGGGAAGACTTTCACGATCGCCAACGTGATCGAGCAATTCGACAAGCCTACCCTCGTGATCGCGCACAACAAGACGCTCGCCGCACAGCTCGCGCAGGAGTACCGCGAATTTTTCCCCAACAACGCGGTGCATTACTTCGTCTCCTACTACGACTACTACCAGCCGGAGGCGTACATTCCGCACAGCGACACGTATATAGAGAAGGAGGCGCAGATCAACGAAGAGATCGACCGCTTGCGCCATGCCTCGACCCAGGCGTTGCTCACGCGCCGCGACGTCATCATCGTAGCGTCGGTCTCGTGCATCTATTCGCTTGGGAGCCCGGAGGAGTATCGTAAGGTGCACCTCGAGCTGGGCGCGGGAGTGAAGTCCAATCGCGCAGACCTCATTCGCGACCTCATCCGGCTCTACTTCGAGCGCACGCCGGGTGACCTCTCGCCCGGGCAATTCCGCGCGCTGGGGAACAGTATTGAAATCATGCCAACCGGCGAGCGCGTTATCTATCGTGTCGAATTCGAGGGTGATGTCATTGGCCGCGTACGGGTGATCGATGCCGTTACCCGCGCAGAGAAAGAATCATCTTCATCGCTCTTCCTCTTTCCGGCCAAGCACTATGTGACGCCCGAGGACGAGCGCGATCGCGCGATCCAAGACATCAAGAGCGAATTGACTGACCGGCTCGAGGTCCTCAACCGCCAGGGCAAGATGCTCGAGGCCGAGCGCCTCAAGCGCCGCACTAACCACGACCTCGCCATGATCCGCGAGATCGGCTACTGCAATGGCATCGAGAATTATTCGCGGCACTTCGACGGCCGCAAGCCGGGCCAACCTTCCTATACGCTCCTCGATTATTTCCCGCACAAGGCCGACGGTACGCCTGACTTCCTGACGGTAATCGACGAGAGCCATGTGACCGTGCCGCAGATCGGCGGCATGTACGCAGGCGACCGCGCGCGCAAGGATACGCTGATCGACTTCGGCTTCCGCCTGCCGTCGGCGGTCGACAATCGCCCGCTCCAGTTCGAGGAATTTGAAAAGGATGTCAAAGAAGTCATTTATACGTCGGCTACACCCGGGCCCTACGAGAAGGAAAAGAGCGGCTCGTATGTCGTGGAACAGATCATCCGCCCGACGGGTCTTGTCGACCCTGAGATCATTGTGCGACCGGTGACCGGCAACCGCGATATGGACCAGAAGGGGCAGGTGGAGGACGTGCTTGAGGAGGCGACCAAGGTAATCGACCACGGAGCACGCGTGCTTATTACGACCCTTACCAAAAAGATGGCCGAGGATCTTGCAGAATTTCTTAAAGATCGGGGATACAAGGCGGCGTATCTTCACAGCGATGTAGAGACGCTCGAGCGCATCGAGACGCTCACGAGCTTGCGCAAAGGCGAGTACGACGTGCTGGTCGGCGTCAATCTCTTGCGCGAAGGGCTCGACCTGCCCGAGGTGGAGCTCGTCGCCATACTCGATGCTGACAAGGAAGGCTTCCTGCGCTCCGAAACGTCGCTCATACAGACGATCGGCCGCGCCGCGCGCAACGTCGGCGGCCGCGTCATACTCTATGCCGACGAAGAGACGCCCTCGCTACGCAAAGCGGTCGACGAGACCAACCGCCGCCGAGAGATACAGACAAAGTTCAATAAAGAGCACAATATTACGCCGCAGAGCGTGAAGAAAGCTATTAAAGACATCACCGCGGAACTCCGCACCGAGCACGGCAAGGCGGTCAACGAGATGATCGCGATAGAAAAGGAGGAGTATAAGAAGAACCCGCGCAAGTTCCTCGCGGGGAAGCGCGAAGACATGGCCGAAGCCGTGAAGAACCTCGACTTCGAAACCGCCGCACTGATAAGAGACGAGATCTATACATTAACTGGAGAAGGTGGCTCAAAGAAACCAAAAAAGGCCAGAAAATAATGGCCAGAGATATTGCGAGATTTTAAAAGTATTTCCAAATACGTTATTCACTTGCTCTCCATTACGGGAAGAGTAAACTCCTACATTACCGGCGCGGCACAGGTAGTAATACCGAACGCCACATCACGGGGCACTTCGCAGAAATGCGAGATGCTCTACTGAGAGCCGATAGGCCATTTGGACTTGTTTTCTTCAGATGTCCCGCAAGGGAGATCAAAAAGGATCCAAGATGACCCCAAATACGGTCGGAATGAGATAGGTATGGCAGTGCGCAATGCCAATCCGGATAGCGGAGGCATCCGCAATCCACATCTTGTTCTGTCGGACAGCTTCTATTTTTTTGAAAAGTCATTTGTGTCCAGCGATGGATGCAGACGATAGCTCGAAAGGGTGAAGGTGGACGACGCTCGAAGCGCAACGCTTTGAGCAGCGATCTTTCCAAAGGTCATGCTGAGACGGGAGGACCGTCCAACGACGGAACACTCCGTCATCATGCTGATCTGTAAGGTCGAACAAGGCCCTTCGCGACGTTGCAACGTTGCGGGGGCCTTTTATTTTATAGAATGTGCCCTCTGTGGTATACTAAACTTGTGTATAGGTACCCCTCGGAGCGATCCGTGGGGCTATAGCGTTGCCATGGAAGACTATATTCATATAAAAGGGGCCAAGACCCACAATCTCAAGAACATCTCATTGAGCATTCCGCGCAATAAGATGGTCTTGTTTACGGGGCTTTCCGGGAGCGGGAAGTCGTCTTTGGCGTTCGACACTATCTTCGCCGAGGGCCAGCGGCGCTACGTAGAATCGCTCTCCGCCTACGCGCGACAGTTCCTCCGCCAGATGCAGAAGCCGGATGTCGAGGAGATCACGGGCTTGAGCCCCGCGATCTCGATCGATCAGAAGTCGCGCTCCAATAATCCGCGCTCGACGGTGGCAACCATTACCGAAATCTACGACTACATGCGCATCCTCTTCGCGCGCGTGGGGAAGCCGCACTGCCTCATCTGCGGCCGCGAGATCAAGAAGCTCTCCAACGAAGAGATCATCAGTAGCATCGTCGAGAATGTGGGCTCGCATCCGCCGAAGAAGACGCAAAAGGTCATGGGCGTCGAGATCGCTGAAGATACGGTCAAGATTTATGCGCCGCTCGTGGTCGGCCGCAAGGGCGAGTACTATCAATTGCTCTATGATCTCCTCGGCAAGGGCTATGAGCGTGCCAAGATCGACGGCGAGGTTAAGAACCTGCGCGAACAAGTCATTCTTTCTAAATACAAGAAGCACGATATCGACGCACTGGTCGATGAAATATTAGTGACAGACTTTGCGCCTGCGCAAAAAAATCAGGCTCGCGCCGCGGCGGCGCTCGAGCGCCTTTCTGAAGCAGTCGAGCGCGCGCTTGAGGCATCGGATGGCTTGGTCAAAATTGAAGACGCTCATGGCGAGCGGCTCATCTCGGCCAAGTTCATGTGCCCGTACGACGGGTTCTCATTCCCCGAGGTTGAGCCGCGCCTCTTCTCCTTCAACTCACCGTACGGCGCGTGCCCCGAGTGCAACGGCCTCGGCACCAAGCACTTCATGGGCGAGGAGCCCTGCCCGGTGTGCCACGGCGCGAGGCTCCGCCCCGAAGCACTCAACGTATTCCTTGAGAAGGAGGTGAAGCCCGTCTCGACTTCGGCGTCGAGCCGAGGCGGAGACCCCAACGAGCCCATACCTGAGGCCAGCGTGCGCCGCAAGGAAGGCCGCTACAATATCGTCGAGATCACTTCGCTCTCGATCGCCGACGCGTACGAGTATTTCAACGCGCTCCATCTCTCTAAAAAAGATCAGGAGATCTCGAAGACCGTCATCAAGGAGATCTGCGCGCGGCTCAAATTCATGCTCGACGTCGGCCTCGACTATCTTACGCTCGAGCGTCGTGCCAATACGCTCTCCGGCGGCGAAGCGCAGCGCATCCGGCTTGCGTCGCAGCTTGGCTCCGGCCTCGTGGGTGCGCTCTATGTGCTCGATGAGCCGACGATCGGCCTCCACCAGCGCGACAATGAGCGCCTTATCAAGACGTTGGTTAATCTGCGCGACTTGGGCAATACCATCCTCGTCGTCGAGCACGATGAAGACACGATTTACTCCGGTGATTATATCGTCGATATCGGCCCGGGCGCGGGCGTGCACGGCGGGCACGTGGTCGTCGCAGGCGAGCTTGATAAGCTTCTCACCGCAAAGAAGAACGATAGCGGCAGCGTCACGCTCGCATACCTGCGCGGCGAAAAGGCGATCGAAGTGCCGGACGAAAGGCGCAGCAAGGACAAAGGTTGGATCAAGATCAAGGGCGGCAAGGCCTTCAATATCGAGAACCTCTCGGTCGATATCCCGCTCGGGCGGCTCGTCACGATCACCGGCGTCTCGGGCTCGGGGAAGTCGACCTTCCTGTACGAAATCCTCTACGAAAATCTGCGCGCGCGCTTCGACAAGCGCTATCGCACCAACCGGGTCTTCAATGCCGCGAGCGTCGAGGGGCTCGAGAATCTTTCCCGTGCGATATTGATCGACCAATCGCCGATCGGCCGGACGCCGCGTTCTAACCCGGCGACCTACACCGGCGCCTTCACCTTTATCCGCGACCTCTTCGCGGAGACAATCGAGGCGCGGGCACGCGGCTGGAAGTCGAGCCGCTTCTCCTTCAACGTGCCGCAATCGCGCGGCGGCGGGCGCTGCGAGGCGTGCGAGGGCAACGGCGTCATCGCCGTCGAGATGGCCTTCTTACCAACCGTCTACGTGACCTGCGATGTCTGCAACGGCAAGCGGTTTATGAAGGAGACGCTCGAAGTGAAATACAAAAAGAAGAGCATCTACGATGTGCTCGAGATGTCGGTCGAGGAGGCGCTCGACTTCTTCAACGACATTCCGGCGATCTACGACCGCCTGCGCACGCTCGGCGAAGTCGGTCTCGGCTACCTCAAACTCGGCCAATCGGCGACGACGCTCTCGGGCGGCGAGGCACAGCGTGTGAAGATCAGCGCGGAGCTCTATAAGCCGCATCTCCAGAAAACGATTTATCTTCTCGATGAGCCGACGGTCGGGCTCCACTATGAAGACGTGCGCAAACTAATTGAAATCCTCAACCGCCTTGTCGCGGCGGGAAACTCGGTTGTGCTCATTGAGCACAATATGGACGTGATAAAGACCTCCGACTGGCTGCTCGACTTCGGTCCCGAAGGCGGCGAAGGCGGCGGCAAGCTCGTGGCGAAGGGGACTCCTGAAGACGTAGCGAATCATAAGACCTCGCACACCGGCAACTATTTGCGCAAGGTACTCAAAGGTAAATAAAAGGCCGGACGATCTCTGGATCGTCCGGCCAAACGTGCCGTCAATGCACGTGCTGCCTGGCTTGCTCGCCCAGCCACTGCCGGCCGTCTTTGGACGTAAGCCACTCGGGCCCGCGCTCGCGCGCGTGCTCGAGCGCGACCGGGTCGTTCTTGATAGTCTCGAGCTTGTACCGCAAACGCCGGATATCCCGCGGCGGGATATGTTCCCGGATAAGCGTCCTGGCTTCGTTGTGGGATATGGTGCGAGGCGGGTCAAGCAGGTCGATCAATATTTTCGTATCGGTCTCAACGCTCATGGCTGTCTCCCTGAAAGTTCTCTGAAGCGGCTGGAAAACTTTTTATCATGAATATGATATAATGTCAAAGCAATGACGCTCGACGACTACAATCAGCTGAAAAAAGAGATGCCCGACAGCCCAGGGGTGTACTACTTTTTGGGCCCCCGAAAGGAGGTGTTTTATATCGGCAAGGCGACCAGCCTCCGCGACCGCGTGCGGAGCTATTTTGCCAATGACCTTATTGCGACCCGCGGGCCGCTCCTGGTTGAGATGCTCTCACTTGCCAAGTCGGTTGAGTGGAAGGCTACCGACTCGGTGCTCGAAGCGCTCATACTCGAAGCCAACCTTATCCGCTCGCACCAGCCTGCCTACAACACGCTCCTCAAGGACGACAAGAGCTTCAATTACGTCGTTATCACGAAAGAAGATTATCCACGCGTGGTTGTCGTGCGCGGCAAGAATCTTGACGAAGAATTCCCCGAAAAAGCGCGCGCCTATACCTTTGGCCCGTTCCCGCAGGGGCTGCAGCTGCGCGCGGCAATGAAGCTCATCCGCAAGATCTTTCCGTACCGCGACATCTGCGTTCCTGCTGAAGAGATGATTGCGCAGGGCAAGAAGCCGAAAGCCTGCTTCAACGCGCACTTGGGGCTCTGCCCGGGCGTCTGCACCGGCGAAATGGGGAAGGAGGAATATCGCCGCATCATTAAGCACCTCGTGCTCCTTTTCGAGGGCCACAAAAAAGAACTCCTCAAATCGCTCGAGCGTGAGATGAAAGCGGCCGCCAAGGAAGAGCGCTTCGAGGAAGCGGCACGCCTGCGCAGCCAGGTATTTGCGCTCGAGCACATCCAGGACGTCTCGCTTATCAAGGAAGAGTATCGCAAGCCCAAGCTGACGCTCGGCGTTACGCGCATCGAGGCGTACGATATGGCGCACCTGCACGGGACATCGAACGTCGGCGTTATGACGGTCGTTGAGGATGGCGAGGCGCAGAAGAACGATTATCGCAAATTCCGCATCCGCACCGCCAGCCCTGGCGACGATGTGGGCGGGCTGCGTGAGGTGCTGGCGCGGCGCCTCAATCACGAGGAATGGCCCCTGCCGCGGCTCATTGCGGTCGATGGCTCGACTGCACAGATCAACGCCGCAGAGAAAGTGCTTGAGGAATACGGCATGACGATCCCGGTCGTGGGTGTGGTGAAGGATGAGAAGCACCGCCCGCGCGACATCCGCGGCGACCGCGAACTGATCTCGGGCCGCGAGCGCGACATACTCCTTGCCAATGCCGAGGCGCACCGCTTTGCGATCGGCTACCATCGCAAGACCTCGCGTGCGCAATTCAAGCACCGCCCCTGGACGGAGCCAACCATCCAGTAAATAAGCGCGTTATACTGTATACATGAGAACCGTGGTCGGCGTACTTCGCGGCGGGCCTTCGAGCGAATACGAGGTGTCGCTTAAAAGCGGCGCGTCGGTCCTCGGCGCGCTCGATACCGCGAAATACGAACCGCGAGATATCTTTATCGACCGCTCGGGCCAATGGCACGCGCGCGGCGTCGCCGTGTCGCCCGAGCAGGCATTACGCGGCGTCGATGTCGTGCTCAATGCGATGCACGGCCACTACGGCGAGGACGGGGAAGTGCAAAAGGTACTCGACGCGCTGGCGGTGCCCTACACCGGCTCGGGGGCCGCAGCATCGGCGCTCGCGTTCAACAAAGCTCGCACCAAGCAAGCCGTAAAGAAATTCGACATCAAGACGCCGCGGTCGATCCTGGTGAGCCGCGGCGATGCTCACGGCGACACGGAAGCGCTCGCGCTTGCTATCTTCAGATCGTTCCCGCACCCGGTCGTCGTGAAGCCGGCGATCGGTGGCTCATCAGTCGCGACGACCATCGTAAACAGTTACCACATGCTCGTATCCGCGCTCGAGGAAGCGTTTAAAGTTTCCGAACAGGTGCTTGTCGAGGAATTCATCCGCGGCCGCGAGGCGACCGTGGGCGTGATCGACAACTTCAGGGGAGAGAAGACCTACGCGCTTTTCCCGATCGAGATCATCCCGCCCGCTTCAAGGCCGTTCTTCGACTATCATGCAAAGTACAGCGGCGAAACGATCGAGCGCGTGCCGGGCAACTTCACCGCTGTCGAGAAGGAGGAGCTGATCCGGCTTGCCAAGGCCGTACATGAGGGCCTTGGCCTCTCGCATTATTCGCGCTCGGACTTTATCCTTTCGCGCCGCGGGATCTATTTCCTCGAGGTCAATACGCTCCCTGGCCTTACTGCCGAGTCGCTCCTGCCCAAGGCAGTCGCAGCGGTAGGGAGCAGCCTCACGCACTTCCTCGACCATGTCGTCACCCTTGCCAAGGACGGCAAGCGCACGCTATTATCGGTCTCCCATGAGTAATCTCGCCAAGAAAAAGTGTGTGCCGTGCGAAGGCGGCACCAAGCCCATGCCGCATGACGAGGCGCAGAAGCTCATGCCCGAGCTTAACCCCGAGTGGGCGCTCATAGATGAGGGGCATCTACTGGCGCGCAGCTTCCACTTCAAGGATTTCAAGAAGACGATGGAGTTTGTTAACAAGGTCGCGGCCATCGCCGAGGAAGAAGGCCATCATCCCGATATGACCGTCTCCTACGGCGACGTCGGCGTCGAGCTCACCACGCACGCGATCGACGGCCTCTCGGAGAACGATTTCATCGTCGCGGCGAAGATAGACGAAATAAGCAAATAATGTTTTAATAAGATGTTCTTGGCAACTTTTGGCTGGGCCCATAGCTCATTTGGTAGAGCGCCTCATTTGCAATGAGGAGGTGACCGGTTCGATCCCGGTTGGGTCCACACTATAGAAAAGCGCCCCCTCTCTAGAGAGAGGGCACGGCCGTTACGGCGAACTTTTTGCGAGCTTGATGAGTGCGCTGTTGAGCAGGGCTTTTTCGGCGGCAAGAGTCTTGGGCTGGGTTATCAGGATATCCCAGAGGCCCGTGACACCCACGATCAGGAGTATGCCCGCGAAGAGCCACTCGCCCCATCCGCCGCTTCCATGCGTGAGGTACATGTCCGCTGAGAACATGATTACTGCAGACCATGCTAGGAAGATGAGGAAGGGGTATTTTCCTTGCGACCGGATATATCTCCTCCACGACCACGCTTTCAGCGCTTCGAGCTCCGCGCGCTTGAGAATATGGTCGGAAAGCGGAAGCGCGAGATTGTCGCCGTAGCCGTAGAGCAGCTCGCCACTGTAGTTCTTGCTGTTGGCTGCGATGACGAAATACTCGTAGCTTTGGCTGGACCTCGGAATGCAGTAAATCCGTATCTGGTCGGCGCTTGCGCGCGCCCGCTCCTCCAGCGCTGTAGTCACCGAGCCAAAAGCGAGCCTGGGCAGGCCGGCGAACTGGAAGAAGGAGCCGCTCTCCTCCTTGTATTCGTTGCAATAGAAGGTCGTGAAGTAATACGGCGCAAGCGCGCCAAGAACTACCCGACTTTCATCTTCGTTGAAGGGAGCGCGATTCGGCATCGGAACCTCCTCTGGCGTGCCAATGACTTTCCGTCGCTATTTAACCTTTCACTTCGAGAGAAGTCAACCGCTTACTGATCCGTGCGCGCATAGCTCGAGATCAGCCACACGCCGCCGCTGTTCTCAACATTCATGGAGACAGGGTAAGAGTCGACCGTGGTGGTGCCTTGGGCGCCGTTCGCCTCCTCGGCGACGCTGCCCTGCACGGTGTAGCTGCCGTCGGGGTTATTCACGAGCGAGGTGATGTCGATATGGTCGGGCCACGGGCTCGAAGTCTCTCGCCCCGGGGCGCTGGTAGGGTCGGCCTCCCAACTCTGCAGCAAGGTCGGGTCGACATACGGGCCATAATACTGGCCGATGGCATCGGCAACGATGCTCGTGCTTGCCATGAGCGACACCATCTGGAGCTGAGAGCCGAAGCTCGTCACTGTCTGCCGCACGGCGGCCTCATCCGCGGCATTGCCCGCGGCGCTCGGCACTGAAGGCGAGGAGCCGGGGCCCAGGAAGATCCACCACGCGCCAAAGAGAACAAGGATAATGATGATAATGACTGCAACGATCGTGCTTGTTTGTCCGCGCATATACTAAATAATAGTCTACTTCCTGCGTGAAATAAACCTGAAGGTGCGGTAGTATGGGCGCACGTCCGCCTTGGCGGGCCAAGGCACCCTTAGCTCAGTTGGTTAGAGCGCGCCCTTCACACGGGCGAGGTCGGGAGTTCGAGCCTTCCAGGGTGCACATCCTAGTCGACAAAAATATTTTTTGGAGTATAGTTTTGTACAGCCAATGCGCACGGGGCGGATTGGCAAATGCGGAGAAAGAACCGTGTCGGAAAGAAAACACTGGCTGTGCGATTGTGGAAGAGTACGGATACCTGTTGGAGCGAAGTGGATCTGCGAAGATCCTGATTGCTCGAGCCAGCGGGCCTTTGATGAGGCATTGAGGCGCCCGCCCGACCGCAAGCGCATTCCCAAGCAACCAACATCCCCCGAATTGAGAGTCTCCTGAGACTCTCCCAGCGCCATGAGGTTGAGCATTAGCGTGCTCGACCTCTTTTATTTTTCGGGCTATAGTAGCAAAGATTTTCGTGGTTGCCGGAGTCGGGGTGTCGTATAATGGTATTATGTACGCTTCGGGTGCGTAAGATCCGAGTTCGATTCTCGGCACCCCGACTCCGGCCGTCACGGAATTTTGGACAAGGGCCTGTAGTAAAGTGGTATTACGCGGCATTCGCATTGCCGAGTCGCGAGTCCGATTCTCGCCAGGTCCACAAAAGACAGGAAATCTGCAGATTTTGAGTCGTAGCCACGAAAACGATAAGTTTTTACTTTTCTATAAAAGTGTGCTATTTTAATATCGGACACCAACCACAGGAGAACCTCAATGCGAGGACAACAGTCGCAAGCAGAAGAGATGGTCGCCGCTGCACGCGAATTTGCTAAGAAGGCGCATGAAGGCCTCAAACGGCCCAACAAGGCACAAGATCCTTACTGGACTCATCTGAAAGATGTGGCCGATCTTGTTGAAGCGGCAGGCGGTACACCATGGGAGATCGCGGCGGCGTGGCTGCACGATACGGTCGAAGATACCTCGACGACTCTTGAGGAAATAAGAGTGATCTTCGGTGCGGAGGTTGCGCACACGGTTGACGGTCTCACCGACCCGCCGCACTTCACAGGCATGCCGACACTGGAGCGTAAGACGCTCCAAGCACAGCGTGTCGTTCACAAAGATAAAAGCGTCAAGCTGGTGAAGCTTGCCGATCAGACTTCGAACGTTCGGTCGGTCACCAGTGATCCTCCGGTCGACTGGACGCCACAGAAGTGCCGCGACTACATCGACGGGGCCCGGCTTATTGCCGAGGAATGCAAAGATGCGAGCCCGGTTCTCTACGTCGAGTTCTGCAAGGCCTATAAGGCTGCGGATCGGATCTATCCGAAATCTGCTGTCTAAGGCATCAAGTCGTCTCTCTTCGGAGGGACGGCTTTTTTATCCGAGATGCGGTATGATGAAAGCATGAACTGGCCCGGTACTTTCGTAATGCTCAATCCTCAGGGCCCTATCGGGACAGCGGAGCGCGGGCTGATGCTCCACACGATTGAGCTTATGCTCATTGTGGCGGTGCCGGTCTACATCCTTATCTTTTTCTTTGCGTGGAAATACCGCGCGAGCAACACGTCTGCGAAGTACATGCCCGAGTGGGAGCACTCCAAGATGGACGAGCTTGTCTGGTGGGCGATACCGCTCGAGATCGTGCTGGTGCTTGCGGCGCTCACGTGGACGAGCACTCACGAGCTCAACCCGCCCAACCCCATCGCCTCCGATACGCCGGGCATGACGATCGAGGTGGTAGCGCTGCCGTGGAAGTGGCTCTTTATCTACCCTGAGCAGGGGATTGCCACAGTGGGCGGCCTTACGATCCCGGTCGGTACCCCAATCACCTTCAAGGTCACCGCCGACGCGCCGATGAACTCGTTTTGGATCCCGCAATTGGGCGGGCAGATCTATGCCATGAGCGGCATGGTAACGACGCTTAACCTTATGGCGTCCTCGCCGGGCACCTATAGCGGCTATTCGTCCAACTATAGCGGCGACGGCTTCGCTTCGATGGGCTTCAAGGCCACGGCCGTGCCGCAGGGCGACTTCGACTCGTGGGTGGCCCAAACCAAGGAAGGAGTCATGGCGCTCAATTATCCGACTTATCAATCTCTGGCGCAGCCTGGTACTATCGATGCACCGTTTTCCTACGCAAGCGTGGCCGACGATCTGTACGATAAAATACTTATGCAATTCATGTCGCCCCCGAGCGTGCCGGGGACAGACATGAGCTCGATGCCCGGCATGCGCATGTAATATGTTTGGCTTACTGACGTTTCAATCTTTCATACACGGGCCGATCGAGACCATCCCCGAGCTTATGGTGGTCGGCGGCGGAGTCTTCGCCGTGCTCCTCATTACGTACTTCAAGGCGTGGGGGAAGCTCTATCGCGAGTGGATCGTCACCGTCGACGCCAAGAAGATCGGTATCATGTACCTCGTGCTTGCGTTCATCATGCTCTTCCGGGGCGGCGCCGACGCGGCGATGATGCGCGCGCAGCAGGCCATCAGTATGGGCCCCGGCACCGGCTATCTCGCGGCCGACCATTACGCGCAGATATTCACCGCGCATGGCGTCATCATGATCTTCTTCGTCGCGATGCCGATGATGTTCGGCCTTCTCAACCTCGTGGTGCCGCTCCAGATCGGCGCGCGCGACGTGGCCTTCCCATTCCTCAACTCGGTTTCCTTCTGGCTCACGGCCGCTGCCGCGATGCTCATCAATTTCTCGCTCGTGGCAGGGGAGTTCGCCGCGACCGGCTGGCTCGCATATCCGCCGCTCTCGGAGCTGCAATACAGCCCGGGAGTCGGCGTCGATTACTGGATCTGGGCGCTCCAGATCGCGGGCGCGGGTACGCTCATGGCCGGGATCAATTTCATCACGACCATCCTCAAGATGCGCGCGCCGGGGATGAAGCTCATGCAGATGCCGATATTCGTCTGGACCGCTCTGGGCTCCATGCTCCTCGTCGTGTTCGCATTCCCGATCCTTACGGTGACCCTCGGCGAGCTCAGCCTCGACCGCCTGCTCGGCATGCACTTCTTTACGACCGACCTCGGCGGCAACGTCATGATGTACGTCAACCTCATCTGGGCCTGGGGCCACCCGGAGGTCTATATATTGATACTGCCCGCCTTCGGCCTCTTCTCCGAGCTCGTGCCCGTATTCTCGCAAAAGCGGCTCTTCGGCTATACCTCGATGGTCATCGCGACGATGTGCATCGTCTTCTTCTCCTTTGTCGTATGGGTGCACCACTTCTTCACTATGGGCGCGGGTGCGGACGTAAACGCTTTCTTCGGCATCATGACGATGGTGATCGCGATCCCGACGGGTGTCAAGGTATTCAACTGGCTCTTCACGATGTTCCGGGGAAGGATCATCTTCTCGACCCCGATGCTCTGGTTCATGGGGTTCATCTCGACCTTCATCATCGGCGGCATGACCGGCGTGCTCATGGCGGTGCCGGGCGCCGACTTCGAGCTCCACAACAGCGAGTTCCTCGTGGCGCACTTCCATAACATGGTGATCGGCGGCGTGCTCTTCGGCTTCTTCGCGGGAATCTCGTACTGGTTCCCCAAGTTCGCGGGCTTCAGGCTCGACGAAGCGTGGGGCAAGCGCGCGTTCTGGGCGTGGGTGATCGGCTTCCTCACGGCCTTCATGCCGCTTTACGCGCTCGGCATCATGGGCATGACGCGCCGCCTCGACACGATCGACCCCTCCATGGGCTGGCACCCCTTGCTCGTGGTTGCCGCGCTCGGTGCCTGCATCATCGGGCTCGGGGTGCTCTTCCAGGTCATCCAGCTGATCGTGAGCATCCGCAATCGCGAGCGCCTCGCGGCGGGCGGCGACCCGTGGAATGGCCGCACGCTCGAGTGGGCGACGCACTCGCCCCCGCCGCCGTACAACTTCGCGCATATTCCGCAGGTGGCGGGCCGCGATGCGTTCTGGATTATGAAAAAAGAAGGAACATCTTTCCAGAAGGGCTCCTATGAAGACATCCACATGCCGACCGACACGCCGCTCGGGTTCGTCATCGCCGTCGTCGCAGGAGCATTCGGCTTCGCTATGATCTGGCACATTTGGTGGCTTGCGGGGATTTCGCTGCCGATTATTATCGCTATCATTATTGCGCGCTCGCTGAGTACTCATATCGAGCATGTGATCCCCTCCAGCGAGGTGGCACGCATCGAAGCGTCCTATAAACAGTCATGAACGCAGAAACTCCAAAAGTAACCTTCGGCTTCTGGCTCTACCTCATGAGCGATTGCGTCCTCTTCGCAGGCCTCTTCGCCACCTTTGCGGTGCTGCGCGGCGCCACCTTCGGCGCCGCAGGGGTAGGGGACTTTCTTGATATCCCGTTTGTACTCACCGAAACGATGCTCCTTTTAACCTCGAGCCTCACCATCGGCCTCTCGCTCCTCTTCGCGCGCGCGAATAATCGGCTGCTCACGCTTGCATTCCTGGCGGCGACGCTCGCCCTCGGGTTCTCGTTCCTCGGGATGGAAGTATCCGAGTTCGGCAAACTCATATATGAAAATAACGGCCCTAACGCCTCCGCCGCGTTGTCATCCTTCTTCACGCTCGTCGGCACGCACGGGCTCCACGTCCTCTTCGGCACTGTCTGGATGCTGGTCGTCATGGCGCACGTCGCCGTGCGCGGGCTTAACGAAAGTACCAACCGCAAATTGACCTGCCTGGCGCTCTTCTGGCACTTCCTCGACCTCATCTGGATATTCATCTTTACGATCGTGTACCTCTTCGCCGCGTTATGACTCTGCGCTCATACATCATCGGATATATCCTGTGTGTGCTGCTCACCGTCGCGGCGCCGGCTTTACTCTGGCTCCATGTCTACAACCACCACCGATTCCCGACGCATCTTGAACTTGGTATAGCATTTGCGATCTTCGCACTAATACAGCTTGCCGTGCAGCTCATCTTCTTCCTCCATGTGGGAGAGAAGGACAATCGCTCCAACCTGCCGTCGCTCTTTTTGGCGCTCATCGTCGTCTGCATATTGGTCGGTGGCACGCTTTGGATCATGCAGAACTTGAGCGCCAATATGCAGATGGACGATTCCATCAATCAGACGTACATTGGCGGCACGATCACGCCGCAGGCGGAGAACGATTGATGATTAAGGCCTATTACGAGCTGACTAAACCGGGGATTATCTACGGCAATGCGCTTGTCGCGGCCGCGGGGTTCTTCTTTGCTGCCAAGGGCCATATCGACTGGCTCGTATTCCTCGCGATGCTCATCGGCCTCTCGCTCGTCGTCGGGAGCGCGTGCGTGCTCAATAATATCTACGACCGCGAGATCGACGCGCGCATGGCGCGCACGAAGGACCGCGCGACCGTGACAGGCAAGGTCTCGCGCGAGAGTGCTGCGGCCTACGCGCTCGTGCTGGGCCTCGCGGGCGGGATAGTCTTCGGCCTCTATGTGCCGGCGCTGTCTCTCGCCGCGGCGCTGGCCGGCTTCGCGGTCTATGTGCTTCTCTATACGCCGCTGAAGCCCGTGAGCCCCTGGGCGCTCTTCGTGGGCGCGGTCGCGGGCGCCACGCCGCCCATGGCCGGCTACCTCGCCGTTACCGGCAGCCTCGATTGGTATGCTTGGGCGCTCTTTACCGCGATGTATCTCTGGCAGATCCCGCACTTTTTGGCGATCGCCACGTACCGGTATCCGGAATATACCGCCGCCGGCGTGCCACTCTTTATCGCACATGACCCCTCGCCTAGGGCCAAGAAATGGGGGCGGGGAATCTTCTACGCTTCGTTGGTCGTCTTACTTGTGGCCTGCGTCGTCCTGATGCTCCAGAGGTGAAGGAGATACGGCGCTATAGTGCCGAGCAGGAGCGCGCCGAGCGCGCTCGTCCCGATTGCCCAGCCCTCCGCCTGGCGGAAGATCACCGTTGAAAGCCCGACAAGGTTGATGAGTACGAGCGCGCTCATGACCGAATAGAAGTTGACGAGCGCCCACCAATTGAACGCCTGCAAATCCTCGAAGCGCACATGCGCGAAATGCTCCATATAGTGCGCGGCGCCCTGGGCCATCAGCTTCTCCTGCGCCGTTCTCACGCCGACGAAGTAGCCGATCGCCGCGCCGACCAGGAACGCGGGCGCGCTGAAGGGGAGCGTCGCCATCGTGTACTGGCGGAAGGCGATCGTGAGCGTCGCCACGATAAAGAGGAAGAACGCCGTCATGATGAGGCGCGTGCGCTTGAAGTTGTCCTCGATGCCGTATTTGAGTGCGGTAATGAATACCAGGAATACGGTAAGCACGGCGATCGTCAGTGTGATAGAGCTGGGCAGGCCCTCCATATATAGGGCTATCCTAGCATGAAAGGAGCATGCGCCCGCGGCATTCCTGCCGTGCGCATATCTTGACGCAAGGTCGGCAGGCAATCTCGAATGTTTGAAAAGAGACTTATGCACACGCAAACGACCATCTTTCATGTCGGGTTCATTTTGGATGCCGCTACAATAAAGCGTGTTAATTAACAATTTAATATTCTGTAACCGTATGAAGCGATACATTCCTGGGGTCTCTTCAGCACTGGTCGGTCTCGCATTTCTCGTATTACCAGCTCTTGCTTCGGCAAGCACCTTAACCGTAGACAATAGCGGTACGTGCGATGATACGGGGACTACGCCGCCGTACTGCACTATCCAGGCTGCGGTAAATCACGCGTCCTCCGGAGATACCATCAATGTAGCGGCAGGAACGTATACGGAAGATGTCATCATTTCAACGCCTGTCACTATTACCGGTGCGACTGGCGCCAAACTTGTCGTCGCCGACGGCGCAAGCTCCAATGGATTCACCATCAATGCGAATAATGTAACGATCCAGGGCTTCGATATCGAGGGGCCTGCTGATCAGTCTTATACGACTTATCCGTGGGGCAGCAATATAACCCGCGGCATTGTCGTAAAGAATGGCTTTACGGGTTTTACGATCACCAACAATACCATTGCCAATCTCCGCAACGATATCCTTATCGATGGCCGGAATACTACCGGTTCAGTGACCAATAACGTCATCGACAACTCCAAGTCGGGCATTTCGGTCCAGTATACCGACGGCACCGGTATTACGATTTCGGGCAATACGCAAGGGCTCTATGGCAACGATTGGGGGATGAACCTTCATCTTAATGGAAATTGGGACGGGACTACGGTCCATAGCAACCCTTACCCCGGAGGCACCGCTCCCTTGGCGACGCAAAGCGCAATCCTGGCGCTCAGCACCGCGAACGCCGGCTGGTCCGTTCAGGATCAAGGCTATACCGCGGCCAATCGTACGGCAGTGACCGTTGCGACCACCGGCGCCGCGGGCGCGCAGGGCGACCCGCTCGGGCCGATCGACACCTTCCAAAACGGCGTCAACGCCGTCGTGACGGGCGGCACCGTCAATGTTGCCGCGGGCACTTATAGCGGCAATGTCGTGATCGCCACGGGCAACCTTACGATCAAGGGAACCGGCTCGGTCATTCTCAATCTCGATTCCGGGTACGGCTTTGATCTTGATGAGCCGGGAAATGTTGCAACCGGGTTTGCCATGAGCGGCATTACCGTGAATGCTTCTCCGGCCACGACGTATGCGTTCAAGGCGTACAAGGCCGACGGGCTCACGCTTACCGACGACACCTTCAACGGCGGCAGTGGCAATACGGGCGGCGGCGTGGATATCAATACGACCAGCCACGTGCTGATCGATGGGGTTACCGCGGACGGCTTCCATAAGAACGGGTTTGCGGTTACGGCCGCGTATACGGCCGGCGATCAAGCGACGCCCAGCAGCGACATTACCTTCAATAACATCACAGCCAGCAACAACGGCTGGACGGGGATCTCGTTCTACACTATTGGCAACGATAATAGCCCGACATCGATTGGCGGAAGCGCCAATATAAGCGGCGTACACTTCACTGGCTCCAATATTATTTCGGGAAATGGCGGTGGCGCGGGCAACGGCGCCGGGATTCATATCGAAGGCGACGACGACGCGAATGAGGCTACGTATGCCACTCCCGCCAACACCGTTACGAGCGACGGCACGACGCTCGACCTTACGCATATAGCGTTCAGCGGAGATGCTCATACGGATATTGCTAACTATCAAACTGCTCCCGTTAACGCTATCGGAGCGACATTCGGCGGCCTTACTGGCGATGCTATGAACGCAACGCAGCGCACCACCGAGGATGGAATGATCATCGATCAGCTCGACCATCCCAATCTTGGCCTTGTAACGTATTACACGGCGGCGCCTTCAACCTACACGGTTACCATCGATAAGTTTATCGATGGTGTTGCGGCGAGCACTACCGCCGCGACAGCTTCCTTCCCGATGGCTTCTTCTTGGAATGCGGCCAATATTGGCGGCGCAGGCAGCGGCACCTACGCGCTTAGCCCCGTCGACTCATACGAGGCAGTAACTGCCGCTATGGATGCCGGCTCAACTTATACGACTAACGAAGATACCTCCGGCACGGTTGTAGGCGCCGACTGCAGTGCTGATCCCTACGAATTGATAGGCTACTCCAGTGGCCCTACCTTCGCGGCTGCACTGGCAGCTGACCAGAGCACGACCCCTCCCAACTTCTCTAATCTCGCAAGCAACGAGTATGTCATTGTGTGGAATGACACCTGCGCGCCCGCATCTACCGTGAAGGTGCACATACTCAAGTATCTCGATGGAAGCGAGGCAACTGCGGCATCGGCAAACAACTATCTTTTCCCGATGCAATCCAGCTGGAGCGCTTCTAACATCGGTTCAGGCTCCGGTTCGTACACCCTGGGCGACAACTTCGGCGGCGCAACAGATGCGTATGGCGCTGACACGGCCGCGATGTCGCAGGGCGCGACCTATTCTACGAACGAAATAGTGGATGATCCTTCAAGTGAGGTAGTCTCCTCGCTCGCGTCCTGCGCGCCCGGCAAATATCTATTGCAAGGTTACAAGACAAGCCTCGTAAATTTCGCTGATGCGGCGCAAAATGCGACTTCCTCAACGGCGGCATTTACCGACGGCCTCACCAGCGATGCGTACGTGATCGTCTACAATGCGTCGTGCCCGACGACCGCGACGCTTACCGTCTACAAAGACACTATCGGCGGGAATGACACCTTCAACTTCAACGGCACGAACGGCATCGGCAACTTCCAGATAACGACCGCGGGCGGCGTGGGCAGCCAGACATTCTCGAACCTGGCGCCGGGCACATATACGGTCACTGAGACTTCAAAATCGGGCTGGACTCAGACCGACTCTACCTGCACCTCGGTAGTGCTTGATGCCGGCGACAACCTCTCGTGCACGCTCACCAACACCAAAAATACCAAGCTCGGTGCGATCCGCGGTACCACCTTCGAGGATTGGGACGGCGACGGCTCTTCGTTCGAAACCCGCTGGGAGGTTGCCGTGCCCAATGTTACGGTCTACTTGGACACCAATAACAATGGCCACTGGGATACCGGAGAGCTGACCACGGTAAGCGACAAGCATGGCATCTACAGCTTCCTCGGTCTTGCGGCGGGTACGTATCACGTCCGCGAAATAGTACCGACCGGCTCGATCGAAACGTATCCTTCGAGCGGCGTCTACACCTTTGCTCTAGCGGCGGGGCAGATCGCGCGCAATAAAGACTTCGGAACCTTCAAGCTGGGCTCTATCTCCGGTACGGTCTATAACGACAAGAACAAGAATGGCCACAAAGATAAAGGCGAAGCAGGTCTCGCCGGCTGGACCGTCAAGCTCAAGGGGCCTTATGGTACGGTAACCACTACTACCGATGCCAACGGCAACTACAGCTTCACCGGTCTTAAGGTAGGGAAGTACACCCTTAGTGAAATAGTGCAGAACGGCTGGAAGGAGACAGATTCTCCCAATATCGTGAGAGTCGATTCCGGTACGAATTCGACCAAGAATAACTTCGGCGACAAGCAAAAATAATAAAATAATAAACGGAAACAACAAAACCTCCCCTGATGGGAGGTTTTGTTGTGCCCTATTGACCGGTTGGCTTCTTTTGTATCGAAATTAATTTTCAAAAGCCGCGCTCCCGTGCTAGTATGTATACGTATTTATGGAGTCAGGACTGCATATTACGCTCGCGTCCGAGCGCTTATTTAGCGTGTGGGGGATGCCTATCACCAACACGATCGTCACGATGTGGCTCGTGATGGCGGCGCTCCTTATCGCGGCGTTCTTCATCGGCCGCAATCTTACGCTCATACCCGGCAAGGTGCAGAGCGCCGTCGAGATGGCGTACGAGTACGTCTACGGCTATATGCACGGCACCCTCGGCAGCGACAAACTGGTGCGGCGTTATTTCCCGCTCATCGCAACGATCTTCCTCTTCGTATTGGCCGCGAATCTCATGGAGATATTGCCGGTCTTCGGCACGCTCACCGTCGGCGGGGGGGATGCGCGCGTGCCCCTCTTACATGTGCTGACTTCCGACCTTAATACGACGCTCACGCTCGCGATCATCTCGTTTTTCGTGGTCGAGATTTCTGGAATACTCACGCTCGGCATCTTGAAATATGGCTCGAAATTTGTTAATTTCAGTGGAGGCGCGATAGGCTTTATCGTCGGGCTGCTCGAGATTATCGGCAATCTTGCGCGTCTTGTCTCGCTTTCATTCCGTCTCTTCGGGACGGTCTTTGCGGGCGAGACGCTTCTTCTGGTCATCGGATTCTTCGCGCCCTATTTTGCGCCCGTGCCGTTCATGGCGTTCGAGCTCTTCATCGGGCTCTTGCAGGCGGCGATATTCGCGATTTTGACGCTCGCGTATATCAAGCTGGCGATCGATGAGCCGCACGGCAGCGCGCAGGCGCATGGGTCGCACGCAACGAGCCATTAATATAAGTAATTAGTAATTAATAAAACGTATGGATCTTGAATCAGTAAAAACCCTGTCGATGGCGATTGTAGTGGGCCTCGGCGTCATCGGCCCGGGTATCGGTCTTGGCATTCTTGTTTCGAAGGCGCTTGAGGCGATCGGTCGCAACCCGGAGGCGGCGGGCGTCATTCAGACGACCATGTACATCGGCATCGCCGTCACCGACGTGCTCGCGATCTTCGCGGTCGTTATCGGCTTCATAATCAAATTTACCTAAGTTTTAGGTAGATTTGATTCAATTAAAAAGAAATTCACGTAAATGTACTTCCAACAAAATTTCCCGAAAAAAAGTCCTCGGGGAGCTTCCCAGACTATTTTTTCGAAAAATTTTGTCTCTAGATAACGTATGTCGGCAATCTTCACAACCTTCGGCGTCGACTGGCACTTGCTCCTCGTGAGCGCCGTCAACTTCGGCATCCTGATCCTCGGGTTGTGGTATTTCCTCTACAAGCCGCTCGGCCGCATGCTCGAGGAGCGGCGGAGCAAAGTCGCGCAAGGAGTGAAGGACGCGCAGAAGGCCGAGGAAGAGCTGCATACCATAGAGGCGGCCCGCGCGTCGAAGCTCGCCGACGCGGGCCGCGAAGCCGATCAGGTCATCGCCGCGGCGCGCGCCGCAGGCACCTCGAAGGAGCGCGAGCTTATCTCGGGCGGCGAGGCTGCTGCCGCGCGCATCCTTGAAGAAGGCGAACGCCAGGCGAAGGAGCTCAAATCCCAGGCGATTACCGAGAGTAAGGAAGAGGTCGCGAAGATGATCGTGCTGGGCGTTGAGAAGATGCTTAAGGAAAAGCGCACATGACATTAGAGACGATGTATGCGCAGGCTCTCACGCGGGCCGACATAGGGGACCCTAAAAAGGCAATCGCCAACTTGCGCGAGGCTCTCGCTCGGCGCGGCCATGAAAAATTGCTCCCACGCATCCTCGCCGAGTACGAAAAATTAGAGACCAAGCAAGAGCGCATGGAGATGCATAAGCAAATCACTCCCGAGCGCGAGCAGACCAGGATGTTACTGCAGCTCTATCGGACACTTGTAGGAAGCAACTAGTATGGAACATTTCATCGAACAATTTAAAAAAGAAATCGAGGGCTTCGTGCCGGCCAAAGAGTCCCGCGCCGCGGGCACCGTGCTGCGCGTGTCTGACGGCGTCGCCGAGATCGAGGGTCTCGCGGGCGCGGTCATGTCGGAGATGGTCAAATTTGATACTGCCCACGGCAAGGATCTCAAAGACGCGATAGAAACTTCGCACAACGTGTACGGCGTCATCCTTAACCTCGAGGAGGAGTCCGTGCGCGCGATCATTTTGGGCGACACCGGCGCCGTGCGCGAGGGCATGCGCGTCGAGTCGACCGGCCAAGTACTTTCTATACCGGTAGGTGATGAACTCATTGGCCGCGTCGTCTCACCGCTCGGCGAAGCGCTCGACGGCCAGGGTGCTTTAAAGACCGCCAAGCGCAATCCTATCGAGCGCGAGGCATACGGCGTCATGGACCGCCAATCGGTCAATCAGCCGCTCCATACCGGCATCAAAGCGATCGACTCGATGATCCCGATCGGCCGCGGCCAGCGCGAGCTCATTATCGGCGACCGCTACACCGGCAAGACCACGATTGCGATCGACACTATCCTCAACCAGAAGTCCGAGCCCACGGAGTCGCGCCCGATCTGCATCTACGTTTCGATCGGCCAGAAGGAGAGCAAGACCGCGCGCATCGTGCAGCAGCTCAAAGAGGCGGGCGCCATGGAGTACACGATTGTCGTTGACGCCGGCGCATCTTCTCCGGCAGCACTTCAGTACTTGGCACCCTTTGCAGGCGCCGCGGTCGGCGAGTACTTCCTCGACAACGGCCGCGACGCCCTCGTGATCTACGACGACCTCTCCAAGCACGCCGTTGCATATCGCCAGCTCTCACTCCTCTTGCGCCGCCCGCCGGGTCGCGAGGCATATCCGGGCGATGTCTTCTACCTCCATTCGCGCTTGCTTGAGCGTGCGGCGAAACTTTCCAAAGAAAAGGGAGGCGGCTCGCTGACCGCTTTGCCAGTCATCGAGACACAAGAGAACGACGTCTCCGGCTACATTCCGACCAACGTGATCTCCATTACCGATGGCCAGATCTTCCTTGAGAGCGACCTCTTCAACAAGGGCATCCGCCCGGCTATCAACGCCGGCATCTCGGTTTCGCGTGTAGGTTCGGCCGCGCAGACCAAGGCGATGAAGAAGGTCTCCGGCAAGATCAAGCTTGAGCTCGCACAATTCCGCGAACTCGAAGCATTCATGCAATTCTCGCAAGATCTTGATGCTGATACTAAGCGCCGCATCGACTCGGGCCAGCGCATGATGGCAGTCCTCAAACAACGCAATGGTAACCCCTTAGGCTTCGAGCTCCAGACCGTCTCGATCTACGCGGCAGTCAACGGCTACCTTAAGGATGTGGCTGTGGATCGTGTGCCCGAGTTCGAAGAGAAGTTCATTGCTTTTCTTCAGGCGGAGCGCCCCGAGGTGCTCGAGAGCATCGCGCGAGCGCGCGATCTCGCGTCTCAGACCGAAGAAGAGCTCAAGACGCAGCTCGCTAAATTCCGCGAGGCGCATCCCGACCTCTTCAGTAATAAATAGATATGGCAGGGCTTAAGGCAATAAAATCCAAGATCAAGAGCGTCGAGAAGACCCAGAAGGTCACCAAGGCTATGGAGGCTGTCTCAGCTGCCAAGATGCGCAAAGCGCAGCAGAAGGCGCTCGCGGGCCGCGCGTATGCTCGCGCGGCCACCGCCGTGCTTGCCCGCACCTCTTCGTCGCGTGAGCTTATGAGCCATGCATTATCGCAACCGCGCACTATCACTCGAGCACTCTATATTATTATCACCTCCGACAAGGGCCTTGCCGGAGCACTTAACTCTGGCGTCTTGCGCGCAGCCGCCGCCGATATCAAGAGCATGAATCTCTCGCCCGATCAGGTCGAAGTAATCGCGGTCGGCCGCAAGGCGAACGACTTCTTCGCGACGCGCGGCTACAGCATGAGTAAGTTTTATGCCAACACTGACCAAGTCGACTCTGCGGTCATGCGCGAGATGCTCGACGCCGCTGCAGAGCGCTTCATGGATGGCGAAGTCGATATCGTAAAAATCGGCTATCAGAACTTCGTCTCGACCTTCGAGCAGCGCGCGACCCTCCATACGATCTTCCCGCTCTCGCTTGAGGAGCTAAAGCTTGTCGTGAACGATATCTTGCCGGTGCGTGGTGTCTACGCGGCGCAGTCCGACACCAGCGCCGAGCATATGGTCTACACCGTCGAGCCCGGCGAGGCAGAGGTGTTCAGTGTCATCTTACCGCGCTTGGCTAGCATTTTTGTCTACCATGCGCTGCTTGAGACGCAGGCATCGGAACATTCCGCGCGCATGGTTGCGATGAAATCGGCGAGCGACAAGGCGGGGGAGATGCGCGGGAGCCTCACGCTCAAGTTCAACAAGGCGCGCCAGGCGGCGATCACACGCGAGGTGTCAGAAATTACCGGTGGCATGGAGGCCATGGCAGCGTAACTTAACGTAACTACTATTTATGAAAGGGGAACTCAAACAAATCATCGGTCCGGTCGTCGACGTCTACTTCGAGGGCGAGCATTTGCCGCCTTTGCGCAATGCGCTCACCGTCAAAAACGGTGACAAGACAGTGACCTTGGAGGTAGCACAGCACCTCGGCCTCGGCCGCGTGCGCGCGATCGCGCTCCAAGACACCACCGGCCTCTCGCGCGGCATGGAGGCGACTGATACGGGGAGTCCGGTTAAGGTTCCGGTAGGCGAGAAAGGCCTCGGCCGCCTCTTCAATGTCGTTGGGGAACCCATCGACGGCAAGCTGGCGCCTACTGACGCGCCCAAGCTCCCGATTCATCGTGACCCGCCGCCCTTCAAAGAGCAGCGCACCAAGGCGGAAGTATTTGAGACCGGCATCAAGCCGATCGACCTCCTGGCGCCCTTCATGCGCGGCGGCAAAGTCGGCCTCTTCGGCGGCGCAGGCGTCGGCAAGACCGTGCTCATGCAGGAGCTCATCCGCAACGTCGCAACCGAGCACTCCGGCTACTCCGTCTTCGCGGGCGTTGGCGAGCGCGTGCGCGAGGGCAACGACCTCTATCACGAAATGAAGGAGTCCGGCGTCATTGAGAAGCTCGCGATGGTCTTCGGCCAGATGAACGAGGTCCCCGGCGCACGCGCGCGCATCGCGCTCACCGGCCTCACGATGGCCGAGCACTTCCGCGACGAGATGGGCAAGGACGTGCTCTTCTTCATCGACAACATATTCCGCTTCGTGCAGGCAGGCTCGGAAGTTTCCTCGCTCCTTGGCCGCGTGCCGTCGGCGGTGGGCTATCAACCTACTCTGGCAGAAGAAATGGGCCAATTACAAGAGCGCATTACTTCAACCAAAAAGGGTTCCATCACCTCAGTACAAGCGATCTATGTGCCGGCCGACGACCTCACCGATCCAGCGCCGGCGACCACCTTCGCGCACCTCGACTCGACCATCGTGCTCTCGCGCAATCTGGCGTCGATCGGCATCTATCCGGCTATCGACCCGCTCGAATCGTCTTCCCAAGCGCTCGATCCTGACATCGTCGGCGAAGAGCATTACCGTACCGCGCTTGAAGTGAAGCAGGTGCTCCAGCGTTACAAGGACCTCCAGGACATCATTGCGATCCTTGGCATCGAGGAGCTCTCCGATGACGACAAGAAACTGGTCTACCGCGCGCGCAAAATCCAGCGCTTCCTCTCGCACCCTATGCACGTATCAGAAGTCTTCTCCGGCATCCCGGGCGTCTATGTGCCGATGTCCGAGACTGTGCGCGGCTTCCGCGAGATCCTCGACGGCAAGCATGACGACAAGCCGGAGAGCGCCTTCTACAACAAGGGCGGCATCGAGACCGTGAAGGCCGAATAATATGACGGATCATCTCACCATTGGAGCTTCGGTCGCAGTTTTGGTCACTATCGGCATAGTCTTGCTCATACTCTTCGTTATAAAAAGAAAGTAATGCATGTCGTAATCGCAAAAGTCGACGAGGTCTTCTATGACGGCGAGGCGCACTCCATGACCGTGCCCGCCGCGGACGGCGAGATGACGGTCCTCGGTGAGCATATGCCGCTCATCACGACGCTCAAGCCGGGTACTATTGTGCTCCGGGAGACGCAAGAGGGATCTCCGCGCGAGATCCCGATCGAGGGCGGTGTGCTTGAAGTCCGCCAAGAAGGCGTGACCATCATCCTCTAAATTTTTTTGGAAAATAAAAACCCGCCACGCAAACCCGCGGCGGGTTTTCTCGTGGCGAGTTGGTATGTTAGGCTGCGGCGCGGCGTTCGAATCGCTCGAACACGTGTGAAATTGCCTCGTCCAGGGTGGCGTCGACGGTATTGACGTAAACCTTGGGGTGGCCATTGCTGTCGAAGTGCGCCGTGGCGACGCCGTCCTTACTGTACAGGTAGAACCCCACCGGCCCCACGGCAACGCGGCCGTCCTTCAGCAGCTTGCAGTTGATGTAGGCCGGCGGCTCAAAGTCCGGCAGCTTCCGGTCGGCCCTGCAATTGGGACCAATCGAGACATAGAGCGTGTCGGCGGACCCAAGCTGGATGCCACTCGCTGCCTTCTCGAGGCGCTTCAGCAGGCGGCTGCAGATGCCGCGCAGCCCGCGGCGTTCAAGCTCGGCTTCGCCGTGCATATTCGGTATAAAGAGCATCACGTCTCCTCGTAAAAATCTGAATGGTGGAGATGGCGGTTTGCCGCTATTCTGTATAACGATAATAGTTTTCTTTGTCAAATTTTTACGGGTCGTGTACAATGTCCGCACACGGGCCGTTAGCTCACTTGGTAGAGCGCTTCCATGGCATGGAAGAGGTAACCGGTTCGATCCCGGTACGGTCCACAAAAATCCCGTGCTAGAATTTATGCCATGTCCTTTTCGGTTGATGTGGTCAACCTCATCCTCTATTGCGTCCAGCAGCTGGGCGTCATGATGGGTGTCGGTGGCGAGACGATCATCCTCATCGTCTACTTCCTCTCCGCCCGCGACGGCGTCATCGAGCCCAAGGAAGAGCAGTTCGGCCGTGCGGTCCACAAGGTGCTCGGCTGGGGGTTGTGGCTCATGATCGCCTCGGGCGCTGCGATCACGCTCCTGCATATTTTCTCGGGCGCCTCGGACATCGTGCTCGAGCCCGCATTCCTCTTCAAGTGGCTCCTGATCGGCGGCGTCGCGGCCGCAGAGCTCGGCCAGTGGGGGAGGCCATTCGCCAACTATTGGTGGGAGGGAAGCGTTGCTTCGCAGTGGTATGCGCTTTTTCTGCTCCATATCCTTGCGCCCATCGCGACATGGGGCGATCTCATATTCCTGTATGTCATTTGGAATATCGGCTTCATTGCATCTTTCGTGGCGGTCGTGCATATGCTGCATCTCCCGCACGTAGGTGCGCGCAAGCACACTGCCGCGCCCGTTGAGCACAAGCCGCAGCATAAAGCAGCGCCTCCTCTCGCGGTGCATAAACCCCTACCTGTCGTCAAAAAAGCTCCGCCGCCGGCACTCAAGCCGATTGCCGCTCCGGCGATGAAGCGTGAAATGCCGCCTCCGCCCGCACCTAAGCCTGTGGTTGTCGTTGAACTTCCAAAGCCTCAGCCGATAGTCGCGCCTCCGCAGCCTAAGGTCGAGATTCCTGCGCCGGTGCCACCACTCCCTTCCAAACCCATACCTCCGCCGATACCCCAGAAGCCCGAGCAGATAGCGCCTCCGGCGCCGCAGAAGCCTCGCGACGAGCCGATGGTGCCGCGCAAGCCCGCTGACCCGAGCGCCCCGCCGCCGTCGAATTTGCCGGCGATCCGCGTGATGCCGCGTTCGCAGGCTGACATGGAGTCGCAGCTGCGCGCCGCTGCCGTATAATAATCACGAACGCACATGAGCTTTTTCCACGATCATTCGAAGAAAAAAAAGATCACGATACTCGTGGCGCATCCCGACCCTGCGCCTACGATGTCGAGCACCATGGCGCTCCTCTATGAGGAGTCGGCCAAGAAGGCCGGCCACGAGGTGCAGCGCTTCCACTTGGGCGAGATGAAATTTGATCCGATCCTCCATAAGGGGTACAAGACGATCCAAGAACTCGAGCCCGACCTGAAAAGATTACAAGCATCGATTATTTGGTGCGACCACTTCGTGCTCTTCTATCCCAATTGGTGGGGGACGATGCCCGCCCTCCTCAAGGGTCTCTTTGACCGCATGTGGCTCCCCGGATTTGCCTTTAATATGCGCAAAACTAAGCAGGGCACGCCCGCGCTCGGCTGGCGCAAGCGCCTCAAAGGCAAGACCTCGCGCGTGTTCATACTCTCCGGCACGCATCCGCTGATGATCTGGCTTCTGTTCGGTGACTATACCAACGAGATCAAGATGGCGATACTCTGGTTCGCCGGCTTCCGCGTGCGATTAAGTTTGTTTGGCCCAAGCGAAACCGCGCCCGAGTGGAAGCGCAACGAATGGCGCCGCAAAGTCGCGCATCTGGGCGAGTTTGCCGAGTAATTAGTTTTTGCCAGGCTCGCGGATGATGCCATCCGGCAGCCTGCCCGGCCAACGGTAGACCAAGGTCGGGATGAGCACGAGCGTCAAAATCATAGCGAATGAGAGGCCGAAGAGGATTGCGAAGGCGAGCGGTCCCCAGAGCGCCGAGGCGTAGGTAAGCGGGATCATGCCAATTACGGTTGTAACGGTCGTGAGAACAATAGGGCGCAGTCGCGATACGGCTGCCTCAACAATAATGTCGGTAAGCGCGCGGCCGTTGCCAACTTTGATGCGCTGAATGATCGAATCCATGAGGATGATCGCGTGATTGATGATCACGCCCGCGAGTGCGATGACGCCGAGCAGCGAGGAAAACGAGAGCGTCTGCGCGGTGAGGAACAATCCGCCGAACACGCCGATGAGCGAGAGCGGTACGAGCATGAGGAGGTATCCCGCGAAACGATATGAGTTGAACGCGAGCACCAGAATGAAGAAGGTGAGCGCCACACCAGCCAGAAGCGCGTAACCCATCTCGATAAACGACTCGTTGGTCTGCTCGTTTTCTCCGGCTACCTCGCTCGTAACGCCTGCAGGGAGCTTAGCGTCATCCATTGTATGCTGGTATGCCGCGAGGACGCCGCCCGCCGTGTAACCGGGGAGCGTGTCGGCGGTAAGCTCGACGACCTTCTTGCGGTCTTCGTGATTGATCACCGAATTATTGCGCGTGATGCCTTCCTCAAGGAGTGAGCCCAAAAGCACGGTGTCACCGCTTGGCGTCGGCACCGGGATCTGGTTGAGCGAATCGAGCGTCGTGTTTGTATTCTGGTGCGGGTCGGTCGCATCAGGATTGAGGTCGAGATACACATTCACATCGACATCCTGATCGGTCCCGGATATCGAGGTCGCCTTAGTGCCCGAGACTGCTGTGCGCAGCGTCGAGGCGACGATCGCTGGAGAGAGGCCGACCTGGGCGAGCTTCGCGCGGTCGATCGTGAGCGTAAACTCGGTCGTCTCGTTCTTGTTGGTCGCGTCGATGTTGGTAGCGCCCGGCGTTGCTTCAAGTGCGCTTCGTGCCATCGCCACGGCCTGATCGAGCGAGTCTTGATCATCGCCCATGAACTTCAGGTCGATCGCGGCGCCAACCGGCGGGCCGCCGCTCGGCTCATCGGCGGTGATTTTTGCATCCGTTATGACTGATAATTCTTTGCGTATGTTCTGCAGTATATCGGTACTCGATTCCTTGCGGTCTTTCGGAAGATTGATAGTAAGGTTCGCAAAGCGCGGATCACTCTGCGGGTTGTTGCCGAACTCGCTCGATGCGCCTACCTCGGTCACGAACGAGGCGATATTCGGGTCGTTGTAGAGGATCTCCTCGACCTCGCGCGCTGCCAAGTCGCTCTGGCCAAGAGAAGAGCCCGGCGGAAGCTCGATGTCGGCGTAAAGATAATCGCTGTCGCCCTGCGGGAAGAAGGTTGTTTGGAGGAGTCCCAACATGGGCAGCATGAGCGCAAGAATAAATGCCGCGGTCATGCCCCACAGGAAGCGGTTCTGCCACGCACGATGCGCGAAGAAGCGGCGCAGCTTGTCGGCATACCATGCGCGTGCCTTCTCGGCGTATTCCTCCTGTAATTTGAGGAATGGCGTATCGTGCTCGGTGTGCGAGAAGAGGATTGCAAGCGTGGGTACGAGGCCGAGCGCGACGACGATGCTCGCGACAAGCACAAAGATGAGCGTGAAGGGGATCGAGGCTATGAACTTGCCGACGATGCCGGAGATAAAGAAGAGCGGCACGAAGAAGGAGACTGTCGCTAAAGTGCCGCCCATGAGCGGCCAGCCGTACTCGCGCACAGCCTCGACCGCGGCGACTTCTTTATTGCCGAATTTGCGGATACGGGTGTGGATCGCCTCGACGACTACGATCCCGGAGTCGACTAGGATGCCGATCGCGAGGATGAGGGAGAAAAGCGATACGAAGTTGAGCGTGTTGCCCGAGTAGAGCAGCCCTATGAATGCAATAAGGAACGAAAGCGGTATCGACAGCCCGGCGACGACCGCCTCGCGCCAGCCGATCGTCGCGAAAAGCGCGAGCATGACGAGTGCCATGGTCTCGAGCCCCGTGCGCGTGAGCTCGGTGAGGTCGGTCTCTACCTCGTCGCCCGCATCGAGCGAGACGACGACTTGGCTGCCACTCAGCGTTGTCGACTGGAGGTCGGCAAGCTTCGCGCGGACGGCCTTCGTGACCGTCGTCACGTCCTGGCCGCGCACTTTGTAGACAAGGAGCGTCATAGCCTGCTCCGAGGGCTTGCCCGAGACCGATACGCGCGAGTAGCTGGTCGCCTCTTCCACCCCGTCGGAGACATCAGCGATGTCGCGCAAATAAATGACCTGACCGCCGACATTGAGGATCGCGACAGAGCCGATATCGGAGACAGTGTCGAAGCTGCCTTCGAAGGCGATGTTGTAATTGACGTTATCGACTGTAATTTGCCCTACGGGCAACGAGGAGTTCGCCGCCGCGATAGCGGAGGTTATCTGCGGCAATGAGAGTCCGTACTGCGCGAGAGCCGCCTTGCGTACGACGATATCGATCTCGCGGTTGCGCACGCCGGACACATCGACGCGCGAGACGCCCGGGACCGTTTGGAGTTCGTCCTTGACCGTGTCGCCAAGCTCGGCGAGCTGCGCGAACGGCTGATCAGCGGAAACGGAGATGATAAGCACCGGCTGGTCGACGAAGTTCACGTCGCTTACGATAGGGTCTTGCGCCTCTGCGGGCAGATCGGGCTTGGCCTTGTCGACGTCGTCCTTAAGCGTAGCAATAGATTTGTCGAGGTCCGCAGAGGCGAGGAATTGCACCACGACCGACGAGATACCGTCGCGCGATGTCGAGGTAAGGGTATCGAGGTTCTCGATGTTGGCGAGATGCTCCTCCATCTTGTCGGTGACAAGCCGCTCGACATCGGCCGCCGAGGCGCCCGGGAGCACGGTCGTAACGATACCGACCGGGATCGAGACCTCGGGCGCGGACTCCTTCGTAATCTTTATGGCGGCGATGCTGCCCCATAGCACGAGTGCCGCGATAAGGAGCAGCGTGAACCTGCGCTTCTCGAGGAAAAATTTCCAGATCGCGATCATGGGATTATTGCCGAACGGTTACTTCCTGGCCGTCGCGCAGCCCCCGGGCATCAGTGACGATTACCATGTCGGGCGTTACGCCCTGCGCGATGACGACGCGGTCGCCGAGCAGCTCGCCGATCGTAACCGCATGCGCCTCAAGCGTGTTCGAGGCAGAGACCGTAAAGACATTCATGCCGTCTGCGGTGATCTTGAGGGCCGTAAGCGGGATCATAAGGCGCGTCGGCGCTGCAGTAGCGGGATGCGCAGATGAAGTAAATTGCACGGAGACCGACTGGCCGTTGACGAGCCCTGTGTTGTCAGTAATGCCGATGTCGACTTCGATTTTCTTGGTCGTCGGGTCGACCGCCGGAGCGATCTGGGTCACGACGCCGCTTGCGGCGCCCTCGATCGCTGCTTTCGAGCCGACGCTAAGGTTCTGTGCGTCATCCTGTGTCACATACGCCACTATCTTGAGCGCGTGATTATTTGCAATCGTTACGACCGCCTGTGCGGCATTCACATAATCGCCCTGCGTGAGGTCAAGCGAGTTGATCGTGCCCGAGATCGGCGCGCGGATGATCGCCTTCTCGAGCTGCGCGCGGGCCGCGGCAAGCGCGCCCTGCGCCTGGGTGAGCGCCGCCTGGCTTGCGGAAATGGCGCCGTTGCCAGTAGCGCTCGACTGCGTCGAGACCTGGAGCGCCTGTGCTGCGCCGATGATGGTCGAGAGGGAGGCATTGATAGAGGCGCGCGCACCGGTTGCGATGGCTTTATAGGAATCGATCGCCGACTGCGAGGTATTCTGCGTAGCAATGCCGGCGTTAAGCGCTACGATCAGCGTATCAAGGAAATTGCGCACGCTCGTGAGCTCGCTCTCGGTCGTGGCAGCCTCCGCCGCGAGGTCATCATTCACGCTCAGGGTCGATGTGCGGCCCTGTTCGCGCGCGAGCGCCGCATCGAGAGAGACGCGGTCATTCTGCGCGTCAACGCGCGCCTGAGAGTTGGTGCTCTGCGCGCTGAGGATCGGCGCGTTGCTCGTAGGATTGGAGAACATCGCGTCAATGCCGCCTGGCACCGCGTTATCGACCGCGGCATAAGCGGAGAGGAGCGTCGTTACCATGCTTGCCTTAGCACCGGCGAGGCCGGTCTGCGAAGTCGCCGCAGCGGCTGTCGCCGCATCGACTGCGCCCTGTGCCTGAAGCACGGCCGCGCGCTCGGAGGAGTCTTCAAATTCGGCGATGACCGCCCCCGCGGCGACGCTGTCGCCGAGCGAGTGATAGACCGTCGTTATTTCGCCAGACTTCTGCGCGCGCACTGTCGCTTCAGATTGGGATTCTACGGTGCCCGCTACCGTGAGCGACGTGCCCGATTGGGAAAGCTCCGCGACGGTCGCAACAGTGACGCTCGGCGTCGCAGTGTCCGGCGCGGCAACCGGAGCGCTGCCGCGCAAAAAGGCGAGAGAGCCTGCAAGAATAACCAGAAGCACCCCAGCGCCTATGAGCGATTTCTTGAGCCCGAGCCTGCGGAAGAAAGCCGAGACTGCGCTCCAGACATGGCGAAAAAGGCCAAGCACCCTGTACAAAATCCGGTTTATCATGTGCCCTTAAATTAACAGTTTCTTCACATCCTGTCAATAATACGGTATATTCTAATCGCATGGCTAAATTAAGCATCGGCATTGTCGGGCTCCCGAATGTAGGGAAGTCGACGCTCTTCCAGGCTCTTACGAAAAAGAGGGTGCTTATCGCCAATTATCCTTTCGCAACGATCGACCCTTCGGTCGGCGTCGTTGCCGTGCCCGATGCTCGGCGCGAGAAGTTGGCCGCACTCTCGCAATCGGCAAAGGATATCCCGGCGGCCGTAGAGTTTGTCGATATCGCGGGACTTGTAAAAGGGGCGAGCGAAGGCGAAGGGTTGGGGAATCAATTCCTCCAGCATATTCGCGAGGTAGATGCGATCGCACATGTTGTGCGCATCTTTGAGAATCCGAATGTGGCGCAGGTAGAAAATACGATCGATCCGCTCCACGACATTGAACTCATTAATACCGAGCTTGAGCTCGCTGATATTGATAAAAAAGAAAATTTAATCAGCAAAAAGCCGGTCCTCTATGTACTTAATAAAGAGAGTGGCGGCCATAACCTCGACGAGATGAAGGATGCGCGCTGGGACCGCTTGATGGAATTTTTTGAACAGACAAATGCCAAATGGGTTGTCGTCGATGCTAATGTCGAGAACGAGCTACGCGACCTCCATACCGATGACAAACAGCAATTCCGCCAGGAATACGGCGTCTTCGACGATGGGGTCAATGCGCTTATTAAAGGCGGCTACGATTTACTCGGCCTTATCAGCTTCTTTACGACAGGCAAAGATGAAACGCGCGCGTGGACTATCGTACGCGGCAGCGCGGCACCCAAAGCGGGCGCTGCAATCCACACAGATTTTGAAACAAAGTTCATCCGTGCAGAGGTGATCGCCTGGGACAAATTGCTCGAGGCGGGAAGCTGGAGCAAAGCGCGCGATCTCGGTTGGATCCGCACCGAAGGGAAAGAATATATTTTCAGGGATGGTGACGTCGCCGAATTTCTCCACGGATAAAAAGAAAACGCCGCGGTCCCGAAGGATCCGCGGCGTTTTTTGATTCCTGCCGCCATGATTAATGGGGCAGGAAAGCGACGATCGCATTGCCGGCGGCGTCGCCGATCGCAGTCTGCACCTCGTTGACGACCTGTACCACACAGACGATCGCAAGAGCGATGATCAAGGCAATCAGTGTCTTTTGAGACATCTTCATGCTCTGCTGGCCTTGATCATGTTCTCCGTATCCGTACGATTGATAGCCGAGCGGCTGCGAAGTGTGCGTCATTTTCAATCTCCCAAGGTTCAGCCTAACTTCATTTTGAATTATACACCCATTTTGTTTAAAAGTCAAGTTATCCCCAGCACGTCAAAAGAAGGGTAGAATAAGCCCATTATGAATACCTCAAAAACAACGCCGAAGGACTTCTTTCTTTGGGCTGGGGCGGTGATCACTCTTTATATAAGTATCATCGCTTTTATCAATCTTCTTTTTAGCTACATCAACTACGCGTTCCCCGATGCACTCAATAACTACTATGCGAACCCGTACGACTCCGGCGTGAGTTATTGGATGGCGGCATTCATCATCTTTGGCGCAGCGGCGATCGGCCTCTTGCGCTATATCCATAGCCTCATTGCCAAGGACCCTTCGCGCGGCGAGATCTGGGTACGACGCTGGGCGCTCTACCTTACGATCTTTATCGCGGGCCTCACGATCTTGGGCGACTTGGTAGCGCTCCTCCATGCATTTCTCTCGGGTGATGATATAACGACCCGCTTCCTCCTTAAGGTTGCGGTGGTGCTTTTGGTGGCCGCTGGCGTCTTTATGCACTTCCTCGCCGATGTATGGGGCTACTGGGCTGCAGAACCTCGCCGCGCCAACTCGGTCGCGATCGCGGTGGGGCTGGTCGGCATCTGTACCATTGCAGCCGGCTTCTTTATCATCGGTACGCCATGGCAGGCGAGGCAGTACCGCATTGACGAGCAGCGCGTGAGCGACTTGCAGAACCTCCAAAGCGAAATATTGTCGTTCTATCAGCAGAAGCAGGCGTTGCCGACGACACTTGATCAACTCAAAGACCCGACGCTCTATTACACCGTCCCTGTCGATCCGGTCACCGGTGCAGAGTACGAATATATAAAGGACGCGGATCTCGGGTTTGAACTCTGCGCGACGTTCTCGAGCGATAGTTACGCAACTGACAGTAGAATCCCGGCTTCGCCGGCAGAATATGGCGTGAGAGGCGACCAAAATTGGCAGCATGGCAGTGGCAGAGTCTGCTTCGTGCGATCAATAGATCCGGACTTCTTCCCGCCGACCAATAAATAGTTTTCAATTCTCAATTGTGTGGTACTTTGTATAGCACATGGCTGCGAAGTACGACCACAAAGCAATCGAAAAGAAGTGGCAGAAAAAGTGGGCCGAGAATAACGCCTTCGCAGCGTCGGACTCTTTCGATAAAGAGAAGCTCTATATATTAGACATGTTCCCGTACCCCAGCGGCGCGGGCCTCCATGTTGGGCATGTCGAGGGCTACACCGCAACCGACATCTACAGCCGCTTCAAGCGGATGCAAGGCTACAACGTGCTCCATCCGATGGGCTGGGACGCGTTTGGTCTCCCGGCCGAGAACTACGCCATCAAGACCGGCATCCCGCCGCAGAAGACTACTGACGACGCGATCAAGAATTTTACCGCGCAGATTAAAAGTCTCGGCCTCTCGTATGACTGGTCGCGCGAGATCGGCACACACACGCCCGAGTACTACCAATGGACACAGTGGTTCTTTCTCTTCCTTTTCAAGAACGGCTTGGCCGAGAAGCGCCGCGCTAAGGTCAATTGGTGCCCGAGGGACCAGACCGTGCTCGCTAACGAACAGGTCGTGAATGGCTGCTGCGAGCGTTGCGGCACGGCGGTCATTCAGAAAGATCTCGAGCAATGGTTCTTCAAGATCACGGACTTTGCCGATCAATTGGTTGACGACCTTGACCAAGTCGATTGGCCCGAGTCGACAAAGATCGCGCAGCGCAACTGGATCGGCCGTTCGGAAGGCGCAGAGATAGATTTCTCAGTCACTACTGACCCGATCGGAAAGAAAAAGATAACGGTTTTCACCACGCGAGCGGATACTATTTTCGGTGCGACGTATCTTGTTGTGGCACCGGAGCATCCCTGGCTTGCCGAAGAGCTGGCAAAATCTGCGTCTGCAATACTTAATAAAGGCGAGGCGGAAGCGTATATCGAATCTGCGAAGAATAAGACTGACCTCGAGCGTCAGGAGGAAGGTAAGGAGAAGACCGGCGTCGAGCTCAAGGGAGTTAAGGCGATCAATCCTGCCAACGGCGAGGAGATTCCGATTTTCGTAGCTGACTACGTGCTGGGCGGCTACGGCACGGGCGCCATCATGGCGGTGCCGGCGCACGACGAGCGCGATTATCAGTTTGCAAAAAAGTTTAATCTGCCGATCAAGGAGGTTATCTTGCAGAAGTTTGTCGATGAGCGAAATCCTCCGCAGGAAGGAAAAGAAAATACATTCCGTAGGATAATTCTGGCAGTGCTCTTTGACCCGAAACAGAACAAATATCTTTGCCTACGATGGAAGACGCAACCCTGGACCGGCTTTGTGACGGGCGGCATCGAAGGCGATGAAGACCCGGCCGAATCCGCCAGGCGCGAGATTGCGGAAGAGACGGGTTACACCAACGTGCGGCTTGTTCGCCCGCTCGGCGTATCGGAGGCCTATTTTTTTGCCGGCCATAAGAACGTCAACCGCAAAGCGCATAACTATATGTTCTTGTTCGAACTGGTCGACGATACGCGTCAGCCTATTGCTCCCGAGGAAGAGGAGAAGCACGAAGCTATATGGCTTTCTCCCGAAGAAGTGGTGGCAGCAAAGCTGCAACACGCAGAATTTGATGTCTTATGGAATCGCATTAAAACCGAGGAAAATTTCTATACTGGCTATGGGACCCTCTTTAATTCGGGAGAATTTGACGGACTCCAGAGCGAAGAAGCAAAGAAGAAAATTGTCGAGAAGGTAGGCGGGAAGATGGTAAAGACCTATCGCTTGCGTGACTGGCTCATTTCGCGTCAGCGCTACTGGGGCGCGCCTATACCGGTCGTGTACGACCCTGAGGGCTCGCCGCATGCGGTGCCGGAGGAACACTTGCCGTGGATGCTGCCGACTGATGTCGAGTTCAAGCCGACGGGTACCTCGCCCTTAGGCCAGAGCAAAGAGCTGCTCGAGCGCACGGAGAAGATTTTTGGCAAAGGCTGGACGCCGGAGATCGATACAATGGATACCTTCGTCTGCTCCTCGTGGTACTACTTCCGCTTCGCCGACCCGCACAACGCTCAAGAATTTGCGAGCAAGGAGCTGATCAAGAAGTGGCTTCCGGTCGACCTCTATGTCGGCGGCGCCGAGCACACGGTGCTCCACCTCATGTACGCGCGCTTTTTCACCAAGGTGCTCCAGAAGTTCGGGCTTATCAACTTTAGCGAGCCGTTCCTCAAGCTCCGGCATCAAGGGATTATCTTGGCGGAAGATGGCAATAAGATGAGTAAAAGTAAGGGTAACGTCATCAACCCCGACGATGTGATCGCGATCTACGGCGCCGATACGCTCAGGCTCTACGAGATGTTTATGGGGCCCTTAGAGGCTATGAAGCCGTGGAGTACCACCAATATTATTGGCGTAAGGCGCTTTTTGGAGCGGGTATGGAAGCTTGGAGAGTTCCGCAGAAGCAGCCCTTCAGGGGTACACGAATTTTCTGCTGAAAATTCGCTCGGTCCTCGCGCCGTCGCGCTGCGGAGCCCCCTTCAGGACTCTTCTGCTGCACCACTCACTACTCTTTTCCATCAAACAGTCAAAAAAGTTGGCGAGGATATTGAGAACCTCAAGTTTAACACCGCTATTTCTTCTCTCATGATCTTGCTCAACGAATTGGAGAAGCTGGAAGACGTGCCGAACGAAACCTATCGAGCACTTTTGCTCATGCTGGCACCCTTGGCGCCGCATATTGCGAGCGAACTTTGGGAGAAAGCTGGCTTTGAGGACGAGGTGACTGCGCAACCATGGCCTCACTACGACGAAAGCAAGATCGTCGCTGCGACAGTACAAGTAGCCGTGCAGGTCAACGGGAAGATGCGCGCGACTATTGCGCTGCAGTCGGGGATAGGGGAGGAAGAAGCGCTTCAGGCAGCCCGCGCCGACCAAAATGTGGCTAAATGGCTCGCCCTTGGCAAGGAGGAGCGGGCGGTGTATGTTGCTGGCAAGGTCATAAATTTCGTGGTAACGTCAATTTGACAGTCTATTAGTGTGTGATATATTAGAACACATAACTTATGCCACAGACAGCGGACAAGACGGGCTTCAAGCCCAAGGTGATCGTCAAAAAGCTCCTCACCTCGCTCCCGGAGCGCTCCCGCACCGTTCTTGAAGCTCGCTTTGGTTTGGGCACCTCGACCGAGAAGGTCACGCTTGAAGCGATCGGTAAGCGCTGGGGCATCACCCGCGAGCGCGTCCGCCAGATCGAGAATCACGCCCTTGCCGCGCTCAAGAAGTCTCCTTCCTTCGACGAGGCAAAGTCCGCCTTCCAGGAGCTCGAGCGCATCGTGGATTCTCTTGGCGGTATTGTCTGCGAGCAGGACCTCCTCGATTTTATTACCAAGGATGCGAGCATGCAGAATAATATTTATTTTCTGCTCGTACTCGGCGACCCATTCAAGTACCGCAAAGAGGACGACGAGGTCGAGCGCTGCTGGTATGTCGACCCGGGATTGGCCGAGCAGGTTGAGGGTGCGCTCAAGCGCCTCTATGAAGGCCTCTCCGACGAAGACCTCATTCCCGAGGGCGAGATGATCGACCGCTTTCTTAAAGAGCTCCAGGATATCAATGACAAGCATCGAAATGAGGAAGTACTCAAGCGCTGGCTCTCGATCAGCAAGAAGATCGGCAAGAACCCACTGGGCGAGTGGGGCCACTCGGCATCGCCCAATGTTAAGACCAAGGGCGTGCGCGACTATGCCTACCTTGCCGTCAAGAAGCACGGCAGCCCGCTCCACTTCCGCGAAGTGGCGCAGCTTATCGAGAAGATGTTCCACCGCGCGGCGCATGTTGCGACGACCCACAATGAATTGATCAAGGACGACCGCTTCGTACTTGTCGGCCGCGGCATGTACGCGCTCAAGGAATGGGGCTACGCCTCGGGCGTCGTGCGCGACGTGATCCGCAATGTCCTGCGAGAGCACGGCCCCATGACGCGGGATCAGATCATCGAGAAGGTGCTCAAGGAGCGCCATGTAAAGCCGGGTACGATCGCCGTCAATCTTCAGAACCAGAAATATTTCAAGCGCGGCAAGGACGGCACCTATATCCTCGTCAAATAGAGCTAATGGCCGCCGCTCCCGGCGGCCTTTTTCGTCGGAATAAACATCGAGGCAAGTATCGCGAGGCCAACAAGGCCCAAGACTGAGCAGATGACCGTGAGGTTGCCAGGGAGGACCTGTCCTTCGAAGAAGGCCGTTACGACGCGGATGCCCTCCCAGAGCATGAAGAGCCATGCTAGGAGCAGGACGCCCCATACGACGTAGACGCGCGAGTGCTCGAGGTGCTCGGCATGCACATTGATCGTAAAGAGATGCGGCAGCCCTGTGAGGAGGCCGCGCAGGAAGGTGACGAACGAGAGCGCACCGAAGAAGGTCATGAGTACGACAAGGTCGGAGTAAGGGTGCGATACGATCGTGTCAATCAACATGGGTCGGTAGGTATACTATACACCATGCTTTACAATAGAAGCTGCCATGCCCCTGCACCAATTGGCGGAAGATATCGCCAACAGTACCAAGAAGCCCTACGGCCTCAACGGCTGGCACATAGAGGCAGTCTTCCTGGCGCCGGTCGCCTTCATACTCCTGTTTATGGCCGCGGTCACGATCGACCCGGCGGCGGTCAAGGCCGTTGCGACCGGCGTCGTGGCGATCTCGCCCGTGTGGGTGCCGATCTTCCTAGCGACGTTCTTCTGGACGAGCTGGATCGAATATGTGCGCTTCCAATTTTTATTCTCGCAAGAAATGATCCTACTTGAAGTGCAGCTTCCGCCCGAAGTCGAGAAATCCCCGCTCGCGATGGAGCTGTTCCTCAATGCGCTCAATAACTCCGGCGGAGAAGGCACGATTATCGCCCGCGTATGGAAGGGCGCCTTCCGCGCCATATGGAGCCTGGAGATCGCAAGCAACGAGGGGCGGGTCAGCTACTACCTCCATCTGCGGAAGGCGTGGCGCAACGTGATCGAGGCGCGTCTCTACGGGCAATTCCCTGAAGCGAAGATAACCGAAATAGAGGACTACACGTCGAAGGTGCCGTTTAATAATGACGACTACGATATGTGGGGTACCGAATATACGAAGACCGGTCCGGGTGCGATCCCTATCAAGACCTACCTTGATTATCAGCTCGACAAGAATCCAGATACGCCTGAAATCCAGATCGATCCGCTTTCCAATATGCTCGAGCACTTCTCGCACATCGGGCCGGGGGAATATCTCTGGATGCAGATCATCGCCAAGGCCCGCAAGAAAGACGAATGGTACGGCCTGTATGATAACCTACATGATTCGTACAAGGACGGCGGCAAGAAGGCGATAGAAGGCATCTTCGCCAATGCCGCCAAGCGCACGGCCTCGATTGTCGAGGAAGACAACGCGCGCGGAGGGACGCTCACGATAGGCGAGCGCAACGAGATCGAGGCGATCGAGCGGAATATGGGCAAGCTTACCTTCGAATGCGGCATACGCGCGCTCTATATCGCCAAGAAGGGGAAGTTTAACCCGGTCAATATCGGCTCCCTCGTGCTTCTCTTCAACCCCGTGCGCTCCAATGACATGAACTCGATCATGCCGGCGCGCGGGCTCTCTATCTTCGAGTATCCCTGGCAGGATTACGGCGATGTCCGCAAGAATCTTATCAAGAAGCAGATGTACTTTTATTACCGCGAGCGCGCGTACTTCTACGTGCCGTACGACCAGGTGCCGATATTCATGTCGACCGAGGAGCTGGCGACCCTGTGGCACTTCCCGAATTCCAAAGTGCAGCCGCCGGGGCTCGAGCGCGTGGCCGCCAAGCGCGCGGAGGCGCCCGGCAACCTTCCCGTGACGCCCGATACGCTCACCCGCTGATGCTTTCATCTCTTCGACGAATACTATTAAGAAGTTTTTCGCGCGTGCGCCGCTCGGTCAGGCGGCAGCCTTGGCGCTGGGCAGCGGGCGTGACCGTCGCCGCGCTCTTTGCGTACTTTACTTGCATTGGGGCGCCGTTTAACTTCCCGGTGGGAGCATACGTCGATATCCCCCAGGGGACCACGCTTTCGCAGGCCGCGGCAACGCTCAAGGGGCGCGGCATCATCCGCTCGGAGATCGCGTTTGAGATATTGGTCAGGGTGTTCGGCGCTGAGCGGCACGTCATCGCGGGAGAATACTTCTTCCCTGGCAAGGCCGCAGTCCTGCGCGTGGCCCTGCGGCTTGGGAGCGGCGATTTCGAGATAACTCCCGCGCGCGTGCGCGTTGCCGAGGGCGCGACGGTACAGGATATCGCCAATGGCCTCGCGAAAGCCATACCCGGCTTCAACCTGTCCGAATTTGAGCGCGAGACGTCGGGGAAGGAGGGCTACCTTTTTCCGGATACGTACTTCTTTATGCCGGGAGAGACGACGCAGGAGATACTTGGGGCATTCTCCAACAACTTCTCGACCCACATCGCGAGCATCCAAAAACAAATCGACGCGTTCGGGAAGCCGCTTTCCGATGTCATCATCATGGCATCGCTGCTCGAGCGCGAGGCGCCCGACACGCAGGACCGCCGCATCATCGCGGGGATTCTCTGGAAGCGCATTAAGCTCGGCATGCCGCTCCAGGTCGACGCAGTCTTCCCATATATCATCGGTAAGAACTCGCTCGACCTCACCGCGCAGGATCTCAAAGTCGATTCGCCCTACAATACCTATACGCACAAAGGGCTGCCGCCTGGGCCTATTGCGAACCCCGGCCTCGACGCGATACTCGCCGCAGTGACGCCGATCAGCACGAGCTATTTGTATTATCTCTCCGACAAGAACGGCACGTTCCATTACAGCGCCACGTATGACCAACATCTTGCGGCGAAGGTGAAGTACCTGGGCGACTAGTGGGGATAGGGGATAGACGGGCCAAAAAAGCGTGCGATAATACAGTCGTATGATCAATCCACAACTCCTCGAGTACGTGCGCGCACAGCGCGCCGCAGGCCTCTCCAAAGAGGTGATTACCCAAGCGCTCGCGGCCGGCGGCTGGACGCCGGGCGACGTTACCGAAGCCTTTATGGCGATTGATGGCGTGCAAAAGCCGCCGACCCCTCCGCCGCCTGCGCCCGCCCCCGTTGCTCCAGCTCCTCGCGCTGTAACGCCTCCTCCGATGGGCATGCCTATGCAGCAGCCAATCCAGCCTATGGGCCAACCTATGTCGCAACCCATGCAGCCTATGAATGCGGCACCGATAGGTCAAGGCATGAACCCGATGATGAATCGTCCGATGAGTGCTCCTATGATGGGTCAACGACCGGCATCTATGCCAGCCATGTCAGAAATTACGACCGTACCTGGCGTGAAGCGCCGTGGTGGATGGATAAAGTGGGTCATCATTCTCGTTATACTACTGCTCATTCTCGCAGGCGGTGCGTATGCCTTCTTGAACTTTGGATCTATCCTGAGTATGGTGGGGCTCGGCCTTCCGCAGCCGGCGGTGCAGGAAGAGCAGGCGCCGGCCGATCAAAACAATACTATTCAGATTCTTCCCACCGACAATGCTCCCTCAACCGATACGACAAGCGCATCTTCAACAGCCTCAACGACGCTCGAGGCGCAATAATCGCATATTTGTCGGCCTTTCCGGCGGGGTCGATTCCGCTACAGCCGCCGCGCTTCTAAAGCGCGGCGGCTGGGATGTAACAGGCGTATTCATCAAAATCCAAATTCGAGGTTATCCATGCCCCGCAGCGCGCGACCGCATCGAGGCGATGCGCGTGGCAGCGCATCTTGATATCCCGTTTATCGAAGTCGACCTCTCGCGCGAGTACGAGTATCACGTATTCCGCCCTTCGATCGAGGAGTGGAAACGGGGCCTGACCCCCAATCCCGATACGCTCTGCAACGAGAAGATCAAGTTCGGCGTCTTCTACGACTTCTGCATCTCGCGCGGCGCGGAGTATGTCGCGACCGGACACTACGCGCAAATCCGTGACGGGCAGCTCTTCGTAAGTGCCGATAAAAACAAGGACCAATCGTATTTTCTGTGGGCAGTTCCTGAAACGCATCTGCGGAAAGTCATGTTTCCTGTTGGAAATCTGACTAAGCCCGAGGTCCGCATGCTTGCCGGGAAGTTCGGGCTCCCGAACGCCGCGCGACACGACAGCCAAGGGCTCTGCTTCCTCGGCGATATATCGATCGGCGATATGCTGCAGCGTGAAATGACGGTCGCGCCCGGCGATGTGTTGAGCGAGACGGGCGAAGCAATCGGCCGCCACGACGGCGCCGCGCTCTATACGCTCGGGCAGCGGCACGGTTTCTCGCTGTTCCACGCGGTTTCCGACGCGAAGCCGCTGTACGTGATCGCCAAAGATATCGAACGTAACACGATCACAGTCTCGGAATCGAAATTTCCCCGCGATGCCGCGGCGACGCGCGTGGCCCTGCATGATGCGAATTGGATCGGGAGCGTGTCGCAAGGAAGCTGCAAGGCACGCTATCGGTATCGGCAAGAATTAATCGATGCGAGAATCATTTCAATGACCGATCGCGGAGCGGAAGTTGAGCTTCTCGAGCCGCACTACATGCCGCTCGGCCAGTCCCTCGTGCTCTATCAGGGCGAGCGCTGCCTCGGCGGCGGCAATATCAAGAGTGCTACACTGGAGGCATGACCATACGCATCGCTAAAGCAGACGGCACCCAAGAGCCATTCGACGAACGCAAGCTGGTCGATTCGCTCAGGCGCGCGGGCGCCGCGCCCGATATCGCCAAGGGCGTGGCGGACGATATCGCCAAGGAACTCCACGACGGCATCACGACGCAGGAGATCTACTCGCGCGCGTTCGCGCGGCTGCGCGAGCACCGCCACGCGATCGCGGCGCGCTATAGCCTCAAGCGGGCGGTGCTCGACTTCGGGCCGTCGGGCTTTCCGTTCGAGTCTTTCATCGCCGAACTCTACAAAGCAGAAGGATACGAGACAAGGGTCGATCAGATCATCAAAGGCAAGTGCGTCGAGCACGAAGTCGACGTCGTGATCAGCAGGGGGAACGACATCGTATATGCGGAAGCGAAGTTCCACAACGCTGCGGGATTCAAGACCGACCTCAAAACAGTGCTTTACGTAAAGGCGCGCGTCGACGACATCGGCAAGGGAAGGGGGCTCGTAGTTACCAATACCAAGTTTACCGATAAGGCGATCGAGTATTCGACCTGCGCGGGGCTCGAGCTCCTCTCCTGGGATTATCCCCAGGGGCGCACCCTCCACGAGCGGATCGATCGTGCGGGGCTCTACCCCATAACCGCGCTCACCACCCTTTCGCATAACGAAAAAACGGCTTTGTTGAGCGAGAGAATCGTTCTTTGCAAAGCCGTGCCCGATAATACTGATGCGCTTATGCGCAGCGGCGTCAGCGGCGGCCATGCCGATGAAGTGCTTGAGGAGGTCGGCGCATTGTGCGTGCCGGGAGTGGGTATATGATTAAGCAACTGGGATGGGCGCTTATTAGCAAAGTCTTTTGATACAACTGTATGGCAGATACCAATCCTACATCCCCGGGCTCTTCTAGTAACAATGCGGGCGGCGGCGCTCCCAAGCAGGGAGGCCTGTCATGGTCCATGCCCCCTTCGAGCGGCGCTCAACCGCAGGCGAAGCCCGTTTCAACTGTGCCGGGTGCAATGCCCGCAAGTGCGAAGCCCGCGCAGCCAAAACCAGTGTCCGCTCCTGCCGCGATGAAAAAAAATACGGCGGATACTCCGGACTCTTCGCGCCGGCTGGCGCTTATTGTCGGAGCGGTCGTCGTACTGGTGCTTCTTGTCGGCGCATGGCTGACCTGGGGCAACGGCAGCACGTCGGGTACCGCCACCAGCACCGACCAGATGATGGGAAGCTCGACCGACAGCGGCACCGACATGACCGGCGTGCCGACTACCGGCTCCTCAACAGGCGGCCTCACGGTCGTATCCCCTCAATCCGCAGGGCTCTCGGTCGCGATCGCCAAGATAAACGTCCCGCAGCCGACATGGATCGTCGTGTATGACTCCATGAACGGCGCGCCGGGCCGCGCATTAGGCGCTACGCTCTTCTTCCCGGAAAGCAACGGCAATGGTGGCACGGTAAGCCTGCTGCGCGCGACAACCGCGGGTCAGACTTACTTCGTTGGCGAGAGCGTCGACAGCGGAGACCGCGTATTCTCGCTCCATGGTGACCAGCAGCTTGTCGGCTCCGACGGCAAGCCGGTCTGGTACAGCTTCACTGCGCAATAAAAGCCGTCTCGCACACATGAACCTTGATACGCTCTCAACCGTAAGTTCGCTGCCGCTCCAGGAATCCCAATACCTCATGGCGCTTGCGGCAGCAGCCGCGCTGGGAGCGCTCCTGGGGCTTGAACGAAGCATTGCGGGAAAACATGCCGGTATGCGCACCTACGCGCTGGTATCGCTCGGCTCGTGCCTCTTCGTCATATTGGGGACACTCTCAAGCGTTGAGTTGTCGTTCTTCTCGGGCGTCAATCCGCTTCAGATAGCCGGCTCGATAGTGATCGGCATCGGGTTCATCGGCGCGGGCCTCTCGGCTCTGCGCGGCGGCGACACACATGCCGAGCTTACGACCGCAACCGGTATCTGGGTCGCGGCGGGCATCGGCATGGCGTGCGGGTTCGGCCTCTATCTTCTCGCCTTCGTCTCGACCATTCTTGCGCTCGGTATCTTCTCGATCCTACTTCGATTCGAGAATTTCGTCCGCCAACAATACGGCAGCAAGGGCGAATAGATTCTTCATTAGGAAAATCAGCTCGCTCGCGCTAAAATAGGCGCATGTTCGCCTATGCGGTGCGCAAAGAGTCGCTGTGGTTCAAGCCGGGGAGTAAAGAGCCCTACAAGCTCTCGCGCACCCGCATCGACAATTACACCAAGTGCAAGCGCTGCTTCTGGCTCGAGGAGCGCTACGGCGTCAAGCGCCCCGACTCCTTCCCGCTGACCCTCAACATTGCGGTCGACGCGCTGCTTAAGAAGGAATTCGACATCCACCGCGAGGGCTCGACGCCGCATCCCCTGATGGAAGCCTACGGCATCAAGGCGGTGCCCTTTGCGCACGAAAAGATGGACGAATGGCGCGCCAACTTCACTGGCGTGCGGTTCGTCCACAAGCCGACCAACCTCCTTATCTTCGGCGCGGTCGACGACATCTGGATCAACGACAAGGGCGAGCTGCACGTGGTCGACTATAAGGCGACCGCCAAGCAAGACACGCCGACCCTCGACGGCGACCTGGGCGCGCAGTATAAGCGGCAGATGGAGGTCTATCAGTGGCTGCTTCGCCAGAACGGCTTCAAGGTCTCCGACACCGGCTACTTCGTGTATGTAAATGGAAAGAAGGACGCGAAAGCCTTCGACGCCAAGCTCGAGTTCGACGTGATTGCGCTCCCATGCAAGGGCGACGATTCATGGATAGAGCCGATACTCGCAGAAATCAAAGAAACGCTCCTCAGGGAAGAGCCGCCGGAGCGTAGCCCCAATTGCGACTATTGCGGATACCGCGAAGCGGCGGGGAAGACGCTCATAAAAACTGCACCAAAGAAAGAGAAATCATTAGTAGGTAAAAAGTTAGCGAAAAAAAATGAAAGCGAAGTCCAAGAAAGCCTCTTCTAGTGGAAAGAAAGCTGCCGAGATGTCCGCATTTCGCAAGCGCGTGCTTGCGGTCGTCGCAAAAATTCCTAAGGGCTCTGTCATGACCTACGCTATGGTCGCCAAGAAAGCCGGTAACCCCAAAGCCTCGCGCGCGGTCGGCTACTACATGTCGAAAAATTATGATCCCAAGATCCCGTGCCATCGCGTGATCCGCACCGATGGCAAAATAGGCAATTACAACCGCGGTGGCGAGAAGGCAAAGCGCACATTGTTGAAAAAGGAAGGAGCGATATACTAGTCCGCATGGACGTAAAGATCGACGAGTCTTGGAAGAAGCATCTCGCGGACCAATTCGAGCAGCTCTATTTTATTTCGCTCACCGACTTCGTAAAGAAAGAGTATAAGACGACGACTATTTACCCGCCCGCGAAGTTTATCTTTCGCGCGTTCGACCTCACGCCGTTCGATAAAGTGAAAGTCGTGATCCTGGGCCAGGACCCTTACATCAACAAGGGCGAGGCGATGGGACTCTCGTTCTCCGTACCCGACGGCACGCGGCTGCCGCCCAGCCTCCAGAATATTTATAAAGAGATCGAGGCCGAGTTCGGCCAGAAGATGGTGCATACCAGCGGCAACCTCACGCGGTGGGCCGAGCAGGGAGTGCTCCTTCTCAATGCGTCGCTCACGGTGCGCGCGCATATTTCAAATTCTCACCAAGGGCAAGGTTGGGAGCAATTCACCGACGCGGCGATTCGCGCGCTCTCGACCGAGCGTGAGCATATTGTCTTCATGCTCTGGGGCAACTATGCACGTCAGAAAGGCGCCTTTATCGACCGCAGCAAGCATTTGGTGCTCGAGAGCGCGCACCCGAGCCCCTTCTCAGCCAATCACGGCTTCTTCGGCAATGGTCACTTCAAAAAGGCAAACGAATATCTCGAAGAGAACGGTGAGAAGCCGATCGACTGGCTGTAATCACCAGATCTTAGCTCGGTCTTTAGGCGCACGATACAGCTTATCAGTCGGTGTGACGCCGAAAGCTTCATAGAACGGGTCGAAATGCGAGAGCGGCCCGTTGATACGGAACTCTGGCGGCGAGTGCGGGTCGACGAGCGTGCGAGTCTTCAATCCTTCAGGGCGGTTGAGCTCGCGCTCCGCCTGCGCGAAGCCGAGGAAGAAGCGTTGCTCGGGCGTCAGCCCCGCTATAGTTTTGCGGCCGGCCGTTTTTAAATGCTTTTGATAGGCATCGTAGCCGATAACTAACCCGCCCAGGTCGGCGATATTTTCGCCGAGCGTTAACTGGCCGTTGACTGCAATGCTGTCCGCTACAGTAAAGCGATTGTATTGGTCGACCACTATCTCGCCTTTCTCTTCGAATAATTTTTTATCTTTCGGCGACCACCAGGTTTTCATGTTGCCCTTGCCGTCGAATTTGGCGCCCTGGTCGTCGAAGGCGTGCGTCATCTCATGGCCAATGACCGCGCCGATGCCGCCGTAGTTGAAGGCATCGTCCGCCGCGAAGTTGAAGAATGGCGGCTGGAGTATCGCGGCAGGGAAGACGATCTCGTTGAGGTTGAAGTTGCAGTAGGCATTGACCGTCTGCGGGCTCATGAACCACTCCTCGCGGTCGACCGAACTGCGCGACAGTTTCTTCACTTCGCGGCGATACTCGTGCTCGGTGAGCCGCATCATGTTCTCGAAGTATTCGTTCGGCTTGATAATCAAGCCTTTATACGATTTCCAAATTTTTGGATAGCCGATCTTACGATTAATCATGCGCAGCTTCTTGATAGCCTTGCGCTTGGTGGCATCGCTCATCCAATCGAGCTCCTTGATGCGCTTCTCGTAGACAGTGAAGAGATTGCTCACCAGCTGATCCATCTTGCGCTTCTTTTCCTTATCGAAATATTTCTCCACATACATGCGCCCGAGCGGCTCGCCGAGGCCGCCATTGACCGCCGCGAGCGCGCGGCGCCAGAGCGGCTTCATCGTTTTGACGCCGGTCAGCGTTTGCGAGAATTGGAATGCTGCCTTGTAGAATTTGTCGGAGAGGATGCCGACCGCGTCGCTCGCGAGGTGCCACTCGAGGTAGACCTTCCAATCGTCAAGCGAGCCACTCGCGATAAACTCGCTGGCAGCGGTAAGGAACTTCGGCTGCGCTACGATCACGTATGGCACCTGGGGGAGCCTCGCGGCGGCGAAATACTTCTTCCACTCAACGCTCGGGAATTCTTTCTGAAGCTGCGGGAGCGTCTTCTTGTGATAAATCTTCTCCGCGTCGCGGCTGTCCTCCTTGGCCATTGAAGCTTGCGCCAGGCGTGTCTCGACGCGCATGACAGTCTCCATCTTCTCCTTCGCGTGCGCCGCGTTATACCCCAACAGCGTGAAGACCTTGGTTATGTAGCCTTGATAGGCATTTCGTACGCGCAGGAATTCCGGCTCGTCCTTAAGATAATAATCACGGTCGGGGAGGCCGAGCCCACCCTGGTAGAAGTGGAGCGCATAGCGCGAGCTGTCTTTAGAGTCTTGATCAATAAGTGGATGCCAAGGCGCGCCGATCCCAAGCTGGTCGAGGTGGCCGATGAGTACCAACAAATCGTCGCGCGACTCGACCGCCTGTATGCGGCTGCGAAGCGAACCGAGCGGGGAAGCGCCAAGACGATTGCGTGTCTGCATATCAATCGCCGAACGATAGAGATCGCCTACAAGTTGTTCAGGGCTTCCGGTTGTAAGCTTCTTTTTAGTCAACAGAGAGTCAACGATCTTTTTAAGGTTCTTCTCCGCCTCAACGCGCAGGACAATGAAGCTGCCCCAGCGGCTCTCCGCCGCCGGTATCTTGTTCTTTTTTAACCAGCCGCCGTTGGCGTAATGATAAAAGTCATCCTGCGGCCGCACCGAGGTATCAAGAGACTTCAAATCAAACCCCACGAGTTTTTCTTTCTTCATATGCGCATTGTACAGTACTCCATTTTCCGTGAGTCTTCCATCCCTTTTCTTTTGCCTCAAAAAACGATACGCTCCAGAGTGCGCTACTATATATAGTATGGAACTCAACGAGGTTCGCTCAAAATATCTGGAGTTTTTTAAGGCGCGGGGGCACACGGTGATCCCGAGCTCTTCGCTGATGCCCGAGAATGATCCGACGACCCTCTTTACTGGCTCGGGGATGCAGCCGCTCGTGCCGTACCTCCTTGGCAAAAACCATCCGGCTGGGGTGCGTTTAGTTGATAGCCAGAAGTGCTTCCGCTCGATGGACATCGAGGAGGTCGGCGACAATCGCCATACGACCTTCTTCGAAATGCTCGGCAACTGGAGCCTTGGCGATTACTTCAAGCAGGAGCAGCTGCCATGGTTCTTCGAATTCCTGACCGATGTCGTCGGCCTCGACCCAGAGAAGCTCTATGTGACCGCGTTCCTTGGTGATGAGAAGAACAATGTCCCGCGCGATACTGAATCTGCAGAGATTTGGCAGCTTCTTTTCAAACAAAAGGGGATCGAGGCTAAAATCGTCGAGATCGGCTCTGAGGAGAATGGCTATCAGGTCGGCATGCAGGGCGGGCGCATATTCTACTACGACGCGAAGAAAAATTGGTGGTCGCGCGCGGGCACGCCAGATAAAATGCCCGTGGGCGAGCCAGGCGGGCCTGACTCGGAGGTATTTTATGACTTTGGAACGCCTCACGACACGAAATTCGGTCCCGAGTGTCATCCCAACTGCGACTGCGGGCGCTTCCTCGAGATCGGGAACTCGGTCTTTATGCAATATATAAAGAGGGAGGATGGCACCTTCGGCGAGCTCCCGAAGCGCAACGTCGACTTCGGCGGCGGACTCGAGCGCATAACGATGGTCTCGCAGAATAACCCGGATATCTTCTTGGTTAATCATGCGAACATTATCAAAAAGCTTGAAGAAACTTCGGGCAAAAAATACGCTGACAACAAGAAAGCTTTTCGTATCGTTGCCGATCATATCAAGGCAGCGGTATTTCTTATCGCCGACGGCGGGAGGCCGGGCAATGTCGAGCGCGGGTATGTGATCCGCCGCGTGCTGCGCCGCGCGGTCAGATTCTGCGATACGCTCGGCGTTCCCAAAGGCACACTCGCGCAAGCCGCGCAGACCGTGATCGACGACTATGGCGAAGCGTATCCAAGCCTCCAAGAGACACCGGGCATGATTATCGAGGAAATTTCTCGCGAAGAAGACCGCTTCCGCGCCACGCTCGCGCGTGGCTTGCGCGAGCTTACGCGTTTTACCCAAGATGGCGCTATATCTGCCGAAGGCGCGTACCAACTCGTGACGACGTATGGCTTCCCGCTCGAGCTTATTATGGAAGAGGCAGGGGAGAAGGGCATCAAGCAGATCGATATCGAAGGATTTAAAGAGTTGCTCAAAAAGCATCAGGATCTTTCTCGCGCCGGGAGCGAACAAAAGTTCAAAGGCGGCCTCGCCGACACGAGCGAGAAGACGACGCGCCTACACACTGCTCACCATCTGCTGCTCAAAGCCTTGCAAGAAGTACTCGGTCCCTCAGTACATCAGCGCGGCAGCAACATTACGCAGGAGCGCTTGCGTATCGACTTCTCCTGGGGAGAGAAAATGACCGACGAACAGAAGAAGCGCGTCGAAGAGATCGTCAATGAAAAAATTACAGAAGATTTGCCGGTTATCCGAACAGAGATGCCGAAGGATGAAGCTGAAGCTCTTCATGCCGAACACGAATTCGGCGCCAAGTACCCGGACCGTGTGTCGGTCTACTCTATAGGCCCGCTCGACCACGCATTCTCGATCGAGTTCTGCGGCGGCCCGCATGTCGAGCACACGGCGCAGTTGAGCGACTCGGGCGTCTTTAAGATCGTAAAAGAAGAAGCAGTTTCGGCGGGCGTGCGTCGCATCAAAGCGGTGCTTGAGTAGTGCTATACTTGGGGCATGTCCCCGATGTTCGGGAAGAAAAACCTCAAGCAGGGAAAGACTATAGCGCTTGTCGATATCGAGAGCGGCAGTGTTGCCGGCGCATTGGTGCGCATTGCGCCTCACGAAGCTCCCAAACTCTTTGCGCAGACGCGTATAGAAATTCCCTTGCTTTCGACGCGCGGCTCGGTCGAGCTTTCGCGCGAAGCGCTTCTTGCCGCGCGCAAGGCAATTGAGCATATCAGCGAGGTTGCTTCGCGCGTGCGCGGCCGTGAAGAACTTGCGCCGACCGGGAAGATCGCCCACGTCGCGACCTTTTATGCCCCGCCGTGGGCGGCCATGCATCTTGCGGGCGGCACGGCTGATTACCTGCCGCACATGACCGAGCATATAAGCGACCTTGCGCGGGATATCCTTGGCCAGCATTCCATGAGCGCGCATCCATTCGGCACCGCCGCAGCGCACGGCGCGCTTTCGCTCTTCCCATTTGAGCGCGCCGCGATGCTATGCCTCGTCGGTGGGGAGGTGTCCGAATTGCTGCTTATCGAGGACGGGATGGTCCGCGGGCGCGCGACCGTCCCCGTTGGGCTTTCGACAATCCTGCGCACAGCCGTCTCGCACGGCGGCTTCTCAGCGCGAGAGGCGCGCTCTTTGGTAACGCTTGCCTCGCGGGCCGAAGGGGAAGCGGCGCACGAGGCGCTCGAAGCCGGGGGGAACCATTTCGCGCAGCAGTTCAGCGAAGCGGCGGCGGAGCTTATCCCGACAGCTCCCGCGCGCAGCGTGATCGTCATCGCTCCGACGCCGAGCGAGGCTTTTTTTGCGCGCTCGCTCGCGCGCAGCGCGCAGGCCAATGCGCTTTTCCCCGAAGGAAGCGTCGTGCAGGCGCTGCGCGCGAGCCACGTTGCTCCGCATATCGCCGCGCACGCGCTCGCCCCCGATGTCCCCCTCATGCTCGAAGCGCTCTTTGTCGATAAAAAATTCGGTATATACTGATCTCATATGCGCGACATGGTACCGCCAGAAAGGCGCTCTATACGCAATATTCCCGTGAGTTCCCGCCGCCGCGCCCCCGCAGCGCAAGACGATATCGCCGATGAAGTGGCGATGCAGGAGCACCCGCCGATGATCCGCCGCCGGCCGCGCGGCGGCGGCAAGCGCCTTTTCTATATCATCGCCGGCGTAGTGATCTTGCTGTGCGCTGTTGGCGGCCTTCTGCTCTCAACCCTTTTCGCCGGTGCGACCGTGACGGTCTATCCCAAAGAGCAGCAGGTCACGCCCCCCGCAACGCTTACCGCCGCGCTCAATCCGCCTGCGGGAAATCTCGGCTACGCGATCATGACCGTAACGCGTTCCGCCACGACGACCGTCCCAGCAAGCGGCACCAAGCAGGTGTCGCGCAGCGCATCCGGCCCCATTACGATCTACAATGCCACGGCTTCCTCCCAGCGCCTTATCGCCAACACGCGTTTCGAGGCCCCCAACGGCAAGATTTATCGCGTTCATGATTCGGTGGTCGTGCCTGCCGCAAGCGACTCGTCGACCCCCGGTTCAGCAAGCGCCATCGTGTACGCCGACTCTCCGGGCGCCGACTACAACATCGCGTCTGATACGCGCTTCACGATACCGGGCTTCAAGGGCGACCCGCGCTACGACCAATTCTACGCGCAGGGGAGCGCCATCTCGGGCGGGTTCGTCGGCGCGGAGCCGGCCATTGCGGATGCCGACCTTACCAAGGCGAGCGATATGCTCAAGCAGGGCCTCAGCCAGGCGGCGCAATCCTCGCTTGCTTCGCAGATCCCGGCGAGCTATCTCGCTATCCCCGGCACTCTCCAGGTGACCTTCAGCGATATCACGCAGACGCCAGGACAGGGCTCGACCGCGACGCTGTCGCAGAGCGCTACCATGAGCGGGGATATTGTGCCCATGGGCGACCTCGCGGCCGCGATCGCCAAACAGACGGTGACGGGCTACAACGGCGAGGCTGTCGGCTTCGCCGACGCGAGCCAGATATCAATATCGTCGGCGACCAGCACTTCTTCGGGCGGTACGATTACGATCGCTATCTCCGGCACGCCGACGCTCGTATGGCAATACGACCCAGCGGCGATCAAAGCAGCCATCATCGGCAAGCCGAAGTCGGAGTTCCAAAGCATCATCCAGTCGATGGCGCCCGCCGTCGCGCGCGCCGAGGCAAAGGTGCGTCCGTTCTGGGAGGGCACTTTCCCGAGCGACCCTGATAAAGTCCAGGTAGTAACCGGGACGCAGGCCGCCCAGTAACGCTTGCTGCCTAAGGGGATTATTGACACCAAAAGTGAGTCTTGGTACTATAGGAAACGCTCGTAATGGAGAACCAGGATAAGGAAGTATCGGGTGTCGTCGACGAGGCGCTCCCTAACACCCTCTTTAAGGTAACCCTTGAAGGGGGCGAGACTATTCTTGCGTACCTGGCGGGCAAAATGCGCCTGCACCGGATCAAGGTCCTGGTGGGCGACAAAGTGACCCTCAAGCTTGACCCCTACGGCGGGAAGGCGCGGATCACCCGCAGAATGTAAGGACATGAAGGTAAAATCATCGATTCACACCCGCTGCGCCAATTGCAAGCTGGTCCGCCGCAAAGGGCGGATCTATGTGACGTGCAGCAACCCGCGCCACAAGCAGCGCCAGGGCTAATGCCAAATTTCTATATGCGTATTTCAGGCATCACACTTCCTAATAAAAGACTCCCGTACTCCCTCGCAACGCTTTATGGCGTGGGTGTTCCGCTTGGCCGCACGATCTGCGAGCAGGCAAAGGTAGATGCCGCTAAGAAGATGGATGAGCTTTCTGCCGACGAAGAGGCGGCGCTGCGCCGCGTGCTCGAGACCCTCAAGCTCGAGGGCGACCTCAAGCGCGAGGTCGCGGGCAACGTCAAGCGCCTCAAGGACATCGGGGCTTACCGCGGAGTGCGCCACCAGAAGAAGCTCCCGGTCCGCGGCCAGCGCACCAAGACCAACTCGCGCACCGTGCGCGGCAACGTCCGTAAGACCATGGGCTCGGGCCGCCGCAAGGTTGAAAAGACGTAAAATATATTGTAATCTACTGCAGCATCAGACTTAAAGAATACCTATGGGTAAGAAACGAATAGTCAAAAAAGGAGGGGAGAGCGGTGGCGCCGGGAGCGCGGCATCTTCCCGTTCGCCCAAGCGCAAGCTCGACACTGGGATCCTCTTCGTCGAGGCGACCTACAATAATACCAAGGTTTCCCTTGCCGACCCGATGGGCAATATTTTGCTGTGGTCCTCGAGCGGTTCCTTGGGCTTCTCGGGCGCCAAGAAAGGCACCCCGTTCGCGGCCGCGAAGGTAGGCGAATTGCTTTCGGACAAGGCATCCCAGATGGGCGTGCGCGAGGTATCGGTCGTGGTCAAGGGTGTCGGCTCCGGCCGCGAGTCCTCGATCCGCGCCTTTACGACCAAAGGGATACACATTTCCTCGATCAAGGACGAGACGCCGGTCCCGCACAACGGCCCGCGGCCGCCGAAGCCCCGCCGCGTGTAATCAATCGTATATATCTTTAATCTTTTATGTTGGTAGGACCTAAGTACAAAATCTGCAAGCGACTCGGCGCCTCCGTCTTCGAGAAGTGCCAGACGGCCAAGTTCCAGCTCGCCGAGGCCCGGTCGCCTCGCAAGATGCCCCGCGGCAAGCGCGGCGGCGGGAGCGACTTCGGCGCGCAACTTTTGGAAAAGCAGAAGGCGCGCTTTACCTACGGCCTTACCGAGAGCCAGTTCTACCGCTACGCCAGCGAGGCGATGGAGGCGCGCGGCGCAGATTCCTCGACTGCGCTCATTTCCCGCCTCGAGTCGCGCCTCGACAACGTCGTCTTCCGCGCCGGCTTCGTAAAGACCCGCCGCGCCGCCCGCCAGCTCGTCTCCCATGGCCACGTGACGGTGAACGGCAAGCGCATGAACGTCCCGTCCTACAAGGTTGAGGTCGGCGACACCGTCGTGATCCGCCAGGAGAGCCGCACGAGTCCCTTGTTTGCCAACCGCACCGATGCCGCGGCCGAAACCAAGCTTCCGGCTTGGCTTGAGGCGGGCGACCAGGGCTTTTCCGTCACGATGAAGACTGCGCCCAGCATCGCTCCGACCGAGATGCCGTTTAACGCGGGCGTTATCATCCAGTTCTACAGCCGCTAATGCCGAGTTTACGAGGCGAAATTAAAAAAGAATTTAGTTATTAAGTTTTTATAAAAGTATGATGGAGTATTCAATTACATTGCCGAGCAAGCCCCGCGTCGTCTCCGAGGAGGAGATGTCGGGCGTCTATGAGATCGACGGCCTCTACCCGGGCTACGGCCATACGCTAGGCAACAGCCTTCGCCGCATCATCCTCTCGAGCCTCCCGGGCGCGGCGGTTACCTCGGTAAAGATCGAGGGCGTTGAGCATGAGTTCTCGACCGTAAGCGGCCTCAAGGAGGACGTTGTAACGGTGCTCCTCAACCTCAAGAAGCTCCGCTTCGAGATCATTGGCGGCGAGAGCCAGCGCGTGACGCTCTCAGCCAAGGGCCCGAAGAAAGTCACCGGCGCCGACCTCCAGGTCCCCGGCCAGGTGCGCCTCCTCAATCCGGATGCCTATATCTGCGAGCTTACCGACAAGAATTCTGAATTGAGCGCCGAGTTTACGATCGAGCGGGGGCTTGGCTACGTCCCGCGCGAAGCGCTCAAGAAGGAGCGAGTCGAGATCGGCGAGATCTCCGTCGACGCCATCTTCAGCCCGATCCGCCGCGTCAACTATGAAGTGGAAAACATGCGCGTCGGCGACCGCACCGATTTCAACCGCCTGCGCATCTCGATCGAGACCGACGGCACCATCGCCCCGCGCGCGGCGCTTGAGCAGTCGATCGAGATCATGATCACGCAGCTCAAGGCCGTGGTCGGCTTCCGCGAGGAAGAGATGCCTGAATCGGCGCCCGCCGAGGGTGCTGCCGAGGGCGTTGCCGCTCCGGACAACTCCGCCGAGGTCATGAAGACCCGCATCGAGGACCTCGAGCTCTCCAGCCGCACGATTTCCTCGCTCGAGAAGGCCAACATCCGCACCGTCGGCGGCCTTGCGCGCAAAAAGGAGGAGGATCTCCTCGAGATCGAGGGCATGGGCCCCAAGGCGATCCAGGAAGTGAAGCGCGCTTTGGCGAATTTCGGTATCATCCTGAAGTAATTCCATCACGGCACCCGTATGCGTCACCACAACCACAACAGAAAATTCGGCAGGGAGAAGGGGGCTCGCGAAGCTTTGCTGAAGTCGCTTGCCCGCTCGCTGGTCATCAAGGGCAAGATCATTACGACCGAGGCTAAGGCCAAGGAGATCCGCCCCGTGGTTGAGAAGATGCTCACGCGCGGCAGAACTGATACGCTTGCTAACCGCCGTATGCTCATCTCGCAGCTCGGCGACGCTACCGTCGCTAACAAGCTCATCAAGACCGCGGCCTCCTACAAGGAACGCACGGGCGGCTATACCCGCATCGTCAAGATGCTCCCGCGCAAAGGCGACGGCTCACCGATGGCACTGATTGAATTTGTATAACATTTGTATGATTACTATCGACGCATCAAATAAGACTCTCGGTCGCGTTGCCAGCGAGGCAGCGAAAGTCCTCATGGGCAAGCACAAGGCGACATTTGCGAAGAACGCCGTCATGGGCGAGGAAGTGACCATCACCAACGCCTCGAAGGTGAAGATTTCCGGCAATAAGGCCAAGCAGATGGAATATGTGCGGTACTCGGGCTATCCGGACGGGCAAAAGATCGAGACCTATGCTATGCTCGTGGCGCGCCGCGGCCATGGGGAGGCGATCCGCCGCGCAGTCCTAGGCATGCTCCCCAAGAACCGCCTCCAGATGAAGCGCGTCAAGCTCCTCACGATCAAGAAGTAAATTGTTATGGCAACCAAGAAGGACGAACAATATATAGAGTCAGTCGGCCGCCGCAAGACGGCTATTGCCCGCGCGCGCCTCACCCCGGCGGCCCGCACGCTCATCATGATCAACAACGAGGACGCGCAGACCTACTTTGATACCGAAGAGCTCCGCGTCGCGGCGCTGGAACCTTTCCTCAAGGTTTCGCTCCCGACCCAGTTCGCGGTCACCGTCGTCGTGCGCGGCGGCGGTATTGCGGGGCAGGCGATCGCCGTGCGCCATGCAATCTCCCGTGCGCTCGTCGAGTACGACCATGCGCTGCGCCACAGCCTCAAGGTAGAGGGTTTCCTCAAACGCGACCCGCGCGCCAAAGAGCGCAAAAAGCCGGGTCTTGTGAAGGCCCGCAAGCGCAAGCAGTGGTCGAAACGCTAAGAGTTACTTAGCAAGTGAGTGGTGTGTTATACTGAACTGTATATGTCTACATCCTCTACAATTTATGAATCGTGCACTTTTGTCCTCATGCCTGAGCGTCGGACTTTTATGCAGGGGGTATCTTCTATTCTCGGCTCAGCTGGACAGGATTTCTTTCAGAATTATGCAGTAAGCAAAACTCCGCAGGAAGCTGATACCAAGGCAACGGCAGCGGACTGGTACGCAATAGGAAACGATTTCAGAACCGCTTACGAATGGGGTCGAACGGAAACTTCTCATGCCTAATCGGGATAGAAGTATCGTTGTTCAAGAAAATAAATTTCATTCAGGACCCTTACCAGCACCTGAAGATCTACAAAGATACGATTCTATATTACCTGGTTTGGCTGATCGTATTGTACGGATGGCTGAGAATCAGTCAGAGCATCGGCAAAAGCTTGAAAATAGAGTTGTTTGGTTTGACGGAGCGAGAATGATTCTCGGTCTTATTTTTGGAGCATGCATGGCCCTGGCGGGTATAGGTGCAGGAACTTATCTTATTGCCACTGGTCATAGCGCAGCTGGATTGACATCAATGTTAGTTCCTTTAGCAAGCATAGTAGGAGCTTTTGTCTACCAACAGAAAAAGAAGATGCGGACTGAGTAAGACGTCTGCTTGCAGATAAGATTTACCTTGTGCTATGTTCTCCCTCGGAACCAGACTGCTTCTTGGCGTATATCTCGACCGTAAGGTTGGGCGCTAAAGGAATACTGGATAGCCTAAGCATTTGGCAGTTCTTTTGGTGATAGAGGTTCGATTCCTCTGGAGTAGACTCGGGTAGAAGATCTTGGCCAGCTTTGTAGCATAGGTGGGAGGAGGTGAAGCGAGGATGTCAGTTCTCGTGGATCCAAAAGTGAAATTACCACCATGTTGGCGACAAAGGTTCGAAGACTTCCTGCGTAGGCCAGTTTTCGAAATAGGTCCAAATCCTCTGGTTTCTCAATTTTCGCCATCCTTAACAGGCTGGCGTATTTTTTAAGAAATTTGACTTCGGCGATTTCCTATGTAAAATAAGGCTATGTTGGGCGACAATTTCGACGAAGAAATCGTGGCCGAAGAGGACGCGCAGGACCCCATGGGGGCGATTAAGAAGCTGCGCGAGCGCGCTCGCAAGGCCGAGGAGGAGGCCAAGACCAATCTCGACGGTTGGCAACGCGTAAAGGCAGAGTATGCCAACCTTAAGCGCGACGAGGATACCCGGAAGGGGTATGCCGAGGAGCGAATCAAAGCCTCGCTTGCGGAAGATTTGATCCCAGTCCTCGACTCGTTTGAAATGTCCGCCAAACATTCCGACCTGTCTCCCGACAAGGCAGGCAATAAAGAGCTCTCTGTGCTCCATAAGCAGCTCCTCTCGACGATCGATCGTATGGGTATCAAGAGGTTCGGGGAAGCAGGCGAGCCCTTCGACCCCAAAAAGCACGAGGCGCTTCGCGAAGTCGAAGTTGAATCGCCCGATCAGGAGCATAAGGTTGTCTCGGTGGAGCGCTCCGGCTATAGTATTGGTGATTTCGTAATCCGCCCGGCGCAAGTGTCAGTCGGAATCCTTAAGGCTTAAAAAATAAATTAATTATCTAATAAAACGATATGGCAAAAATTCTCGGCATAGATTTGGGCACGACCAACTCGGCGATGGCCGTCATGCAAGGCGGCGAGCCGAGCATCCTTGAGAATGCGGAAGGCGCGCGCACGACCCCCTCGGTCGTCGCGACCTCGAAGACCGGCGAGCGGCTGGTCGGGCTCATTGCGCGTCGCCAGGCGGTCACGAACCCCAAGAACACGATTTATCAGATCAAGCGCTTCATCGGCCACACCTTCGACGAGCCTTTGGTGCAGAAGGACATCGCGGCGATCCCGTTCGCCGTGCGGAAATCGTCTACCGGCGGCATCGAGGTAGAGATGAGCGGCACGTGGTACACCCCCGAAGCCGTTTCGGCGATGATCCTTTCCAAGCTCAAGCAGGACGCCGAGAAGCGCCTGGGTGAACCTATTACGGAGGCGGTCATCACGGTGCCGGCATACTTCAACGACAGTCAGCGCCAGGCGACCAAAGACGCCGGCAAGATCGCAGGCCTCGACGTCAAGCGCATCATCAACGAGCCGACAGCGGCCGCGCTCGCGTACGGTTTCAACAAGAAAAAGAACGAGAAGATCGCGGTCTTCGACTTCGGCGGCGGCACGTTCGATATCTCGATCCTTGAGGTGGGTACCAGCGAAGAGGGCGAGGGCTCGATCGAAGTGAAGTCGACCGACGGCGACGCGCACTTGGGCGGCAAGGATATCGACCAGAAAATCATCGATTGGCTCGCGACCGAATTCCAGAAGGAGAGCGGCATCGACGTCCGCAACGACCCTCTCGCGCGCCAGCGCCTCGACGAGGCCGCGGAGAAGGCCAAGATCGAGCTCAGTACCGCGATGGAGACAGAAGTAAATATACCCTTCATAACGTCGGACTCTTCAGGGCCGCGCCACCTTTTAATTAAAATTTCGCGAGCGAAATTGGAAGAGCTGGCGGCAGAATTTATCGATCGCGCGATGGCGATTACTAAGCGTGCGATGGAAGCGTCGCCTTTCAAGGTCGGTGATGTCAACGAAGTCATTCTCGTCGGCGGACAGACCCGCATGCCCGCGCTCCAGGCGGCGGTAGAGAAGTTCTTCAACCGTAAGCCCAACATGAGTGTCAATCCCGACGAAGTCGTAGCAGTCGGCGCCGCGATCCAGGGCGGGATCTTGGGCGGCGAGGTTAAGGACGTGCTCTTGCTCGACGTGATCCCGCTCTCCCTCGGCATCGAGACTATGGGCGGCGTTGCGACCAAGCTCATCGAGCGCAATACGACGATCCCCACCAGCAAGTCGCAGGTCTTCTCGACCGCGGCGGACAATCAGACATCGGTAGAGATCCACATTACGCAGGGCGAGCGCGCGATGGCTTCCGATAATAAGTCGCTTGGGCGCTTCGTGCTCGACGGCATCCCGCCCGCGCCGCGCGGCCTGTCGCAGATCGAGGTGACCTTCGATGTTGATGCCAACGGCATCCTGAGCGTCCGCGCGAAGGACAAGGCGACCAACAAAGAGCAGTCGATCCGCATCGAGGCGCGCAGCGGCCTTACGGACGCCGATATCGAGCGCATGCGCAAGGACGCCGAGGCCAATGCCGCGAGCGACAAGGCCAAAATGGAGTCCGCAGAGACGCGCAATATGGCCGAGCAGTCAGTCTATGCCGCACGCAAGGCGCTTGCCGACAATAAGGGCAAGATCCCCGCGGAGCTCGAGACCTCGATCAACGAAAAGATCGCCGCGGTAGAGGGCAAGAAATCGGGCGACGATGCCGCGGGCCTTAAATCGGCGGTCGAAGATCTCTCCAAAGAACTCTCTAAAGTGTATGAAGCGGTGCAAAAGGCCGGCGGAGCAGGCGCATCGCAAGAAAATAGTTCGCAAACTCCGCCGGGAACTGAGCCGGGAAGCCAGTCGGCGCCGGGCGACAATCCCGAAGCGAAGTAGTGCTATCCTAAGCATATGAAAGAAGGCAAGAAGCAGGCGTCAGCCGGCGCGGTATTCCGCGCCTATTTCGCGTCGGTCCGGAGGCATCCATGGCTGCTGTCGCTTGTGATCCTCGGCAGCGTCGGGATCCAGGCGGCGACGCTTGCAGCGCCGCTCTACCTGCGCAGCTTCTTCAATATCCTCGCGACAACAGCCAACCCGACCAGAGATACCGTGCATATGCTTGGCGGCGTGCTCGCAATGCTTACCCTCATGTACCTCCTCGAGTGGCTCTCGCGCCGCATCCAGGGCCAGAGCAACAATATTTTCAGCGCCAAGGTCATGGAAGACTTGTACTCGAAATCATTCGAGTATCTTATCGCGCACTCATACAATTTCTTCATCTCCAATTTTGCCGGCTCGCTTACGCACAAGATGAGCAAGTACGCGCGCTCCTTCGAGACGCTCTTCGACAGCATTGTCGTGCAGTTCATACCGACCTTCCTCTTTGTCGCAGGCGCGGTCGGCGTTCTATTCTGGCGCAATCACCTCCTTGGCATCGCGCTCGGCGTCTGGGCGATTATTTTTATCGCGTTCCAGATATTCGTGGCACATCTGCGGCAGCATGTCCGTGTCGAGCGCGCCGAGGCGGACACGCGGCTCACGGGAGCGCTCGCTGACGCCGTATCGAATCATTCGACCATCGCGCTGTTCTCCGGCAGCCGGTATGAGTTCAAGCGGTACATGGGCTTCGTCGAGGCGTGGCACCGCGCCACGCTACGCTCGTGGATGACCGACGACTGGATCTGGGCGGGCATCGGCCTCTTCATGACTGCAATCGAGATCGGGCTTCTCTACGGCAGCGCCACACTCTGGCAGCAGGGGCTCCTTACCATCGGCGATTTCGTGCTCATTCAGGCGTATCTCCTCACGACCTTCGACCGCCTGGTCGGCATCAATCGCGACCTCCGGCGCTTTTACGATGCGTTCGCCGACGCGGGCGAAATGGTCGAGATACTCGAGACGCCGCATGGCGTGAAAGACGCGCCTGCCGCCAAGCCAATCGTGGTGTCCTCGGGGAACGTATCGTTCGACAACGTGGAATTCTCATTCAATATGGAGCGCCCCATCCTCACCAACTTTACGCTCAAGATACCGGCGCGCGAAAAAGTGGCCTTCGTCGGGCCCTCGGGCGCGGGGAAGTCGACCATCACCAAGCTCTTGCTCCGGCTCTACGACGTGCAGGGCGGCTCGATCGAAATCGACGGGCAGAATATTGCAGAAGTAACGCAAGACTCTCTGCGCGAGTCGATCGCCTTCGTGCCGCAAGAGCCAATTCTCTTCCACCGCAGCCTCATGGAGAATATCCGCTACGGCAAGCGCGACGCGACCGATGCGGAAGTGATCGAGGCCGCGAAGAAAGCGCACTGCCACGAGTTTATCGCGGGGCTGCCGCAAGGCTACGACACCTTCGTGGGAGAGCGCGGGGTCAAGCTCTCCGGCGGCGAGCGCCAGCGCGTCGCTATCGCGCGAGCGATCCTCAAAGACGCGCCCATCCTCGTGCTCGACGAGGCGACATCGAGCCTCGACTCGGAGTCTGAAGCGCTCATCCAGGACGCCTTGCGCGTGCTTATGCAGGGCAAGACGGTGATCGTGATCGCGCACCGCCTCTCTACGATCATGCGGATGGACCGCATCGTAGTCCTTGAGGGCGGCAAAATTGTCGCTGACGGCACGCACGACGAGCTCCTCAAGGAAGGCGGCCTCTATCACAAGCTCTGGAGCATTCAGGCAGGAGGATTCATAGTAGACGAAGACGAAAGTCAGCTTGCAGAAGAGGGAAATTCGGCGTAAAGTATCTTGTACGTATGGCGGACAAGCGCGACTACTACGAGGTCCTCGGCGTCGATAAGAAAGCCAGTAAGGACGAGATCAAGAAGGCCTTCCACAAGCTCGCGCACAAGTACCACCCTGACAAATCTTCCGGCGACTCGGAGAAGTTCAAGGAAGTGAGCGAGGCATACTCGGTCCTCGGCGACGACAAGAAGCGCGCCGAGTATGATTCCTACGGCCGCACGTTCGGCGGTGGGGGAGCGGGCTTCGGCGGCTTTAATGGCCAGACGAACGGCTTCGACTTTTCGCAATTCCAGGACGCGTTCAACCAGGGCGGCTTCGACTTCAGCGACATTTTTAGCGACCTCTTTACGGGCGGCAGCGCCACGCGCACGCGTCGCGGCCGCGACATCTCGATCGACCTTGAGATCTCATTCAAGGATTCTGTTTTCGGTACCAAGCGCACCGTGCTCCTTTCCAAGATGAGCACGTGCGAGACCTGCAAAGGCAGCGGCGCCGAGCCGGGAAGCAAGCTCGATACCTGCACGGTTTGCAACGGCTCCGGCAAGATCCACGAGACCACCAACTCTATCTTCGGCTCCGTGTCGGTCGCGCGCGTCTGCAGCAACTGCCATGGCACCGGCAAGGTACCCAAAGAAAAGTGCCATACCTGCCGCGGTGAGGGCGTCTACAAGCGGCAGGAGGAGATCGACATCGCGATCCCGGCCGGGATCGAAGGCGGCGAGATGGTGCGCCTCGCGGGTGCCGGCGAGGCGGTCGCGGGTGGCGCTTCGGGCGATCTTTACGTTAAGATCCACGTCATACCCGACCCTCGCTTCAAGAAAGAAGGCAGCAATATTTTGACCGACCTCTCGGTAAAACTTTCCGATGCACTCTTGGGTGCCGACTATAAAATCCAAACGCTCGACGGCGAGGAGTCGATCTCGATCCCCATGGGCGTCACCCATGGCGAGACCATAACGGTGCGCGGCAAGGGCGTCCCCAACAGCCGAGGCAAGCGCGGCGACCTCATTGTGAGAGTAAAAATAATCCTGCCTCAAAAACTCTCCCGCTCGGCAAAGCAATTGGTCGAGAAGCTCAAAGAAGAGGGGATATAAATATTATATGTTGTTTGCAATCATCGGATTGGGCGTACTCATATTTATTGGAGCTTTTATAAAATCATTAGATTTCAATCCTTTTGAAGCTATAATCGGAACTCAAAATTCAAAGAACAAAATGAATGTTCGTAAAACAGAGCCTACCGACCCAGATTTGACCTGGGATCAATGGGAAAGAGAGAACGAATAGTAAATCGTATTTTCTACATTTTTCTGATAGACTTTCTGCTATGAGTAAAAAGAGGCTTTTTACTGGCTTACAACCAAGTGGGCAGCTTCATATTGGTAACTATTTCGGGGCTCTCAAACCATTAGCTGGTTTAGCTGGAACTGAACACTATGAAAGTGTGATGTTGATGGTTGCAGATTATCACGCTCTCACGACTCTTAAGAATCCAAAAGAGTTAAGGGAAAATATAATTTCTATAGTAAAAGATTATTTGGCTGTACTGGGAGAAAATACTAAAAATGTAACTATCTTTAAGCAATCGGATGTTCCCCAGCATACTGAATTGTCATGGATATTTAATTGTCTCGTTACTCAGTCATTTTTAGAGCTTGGTCATGCTTTTAAGGACAAGCAAGCAAAGGGTCTTGAATCTAACTTTGGTCTTTTGGATTACCCTGTACTAATGGCAGCAGACATTTTGCTTTATAGCGATATTGACGCAACGACATGGGTACCTGTAGGCATAGATCAAGAACAACATCTAGAATATACAAGAGAGATCGCAGCAAAATTCAATACTGCATTTCCTGGGGAACAACTCTTTAGCTACCAAATTTCTGCTTCTAGGTTTGGTGAGGTAGGGAAAATTCCAGGAACGGACGGTCAGAAAATGAGTAAGAGCTATAAAAATATAATTCCTCTCTTTGCATCAGAAGATCAAATAAGATCTTCTGTTATGAGTATTAAAACTGCATCTGTAGAACCTGGTGAGAAATTAGGGTCTGAAAATGACATCATACCCACACTCTACAAACAATTTGATCTTCTAAATTTTGATCAATTTAAGAAAGATTACAAATCGGGAGCATTAGGTGGTTACAAACAAGCAAAAGATAAATTGCTTGAGGTTATTCTTAAAGATACTAAAGAGATCAGAAGGAGGAGAAATGAGATTACTGACGATGAAGTAATTGAGACTTTGAAAAATGGTGGTGAAGTGGCGAGGGCTAGAGCCGAAGAAAAAATGAAGCTGGTCCGTGAAAGGATTGGTGTAACGCTGTAATAATTTTATGGAACGCACACTTATCGGAGATCTAGGGCAGCATATTGGTGAGAAGGTATCCATCAGCGCATGGGTAGATGTCGCGCGCAATCAGGGCAAGATGGCCTTCTTCGACTTCCGCGACCGCTCGGGCAAGGTGCAAGGCGTTGTCTTCGGCAAGCCAGAGGTGCTTGAGGTGGCACAGACGCTTAAGCAAGAGTGGGTCGTGCGCATCGAGGGTGTGGTCAACGAGCGGCCGGAGAAGATGCGCCGCGATGTACCCAACGGCAACATCGAGCTCGAGATCACCGCGATCGAAGTGCTTTCTGAAGCGCACTCCCTACCGTTCGACATGAACCCGGAGCAGCTCAACATCGACACGCACTTCGACAACTTGCCGCTTACGCTCCGGCTTGAGCGCACACGCGATATCTTCACCGTCCAAGCAACTATTGTTGATGCATTTCGGAATGCTCTCAAATCAGAAGGCTTTACCGAGTTCCAAGCGCCGGTCTTGGTCGGCGGCGATGCCGAGGGCGGTGCAGCGGTATTTAAGATCGAGGATTATTACGGCAAGCAGGCGTACCTCGCGACCTCGGGCCAGCTCTACAAACAAATCATGGTCGGGCCCTTCGAGCGCTCGATGACCGTTGCCAAAACCTTCCGCGCCGAGAAGAGCGCCACCACCCGCCACCTCGCCGAGCTCACCCAGCTTGAGTTTGAGATGGGCTTTATAGAGTCTCACAAAGACGTGATGGCGATGCTCGAGAAGGTGATCCGCAGCATTGCGAGCGCAGTTACTGACAAACATGCCGACGCGCTTAAACGATTTAAAGTTGAGCCAGCCGCGCTCCCGCAAGAGGAGTTCCCAGTCTTCATGTTGCGCGAAGCGCAGGAAATAATCGAAAAAGAGTTCGGCGGCAAGGCGGTAGGGGAGCTTGACCTTGAGCCCGAGCATGAGCGCCAGATCTGCCAATATGCCAAGGAGAAATTCGGCTCCGACTTCGTGTTCATCACGCACTTCCCGACCAAGAAGCGCGCATTCTACACCTTTGCCGACCCCGAGAACCCCGAATTTTCGCGCAGCTTCGACCTCCTCTTCCGCGGGCTCGAGATCAACTCCGGCTCGCAGCGCATCCATAACTACGATGAATTGATCGAGAAGATGAAGTCGCGCAGCATGGACCCGGCAAAGTTCGCCTTTTACCTCCAGGCCTTCAAGTACGGCATGCCGCCGCACGGCGGTTGCTCGACCGGCCTTGAGCGCATAACCATGAAAATGCTCGACCTGAGCAATGTAAAAGAAGCCTCCGCCTTTCCGCGCGACATGAACCGTATCGATATCCTCCTCTCGACCGATAAAAAGGAGGGATGAAAATCGAAGTACTGCCAGGACAAATTTACAAACACTACAAAGGTGGGCGGTATTACGTGCTAGGAATTGCGCAAGAATCGACGAATAAACGAGTTGGGAAACTGGGTGTGGTCTACATTTCTTTAACCTACGGCATCCTTAAGCATCGAGATTTGTCCGAATTTACTGGAAAAGTACGATGGCCTGACGGAAAGAAACGACCTCGGTTTATACTTGAATAAAGGATTTCCAGAGATCATCGTAGATATACAAAGTCTGGAGGACGTAATATAGTTCCATTGGAAGCTTTTCAACGGAGGATTGACATCATGTTTTGGAAATCCCTTGTTTCGGTGGGATTCTTCATCCTGCTGCTTGCCCTGGTTCACGCGATCCCGCCGTATCTCGCGTTCGTCGGCTTGGTGCTGATCGTGGCCGGGCTGTACGTCCGAGCGCGCGACCGCGATTGGACGTTGTTCAATCAACGCTTGATCGACCACCGGAATCAGCGAGAAGTTGTCTTCGAAGTTCCGGTGTCGATCAGTTTCAGCAAAGAATACCGGTTCTCCATTCCAACACGCGGGCGCCGGCGGTCGCGTAAGCCACGAGAACTTTTGCAGATACCGTAAGGTAATACAAAGACGGCCTGGAGCACAAGCCCCGGGCCATTTTTTTGCTTTAAAATACCGTCTATTTGCGTTAAAATGGCCATATGAAGGCCTACACGCCCAGCCAGGCGGTACTTACACGCTATGCGGATGTCCTCGTCAATTTTGCGCTCGGGCACGGGAAGGGGATCAAGAGCGGCGATGTCGTGTACCTCAACGGCTCAGAGTCCGCAAAGCCGCTTTTCATGGCCGTGCGCAATAAAATACTCGAGGTAGGTGGCCACGCAATACTCAATTATCAGCCTGAGGGCGACGATCGCTACAACTTCTCCGTGGACTTCTTCGAACGGGCGAAGGATCACCAGCTGGATTTCTTCCCGCATCATTACTTCCGCGGCCTGGTTGACCAGGTCGATCATGTGCTCTTTATCCTAGGCGATAACAATCCGCACGCACTGAAGGGTATCGATCCCAAAAAGATCATGCGCCGCGGCAAAGCGATGAAGCAGTACATGGATTGGCGCCGGCAGAAGGAGCACCAGGGCAAACTTTCGTGGACGATTGCGCTCTACGGTACGCCAGCGATGGCACGAGAAGCGGGCTTGAGTATCGAAGCATACTGGAAGGAAATCATTCAAGCCTGTTTTCTCGACGAAAAAGATCCGATCAAAAAGTGGAATAAGGTCTACGAAGAGATTCACTCCTATAAAAAAAAGTTAAACGCGCTCTCGCCCAAGATCGACAAGCTTCATATCGAGGGCGAGGATGCCGATCTTTGGATAACCTTGGGTAAAAAGAGGAAGTGGCTCTCGGGCCGCGGCGCCAATATCCCAAGCTTCGAGATCTTCACCAGCCCCGATTGGCGCGGTACGAACGGATGGATCCGCTTCAACCAGCCGCTCTATCGCTACGGCAACAAAGTGACGGGTATTGAGCTTGTGTTTAAAGACGGCAAGGTAATCAAGAACAAAGCGAAGACCGGCGAAAAATTGCTCAAAGAGATGATCGCCACACCGGGTGCCAACCGGCTTGGGGAATTCTCTATGACCGACCGCCGCCATTCGCGGATCACCAAGTTCATGGCCGAGACGCTCTTCGACGAGAACATGGGCGGGCCGCAGGGCAACACGCACGTGGCGCTCGGCGCATCGTATGAAGACACCTACGCGGGCGACGTGAGCAGGCTTACGAAAAAGCAATCAATGGCGCTTGGCTTCAACGACTCTTCGGTCCATACCGATGTCATCACGACCACGAAGCGCCGCGTGACTGCGTACTTCTACGACAGAAAGACTAAAGTTATTTACGATAACGGGCAGTTCGTACTGTAAGTTATGCCAATAACCGTTAAAACTCCCGTCTACGAAGGCCCGCTCGACCTGTTGCTCGACCTCATCGAGAAGCGCAAGCTCCTTATCAACGACATCTCGCTCGCCGCGGTTGCCGACGAGTACATCGCGCACGTGAACTCTTTACGGGAGATGCCAGTGGGGGAGACGGCGAGCTTCGTGGCGCTTGCGGCAACGCTGCTCCTTATCAAATCCCGCTCGCTTCTGCCCGCCTTGGAACTCTCCGAGGGCGAGGAGCGCGACATCAAAGAGCTCGAGTATCGCCTCGCGGTGTATCAAATAATAAAAGATGCGGGCCGTGGCCTGCGCGCAAATTTCGGGAACCCGATGCTCTATGAGGGCATTGCGGCCGATCCCGAGCCCATGTTCCTGCCCGACGCAAGCATCACGGCGGATGCCTTGCGCGCGGCTGCGCATACCCTTATCCAAGGCTTCCCGCAGCTCACGCACCTCCCCAAGGTGGAAGTAAAAAAGATCATGTCGCTTGAAGACATGATCGAGAGCCTCAGCAAACGCGTCACCTCGGCGATGAAGCTTTCATTCCGCGAATTTACGGGCAGGCGCGAGCGTGCGGAGGTAATCGTGAGCTTCTTGGCCATGCTCGAGCTTGTGAAGCAGGGTATACTGAGAGCCAACCAGGAGAAGAAATTCGGCGACATCATGCTCGAATCTGATACTGTCTCCACGCCATCCTATGAATGATCAGGAACTCGCACGACAGATAGAAGCGCTCCTCTTCGCCCTTGGGCGGCCCGTTTCGCGCAAAGAACTCATAAGCAAGCTTGACGTTGATATATCGCAGCTCGAACTCGCCATCAGGGAGGTGATGCGGACAACCGCGGGCCGCGGAGTCGTATGCGTCGATGACGGCACCACGCTCGAGCTGCGCGTCGGCGCGCAAGCGGCCGCATTAGTCGAGCGCATACGCAAGGAGGAACTCTCACGGGAGGTCGGCCGCGCCGGCCTCGAGGCGCTTTCAGCCATCCTCTATCGCGGGCCGCTTACGCGCAGCGAGATCGACTTCATCCGCGGCGTCAATTCATCGCAAACGCTGCGTACGCTGCTCATGCGCGGACTGGTACGCAAAGTGCACAATCCTAAAGACGAGCGCTCCTTCCTCTATGAGCCGACAACCGAGCTCCTCGCAGAGCTGGGCGTGCGCGAGCGGGAAGACCTGCCCGACTACGACGCCGTGCGCGGCAAGCTCGCCGAGCTCGAAGCCGCTTATCGGATAAAGGAGCAGGAATCTGGCGCCCACGATGACCTTGCCGCACAGTAAAGCAATCAACTATACGCTCGCGGGCGCAAGCGCCGTGTGCGCGATCGTGCTCACGTTTGTCTACTCGACCGATACGCCGCTCAGCGGCCCCAGCTCTCAAGCGGCGCCGCCGCCGATCGTCATGCTGAGCCCCGACAGCCTTACCGCCAAAGCGGTGGTGATCTACGACCCGGGCATGAAAAAGATGCTTTTTGCCAAAAACGCCGACGAATCCCTGCCGCTCGCCTCGCTTACCAAGCTCATGACCGCCGAGGCGGTGCTCTCGACGGTGCAGGATACGGGCGAGGAGATCACGATCACACCGGAGGATCTGACGCCCGACGGCGATTGGGGCTTCAAGCCCGGGGAAGCGTGGCCGCTCAGCGACCTCCTGCGCTTCGGGTTGGTTGCATCGAGCAACGACGCCATGCAGGCGGTATCGACCGCCGTGCCCGGTGACGCGATCACGGTCATGAATATGCAAGCCAGCCGGCTCGGGCTCACCAAGACCTATTTCAATAATCCGACCGGGCTTGATGTCGACCTCGAGACCGCAGGCGCCTACGGCTCGGCGCGGGACATGGCGGTCCTGGGCGCCACGTTCCTCTCCCAATATCCCGCGCTCTTTGAGGCGACCGTGGCACCGAGCGTTACCATTACTGAGGGCGCTCGCTCGCTCTCGGCCGATTCAACCTCGGTCCCTCTCCACTATCTGCCAGGCCTCATCGCGGCAAAAACGGGGTACACTGATCTTGCGGGGGGCAACCTCGTGGCAGCCTTCGACCTCAATATCGGGCGGCCGATCGTCATAGCGGTGCTCGGCTCGACAGAGGATGGAAGATTTAAAGACGTCGAAGCGCTTTTGGCGGCCGCGCAAAAAGCCTTAACCCACTAACCATATGTTGATGACCGCAGCAGACGCGATGCGCATATTCGTCCCGGCGACCCTCTCGTTCCTGTTCGGCATGTTCCTGACGCCGTTCCTTACGCATTTCCTCTACAAGCACAAGTTCTGGAAGCCCAAGGCCGGCAAGGTAGCGCTGGATGGCACGGCAGCCCTCGAATTCAACCGCCTGCATGAGAGGAAGGAAGTCGGCACGCCGCGCGCGGGCGGCATTCTCGTGTGGGGGAGCGTGCTCCTGACCGCGCTTGTCCTGGCCGGCTTGGCGCAGATATCTCCGCAGGCTTTCAGCAGCTGGGCCTTCGTAAGCCGCGAGCAGACCTGGCTCCCGTTCGTGGCGCTCATCATCGGCAGCCTCATCGGATTCATCGACGATCTTTGGGAGGTGCGCGGGCGCGGAGGGCTCCCGCTGAGAATCCGGCTCGTCGCGGTGGCGGTCGTATCGCTCCTGTGCGCGTGGTGGTTCTACGACAAGCTCGGCGTCTCGGCGATTTCATTCCCATTCATCCCGGGCCCGGTCGAGCTCGGCATACTGTTCATCCCATTCTTCATGCTCGTCGCGCTCTCGCTCTATGCCGGGGGCGTTATCGACGGGCTTGACGGGCTCTCCGGCGGCATCTACGGGAGCATTTTCGCCGCGTACGCCGGGATCGCCTTCTTCCAGCATCAGTTCAATATCGCCGCGTTCTGCGCGGCCATAGTCGGCGGCTTGCTTGCCTTCCTGTGGTTCAATATTCCTCCAGCGCGCTTCTATCTTTCCGAAACCGGCACCATGGGGCTCACGCTTGCCCTCACGGTGGTAGTCTTCCTGACCGATCTCCACGGCGCGGGCCGCGGGCTCGTGGCGCTGCCGGTTATCGCGCTCCTTCTTGCGGCGACCGTCGTATCGGACCTTCTTCAGATATTCTGGAAGCGCGTATTCCACCGCAAGCTGCTGCGCGTGGCGCCGCTCCATCACCACTTCGAGGCCATTGGCTGGCCGGCATACAAGGTCACCATGCGCTACTGGGTCGTGGGCGTCGTCTGCGCGATCATCGGCATGGGCATTGCACTGTTGTAAATGAGAAATAAGTCCGTCGACATACCGTTCCTGCTCGTCTTGTGCGCGCTCGTCGCGTTCGGCCTCCTTATCTTCACCTCGGCGGCGCTGGGGCTCCTCGCGCGCGACGGCGCGTCGTTCTCGTCAGTAACGATCAAGCAGCTCCTGGTGGGCCTGGTGCTCGGCGGCATTGCGGCGTACTTCGTCTCGCGCATGGATTACCGCAAATGGCGCGCCTACACGCCGCATTTCTTCGGCTTCGCGCTGTTCCTCACCGCGCTGACGCTTATCCCGCATATCGGGCTTTCGCTGAAGGGCGCCTCGCGATGGCTGGTGCTCGGGCCCGTATCCTTCCAGCCGGAAGAGGTGCTCAAGCTCGCGACTATCGCGATGCTCGCCGCCTATTACGCCGCGCGCATGCGGCAGGTGCCCACGCTCAAAGGCGGCATCCTCCCGCTCCTTGCCATTGCCGGCCCGGCAGCGCTCATACTTCTGCTCCAGCCCAACACGGCCGGCGTCGCGATGCTCGGTGCCACCAGCATCGTCGTATTCTTCGCCGCGGGCGGGAGGCTGCTCCATATGGGCCTCTTGGCGCTCTTATGCGCGCTTGCGATCGGCGGCGCCGCGCTCATGTACCCCCATGTCTCGCAGCGCATCGAGACCTTCCTCGACCAATCGAGTGACCCGCAGGGCGCCGGCTGGCAGATCCAGCAGTCGCTCATCGCGGTCGGCTCCGGCGGCTTCTTCGGTCGGGGGTTCGGGCAGGGGATCGAGAAATTCTCGTACCTTCCCGAGCCGATCGGCGACTCCATCTTCGCCGTCGCCGGGGAAGAATTCGGTTTTGTCGGGAGCGTGATCCTGGTCGGGCTTTTTATCGCGCTGGGCCTGCTCGGCCTGCGCATCGCCGCGCGCGCGCCCGACCCTTTCGGGGGCCTTCTCGTGATCGGCTTGGTGGTGCTGATCGTGGGGCAATCGTTCTTCAATATCGCTTCAAGCCTGGGGCTGGTGCCCTTGGTCGGCGTGCCGCTCATATTCGTCTCCAACGGCGGCACGGCGCTCGCGATGGCATTCGTCGAAGCCGGTGTTATAGTAAGCGTGTCGCGCAGGATGAAGAAGCCAACCTCATGAAAATACTTTTTACCGGCAGCGGGAGCGGAGGGCACTTTTATCCAATTATTGCCGTCGCGGAGGCGATCGGCGACCTCACGCGCGAGCGCAAGCTCCTCGAGCCGCAGCTCTACTATGCCGCCCCCGAGCCCTACGACCGGGAGATGCTCATGGCAAACAACATCACCTTCGTGCCCACGGCAGCGGGCAAGATGCGCCGCTATTTCTCGCTCCTCAACATTGTCGACTTCTTCAAGACCGGCTGGGGCGTCATAAAGTCCGTATTGCGGACCTTCTTCCTCTATCCCGACGTCGTCTTCGCGACCGGCGGCTACGGCGCATTCCCGACGCTTCTCGCTGCGCGGCTCTTCAGGATACCCGTCGTCATCTACGCGACCGACGTCGAGCCCAGCCGCGTCAACCATTGGGCGGGCAGATTCGCCGAGAAGGTCGCGGTATCCTTCGAAGAAGCGGCGCAATATTTCCCCAAAGACAAGGTCGCCTTCACCGGGAATCCGATCCGCAAGGCGGTGCTCCTGCCCTCGCGCGAAGGGGCGTACGAGTTCCTGCATCTCAAGCGCGAGATACCCACGCTGCTCGTGCTCGGCGGCTCGCAGGGCGCGCAGGCGCTCAACGAGGCGGTGCTGGCGGCCCTGCCGCAATTGGTAGAAAAGTATCAGGTCGTGCACCAGGCAGGGGAGAGCAACATTACCGAGGTCGAGGGCCGCGCCCGCGTGGCGCTTATGAACTCGCCGTACGGCGAGCGATACAAGCCCTTTGCCTATCTCAATGACCTGGCCCTGCGCATGGCGGCCGGCGCCGCGGCGCTCGTCGTCTCGCGTGCGGGCGCGGGCGGCATCTTCGAGATCGCCTCGTGGGGTTTGCCGTCGATTATCGTTCCGATCCCGGAACCCATATCGCATGATCAGACCAAGAACGCTTTCTCCTATGCACGCAGCGGCGCTGCGGTAGTGATCGAACAGAATAATCTCACGCCCGGCCTTCTCATCTCGGAGATAAACCGCATCCTCGGCAACCAACAACTCGTCCACCAGATGTCCGAAGCCGCACGATCGTTCGGCCGTCCCGACGCCGCCAAGACGATCGCGAACGCCCTGATGGATATCGCCCTCTCTCATGAATCCTGAACGAGTCGTCACCCGCTTCGCGCCTTCTCCCACCGGGTTTCTCCACGTCGGCGGCGTGCGCACAGCTATCTATGCCTGGCTTTTCGCGCAGAAGTACGGCGGCACCTTCATATTGCGCATCGAGGACACCGACAAGGAGCGCGAGGTGGCAGGCTCAATCGAGCATATCCAAGAGTCGCTCAAATGGTTGGGGATTAATTGGGACCAGGGGCCGATCAAGCAATCCGACCGACTCGATGCTTACAAAAAGTACGCCCGGCAACTCATCGACAAAGGCCTCGCATACCCCGACCCCTACACCGAAGAAGAGGTGGAGAAATTTAGGCAAGAAGCCGAGGTACAAAAGAAGCCGTTCCTCTATCGCGAGCATCGGCCAGCTGCTACGGATGCATGGGATGGTACCAAGCCACTGCGTTTTAAAGTTCCAGAAATAAAAAGATATACCTGGCACGACTTGGTACGCGGCGAGCTCTCGGCAGGGGAGGAAGCGCTCGACGACTTCATCCTCATTAAGTCAGACGGCTATCCGACCTACAACTTCGCCCATATCGTCGATGACCTTGAGATGGGTGTCACGCACATCATGCGCGGGGAAGAATTCATTTCCTCGACGCCGAAATTCCTCTCGCTCTACGCAGCACTCTCTATCACACCTCCCCAGATCGCGACCATGCCGCTTATCTTGGGGCCCGACGGCCACAAGAAGCTCAGCAAGCGCGACGGCGCCAAGGATATCCTCGACTACCGCAAGGAAGGATACTTGCCCGAAGCGATGATCAATTTCCTGGCGCTCTTGGGTTGGCATCCGGAAGGCGAGCAGGAGGTATTTTCCGTCGACGAGCTCGTCAAAGCATTCGAGATCGGGCGCGTCCAGAAGAGCGGCGCTAAATTCGACGAGGCTAAATTGCTCTGGATCAATCATGAGCATATCAAGCGCCTCTCTCCGGAAGACTTCGCTCAGCGATTAGAAGCTCTCTCAGGGAACAAGGTCGACCGAGCGCTTGCCGCGCTCATCCAAGACCGCGCGCAGACGCTGGGCGAGGCGGCACAGCTCCTCACAACTGAGTTTGATTTTCTCGCGCAAGAACCCTCGCCGAGCAAAGAACTTCTGCTTCAGGGAGCCAAAGCCGAGGCGGTGGACGCAGCGACCTATCTTGCGCATGCCATAGAGCTTGTCGGCTCCATGAGTGAAGGCTTCACTGCGGAAGAAATCAAAGAGGTCATATTCCCATACGCGACTGACGTAGGGAGGTCGGCGGTGCTCTGGCCGATGCGCGTAGCGCTCAGCGGTAAGGAGAAGTCTCCTGATCCGTTTACTCTTGCGGGGCTTTTGGGGCGCGAGAGGACGATCGCGCGGCTAAGCAGAGCCCTCGCTGTGTTAAAATAATCTTTATGCGATATGTGCGGCTTACTCTTGCGGCGGCTTTGATAGTGCTTGGCATTGTCGTCATGCCGGCCGCAGAGGAGACCAGCGCCGATACGACGAGTGACCTGCAGTCGCAGATCGACCAAAGCACCCAGCAAATCAACCAGCTGAAGTCCGAGATCGCGCAGCTGCAATCCCAGCTCAATACCACAACAGCGCAGAAGACTACGCTTCAGAACGCGATCAACGCGCTCAACCTCAACATCCAGAAGATCCAGAAGTCGATCACGCTCACCCAGACCCAGATCAAGCAGCAGGACCTCGAGATCGGGACCCTCCAGGACAATATCACCGATACCTCCGGGAAGATCGCGGAGTCCGAATCGCAGATCGCCGACTCGCTCCGCCAGCTTGACTCGCTCGATGCCCAGCCGCTTATCGTGACACTCCTCAGCGGCGGATCGCTCTCGTCCTTCTTCGATGAGGCGACGACGCTCGAGTCCTTGCGCACGAGCCTCGAGCAGCACATCACTTCTCTCAGCAGCCTTAAGACCGATCTCCAGAGCAACGAGAGCGCCGCACAGGACAAGCGCGACCAGCTTGCATCCCTCAATACCAATTTGGGCCAGCAAAAGCAGAGCCTCTCGATCGCTAAAGATTCTCAGAATCAACTTCTCACACAAACAAAGAATCAGGAGGCGACGTACCAGGCGCAGATCGCCCAGAAGCAGGCGCAGGAGGCGAAGTTCGAGTCCGATCTCCTTAACTATCAGGCGCAGCTCGGGCTCACGGTAGCGGCTGGCAGCATTCCGGCGCCGCACCCGGGGGTGCTTGCCTGGCCGCTCGACAACATCCGCATCACGCAATACTTCGGCAATACCGACTTCGCGACCCAGAACCCGCAGATCTACAACGGCAAAGGCCACACCGGCCTCGACCTCGCTGCAAGCCCTGGGACGCCGGTCAAAGCCGCGATGGATGGCGTGGTTTTGGGCACCGGCAATACCGACCTCACCTGCCCGGGCGCGTCCTTCGGCAAATGGGTGTTCATCAAGCACCCCAACGGCCTCTCGACCCTCTACGCGCATCTCTCTTCCTTCGCGGTACAGCAGGGCGACGTCGTCAAAACGGGGCAGGTGATCGCCTATTCTGACACGACTGGCTACGCCACCGGCCCGCACCTTCACTTTGGCGTCTACGCGTCTTCGGGTTCTGAAATCGCCTCTTTCGCGAGTTCCGGCTGCAAAGGCAAGACGTATACCATGCCGGTAGGGGACGTCACCGCCTACCTCAACCCGCTCTCCTATCTCCCGGCTGTTCCCGCGCAATAAAACGGCATAGAGGGATATCAACACCCCCATCTTCCCAGGCAAGATAAAGGGTTCATACTTATGATAAGCGGGGAGGTCGAGCCGCAGTAGCTATAAAGCATACTGAATATTTCCGTACAACAATGAAATCTCTCTCATCTATCGGTGCTATCCTCATGATTATTGGCGCTCTCAACTGGGGTCTCGTAGGCCTCGGTGGATTCATGGGTGCCAATTGGAATGTCATCGACCTGCTCCTCGGCTCATGGCCGCAGGTAGAGTGGGTGGTCTACATCCTTGTCGGCATCGCCGGCATCATGGCGCTCGTCAACTGGAAGAAGATGATGTCGATGATGTAATTCATCGCTTCTCTCTTTTTTCGCAAAAATCTTCCCGATTGGGGAGATTTTTGTTATACTGGAGCCCTTCATGGAAGCAGTATCGATCAGAGGCCTCACCAAGACCTACCAGGGCGGCGTACAGGCGCTCAGGGGTATCGACCTCGTGGTTGAGGACGGCGACTTCTTTGCGCTCCTTGGCCCCAACGGGGCGGGGAAGACGACGATGATCGGCATCCTTACGAGTTTGGTCACCAAGACCTCCGGTGAGGCAAGCATCTTCGGCCACCCGGTCGACCGCGAGCCGGTCGCTGCCAAGCTCAACATCGGCCTGGTGCCGCAGGAGTTCAATATCAATATATTCGAGAAGGTCATCAACATCCTCGTCGATCAGGCGGGCTTCTATGGCATCCCGCGCCGCGAGGCGCTCATGCGCGCCGAGCCGATTCTTAAAGACCTCGGCCTCTGGGAAAAGCGCAATGAATCGTCGCAGAAGCTCTCCGGCGGCATGAAGCGCCGCCTCATGATCGCCCGCGCGCTTATTCACGCGCCTAAGCTCCTCATCCTCGACGAGCCGACCGCGGGCGTCGACGTCGAGCTTCGGCGCAGCATGTGGGAGTACCTGCGCCGCATCAACAAAGAGGGGACCACGATCATCCTCACCACCCATTACCTCGAGGAGGCGGAGGCGTTGTGCCGCAACGTGGCGGTCATCAACCATGGCAAGATTGTCGTGAGGGAGAGCATGCAATCGCTCATTGCGCGCCATGGCGAAAAGAAGCTCGAGGATATTTATCTCGGCCTCATCGGCGAGAAGGCCGCCGCATAATCATCTATGACACCCTCTAAGATTTGGACAGGCTACTACACAATGATCCGGCGCGAGCTGGTGCGGATATTACGCATCTGGTCGCAAACCATACTCCCACCGGTTGTGACGACCTCCCTCTACTTTATCGTCTTCGGCACCTTCATCGGTTCGCAGCTCGCCCCTATCCATGGCTTCTCCTATATCCAGTTCATCGTGCCGGGCCTCATCATGATGTCGGTCATCACAAGCTCCTACATGAATACAGTCTCGACCTTCTACTTCGCCAAGTGGACCAAGAACCTCGAGGAAATACTGGTCTCGCCCATGCCCGACTGGGTCGTCATACTCGGCTTCGTGAGTGGGGGAGTCCTGCGCGGGCTCATCGTCGGCATTTGCGTGCTTATCGTCTCGCTCTTTTTCACGCATCTGGTCATCTACAACGCGCTCGTGCTCATCCTCGCGTTTATCCTCACTTCGCTCCTCTTCTCGCTGGGGGGCCTTATCAACGGCGTATTTGCGAAAGGCTTCGACGGCATATCGATCGTGCCGACGTTCGTTCTGACGCCGCTTACCTATCTCGGTGGCATCTTCTACTCGATCTCCCAGTTCCCGCCCTTCTGGCAGAAGGTATCGCTCGCCAATCCGATCCTCTACATGATCAACGCCTTCCGCTACGGCTTCCTTGGGGTCTCTGACGTGCCGCTGTGGCTGTGCTTCACCGTGCTCATAGGCTTCACTATCGTCTTCGCACTTGTCGTCGCGTATCTCTTCAAAAAGGGAATAGGCGTCAAGAACTAACCCCTTTTTCTCTCTTTCATTTCCGTGGTATTGTGTTTATCGGAAATCAACAAGGAAAGGAAGCGGAATGCTTAGGGGACCGGAAATGCTCAAAGAAATTGAAAGAGCATTCTTTCAGGGAATATTTGCCGGCTGGGTCCACGGGGAAGAAGGTCACCGCAATCTCCTCAATTGGCACACAGTCGAATACCACGAAGTGATTTGGGAGTATCATCTGAATTTCAGAGCTCCTATCAGCGTGATTGACCGGTGGGGGAATGATCCTGCCTCCGGCAAGCCGTCGGGCTCAACCTTTATTACGGTTGCCGATACTCCCGCATGGGTGATGTGGTACGGCGGGGACTCCTATAATGAGGACGTTCTCCCGTTCCTCCGTGAAGCGCTCATCGAGAACTATCGCGAGAATAAATTCTGCGGCGGCCGCGGGCCTGCGACTTACCGCAAAGGAAATCTCCTTTATACCAACAAGTTCGAGGGTGACTTCCTGCACTTCAGCGGTCATGAGTACATCGAATACGTTCGCGACAATGAAGAAAAGCAGAACGCCGGCTCGCACAAATATTGGGGCGGGAGCCTTCTCTACTTGAAATAACAAACCTACCCGCCGGAGAAATCCGGCGGGTGTTTTTTATTTCCTCCACTGCTGAAGCTTCGATGCACTTCTTTCCAATACGGTCGCTCTGCGTGCGTGACGCAATACATTTTTTGGCGCAATAGGAAAATGAGAAGAGCCATCTAGCGCTTCGGCGAGCCAGTCAAGGCTCTCTTCGCTCATAATCCATCGCTCGGGAGCAAACTTTGAGAGGTCAAACGGCTTCGAGTACGCATAAAAGGTCTTGCGGCCGGTCGCCGGCAAGAAGTACTCATGGAAGTAGCTCATCGCAAGCTCGCGCACCGACTTGTAGACCGGGTCGCGCCAGCGCAAGACCGGATGATTGGTCTTGCTGATTGCTCCCCAAAGATTTTTTTCTTTAAAAAGTGCGAGCACGTGGTCTTCGTCCTCGTCATCGGTCTGGAGGTCGAGCAGGAGAGGGGAAGCGCCATGATATGCGAGTATAGCCGCAGCCAACACCGCACCCTCAAAGCAATATGCTCGCTTAGACCGCTTATTTTCTAATATTCGCCTCGGGCTTCGGTGAGTCTCCCCCACCGCGTAAGAAAAATTCTGGGGGAGTGCTTCTAAATAGTCTTGAATTAATTGGGGCGCCTTCAACTTCTCAAAGACCCGTCGCTCCGCAGGGGAGAGAAGTGAGCGAATCTGATCCCGGT
>DASZRD010000006.1:0-107447 GCA_035549255.1 Minisyncoccota bacterium | reverse complement strand
TGCCGTACCTCCGTTGCCAGTAGTAGCGCCGCCGCCGCCGCCTGCGCCGCCGCCAGAACCATGCGAGACGTCCCATTCGGTGCCCGCGCCACCTGCGCCGCCATTTGTAGCGGGCGAACCATTATTGCCACCGCCACCGCCACCGCCGTTCGTACCGTCATTTCGAGCACTACCTCCGCCGCTCCCCGCATGATTATTGCCCCCTGTACCTCCGGTGCCGCCCGAAGGGTTATTGCCCTTGGTACCACCACCATTTCCGCCGCCGCCGCCAGCACCTCCCCCTGAAGCAGGAGCGCCTCCTACGCCGCCATTGCCAAAAGGCCCCGCTGCGCCGCCGCCGCCGCCGCTTGCCGAAAAACCGTTAGGAGCGCCGCCGCCGCCGCCTGTTCCCCCTGAATATCTGACCGTGCCCTTACCCGAAGTCGAGACGCCGCCTGCGCCTCCTGACGCGCTACTGTAGCTTCCACCAGCACCGCCTTGCGCTCCTACCACTACTGCACTACCAGTCAAACTCCCGCAATTAGAAGAGCTATTGCAGAAATAAGTGTCTCCCCCCTTGCCCCCGTTAGCATTAACCGCTCCTGCTGATCCACCCACGCCAACGGCATATGAGACGGTGCTGTTCGGGGTGAGTGTGATATTCGACACTTTTGAATATCCGCCACCTCCGCCGCCGGCACCCCCATAAATGCCGCTTGCATTCCCTGAACCGCCACCGCCACCGCCAAGAACCTCGACGGAATTCTTTGTATTATCCCAATCCGACGGCACTGTCCATGTACTACCCGAGGTGAGAAATACAGTGTTAGCACTGCCGGATGGAGTCCCAGTCGTATAGGTAGCGCTGATTGTTACCGAGGTACCGATCGCAACTGATATCAGATTGCCGTCATGCCCATTTGCCTGAAAACCTGCACTATTTGCTTGAATGGTAGCGGTCGGAGGAGAATTATTTATGCAAGTATTGCCGGAGCGGTATTGTCCCGTTGGGCAAGGCTGGCAAACGCCATTAACCACCACATCGTCACTGTCAGTGCACACCTTAACGTTGATTGTCGCTGCAGGCTGATAGTAGCTCGGGCTGGTCGTGCCGTAGTAGGCAGCCGTCCACGGCCAATAGCAGTAGCTCCAACAGGCCGCCGTGTAAGTTTGATTATAGAAAGGTGGCAGCGCGAGGGTCGTCGACAACTTGTCCGGCTGATACTCCGTGAAGCCATGCGTGTTGTTGCCGACGCCGTAGAATGAGTCCTGTTGTGAATTGAAATCGTCCACGCCGCCTATCAGCGGAACGCCTCCGACCAACTTGCCCGCCCAGGCGCCCCAATTCCCCGCTCCAGAGAGAGAGCTTTGCGGCCATGCGGGGCGCAAGCCCGCCTGTGTGCCGTCCTCGGGCATATATCCCCCGCATTCAAGGGTCAAAGCTCCGTCATTCGAGAACGTCTGCGTAACCGACCCGTGCAAACCGGAGACCGGCGCGCCGTTTACCTTCGCTTCGTTGGCGAAGAGGAAGACTCGCTGCTCCCACGTCATGCCTTGAGCGCTGCCGCCGTAATTGCGATACGTAGGCCAGAGATAGCTTTGGTTAGGCTGGCAAAGATATGACGCCGAGACTTGCGAGTATTTAGGCACCGTAATTGTAGGAGTTGATGATCCCGTTTGTACATATTCCCAATGGATGCCCGTCACGCCACAAGGATTGGTTGCGGTTGTAGCGACTAGATCCGTACCTACCGTGATATTTCCGGAAGATAGGACTTGGGTACGCACGCCGGCGTTCGGCACCAAGTATAAGCACGAGCCAAGCCCCGAGGCACCCTGTGTGGTGTCGTAACATGTGAGCGGCGAAGGCGTGCCTGCGTACCAGAGAGATTCTATATCTGGAAGGATAAGCGGCGGCAGCGCCGGCTGCGGATAGAGAGACACCCGCCCGGTGTGCTGGTCGTCATTGCCGCTGAACCCAGAGATGCCGGTACTGCCGGAATCGCGAACCGATGGCGTCGAAATCGGTAGCCCGTAAGTACCGAAGGCGACTGGCGTATAGCCCGACTGGCTGCTCACGACGCTCGATTGTGCACCGTTGTTGAGGTGCAGAGCGGCGCTCGGGACAACGCCTGCATCATAATTTGCGTTAGGGACAACTGTAGCGGTAAGCGTATCGCTGCTTCCGACTGGCTTTTCAATCGAAGTGACGGGTATCGTTGCGGACATCGTGTTAGCGGGGATGGTAACAGATGTCGCCGCTGAGTATCCCACGCCCGATACTGCGCCGCTGTACGATACAGTAACTGCAACCGCCGGATAGGTTGCGGAGCCATTGCGCGTTACCGTAAACGCTCCTGGGGCTCCAAGACACGCATTGCCTCCATACGTTGGAGCCGAAATAGAAACCGTGAGAGGGCCTGTATAGGTGAGATACAATACGCCATCGCTGCCGGCTGTCCCTGCCACTCCGCCGTTGCCGGCCGTACCACGCGAAGGATCGGAACTATTGCCAGGCGTGGGGCCCGAAGCCGTTGCAGTCGTAACGCCTATATTGACCGTACCTCCTGCGCCGCCCCCGCCGCCGCCGGATGCGCCGCCTGCGCCCCCGTTGCCACCAATTCCTGCACCGGTCGCGCCACCAGCGTCCCCAAGACCGCCGGCACCTCCCGAAACACCGTTGCCGCCCGCACTCCCACCGGATGTGCCGCCGGCGCCTGGATTTCCCCCGCCGCCCCCGCCGCCTCCGCCGCCTGAGCCTTTGGCGTCGCAGCCAGTTTTCCCGTTATTAGCTCCCCCGTTACCGCCCGCACCGGGGGCAGAGCCATTTACTGAACCCACGCCGCCTCCGCCGCCGCCAGAACCATTGCCTATTGCTCCGACACCGCCATTGAGCGTACTGCCAGATGTTGCCCCGCTACCTCCAGAACCAGCGGCGCCACCAGATAGCGTTCCGGCGCCGCCTCCGCCGCCGCTTCCATCCCCTGCTCCGCCGGCGCCGCCGACAGTGGCAGTAGCAGGGCTACCTGCCGAAGCCGAGCTGCCGCTTGCACCACCACCACCGCCGCCGGCGGAAGCGCCAGTGGCGTTACCGCCAGCGCCGCCTGTTCGTCCAGAGCTATTGATTCCGCCGCCTCCGCCTCCGCCGCCGCCTCCGCCCGCAGTGGAACCGCTCGCATTCGCTCCTGTACCGCCGATACCTCCCTGAGCGCCTGAGCCAGAAGAGCCGGAGCCATGCGCGCCGCCTCCGCCTCCGCCTCCGCCTCCAACGCCGCCTGCGCCGCCTGTTGTTCCGCTTGCATTTGCTCCGGCTGTGCCGGTACCTCCCGAGCCGCCTGCAGCACCAGTCGCACTGCAAAGCGTCGTCCCTGTACCTCCCGTTTGTCCAGTACCTCCTGCGCCGCCCCCGCCCCCGCCGCCAGTGGCTGCTATAAGCGCCGTAGCACCTCTGAATATAGCCGAGTTACCGCCTCCGCCTCCGCCACCATTGCCTGAACCAACCGCACCACTGTCGCCGCCCTTGCCGCCGGTAGTCGCGCCCACACCTCCTGCGCCGCCCGTAGCGCCGATCACATTGCCGGCTCCTGCTGCGCCGCCGCCGCCAGCATATATCGCTAGCGTCTCTCCGGGGGTAACCGCAAGAGTACTGTTGGCGTATGCTCCGCCCGCGCCGGTACCGCCCGTAGTACCTCCGCCACCGCCTCCGCCACCGCCCCACGCTTTGACTGTTATCGAGGTAATTCCTGCAGGCACAGTCCAATCCGTCTCGCCTGGAGAAAAGGTAACGGTTGTATCAACGGTCGGTGCCGCGTATGCGGAACCTGGCGGCATAAAAAAGTTGAGTGTCGCAGTCGCAAGCACAAAGCTACCGGCAAAGAGAAGCGCATAAAACGACTTGCGATGCAGGGAACGCATGATTCCATAGTACCTCGCTATTTCCCGTAAGATCCTTTTTTCCACACGAGGCCGTATACTTGATCCATGTATGGCGCCATCGCGGCAGGTATTGTTTCGGGGCTTTTGCTGACGCTCGGCGCGCCGCCTTTCTCTGCTCCCCTGCTCTCTTTCGCGGCTTTTGCTCCGCTCGCATACCTTGTGTCGGTCGAAAGCTCCCACAAAAAGCTCTTCTATGCGGGCTTTGTTGCCGGAGCGCTCGAGGGTGGCGTCGTTGCTTACTATATATTTAGGGATTTCGCATGGCCCAACGACGCACCGCTGGTACTCGCTTTCATCCATTGGAGCTTTGTATTCTGGGCGCTCGGGCTTGGATGCGCGCTGGGACTCTTGTGCATTGCGTATCAAAAACTCCGGGGCAACTCGGTCCTGTACAACGCGGCGATATTCGCATCGCTCTATTGCGTCCTCGAGGAATCGCTCCAGCTGGCGACCGGGCATTATTATATTCCCGCGCTCGCATACACTGTCGCCTACTCCCCGCTCGCGATGAGCATATCGTCGCTCGGCGGCGAGCTCCTGGTGTCGTGGTGCATAGCATTCATATCGGCGCTTATAGGGGAGTTCGCGGCAGCACCTGCCGCAAGGAAGAAATATGTCGCGCTCCAAGCGCTCGGTATCGTGGCCGCGGCGGCGCTCGTATATATCGGGAACGAGTATTACTTAAGCCCAGGAACGCCGACCACACCTCTTACGGTCGCAACGATCCAGACCGGCAGCCGGCAAGACGACTTCGCGCACGACTATAACGGCTCACTCTCCTTCCCCGCGCTCGCGAGCAAGCTCAACAATATCGCCGCGAGCAGCACCGACCTTATCATTTATCCGCTCGCGGTCGTCAATGAGGTCCTCTACACCGAAGCGCCGCCCGCACATGGCTACGGCACGCTTGCATTCCTGCCGCGCACGACGCTCGAGTCGTGGATGCGCAGCAATGCTCCCGCTTCAACCACCATCCTTACCTGGGATATCACCTATCAAAATGGCGAGTATCGGCAGAATTACGATTTCTGGCAGAGCGGTTCGCTTATCGGCACGTACAGCAAGCGGCATCCGTACGCGTTCATGGAATACACGCCGTCATTCGCCCATTTTGGATTCGGCCCGACGCCCGCGCCCATCAGCCCGGGCAGCGGAAGCGGATTGACGACGCTGCCGAGCGGAATCGTTGCAAGCAATCTCCAATGCTCGGAGGTGCATCTCTCAACGCTTGCGCGCACAGACGCGATGAGCGCTCAAGTATTTCTCGATGCGGGCTTCGAGTGGGTGCTGCCGGGCGACGTGGGAGAGGAGTACAGCCTCGAGGCCGCGCAATATCGCGCGGCGGAGAATAATATCCCTGCTGTACGCGCCGTGATTGAAGGACCCTCTGCGATTATCGACGCGCGAGGAAAAATTATAGATGAAACAAGCTTCGGCGAAGCGACGGTGCTTAAAGGAACCCTGGCCGTGCCAACCCAGCATCGCAGGACGCTCTACTCGCTTATGGGCGATTATCCGCTGTATGGCGCGCTGATAGCCGTGCTCGCAGCAGCGGCATATTTCCGAAGAAGGAGGCGTTAGATCTCCTGATACTGCGGGACGATCTGTACCGTCACGTCCTTGCTAACGGTATTCTCGCCGTTGGAGCACGAGAGCGTATACGTTGCCGGCTGCGTAAGCTCGATCGTAGTAACGAAGCCAGTCCACGGGCTTCCGCTGCTCCACGCGGGCATTTGGGTGGTGAGGCCGGCGTGCGGCGTAATGTCGCACGCAATGCCCGCTATCATCGAAGGAATGCTCCATGACAGCTTGGCCGATTGCCCCGAACGCACGCGCTCCGCGCTGAACGTGATCGAGTCGGCGCTGGGAAGCTTGGCGATGCAGGAATTCCCCGCCTGATTGGACTGCATGGTCGCGGGGCAGGTCAGCACGCAGGCGTTGCCGATGTAGGCGAAATATTGCTGCGTGCAAACACAGGTATTACCCGACTGTTTAGCGTTAGCAGGACACGGCGCTGTTACGGTGAGGGTCTTCGAAAGATTGCCGTAATTCTGCAGCACATTAAGCGTCTGCGTCTGCGCTTGGGGATAGAAGGTGTACGTACCTGTTGCGCTCGGCGTGAAGGTGTAGGTGCTGGTGGCCGCGCTCTTTTGCGAATTGTAAACCGTCGAGCATTTGCCGCTGCCGCAGATAGAAGATGTGCTGCTGCCCGCCCCACCGGTTATATCTGTTTTCGTAAGAGGGTCAGATTTGTCGTTGACGTACGTTGCCTGAATAGTTACCTTGGTGCCGACAGGCACGCTACTGACCGAAGTACCGTTCGCGATCGCGTCAATGGTAAGCGTCGGCGTCGACATCACGCAGACGTTGTCGAGGCGATGGCTGCCGGGCTTCACCGTAGAGCATGGGGTGCAGACGTTGTCGACGACGATGTCGTCAGGATCGTCGCATACGTTGACCGAGAGCGTGATACCCGGCTGCCAATACGAGGCATCGGCAACATTGTAGGTCGCCCCATCGCTGCCGCCGCTGCAATCGATCCCGAAGAAGCATACCCCGTGGTTTTGATCCACTACGGAGTAAGAGGGCGGTTCGGCGCTCCCATTCTCCGGGCGATACCCGCCGCACTGGAGCGTATAGGTGGAGCCCGCTTCGGGAGTGAACGTCGTCTTGCCATATAAGGAGGATACAGCGGGGATATTAGTTGCCTGAGCCTGGGTGGCGAAAAGAAACATGCGCGCGTGATACTTTACGTTGCAATTGCCTATGCCGAGGAAGCAGCTGGTGTGCGTCTGCCATTCATACGTCTGATTTGGCTGGCAGCTATAAGAAACTTGGACCTGGGTATCGGTCGGAAAATAGGCCGTCTGCGATACGGCTGAGGGAGTTACCACCCAGGACCATTTTGTTGCCGTTTGACCGCAGTTATTGCTCTCCTGGCTGGTTACCGCATCAACGGTCGCCTGGATAGGCTTCGGTGCGCCGAATATAACATTGGTCGTTGAAGCGGTTAACGCCGCTACACGAGTCCCCTGTACTTTGCTGAAATCATCCGTAATGCAGAGGCCGAAGCCGCCATCGCCGCAGACGCCAGGCGCTGGCATGCCGTCATACCAGGCATTCTGAACAGCATCAGGTATGGCGTTATTCAGCTTGTCATTGCCTATAACGGGGTCCGGGTACAGCTGCGCTGGAGCGGCTGAAGAGTATCCCGGCACCGTTTCCGCAACCGGAGCCGCAGTCGAAAATGGCGGGCACGAATTCGAGGTCGAGCTGCCATTGCTGCCGCCTCCGCCGCCTGCTTGTGCCCATGACGGGGTGAAGGCAAGCAGGAGCGCAAAGAAAACCGTCATTGCTGCTATCAAAAAAGCTGCTCCCAGGAGCCTGCTATGGGAAACCATACATAGTAATAGTACTACCCTTTAGAATTGCCAAAGGCAGTTACACACAATCATCCTCTCGGCAGGAATCGAACCTGCATCGCCTCCTTCGGAGGGAGGCGTCCTATCCATTGAACGACGAGAGGTGGTAAGCCTAAAGAGTTAGGCCTTGAGCGCCCGCGCGACTTTCGCTTTGCGGCGGGCGGCAGTGTTCTTCTTGATAAGGCCGGACTTGAGCGCCTTATCGATCGCTTTATAGGCTGCCGCGAGCGCCTTCTGGTCGCCCTTCCCGGCAGCGCGGACAGTCTTAAGGGCGCCGCGCAGTGCAGCTTTGCGCGCGTCGTTATGGGCCTTGCGTCGAAGGCTTTGGCGATGCGCTTTCTTGGCGGACTTGGTAATTGCCATGGCGAGATAGTACTCTATATCTACATGATTGGCAAACTGACCGGCAAGTTTGGCGGCACATCGCAGGACGGTACGGCACTCATAGAAGTCGCGGGGGTGGGCTACGCCGTGCGGCTCCCTGCTGGCGTGCTGGCCGCCATTCGCGCCGCCTCAGGCGATATCTCTCTATATATACATACGGCGGTGCGTGAAGATGCGATCGATCTCTATGGCTTTGCCGAGGCGCGCGACCTGGAGTTCTTCCGCCTTCTCGTCGGAGTCTCGGGGATCGGCCCCAAATCGGCACTTGGAATACTGAACCTCGCCGACGTACCGACCCTCAAGCGCGGGGTTGCGCGCGGCGACAGCTCCATGCTCACCAAGGTATTCGGCATCGGCAAGAAGAGCGCGGAGCGTATCGTTGTGGAGCTGCGCGATAAGCTGGCGGACGAGCCGGCGGCGCCGGGCGAGAACGCGGGCACCGAGGGCGAGGTAATCGAAGCGCTTATGGCGCTCGGCTACTCCGCTGGGGAGAGCCGCAAGGCGGTCAAAGAAATAATGAAAGAATCCGGCGATGCCGGCGTGCGCGAGCGCCTGGCGCTGGCGTTAAAGTACCTGGGCTCTAACGGCTGATATATGAAAAATTTTATTCGCGGCCTCCTTCCCTACTCCGTACTCGATACTTACCACCACGCGCTCGCACTATGGGGTGCGCTGCGATGGGGCTTCCCTTCAAGCAAACTGCTCGTCATCGGCATCACGGGCACCAAGGGCAAGTCCAGCACCTCCGAACTCGTCGCGAGCATCCTGACCTCGGCCGGCTACAAAGTCGCGCTCGCAAGTACGATCCGCTTTGCGATCGAGGACATGAGTGAGCCGAATCTCTTTAAGATGACCATGCCGGGCCACGGATATCTGCAGCAATTTATGCGCCGAGCACTCAATGCCGGCTGCTCACATGTCGTGATCGAGATGACATCTGAAGGCGCAGTGCAATTCAGGCACAAGGGTATCGAGCTCGATGCACTCATCTTTACCAACTTACAGCCCGAACATATCGAGCGCCATGGCAGCTTCGAGGCGTATGCGGCGGCGAAACTTTTGCTCGCCAAACACCTCGAAGAGTCGCGTAAGCGTCCGCGCTATATTGTCGCCAATGCCGATGATGCCTATGGAGCAAAGTTTATGGATATCGATGTCGAGGTGAAGGCGCCGTTTAGTTTGCGCAATGCCGAGCCGTATAAGGCAGATGACACCTCGGTGCGCTTTGTGTGGCATGGCGAGCTGTATACCGTGCCGCTGCCCGGATTATTCAATTTATACAATGTGCTCGCCGCTATGACGCTCGCGGATGCCATGCAGCTGCCGCGCGTCGCGATACGCCGCGCGGTTGAGCATCAAGCACCCATCGCTGGCCGCGCGGAGCGCGTGGTGGGTAGTCAGCCATACAGCGTCGTCGTCGATTACGCGCACACGCCCGACTCACTCAAAGCGCTCTACGAAGCCTATAAGGAACACCGCATCATCGGCGTCCTCGGCTCGACCGGCGGCGGGCGCGATACCTGGAAGCGCGCCGAGATGGGCAAGATTGCCGACGAGTATTGCGACGTGGCAATCCTTACCAACGAAGATCCCTATGACGAGAACCCGCAAAAGATCGTGGACGATCTTGCAAAGGGCTTCAGCAACAAAAAGCCGCACGTTATCATGGACCGTCGCAGTGCGATTAAAGAAGCGCTCCGCGAAGCCAAGAGCAGTGACGTGGTGCTTATAACCGGCAAAGGCACTGACCCGTACATCATGGGCCCCAACGGCACCAAAGAAGCGTGGAGTGATCGCCGCGTAGCACAGGAAGAGCTCGCAAAGCTCGGGTTCAAGGTCGAGGGTATAGGCGAAAAATAATAGTGCTAAAATAGCATCATGGCAGAGGCGCCTCACGAAGAAAGCCCCTTCAAGCTCCTTTTTACCGTGTTGGGCTTCATGGCGGTGTTAATCGCGCTCTGGTTCCTCTCTGGCGGATATAAAAAGGCTGATCTTAACGGCATCTTCCTGTACCCCCCGGCGCCGTTCGGCAGCGGAGGCGCCTATGGCCCGCAGATAGGAGAGCCGAACCAGAATTACACGAACACTAACCCCAATTCGCAATAATCATGCTTAACACCTTCCCGGGCCTCCTTACATACGCGTTCTTCGCTCCTACGCTGCTGCGGATAACTGTGGCGCTCACGATCGGCTACCTTGCCTACAAGCATTATGAGAAACGCGGCGAGATCGCAGCCGCCCGCTTCCCTGTCGTCGGGGCGGCAACATGGGTGCCGTGGCTCGCCATAGCGGTCGAACTCTGCACCATGGTCGGGCTCTTCCTCGGCTATCACACGCAGATCTTTGCCATTATCGGGATGCTCATCGCGCTCAAGCAGGCTGTCTGGAGCAGCAAATATCCTGACTTCATCCTGCTCTCGCGCGGCACAGCCGTCCTTCTCCTTATCATACTCGTATCGATCATGGTCACCGGCGCCGGCGCGCTTGCCTTCGACCTGCCGCTGTAGTTCACTCAGGGAGTGATACTTATCCTCCACAATATTAGGAGCGTTTATAACGTGGGCTCCATCTTCCGCACCGCGGATGCGGCCGGCGTCTCGCGGATAATTCTTAGCGGCTATACGCCCGCGCCGGTTGACCGTTTCAAGCAACCGCGCAAAGATTTTGCCAAAGTCTCGCTTGGTGCAGAAAAGACCGTGCCATGGATGCAGACAAAGAATGTCTACGCCGCCATCGGCGCGGCCAAACTCGACGGCTCTAAAATTGTCGCGATCGAGCAAGATGAGCGCTCCACTTCCCTTTTTGATCTCAACTATGATCCGAAACAAAAGCTGGCACTCGTACTCGGCAACGAAGTGCGCGGCATCTCCAAGGCGACGCTCGCCAAATGCGACGAAATCCTCGAGATCCCCATGCGCGGCAAAAAAGAATCGCTCAACGTCTCAGTAGCCGCCGGCATCGCACTGTTTACAATTCTTTCGCGATCAAGTCTTTGACCGCGTTGATCGGGATCGAGAAGGCTATGCTGTTGGCGCCGAGGTCGGTGACAACATTCACCCCCACCGCCCGGCCTTCGAGGTCGAAGAGTGGCCCGCCCGAGTTGCCGAGGTTTATGGCCGCATCGGTTTGTATGACACCGTTTAAGGTCTCTTGGGAATCGTTCGCGTCGTCGTAGGCCTGCACGGTACGATCAAGGCCCGATACAATGCCGACCGATACGGAGTTATTGTACTCGCCCAATGCGTTCCCGATCGCGGCGACCGTCTGGCCCAATTCTAGATGCGACGAGTCCCCGAGCGGCACGGTGGGGTACCCGCTGCCATCTATCTTAATAAGTGCGAGGTCAGTCGACGGGTCTCGATAGACTACCGTCGCGGTCTTTTGCTCACCGGTCGAGAGGAGCACCGTGTACTCTGCCTCGGTATCGTCAACCACGTGGCGGTTGGTGATGATGTAGCCGTCGCTGCGCACAAGGAAGCCGGTCCCCGCGCCGACATCTTCTTGTTTGGTGCCCACTTGCTGGTAGACTGGCACGCGCAAGTTGATGCCGCGGAAGCGCGGGTTATTACCGAACGGATTCTCGTATTGGATCTGGAGTTGCGGCAATTCCTTGGAAATAACGATCGAGACCACCGCAGGCGCGACATTGGCAACTGCCGTCGTGAGCTCTTGGTCGGATGATTGAGGGGCACTCGAAGCAAGCGTCGAGGAAGCAAGCAGTCCCTGCTCGTCGAGCGCGAAGGTAAGCGCCGCAAGCCGCACGTTGAGCCGGTGCATGAGCCAGTACTGGAAGCCGCCCACGCCCACGACGCCCGCAAGCGCTAGACCGCCCAAGAACAACGCGAGATTCTCGCGGCGCACCATGCGCGCCAGCGCGCCCATGTCGCCGAACATGCCGAAAAAGTTTGGCATATAGGCGTATATACGTGCGGTCGATACGGCCCGTTGCATGTTCAGCGAGCAAAAGGCCGCCCCTATAGGGCGGCCTTGCGTATTGCACTATGACAAGCCTTCAGCAAAGACGCCGCGCTTGAGCTTGTCATTGACCGTCGCCTCGACGAAACGGCGCATAACCGGAAAGTGCTCGGTCGCTTTGAGCTTCTTGTCGACGTGGTCGTGATAGGTGTAGCCGAGCTTCCTCAGCGTCGTCTCGTACGGGCCGTACAGCTCGAAGCAAGGTTCGACTTTGTCGAGCGCGTTCACGAACTGAGCCTCAGGCGTTTCCTTGGCGTTGTACTCTTCCCAGCATTCCCGGGCAAAATCGCTGATTTCCGGAGGAAGCTGAGCAAATACCGAGACTGCATCTCGTTTCTCCTGCTCTTCGTCCTCCTTCGTCTTGAATTTGTAGGGCTTATCGCCCTGCGGTATCTCGCCGAAGTCATGGAAGGTAGACAAGTCATCTACCCTTTCCATATTCAGTCTGCGAGGTAATTGCTCAACCCTCACGAAGTAGCGAGCAAGGTAGGACAGCGCGAAGATGTGCTCTCCTACCGACTCGCTATGGACACTCACGTCGCGGTAAGTGCCGTAGCGCGGCGTGACCTTGAGCTTGTAGCCGATACGCAACTGTTCCACGACGCGGAGAACTTCTGCGTCGGAGAGTTTCAAGAATGTGCTCATCCGAGCCTCCGTTGTACTGAACTGACAGGAGTGTAGCAGAGTCTCTTATCCGTACCAAATCGTGTCCGCCACAATCGTAGGGATCGCTGTTATTTAATCTTGTTGTATAGGTACTCGACAACCGCCCCTTTACAGTCATCAAACATTGGAAGATCTTGAAGTTCTACTGGAGTCACCCACTTTTTCTCTACCACCTCTTCATTCTGTTGGAGACCGGATATATCATCGACTGAGCAGACATAGGCAACAAACATGTTATGCATCTGACTCTTTGCATGCCAGGGCAAGCAGGTATAAACGGGTCGCTCTATTGTTACAGAAAGCTGCAACTCCTCGAATATTTCGCGCGCTAGTCCTTCTTGCGGAGACTCACCCTTATGAAGTCTCCCTCCGGGGAACTCCCACACACTGTCGCCGACGCCTTTACAGACTAATATCTTGCCATCGTGCTCTATAATCGCCTTTTGTGCGACTTTGCCGACAAAGTGTAGGTCTTTATCTTCCATGTCCGCCCAGCAGGAATCGAACCTGCGACCATCTCCTTAAAAGGGAGCCGCTCTACCGACTGAGCTATGGGCGGTTGACAGCACTATAGCAAAAAGGTCTTGTATTTTCTAGTATTTTTAGGCAGGGGTTTTATGCTAGGATCTCTCTAGAAGGAGAGACATCCCATGAAACCCGATCCATCAATCCTGAAAGTTTCTGATGCAGAAATAATGGCGATTGCGGTGCAATTGCATTCTGCGTATCAATTCAAACGGACCCTTCGTTACGGCACCACAAGAGATTTCTCGGTGCAATCTGAGTCCGACGCTGAACATGTATTTGGACTTGTCTACCTCAAAGAATATTTTCTCCCACTGGAAGATTCTTTGAAGGAACTGGATGGAGAAAAGATTGCTCGCCTCATACTCTTTCATGACTTTCCTGAGATGAAATACGGCGACCGGCCATATCATCTCAAGACAAAAGAGGACGAGGCGCGTGAGCGAGCGGCTGCACCAGAAGTCTTTGCTGCACTGCCGCCCTCAATGCACAAATTAGGCCTGGACAGTTGGAAAGAGTACGAGGAGCGTAAAAGTCTCGAGGCTCAATTCGTCTACGCCCTCGACAAGGTCGAGCCGCTTTTCGAACTCATGGATCCGGTAAACGAGCAGTGCCATATCCGTCTGCACCAGACCTATGAGTCGCACATTGGCAAGAAATTGAAGGCTACCGAAATATTTCCGGTAATGCGACGGTTTGTGGAAGTGATAAGCGCCGACAAAAAACGGCGTGACGTATTTTGGAAGGAGTAACCAGGGGCCGCGTTAAGCGCGGCCCTTATAATTTAAGTGCGAATCGCTCCAGCAGGAGCTCAAGGTCTCCCGCACCTCTATGCGAGTCGTGGTAGAGGAAGGTTATTTCTCTCGAGAGCTCCGCGTCTTTCATCTGGCGCGCTTTCCATGCCATAAGCCCGGCTATCGCTTCGGCCTTCTCCCCTGCTTGTAGGGCTTGCATGAGGCCAAGCCAGAGCTTTTTCTTATCGTGCGCGCCGAGCGCCGCAGCGACGCCGTACTCGTCGAACTTCCATTCTTTCTTTGGCTCTTTTGCAACTTCAATCTTGGCGCCAGCCTTCGCGAGCAAATCGGTCTCCTTCTTGAGCAGCTTCTCTTCTTCAAAGATAAACGTATGCGGAGACTCGATCAATACATCGGCAAGATCAATGAATTCCTCTCCGCGCTCGCCGTAGATGGCACCGGTGAGCACAAACACTCTCGGGCCGCCGAGGAGCGCAGGTGTCGCAGCGAGGGCGGCAAGCTCGCCTGATGCGAGCGACTCCCACCTGAGCTCCTCGGCGCCTTTCTTTTTATTCTTGCCGACAACAACAAGCATCATAGCTTTAACTTTTCCATCTCGCCCCAATTCTTGCCCGCTTTGCCCTCAGCAATAAAAGGTATGCCGTTGCGCTCGCTCTCGGGCACGACGTTCTCCATGATCTCTTTGATCTTGGGCGCGAGGGCTGCGACTTTATCATCCGCGATCTCGAAGACGAGTTCGTCGTGGACCTGGAGCAGCATATGCGCGCCGTCGTGGGCGCCCTGCGCCTTGAGGTAATCGACGATGCGCACCATCGCGAGCTTCACGATGTCGGCCTGCGTCCCCTGCATCGGCGCGTTGATCGCCATGCGCTCCGCTGCGGCGCGGATATAGGGTATCGGCGACTTTATGCCGTCGAGGTAGCGGCGGCGGCCGAAGTATGTCGAGATGTAGCCATTGGTCGAAGCGAAGGCCTTCGCCTCGTCGAGATACGCGGCAAGTCGCGGGAATGCGGCGAAGTATTGATTATAAAATTCCTGCGCCTCGGCGCGTGTGGTAGCGAGCGTCTGCTGTAGCGCATTCACTCCCATGCCGTAGAGGATGCCGAAGTTGATGACCTTGGCACGGCGGCGCTGCTCGTAGGAGACGTCCTCCATCCGTACATGGAACACCCTCGAGGCTACCTCGGCATGTACGTCGCGCCCATCTTTGAAAATCTGCGTAAGCCCGGGGTCGTGGGAGAGCCATGCTGCGATGCGCAATTCGATCTGGCTGTAGTCGAAGGACACCATCTGGTAGCCCTTCTCCGCTATAAACGCCTCGCGGATCGCGCGGCCAAGCTCGGTCTTGATGGGGATATTCTGGAGGCCCGGGTTCTGGGTCGCGATGCGGCCGGTCGCCGCGCCGATCTGGATAAAGGTCGTGTGCACGCGATTATGCTCGTCGAGGAGCGTCGGCAGATTGTCGATATACGTGCCTAAAAGTTTCGCCAATTCACGGTACGAGAGAATGTCCGCAACTATGGGGTGCAGATCGCGCATCTTCTCGAGCTCGCTCTCGCGGGTCGAGCGAGCGCCGGTCGCAGTCTTCTTCTGCCGCGCGGGCTTGAGCTCCAGCTTATCAAAAAGGATGTCGCCAAGCTGTTTGGGAGAATTGATATTGAACTCCTCCCCCGCCGCCTCGTAGATGCGCCCAGCGATCTTATCTAACTCCGCATGGTAGTCCTTCGAGAGCTTCGCAAGAAATTTTTTGTCGATGCACACGCCTTTGCGCTCCATCTGGCGCAGTACTGGCATGAGTGGAAGCTCGATATTCTCATACACGAAGTTGAGATTATGTTCCGCAATCTCAGCCAGGATATTTTTCCTCGCCTCCTCGAAGTTGCGCGCGTGCCCCGCGCGATATACATCCTCAATCGTCGGCTGCGCGATGTTGGAGTCTAAGACCGATACGGCGAGCGTCGCCTTGGCAAGCTCGTCCTGCGGAATATCCTCCGCCGATTCGGCAAAGAGCTCGTCGCCCGGTATCGCCGCCTCTTTAACGTTGTCTTCAGAGATCGATTCTACGAGCGAGCGGACTCTTGGCACCAGCGAGCGGAACTCGTAGCGGGAGAGGACATCTTCGACCTCTTTGGTATCAATCCCCTCCTTCCACTCCTTCTCGGGGAGCGAGAAGTCGATCGGCGCGTCGCGGCGAATGATCGCCAATGTTTTACTAAACTCTGCGTCTTCCTTCGCTGCTTTTATCTTCTCGAGCATCGAGCCTTTGATGCCCGCTGCCTCTATCTTCTCGGGGTTTTTCTTGAGTACCTTATAAATGTCCTCGACTGTGCCGAATTGCGAGATAAGTATCGTCGCGGTCTTCTCGCCCACACCCTTGATACCTGGGATGTTGTCAGACGGGTCGCCGCGCAGGCCCTTAAAGTCAGGAATGAGCTCAGGGCCGAAGCCGTAGCGGCGCTTCACCCCCTCTTCGTCGTAGAGCACGGTGTCGGTAAGCCCCATCTTAAGTGTGAAGACTTGTACGCGATCGCCCTCAATAAGCTGCATCGTGTCCATGTCGCCGGACGCAATGATAATGTCGAGATCTTTTTTCTTTTTCATCTTCTCGACGATCGTGCCGATGATGTCGTCGGCCTCGAAGCCTTCCTGTTCATACAAAGCAACGCCAAAGGCCTTGAGCACTTCACGCGAGGCGATGATCTGCGACACCAAGGCGTCGTCGGCCTTGGGCCGATGCGATTTGTACTTCTCATACGCGATGTGGCGGTGTGTTGGCTTCGGGAGATCAAATGCCGCAGCAATGTAATCGGGCTCGAGCTCTCCCGCGATGCGCACCAGCATCGAGATGAGCCCGTAGAGTGCGCCGGTCGGCTCGCCTTTGCTTGAAGCAAAGTCCGGCAGAGCATGATACGCGCGATGGAGTATCGCATGCGTGTCGAGTATTACCAGCCGCTTTTTCACGTTACTCATATCCCTCAATATACCTTTTGCCTTCGTTTGCGGCACCTGCCTCGCCGGCGGGCGGGTCAGCCGAGAATTTCAATACCATATCGGGTTTCGGCAGAACGCCCTCAAGGCGCTCGGGCCACTCTATGCATACGAGCGTGTGGGGGTCGCCGAGGAATTCCTCCGGCCGCAGCGCCGAAAACTGCAGGGGCTCTTCCAGACGATACGCGTCTATATGTATAAGCGTCGTGAAGTACGGATGCGTGGTTGCATACTTTTTCATCAGTACGTAGGTGGGGCTCTGCACAACCTCCTCGACACCCATCTCGCGCGCGAGCGCCTGGGTAAAGGTCGTCTTCCCCGCGCCAAGATCGCCCGCAAGCGCGAGAATAGTCGCCGAGTTTTTCCGCGGCAGCTGATCAAGCACCGTCTGCGCCACGCTCCTGAGCTCATCCTTCCCTACGGCTGACATGACGCTAGTGTACAATATATAGATATGGTGGTCTTTGCCGATGCCGAGGAACAGAAGCGCGTAGACTTCCTGCGCAAGCGCGAGGAGGAGGAGCTGGCCCAGATGCTCGCCGGCAAGTACGGGGTCGAGTATGTCGACCTCACCCTGGTCGCCATAAACACCGACGCGCTGCGCCTCCTTACCGAGGCCGAGGCGCACGACGCGGAGATGGTCGTCTTCGGCCGCGTCGGCAAGCGCGTTTCGGCCGCAGCCCGCGCGCCCGAGAACCCGAAGGTAAAAGCGCTGGTGCAGAAGCTCACCGATATGGGCTATGAGGTGACGCTCTTCATCGCGTCGCAAGAGAGCCTGGGCCGGGCTTACGCGCGCTACGCTGACCTCTCCTACGCCACACAGACTAAGGCAGGCGTCTTCGAGCTCTCCAACACAGAGGTGGAGGAGCTGCTCACCAAAGTAACGAGCGTCGAGGATATCGGCAAGGAAGTGCGCGAGGCGATCGAGCTCAAGAAGGCGTACCGCATAACGCGCATCCTCGAGATCATCCTCGCGGGCGGGCTCTCCACCGGCGCCTCGGACGTGCACTTCGAGCCGGAAGAAGCGCAAGTGCGCCTGCGCTACCGCCTCGACGGCGTACTGGTCGACGTGCTCACCTTCGACCACGAGACCTACAGGCAAGTACTCTCGCGCCTCAAGCTCCTCTCGGGCCTCAAGCTCAACGTCACCAGCGAGGCGCAGGACGGGAGATTCTCCATAAAGATACAAGGCAGCGAGATCGAGTTGCGCACCTCGGTCTTGCCCGGCAACTACGCCGAAACCATGGTGCTGCGCATCCTCAATCCTAAAAGTATCGGCGTGCCGCTCGAAGATCTGGGTCTTGAAGAAGATTTGCGCAAACGCATCGAGCATGAGATCGACAAGCCCAACGGCATGATCCTCAACACGGGCCCCACCGGCTCGGGCAAGACGACGACGCTCTACGCCTTTCTGCGCAAGGTAAACTCGCCGGGGACAAAAATAATCACGATCGAAGACCCGATCGAGTATCACCTCGAGGGCGTCGTGCAGACGCAGGTCGACAAAAAGAATTACAGTTTCGCCTCGGGCTTGCGCTCGGCGCTCAGGCAAGACCCGGACATCATCATGATCGGCGAAATCCGCGACAACGAGGTCGCCGACACGGCGATCAACGCCGCCCTCACCGGCCACCTCGTATTCTCGACCTTGCACACCAACGACGCGGCCGGCACCTTCCCCCGCCTCATCGACCTCGGGGTCAGCGAAAAGATCATGTCCTCCGCCATCAACGTCGCGATGGCGCAGCGCCTCGTGCGCAAGCTCTGCACCAACTGCCGCACGACGCATGCGGCGACGCCAGAGGAGCAAGCGATCATTGATCGCATTCTGGGAGGCGTCACTAACAAAGCGCTCGTGCCGCAAGACACGCATACGGTCTACGTGGCGTCAGAACAAGGGTGCGACCAATGCAGCGGCCGCGGCTACAAAGGCCGCATCGGCATCTTTGAGGCGATATTTATGGATAGAGCGATCGAGGAAGCATTGCGCAACAAGCCCTCCGAGCGCGAGGTTGCCGAGGCTGCAAAGCCCCAAGGCATCCCGACCCTCCAGCAAGACGGCATTATGAAAGTCCTCAAAGGTGTTACGAGCCTTGAGGAACTCCGTCGTGTGGTCGATATCGACTCGGTGAACTAAAAGGAGCGCTCGTCAATCCTGACAGTGGTCAATGCAGGGAGTAAACTAGAGTGAGGTTGTTCCGGGTCAGGCCCGGAGAGGTTGGGGGGAATGTATCTCTAAGCAAAGACAATTCGAACATGTCGAAAGGCGGCGACCGCCTCTGAGGATAGCATCCGCACTATGGCACAAGGCCATAGGCCGAAGCGTCCTTGAATCGGCTCCGAAACCCGCGTGGGGTCGTATTGCTTAGAGATACACTCACCCGAACGTATAAAAAAGAAAAAACTCCCTTGGTACAAGGAGCCTATCCAAGAGCCTATCATACTATTGATTATATGTCAAGCAAGCACATCCGAGACGAAAACGACGGAGCCCCTCCTCTTGAGGAGGGCGACAACGAGGCGAAATCGAGCAACTCGCTCGACCAGACCCTGCGCCCCGCACAATGGGACGAGTACATCGGCCAGGAAGGCATAAAAAATAATCTTCACATCCTTCTTTCGGCAGCGCGCGAGCGCGGATCGACGCCTGAACATATTCTTTTCTATGGGCCGCCGGGGCTTGGGAAGACAACTCTCGCGCATCTCATTGCGCGCGAGATGGGCGCGGCACTCCGTGCTACCTCCGGCCCCGCTATAGAGCGCGTGGGCGACCTCGCCGCATTACTCTCGAACCTCCAGCCCGGCGACATACTCTTTATCGATGAGATCCACCGCCTGCCGCGCTCGATTGAGGAAGTGCTCTACCCTGCAATGGAGTCGGGCGTCCTCAATATCATTATCGGCAAGGGGCCCAGCGCCCGCACGCTCGACCTGCCGCTGCCGCCCTTTACGCTTATCGCCGCCACCACGCGCGTAGCCGACCTCTCGGCGCCGCTACGCTCGCGCTTTTCGGGCGGCACCTTCCGCTTGGAGTTCTATTCTGAAGACGACATTGCAAAAATAGTCGAGCGCTCGGCGAAGATTCTTGGCGTCGAGGTCGAGGGTAGCGGTGTCAGAGAAATCGCGAAAAGAAGTCGTTCGACGCCGCGCACTGCCAATTATCTTCTCAAGCGCGCTCGCGACTGGGCACAGCTCAAGCGCACTTCTCTTTCAGCAGAAGCAGTCGATGCGGCGCTCGGCATGCTCGAAGTCGACGAACTAGGATTAACCCCACTCGACCGTCGACTCCTCGAAGTACTCATCGAGCGCTTCGGCGGCGGGCCAGCGGGTGTCTCCGCGCTCGCGGCCGCGCTGGCGGAGGAACCCTCCACCGTGGCAGAAGTGCACGAGCCATTTCTCCTTCAATTAGGATTGATCGAGCGCACCCAGCGCGGCCGCGTAGCGACCCGCAAAGCGTATGAGCATATGGGCTATGATGTGCCGAGTGATTTGAACCAAAAGCTTTTGTAGAGTAGTCTCTAATTCATATGGCAGGACACAGCAAATGGGCGAAGCTCAAGCACGTTAAGGGCAAGACCGATGCGCAAAAGGCAAAAACCTTCTCTAAGCTCGTGCGGTTCATATCGATCGAGGCCAAGAAAGCCAAAGGCGACCGCACGGCTCCCGGCGTACGCACTGCTGTCGAGAAAGCACGTGCCGCCAATATGCCGGCCGACAATATCGAACGTGCACTCGAGAAGGCGTCGGCAACTGGAGAACTTGAGCAAGTGGTCTATGAGGCGTACGGCCCCGGCGGCTGCGCGCTCATCATCGAGGGCTACACCGACTCGCGCAACCGCACGAGCCAGGAACTCAAGCACCTCCTCTCGCAGCACGGCGGCTCATTGGCCAACCCGGGCGCCGCGATGTGGGCATTTAGTAAAAATACCGAGGGCAAACTCGAAGCTCTCTCCCCTATCGAGCTCTCCGACGAGGACGCGCAGAAGATGGCCGAGCTTTCCGACGCGCTCGAAGAGCACGACGACGTGAGCGAAGTCTATACCAATGCCGCGTAAGGAAAAGCGCATCCTCGCGTTTGACCCCGGCTTCGAGCGGCTCGGCGCCGCAGTCGTAGGGAAAAAGTCCGGCAAGGACGTGCTCGTGCATTCCGAGTGCGTGCGCACAGAAGCAATCCTTCCCTTCTCAGAGCGGCTACTTGTGCTTGGCGATGCCGCAGAACGGCTTATCCACGACTACGAGCCCGATGCGGTCGCACTGGAAGAAGTATTTTTCGAGAAAAATGCCAAGACCGCGATCCAGATAGGCGCCGTTATCGGCCTGCTCACGTATATCGCCGCCTCGCATAATCTCCCGATATTCCAATACACGCCGCTTGAGGTAAAGGTAGCGACAACCGGCTATGGCAAGAGCGACAAGCGCGCGATAGCGGCCATGGTGGGGCGCCTGGTGGCGCTTCCCGCGAAGAAAAGGCTTGACGACGAGCTCGACGCCATTGCCGTAGGGCTGACCTGCCTTGCCAGCGAGCGGTAAAGCATATACAGTCTCACCCCCGTTCACGATATCCACACCGATCGTGGAGAGAATGGGTTGCAAAGCCACCCAGGTTTGATACAAATCTGGAATTAGGATTACAACAATTACAAACGTAATACGTACGCATATGTATCAAGAGTTCGCATACGATGAGTTCATGATGGACGAGGATAAGGAAGACATGGGCGCCTTCGCCGAGTTGGAGGATGAGGACGAAGAGGCGGATGACGAGAACGAGGAGAAGAAGAAAGGCGATACGGATGACGACGAGGACGAGGAAGAGAGCGACGATTCGGAAGACGAGGAGGAAATGTAAGAAAATCCCCGCGCGATGCGCGGGGATTTTCTATTCGACCCTGATAAAGCGGTTTTTGCCGATCTTGATCGTGTCGTTCGATACATCCGCGTCAATAGAATCGAATTTGTTACCGCTCGTCGCCGATGAGACCGCACCTTGTTCGATAAGCCTTCGAAGTTCGCTTATTGATATCTCAAGAATGCCCGCCGCTTGCCGCAACGTGCCGGCCGGCATCGTAGGAATATTATCTGTTTGTACTGGGCTACCGCCGGTGAAAAGTTCTTTGGATTCTTGCTTTACTTCCTCTGCCTTTCGCACGCCGTGCACGAGCGCAGTGATCTCGTACGCGAGCCGCTTCTGTCCCGCGCGGCTCGCGGGATTATTATTCTGCTCTGCCATCACCACGCCGATCTCCTCTTTCGAGAGCAGCGTCATCTTGAGGAGGTACTCCTCGACATTGGCATCCTCGACGTTGATCCAGAATTGGTAGAACTGGAACGGCGGTGTCTTCTTGGGGTCGAGCCACACGGCGCCGCCCTCGCTCTTGCCGAATTTCTTCCCCGTTGATTTGTTGATAAGGAGCGGGAAGGAAAGCGCGTAGGCCTCGCCGCCTGTCTTGCGGCGGATAAGATCGGCGCCCGAGACCATGTTGCCCCACTGGTCGGAGGCGCCCAGCTGCAGGGTGCAGCGATCGCTCTCAAAGAGATGCAGGAAATCATAGGATTGCAGCAGCATGTAGGAGAACTCGGTGTACGATATCCCCTGTTCGCGGTTCTCGAGCCGCTCCTTGACCGAGTCGCGCGCCATCATGGCGTTGACGGAGAAGTGTTTCCCGATATCGCGCAGGAAATCTATAACTTTCAATTGTCCCAGCCAGTCGAGGTTGTTCCGGATCTCGAAGTTGTCCGAGTTGAAGAGCCGCTCTGCCTGCCTTTTGATCCCAGCCGCGTTGCGCGCGAGCATCCCCGCGTCAAGCAGGACGCGCTCTTCGCTCTTGCCGGACGGGTCGCCGATCATCCCCGTGCCGCCGCCGAGGAGCACGATCACGCGATGACCGTGCTCAAGGAAGCGGCGCAGCACCAGCATCGCCTGCAGGTGGCCGACGTGCATGGAGTCGGCAGTCGGGTCGATGCCGAGGTAGAGCGTGCGCTTGGGGCCATCGGTTATTTCCTCAAGCGTTGCGGTGTGCTGGTACACATACCCGCGCTCGCGCAGGGTATGCGAAAGCTTATCTGTCGGCGCAGACTCTCCCGGGCGGACCCGTGTGCGAGAAAAAAGCCCCATATGCCAATACGGACACTCTAACACACCTCGAAGCGTGGTAGAATTGTCGCATGGTTTCGACGCTCCGGCGGTATCTCAAGCGCGCGTGGCGCTTTGTTCGCAAGCATTGGAAGGCGATCATCGTCTGGGGGATGAGCGCCGGCTTCATCCTAGTCGGAGCGTTCTTGCTCTGGGCGGCAACGCTTCAGATCCCCGACCTTTCCTCGCTCCAGAACACCAAACAGGAGCAGTCGGTCAAGATCTACGACCGCACCGGCACCGTCCTCCTGTACGACCTCCACGATGACAAGCAGCGCACGATCGTGCCGCTCAACCAGATCTCGCCCGAGATCCAGCATGCGGTCATCGCGATCGAGGACCCAGGCTTCTACCAGCACGGCGGCATCGACCCCAAGGCGATCCTCCGCGCCATTGTCTCCCATCTCTCCTTCGGCATCCTCGCCGCGTACTCCGGAGGCTCCACGATCACGCAGCAAGTGGTAAAGGGCTCGCTCCTCGTGAACACCCAGACCATCGCGCGCAAGCTCAAGGAGTGGATCCTCGCGGTCAAGATGGAGCAGGTCTACACCAAGGACCAGATCCTCGAGCTGTACCTCAACCAGGTCGTGTCCTACAGCGGCAACATCTACGGCGTCGAAGAGGCCTCGGAGACCTTCTTTGGCAAGCGCGCGAGCGACCTCACGACCGCCGAGGCCGCCTATCTCGCCGCCATGCTCCCCGCCCCGAGCTATTACTCCCCCTACGGCAGCCATCTCGACGCGCTCGACAGCCGGAAGAACCTCGTGCTGGAAAAGGAATTCGAGCACGGGTACCTCACCGAGGACCAGATGAAGGCCGCAGAGGCCGAAAAGGTTGTCTTCCTCCCGCAAAAAAGCAGCTCGATCCAGGCTCCGCACTTCGTCTTCTACGTCGAGCAATACCTCGAAAACAAATACGGCGTCGACGCCGTGCAGGAGGGCGGCTGGAAGGTCACGACGACGCTCGATGCCGACCTCCAGGCGCAGGCGCAATCCATCGTCCAAGCGGGCGCGCTCGCCAACGTAAGCAAGTTCAACGCGTCGAATGCGGCGCTGGTCGCGATCGACCCCCGCGACGGCAACATCCTCGCCATGGTCGGCTCGCGCAACTACTTTGATACCGAGATCCCCGGCGCCTACAACGTCGCGGCGACTCCGCCGGGCCGCCAGCCAGGCTCCACCTTCAAGCCCTTCGCGTACGCGGAGGCCTTTATGAAGGGCTACACGCCCGACACCGTGGTCTTCGACGTGCCGACGCAATTCTCTACCACGTGCGCGTGGAACGACCTCACCAACGGCGGCAACTGCTTCGCGCCGCAGAACTACGACAATGAGTTCCGCGGGCCAATATCCTTCCGCGACGCGCTCGCACAATCCATAAACGTGCCCTCGGTCAAGGTGCTCTACCTGGCCGGCCTCAACGACACGCTCGAGCTTGCCAAATCGATGGGCATCTCGACCTTGGGCGACGCCAGCCAATACGGCCTCACGCTGGTGCTCGGCGGCGGAGAGGTGACGCTGCTCGACATGACGAGCGCGTACGGCGCCTTCGCGACCAACGGCGTCCGTTATGCGCCGATCTCAGTCCTTAAGATCGAGGATGCGCAGGGCAACGTTATCGAGGACAACACGCACCCGGCGGGCACGCAGGTATTGCCAGAAAATATCGCCGAGGAGATCAACGATGTGCTCTCCGACAACGTCGCGCGCGAGCCGCTGGGCGTCAACTCTGCGCTTGCCTTCCCCGACCGCGAGGTGGCGGTCAAGACCGGCACCACCAACAATTACAAGGACGCGTGGACCATCGGCTACACTCCGTCCTTCGTGATGGGCATGTGGGCGGGCAACAACGACAACACGCCGATGACCCACAATGTTTCGGGGCTTATCGTGGGTCCCATGTGGCGCAAGGTGATGGATTACGAGCTGCCCAAGCTTCCCGTCGAGACCTTCAGTCGCCAGGAGGAGGCTCCGGCCGACAAGCCGGTCCTCAACGGCATCTGGCAGACGCCTGGCGCCGACGGCCTCCAGCACGAGATCCTCTACTGGGTCGACAAAAACAACCCTACGGGCCCGCAGCCGACCAACCCGCAAGACGACCCGCAATACACGCGCTGGGAGCTCCCGGTCCAAAACTGGCTCGTGAGCCACGGCTACATAGGCAACACCAACCAAACTCTCACGCCCGCAACTACCACGAGTACGAGTATCTAGGAAGAATCAACTTGTCAGTCCAGATGAATATAGAGAACTTTTTCTCTCATTTTTGAGGCCTCAGCTAACGCCTCAGAAATTTCTTCCAGATGATTACGAATCATCTCATTTGGAATGTGCATCGTATTAAATCCATTCTTGTGAGAATAATATCCGCGGTTTAAATCAGCCACTATTTGCTTAGGATTAGTAAGATGCTGAATGCCATCAACTTCAATGTTTATTTTTGCACTAGGGATAGCAAGATCAACATGCTTATAACCATCATGAACTTCCACTAAAACACGTACACCTCTTTTTTCGAGTGCTTTTTTCAAATCATCAGCCTCTTTCGTAGGAGTCCGATACTTTTTTATTATCTTTAATTCATTTTTAAATGTAACCTCCATAAGTTGAAAAAAATTCTTCAAGTCAACTACCGATTCATCGGCATTGCTAGGTAGAAGAAGGAATCTTCTGAGGCATCTTTGACAAGGAGCGGCTTGCCGGGGCCGTTGGAGTGAAGGCGCACGCTTTCGCCCGCGATCGGCTGGAGGCTATCGGCCAAATATTTGCTATTGAAATTTACTGCAACTGGCTCGCCGGAAATTGTTGCATTGAGGGTAGAAACTTGCTCACCTACATCCGGATTGCGCGAAGTAAGGAGTACTGACTTCTTGCTCGGCTCTATTGCGAGCGACACTTGTGCGAACTTGTCGGCGAATATCGAGAGGGATTTGAGCGCCGAGGACATATCCTCGCGCAACACGACCGCTTCGGTCGAGAACTCCTTGGGGATAATCTGGCGATAGTTCGGGAAGGCGCCGTCGATAAGCCGGCTCGTGAAATATACGTTCCCAATATGCGACGATATCTGGTGCTCGTTGTAGTAGACCTCAACGTCGCCACTCCCCGTTTCTAGGATACGGTTAAATTCTACTGCGTTGCGTGCTGGGAGGAGGAGCTGCGGCACGCTCCCCTGCGAGCGCAGCGGGACGGTCTTCTCCGCGAGCCGAAAGGAGTCGGTTGCGGCCGCAATAAGCTTATTGCCCTCGCCGTAGATGAGCACGCTCTGAAGTTCTGGCTTGATAGCCGACGTCGAGGCGCAATACGCCACACTTCGCACTAATCGCGCTATATCGGCCGCCTTGGCGCTGAAAGAGGCGGAGGCTGATACTTGTGGCAAAGTCGGGAAATCCTCGTGCGGCACGACTTTAATCGAGGCAGAGGCTCGGTCAGCCTCTACCTTGAGCGTGCCGCCCGTAAGCGTTGCTGTCACCGACTTGCCGCGCGCGTTGCCAAGGAACCCGACAAGTACCGAGCCGGGCACTGCAGTGATCCCCTCCTGCGACACCTTCGCCGGAATAGACACCTCGACGCCGCACTCAAGGTTGGTGGCACGCAAAATAATCCGTCCGCGTTCCACAACAAGTAAAATGCTTCCTAACACCGGGAGATTGGCGCGCTTCTCGACGAATCGCGATGCGAGCGACACTGCCGAAAGGAATTGTTCTGTTGGGGATTCGAATTTCATATCAGTGTTTTTAATCCTATTACTATTACTAGAGGTGTGGAGAGTGGTGATAAGTCGGCTAAAGGCTTTTAATTATCGGTATTTCTTGCCTGTGTAAAAAGGATAAGCGCTTGATTTGGTGAGGATGAGTGTGTGTAAGATTTTTTATGGTGTGGATTATCATGCGGATTTCAACAGTTCGCCCCATAGTTATACCCATCATTTCAACATGAGTCTGATCTGGTGGATTTCCTGTCCGAGCACCGAGTCGGAATGGAGATCATTTTTTATTTTTTCGCAGGAGTGGATGACAGTGGTGTGGTCGCGGCCGCCGAGCTTGTCGCCTATGGTGGGGAATGAGATGTGGAAATCCTCGCGCAGGAGGAACATGATGACCTGCCGGGGCCGCACTACTTCCTTGCGGCGCGTCTTCTCGTAAATACTCGCTTCCTCGATACCGTAAAAGTTGGCGATCGTTTTCACCACCTCCTGCACCGATACGGCCTTTTTGGCGGCATTCCCAGCCCCGCGCAGGAGGAGCTTTGCGTCGGCAAGCGCGATCGGCTTGCCGCGCATCTCGAACTGTATAAGGAGCGTGTTAAGGGCGCCTTCGAGCTCGCGCACATTGCCCTCCACGGTCGAAGCGAGATACTCCGTTACGTCGTCGGCGACGATAAAGTTGTGCTGCGCCGCCTTGGCGCGCACGATGGCGAGCCGGGACTCGTGGTCCGGCGGCGTTACCGAGACGATCATGCCCGCATTGAGTCGCGACTTCAGGCGGTCTTCAAGGCCTTGGATGACATTGGGGTGCTGATCGCTCGTAAATACGAGCTGCTTGTTGTTGTTATGGAGGAAATTGAAGAGGTGGAAGAATTCTTCCTTGATTTTGTCCATCTTGGCGAGGAACTGCACGTCATCCATGATAAGGACGTCGTATTGGCGGTATTTCTCCTTAAACCACTGCACCTTGCCGGAGGAAAGCGATGATACGTAATCCATCGCGAATTTCTCCGACGTCATGTACTGCACTTTGCGGTCGGGGGCGTTCACGCGGAAGTGGTTGCCGATAGCCTGGATAAGGTGGGTCTTCCCCAAGCCGGTTGGGCCGTAGACTAGAAGCGGGTTGTAGGCTATTCCCGGCTTGCGAATGACCGCTTGCGCGGCGGCGTGCGCGAGCTCGTTGAAGGGCCCCACGACGAAAGAAGCGAGCGTAAAGCGCGGGTTGAGGTTGGTTTTCTGATGGACTGACTCGAGCGGGAGCTCGGTCGGCGCTGCGGCCGGCACCTCCTCGGAGGCCTTTTTTGAGCCGCGGGAGATTACGTACTCGACGGTGCGAATATTTTCGGAAAGCCCGCGCAATGTGTGGAGGATATCCTTATGGAACTTGGTCGACAGCCAGTCGCGGGCGAATTGCGAAGGCACGCCAAGGTACGCGACGCCTTCCTCTACGCGCAGAAGATGCGTGTCTTTGAACCAGGTATTGAAGTTCGCTTTCGAAATGACCAACTCAAGCTCGACGAGCGCGTTTTCCCAGAGTTCTTTTGTGGTCGTCATAGTCTGCACGATACGCCTAAGAATACGCTCGCCCCATACCTTGGTCAAAACGCCCGTTTTTGTGTACAAGTTGTGGAGAACGTGGGGATAGGCTACTATAGGCCCTATGTCGCAAACGTATCAGCCCAAGAAGCGCAAGCGTGCCCGCGCGCACGGCTTCCTCAAGCGCAAGAGCACGACGTCCGGCCGCAAGACCATGAAGCGCCGCGCCCGCAAAGGCCGCGCCCGCCTGACCGTGTAAATGATCCCCTCTCGCCGCCGACTGCGCGCGGATGAAGTACGCGAGGTCCTCTCCCGGGGCAGCACCCGCCGGGCGGGGCCGTTTTCGCTCAAATACCTAGAAACGACAACGGTTTTCCGTTGTGCGGTGGTGGTATCGAAAAAGGTCGCCAAGACCGCCGTCATGCGCAACCGGCTGCGCCGGGCGGGCTACCGCGCGCTTGGGGCGGCTTCCCTGCCCCCCACCGGGCATGCGATACTGTTTGTACAGTCCATACCCCCCGGCGACCTTGCGACTGCCTTCAGCTCGAACCTAAAAACGCTTCTTCATGTTTGAAACTCTCCTCGTTAAGCCTCTCTATAACATTTTCATATTCTTTATCGGGGTTGCCCCGGGCGGGAGCGTCGGCCTTGCCATCATCGCCCTTACTATCCTCATGCGCGTCCTCTTCTACCCGGCGTTTGCCGCCTCGATACGCACCCAGATGGGGATGCAGTCGGCGCAGGCCGAGCTCGATGAAATAAACCGCAAGTATAAGGACGATTCCGAGGCGAAAGCCCGCCACACACTGGCGCTCTATAAGGAGAAGAAGATACGCCCCTTCGCGAGCCTGGTAGCCCTTATTGTCCAAATTCCCATATTCCTGGCCCTTTATTTCGCATTTTTTCGCGAAGGGCTGCCCCATGTCTCGACTGGGCTCCTCTACTCCTTTGTCCATGCGCCGGCTGCGGTTAATGTTGACTTTCTCGGCATTTTTAACCTTCTTGAGCCCCACACTATCGCCCTAAGCATCCTTGTGGCGGGCCTTCAATATCTGGTCGCCTACTTCAGCACCGCCCGCACGGCCGCAGCCACTACTTCTCTTGCTCCCGAAAAGCAGGCGGCGCAGCGCATGCAGGCCAATATGATGCTCTACATGTTTCCGATCATCATGGGGGTCATTTCCTACAGCGTTCCGGCGGCGGTCGCGATCTACTTCATTACCGGCAATCTCTTCTCCCTGCTGCAGGAATTTCTCATCCGCCGGCAGCTCGCCGCGAAATAGCCATACACTGAGCCGTTTTCTGTCAAACGTTGCGCGAAGCGGCGGATGTGGGGTATTGTGTTTTTATGGATGCCGCTTCGCTCAAAACACTTGCCTCTTCCCTGCTTGCGGCGCTCGGGTATGAGGCCGAGACGATAGACATCGTGGGCGAACAGCGCACCGTGGTAGCAGTCTCTTCCAAAGATTCCAAAGATCTGATCGGCCCGCACGGCGACCATGTCCGCGCGCTCAACACGATCGCCCGTCGGCTCGCGGAAACCAGGTACGGCGAGGAGGCGGCAAGCTTTCTTATCGACATAAACGGCTATTACGAGGAGAAGATGGAGGCGGTCCGCGCCAATGCCCGCATGCTCGCCCAGCGCGCGCGGCTCTTCAAGCACGATGTCGAGATGGAGCCTCTGAGCCCCTACGAGCGCCTCGTCGTGCACGAACTCTTCTCGAACGATCCCGACATCAAGACCGAGTCGGCGGGCGAGGGCAAATTCCGCCACATTGTCCTCAAATACCAGGGTTCGTAAGCCGCAAGCGCGGTCTAACGCAGGCGAACCTGTCTCGCCTAGTGTGAGCCAAGGCGGACGCCCCACAAAGAGCGGTCGCCTTTTTTAATAAACACGAGATACGAGTCGTCGGGAGCGATGTTCATTTCTGCGATGTCCGAGAGGACGCCGCCATCGGCAGTGCCGGGAGAGGCAATAATCGTACTATCCCCCGTTGCGGTATTAAATGAAAAGATTGTATCTGCCAACGACGCGGTGCCCTGATGCCATGAGTCGATATAATTTGTCGGCAAACTTTGGAATGGCAATGCACAATACATGACCACTGCGTTCACATTGCTCCAAATACATTTCTCAGGGATAGGATCAAAGGAGAGGGGCATATCGTTACCAGCCTTTACGCTATGTATAAAGGTCGAGCCGCCCGTACCATTGGACGTTCGATATACAATTTCGCTAAAAGTACGATCGGCTATAGCGCTCAGGCCGTAAGCGTACAAGATAGGTACAATGCCGCCCGTTTGTGCGCTAACCGAGAATGCTGCTCCAGGAGCCGAGGAAGAATTTTTTGTCTGCAGCAAGAGAGTCGATGCTGATGGCCATGAGATAACAAAGTCCGAAAGCGGCATGGAGAAAAGATTCTTGCTTCCCGTCCCGTCTGCTTTGGCGGTATAGCCGGTAATGCCGGATGCTGACGGGAGGAGATAGGCGATACTCGAGCCGTCGGGCGACCCCGCTACATCCTCGATATTGTCCGGCAGGAATTTTATCTGCACGGGTCGCGTAGCGGGTGCCGTGCTGGTTGCCTGCGGCGGGAACCCCAAATACACGCTTTTAATATTCGTATCGTCGAGATATTGGAGTATGACGGCATTTCCATTAAGCCACACGCCACGCTCAGTCCCGGGGATGGTGGTGTTTGATATTGCTCGCGGCACGGCGCCCGGGTTGTCGATCACCTGGTCGAATACATGGCCATTTTCCTGCAACACATAGCGCGCCAATGTCGTGGTTGGGTTTGATGTCTGGATGAGAGCCGCCGTCGTGACGGGGCCATCGGCTATCTTGAAGACCAGCTGCCCGTTTGAAGACGGTAGAGATACGGCCGTATTATCCGAAGCGTCGGAGCCGGAGGTCGAAGTAACGTTTATCGTGCGATCGTCCCCTACCCCAAAACCGCTCCCCTCTTGTGATGTTGAAGGAGTTGCCGAGCTCTTAAAGAACAGGAACCATATACTCCATATAACTAGCAGTACTGCTATAACTCCGCCAACTATGTAGATCATGCGTTGTGTAGTCATTGTGATTGATTGCCCACACACTCCACCTCAACGTAACTCCCGTTGACGTCAGTGCCGGTATAGTTATTTACAACAATATGTCTCGCTCCGGTACACTGACTCTTAAGTGATTGATACTTTTGATTCCTAGTTGCAGTGTCATCAGACTGATAGATATGCACATACGGAACAGTAACAGTGATTTCAGGAATGCTCGAGCCCGTACCGTTGCCGCCGCTCCCGGAGGCGCTGACGCCGGTCGTATTGCCCGGTGCACCAATTGAACCAGAGCCAGGAACTTGGAAGTTGAAATTGAGGAGCTGTGGGTTGATGGTGTTGAGGATGAGCCATGATCCGGCGAGTATGAGTATTCCATATATGGCGGCCCAGGCGCGGTCCATGGCCGATGCCTTCACATGCGCAACGTCAGAAACCATATATTGCACGCCGGCGAAGGCGAGCATCATCACTGCGAAGATGGCACTGAGGGAAAAGATGACCCGAAAGCCGAGTGTAAGAAACGAGCCGAGGTCAGTTGGCTGCGCTTGGTCATAGCCAGGGAGTGGCTCGAGGGGTACGTAAGTGCAGTTGCCGCTGCTATCGCACTTGAGGCCGGCGTTGTCTCCCCCGGTAACGCTTGTGGCCGGCGCCGCAAAGGCGGCATGAGCAGCAGCAAAAAATAGGGCGATGGTTGCGAGTGTAATTATGAAAGATTGCTTTTTCATATGCCGAATGTGGGGCCCGAGGACGTTGTCTGCCCGCCAAAGAATATCTGAAGCGCGGCCTGGGCCGCCTGTACTATTCTAGACGAATCCATGTTCTGAAGCTGCACCCCAAGGGACGCCGCTCCCTCTCCGGCTCCAGCCTGGCGCAAGGTGAGCGTGCCGTTGGCGGAGTCGGGGCCCGATGTGCTTGATCCGTTGAGCGTCCATGCATACGAGAGCGAGCCGCTCTCCTTGCTGTCGTTTGAGAAGTAATATGGCTCTGCCTGGAGTGTTATCTCCTGGCCGGTGAGCGAGACGCTCGAAGGAAGCGCCTGGTCAAAGAGAACCCCGCGCAACGGATCCTTTACATACAGAACAAGGTTTGGGTCGACTGCGGGGATGGTGATATCTGCATCGCCGATATGCGAACTATTGAGGTATACCGCGACAGAGATCTCTTCGTCGGTATGCAACTGGTTGCCGTCAACCTGAAGCACGGTGCGCCCCTTGCCCGATTGGTCGACTACCGGCGTATCGTTGACCGACCATTGGTACGAGAGTGCCGAGGGCGAGACGGTCGCGCCACTCACCACTACTTGCGGGAGCGCGAGCACCTTGAAGCTCGAGCCAGCCGAGTAGAGCGCCTTGCCCCGATAGAATGGCGGTACCGTCGTATCGGCCTCCCATAGGAGGTTGATGGTCGTCGGGATGAAGGTAAAATCGCGCGCAATAGTCCCCTGCACCGAGGAATTGATGACGACGTGGACGCGCGTCGGCATGCCAAGGCTGCCAGCTGTGAAAGAAAATACTTTTTGTCCGATGCCGGAGGATACGGTCTTGCCGTTTTGCTGCCAGGTAATCATCGCGTCGCCGAGGAAGGTGCCTACGCCCTGTGCCTCGACCGTGACCTGCTGGTTCGGTGCGGGCGCCTCAGGAGTAATGACAAAATTCACGGGGTCGATCGCAGCCGCCCCGCTTATTTGAGCATAGGCGGCGGGCGCGCCAAGGAAGAGTAATGCCAGGACGAAAATGATGATTACTTTAGGTCGCATGCGCTTGGATTCCTCTTAGTAGATTATCATTCGCCGCGGGAGGTATGTTGTCGTTGGTTGTGTGCGGTGTGGAGGGCCGGATGTCGGCGTTCATGGTCCGTGCCAGCGGAATCATGCCGCGTGCCGAAGGGAAAGCCTCCTCTTTCGGTCTTTGCGAAAATTGCGGCACAGGAGGCTGCGCCCGCCCGCTGCCGTTGTTTATAGCTTGTATGCCGGCTGCGGCAGCCCCGAGCAAGTTGCCGGGAGACGTCCCGGCAAGAGTAATGCGCGCCGCAACCCCGAGTGCCCCCTTCCCTTCTTGAGCCTCCTTTTTGATGAGGCAGAATATGACGAAAGCCGTCCAGAACGGGAGGTTGTTGATGCCGGGGATTATCTCGCCAAGCCCGAAGAAAAGCCTCGATACGGGCACCTTACCGACGAATATATACACCATGACTATGAGGAAGGACCCGAGAGTTGCGCTCAGACATATATCGATCGCGAAGCCCGCCGCCGCGCCCACGGGCTCGGTAAAAGGAAGGAGAATCGGGTTGAGCGTACTGCCAAGTAGGCCGAAGACGAATCCTCCCGCTGTGGCACACAACCCGCTGAGGAACGAGCCGGCAACGCCGCACAGCTTCGCGCCGGCTATGGCGCCGCCTGCGCCGCCGAGCGCTGTGCCGGGCGCAGAGGCTATGGCGAAAATCGCCATTGAGATCCCTGCCTGCACCAGGTCGATAAAGAGCGCGAGGAGTATGAGCAGTGTGCCGCGTATCATGGCGTTTGTTGGGGGTTCTCTTTCTGTTTACGCAGGGCAAGCACCTGGCTTGGATCGGACGTGATGATCTGGTCCTCAGTATACGAGGCGATGATCTTGATCGCGACATGCTTGAGCCCCGCGAAGAAGATCCCCTCCCCTACGTCGCTTTCGAGCAAGAGATACTTTTCCTCGTCAGAGAGATTGAACGTCTTCTGGAGGTTGTCGATCGTCGTCGGCGATTGCTTGAGGAGGAGCTGGAGGCTCGAGTTGGTGATCATCGGCAGCCCATAGGGCGACTTGAGGAAGTCGTCGACGTCCTGCGTGATCGTCGCAAGGCCGAGGTAGTACTTGCGGCCGCGCTTGGCCATGCCGTAGAGGAAGGAGGCGGTATCCTCGGTCTTCATCATCCACCACGCCTCGTCGATGACCAGAAGGCGCTTTTTGAGGTTCTTGCGGACCGCGTTCCAGATAAAGTGCGTAATGAGGTACATCGCGACCGGCTTGAGGTCGTCTTCCATGTCGCGGACCGAGAAGACGACGAAGCGCTTGTTGAGGTCGACGTTGGTCGGCTGGTTGATGAAGCCTGCCCACGTACCCTTGGTGTATTTGCTGAGGCGCTGCACGAGAGACTCGCTCCCCTCCATGCCGGCGAGCACCAATTCGAAGTCGGAAAGAAGCGGCGGCTCGATCTCCGCGAAGTTAGAGTCGACGGTAATATCCTTGAGCGCATACGTCTCGGTGATGGCCTTGTCCATGATCGCGTCCTCCTCGGGCGTGAGGCCCCCGAGCATAATGCGGAACATGCCAACCAGCGCTACGATGTTGCTGCGTAATACGTCGGCTGGCGACTCGTCCTCGCGCGGAGGCGCGAGATCAAACGGGTTGATGTGGTGCTCAGAGTTGAGGCTGATATTGAAGTATCGTCCGCCGACTGCCTGCGCGAGGAACTCGTACTCGCGCTCGGGGTCGATCACAATCACGTCGGTGTCGAACATGAGCGTGCGGAGTATCTCGAGTTTGGTCGCGTACGATTTGCCGGAGCCGGACTTGGCGAAGATAACCGAGTTGTAGTTCTCGAGGCTGAAGCGGTCGAAGAGTACGAGCGAAGCGTTGTGGCGGTTGACCCCGTAGAGTATGCCCTTGTCGCTCGTAAGGTCGAAGGAGACGAACGGGAAGATGCTCGAGAGCGGGCTCGAATTCAGTTTTGAATTGACGTTGAGCTCATCGTGGCCCAGCGGCAGGACCGACTTGAAGCCCTGCTCCTGCTGGAAGAGCGCCGGCTTCACATACACGAGACGTGACTCGAGCATCGACTTGATCTCGCTCTCCGCCTTGTCGAGTTCTTCGACGGTGGCGCCGTAGATGGTGATGTATACGCCGACGTCAAAGATGCGCTCCTGCGCCTGCTGGAGTTGATCGCGCAGGTCCTCAAGGTCGCGGTAGGCGGTGTCGAGTACCGGGTCGCGCACGAGGCCCTTCTGCTCGCGTGACATGATCTGACTCTGCACCTCGGCGACTTTCTTTTGGAACTTGCGCAGGATTTCGGCCGAGTCGATCGGGTGCACGAAGATGGATATATCAAGCACGCGGTCGAGGTTGATAATGGGCGCGAACCACGAGTCGGTGAGCACGCGCGGGTACGACATGACGAAGAAGGTCCGCGCGATCTTGTCGCCGAGGTTGATTTCCCGCGGCGTGATCTTTAAGGCTGAGGGCGCGATGACGTCCTGAAGCTCGAGTATTCCCTGCTTGTAGATCTGCTCGGGGAGAATCGGCGCCATGGGCGGCGGAGGCGTCTCTTTTTTACCTAAAAATCCCAAGAGTGCCATATATTATTGCGCTGCCATCTGGCTTACCTGAAGCGGCTTTTCAAGCTCGCCGGGGTTGAAGAGCTTGTAGAAGAGCTCGATCACCTCCTCAGTGCCGAGCTTCACGACGCGCACGCCGGTGCGCACGAGGCCCTGCTCCACGACTGCGATGCGCTGCTCGAGCTGCGTGCGGTATTGCTCGAACTGCTCGTCGGTAAGCGCAGAAGAATTGTTTCCGCCTTTTCCTGGGATGAGGCTTCCGAGCGCGCTCACTCCCCCGCCACGCGCCACGAGGCTAGGATCGTACGGTACGACAATAAAGAAGTTTTTGGTCATGATATTCGCGCGCTCGGTGAAATCCTTGATGAAGACGATATACTCGCGGATTTGGATTTTCATGAGATCGTCAAGCTCGGCGGCGTAGCGCTCTTCAAGCAACGCGACGTAGGGGCGGATGTCGAGGTCGCGGCTTTGAATAAAAAATTGTGTCGTGAATTCGAGAGAGTTGAGGAAGTTCTGAAACTGCCCGATGATCGCGTTCTGCTCGTCAGTCGACTTGAGTGCGAGGTTGATCGAAGATGCCATGAGGAGGGCACGGAGGCTGCCGTCTTTCATGATCACGACGCCGTCGCGCACCTCCTTGAGGGGTACGAATTCCTGCGTCGCTTGTGCTTTGACGGGTGCGTCTGCCATATCAAATCTCAAATCCTGTGCGCTGCTGCGTGTTCACGCCCATGATATTGCGATCCTTGATATTGAGCGACCACGCGAGATCCTTGAGCTTGCTCTCCGAGAGCTTAGGTACCGGCGGAAGCGCCGCCCCTGCCGTCGCAGGAGCCGCAGCGATTGAAGCCTTAGCTTCGCGCTGCTTCCAGAGGTACAGCTTGTGCCCGAAGAGGTAGCCTGTGGCATGTTCGAGCGCCACGATAAGCGGTCGGCCATTGATCTGATAGAAAGCGAGCCCGGCGCATAGTGCCATTACAGGTATCGAGCATATGATGGTGAGCCATAGCGGCAACAGTGAAAAGAAAATGAGGCACAGCCCCGCCCCGCCCGCCAAATAGATGAACTGCTTGAGGGTTAGGGGGCCGAAGATCTTGTCTTCGATCTCGATAAACTGCGGCACTTGATAGCGCATCGCTACCAGTATACCGCACCTTTATGGCTCAATCGGCTCGCGATACGGGTCTGCTTTGTACGATTGCGGTTTGGGCGGTACTGCCGCGGGAGCGGCTTGCACCTCGACTGTTTTTTGAGTGATCACTACATCCGCCGCATGCATACTCGGAGCTACGGGTATAGAAGGCTTGGGCATACCGGCGAGCTGCGTAGTAGGGCCGATCTGAAGCGGCATTGCAGCCTTGCTCCCCATGGGAGGCACCATCGGAGGAGCGGGTATGGGGCTTGGGCCCGGAGGCGTCATCGGAGGCGTATCTGGAGCCGGCGGCATCTTGGGCACCGGACGCGACGGAGGTACCGGAGGCATTACAGGCACAGGTGTTTGTGCGGCCGCCCGCGAAGGCATCACGACAGATTTGCCGTTGCTCATGCCCATCGCGGGCGGATTTGCCGGCGCTGCCTGCGCGGTCGACGCTTCTTCGTAGGTGCGCTTCATCGACTCGCGGATGGGAGCGAAGATCTGCGTGTTAACGTCCGCAATAATCTTGTCGGCCTCTGTACGCGACACGCGGACTTCCCGCGCGATATTGTCGGCGTAATCGCTCATCGGCAGGACTCCAAGCATCACGAGCGACGTTTCGGTGCCAAGCTGCTGGGCTTGGTCGATATGGAGGTTGTGCGCCTTCCCTATCGCTTGGATCTTCTGGTCGAAATCGCTCGCAAGCACCGCATTGCGGATGTCCTCGGGCAGTTGCGCGATGCGCTCTTCTATTTGTTTGGCGATGTCGTTTTGTTCCGGCATATATCTATTCTACACTTTTGAGCTTTTTAGTAAGCATTATTAATGACCGTGATCCCCGCCATGGTTATCATTTGCAGCTGGCGCGTGGTTATCATTCGCAGGTCCCGTTTTAGAGGGTGTAGGTGCAGATTTTGTAGGTGTTGTAGCAGGACTATGTTCCTCATCGTGGTTATCTGTAGTCCCATGCTCGTCTCCGTCAATAAGATCTTTAGCGGCTTTAGCGAGCTTTTGTTCCTTGGTCTCGTGGTGGGTCAGGCTGGCAATGCCCTTAAGCGTGCCGCGCGAAGTCCAGAAATCCGTATTGCTTGCGAGACGTTCCGCGAGTTCATGCGTGCGTTCTTTGCCAATATCATCCGCCTCTTTTTTACCATGCTCAACGTGACCCTTAATCTCCTTTTGGAGCGCCTTTACCCTATTTTCTGCGACAGTCGCCTCTTGATTAAGTCTCTTCTTTTCTGCCTCGTCTGTCTCCACCTTTGCTTTATCTCGGTTGCTCTCAGCCTCTGCCTTTGTGCGGTTCATATCTCTCGTAAGACTTTCTACCAGAGCGTTAAACTCAGCCCTGCCCCCCACACTTTCAATGTGTTCTTGCTGGATTCTATTCTGGTCTTTGATGTCGGGCTTGAGGCTCTCGCCAAAGTCATGGATTGCTTTTTCTCGAGCCTTGTCTTTCTTGTCTACGGACGCTGCTATGCCACCTTTGCCCCCTGCCTCACCCAATTGACCCTTGAGATTGCCGGCACCCGGGAGACTGCGCACGTCGAAGCTCCCTCGGCTAAGCGCCCCGGCGCCGCGGAAGACCATGGCGCCCACCGCGCTCTCGCTCGCCCACTGACGCAAGCCTTCGCTGCGCGTCGCGGCAAGCCCGGCGCGGCCAGCAGTCTGCCTTCCTACCCATGCACTTCCGCCAAAAGCGAGCTTGTTGCCCCAGTTGTTGGCGAGCTGGGCGCCCATGATGCCGACTTGATCGGCCGCGCGAAGCCCGAGGAAGATGAGCGCGATCACGAAGCCCATGCGTATCGTAATGTTGGCGATGAGGTTGAGGAGTGTCTCGATCCCCGAACTGGCGGCAGTTGGAGAAGAAGCGGTAAGCTTATCAAATGTGTCTTGTATGTTGAGCCCGCTCGCAAAGAGCGTGATGATCCAGAAGATAAAGAGAAACGCCACCGGGAAGAAGGCGTTGGCAATAAGCGCGTCGCGCCACTGATCAAAATACTTCCTGACAGGCGGCATCGCGCTTGCGACCAATGCCAGCGGCGAGACGATAATAATGATCCAAAGCGTAGCAACGCGCATAAGAAACTTGATTGCCGCCGCCGCCAGCCCAGCCGCCAGGACGAAGAGCATGATGCCGGTTGAGAGATAAATAACCGAGAGCGTAATAAACTCCGTGAGGAAGGAAGGATCTTGATTGTTCGCTTGGAAGGCCTTGAACGAGTTACTGCTCAATATATTGGTGACGCCAAGATCTTGCATGATGGCGGCGGCGAGATCTTTCTTGCCGGTCGTTGCGGTTACCGCCTGACTCGCGGTCGTCTCATCCGCTGCCTTCGGTACCTGAATAGCGTCATAGAACTGCACGGCGGCGAAGTTGCCCGCGTCTATGACGACCCGAGTGAAGAAGAAGCTGAAATTGATAATGAGCGCGATGAATATAACCCACACCAGGCTCTGGATGGTGCCGTGCGTATCGGCCTTGAGCACGACAGTAACTGCTATGTAGACAAGAATAAGGATAAAGAACATGTTCGCGAGGTCGCGGGACGTTGCCCACCCTTGGCTTAAGAACCCTTGCGCATAGGCAGTACTGCTGAGCGAGAGCTGAACGGTGGTATTGAATATGAAAGAAGCAATGCCCGCGACCCAGCCGCCGAGCCCCGCCGTAAATACATAGACAATCTGCGCCAAACAGTTGCCGAAGTCGTTACAGAAAGCGGCACCTGTGTTGTCGCCGCTCGTGGGGTGGCCTTGCGCGTCTGTCGGTACGAATGTGCCCTTCTGATCAACGTACCCTACCTCGGCCTCCGTAGTCTGGTTGTAGCAGGGATAAGCACCGCCATACCCCTGATCTGCTCGAGATCCATCGGGACAACCCGCAGCTTCTACCCAAGGTGTTTGTAGAAGTTGTCCTACCGGGGAGAAGACGACCACGAGCAGGGTGAATGCCACCACCGCTTTTGAGCCGATTGCGAGAAGTCTCTTTGTTGGGCCGCTAATTCGCGACATTGCATTGGCCGAGTTTTGCATTGGTTGTGGTGTTGAGCGAGGCCATCTGCGCCTGGAGCGTGGTGCGGTCCTGCTGTGCCGACTGCACCTGCGTCTGAGTAATGAGGTTGCCCGAAGCCTGGAATTGGTCGAAGGCGTCCTGGGCGTTCGCCACGTCGGCCGAAGAGGCGGAGTTAAGGGCTTGGGTTTGGATATCTTGCAGCGACGCGATGGTGCTGTTGGCCGCGGCAATCTTGTTGTTGTATACCCCTACCTGTGCCTCGAGCGCGGTCACTTGATCGCCCGCCGCTTGCGCGCTCGCCGCCGCGCCGGTCGAAGTCTTGCCGATCCAGCAGTTCTCCAGGGTGGTGAGGTTGCTTTGAGCGGTCTGAAGGTCGCTGATGCTCCCTTGCGCGGTTGCGCCGTATTGCTGCGCATACTGCACGTCCTGCGATATGTCGTTGATGAGGTTGTCTGCCTGCACCTCCGCATCTACATCCTCGCTTGAGAGCGAGGCACCGTAGCCGTTCTGCCCGTTGCCGAGGCTCGCCAAGCCCTTGTAGAGTGTCTTTGTTATAACCTGATTGATGAGCGCGTTGAGGATGTCGTCGATGCTGCTCGCAAGCTCGAGCTGGTCGATATTCTTGCCAAATACCTGCTCAAGATTTGATTCGATAACCGTACCCGGCGTTTGGATGGTGCACGTTTTCTTGCCGGAGCTGTCGGTCGTGCATTTCTGCTGCGAGAGGAAGCCGCCCGGCGAGAGCTGTAGCGTAGCGTTCTGTTTGGCGGTCGCAATCTGCCCTTGGAGCACCGACTGTCCATACATGTAGCCGGCATAGGGGTTGTTGCTTGGGTCAGTCGTATAGGCGATGAGTCCTTGCCACCCACCCTCGGAGAATGTGCCATTGGCAAAATCCTCAATGTTGCCAGTGATGCCGCTCAGCGTGCACGAAGGCGCCTGGTTGCGGCGCGCGTAGCTTTGCGCGATAGCGACGCGCACCTGGAGCTGGAAGGGACTGCAGAGAAATGCGAGGTCGCCGCCTTGGATTACGCTGCCTGCCGCTTCGTCGGATACATCATTGAAGAACTTGTTGTAGTCCTGCACGAAGGCCGGCTGGCCATCGAAGCCGGAGTTGATCCAGTTGACAGTGTCGTTGGTGATCTGCTGGATCGCGGCGCGCGCGAGTGCCTTGGTAACACAGGTAAGGATCGAGTCGGTCTGCTGGTTGGCGTGCGTAGAAGGGTCGGTTACCTGTACCTGGCCCAGGGCCGAGCCGAAGAGGCTGCCGATTGCCGAGGTAAGTCCGGAGCCTGCCTGCTGCGCCAGGAAGTTGGCAAGGCAGCTGCCCGCTACGCCCAAAAGCCCGCTCGTAAAGCTGTTGCCGCTCCCGCCGCCGGCGTTGTCGCCGTTATTGACGTTGATGTACGGATTGCCCGAGACAGTAGTGTTGTTAACCGTGTTGATCGGCGTCGGCGTGAAGCTCACCGAGCCTCCTGCCGAGCCGGAATTGCCGCCGAGCCACGCCGGGTTCTGGAAGCTGCCGCTTGACGAGGTGGTGCTGTAGGCGATTATCGAGCCGCCGCCTGATGCGGGAGGTATAGTGTATTGCGTGTTGGCGCCTCCGGCGCCGGTCCCCGAGACGCCGGTCCCGGCGTTGGAGCCTATTGGCGCTACGCCGTTACCGCCCGTGCTCCCGGAGGTGTCGGCGCTCGTACGGTCGCCGGAGCTTCCAAAGAGCCCACTTTGGTTGGACACTTCCGAGGCACCCCGTCCGAAGAACCAGAACCACAACCCGAGCAACAGCGCGAGCAAAAGCACCCCGCCGATGATGATATATAAGATTCTTCGCGTCATATGTTATTGCGCAGAGAGAAGTTGTGCCCACGCCGCTCCGGGTTCGCTCGTATTGAAAAGTATACCTTGCTGATTGAGTGCCTGGGCGATATTTATAAACACTCGCGTCGCTTCGTTATTATTCGATTGGTACGTCTGGAGCGCGGCGATACCGCGCAGCGGGTCGTCGATCATAGCTTGCATGTCGGTAAATGAGGCCGCCATGGTTGAGAAATCATTGATGACCTTGAGATGAAACGGAGCGAATGTCGGAGGCACCGGCACGGCAAGCAGATCCTTCACGAGGCCTTGATAATCCTTCCCGATCGCAGTGAGTTGCGAGAGAGGCGCCGAGCTGCCGGAGTCTGAGGCTTGTGCGACTACTTTCATGGTCGCATCATAGGAGGCGCTGGGGTGGGTGCTGATAGCTGCTATAACCGCGTTGCCATAGGCCTTAAGCGCGTCCGAAGTCTGCGGGGCAGTCGTAAGATCGGATATTTTGTAGACATGGGCGTCAGCTCCTACCGAGATCTGACTGCTCGCCTGGGCAATGAGCTGGTCCTGGGTCGGGATATCGCTCCCCAATCCTTGCGATTTGGCGGCCGAGATGTTGACCAGCAACGTGCGGCCTACCGTAGTGGTGAGATTGTCGCTTTGCGCAGCGGTCAGGAGATTGTTGACGGTGTCGCCGCTTGGCGCAGCCGGCGCTGTAATGCCCGTCTGGCTCTGGATCGCGTCGAGCGCCGCCTGCCAGTTAGCATCCGGTGCGGGCAATGTCGGCGTCGACGAGCTTGTTATCTTGGGCATTGCCGTCGGGTGCGGGGTCGTGACGTATTGCGCCGCAAGTACGAGGCCGCCGGCGGCCAGGATTGAAAATACGATGAGGGAGAATTGGGTACTCGGAAGATACCGTGCAATATTCATTGACTAAAGTATAGCAGGGTTTTTCCGCGCTATACTGTATGCATGCATAGATATCTGCGTTTTATTCCCGCATTCATGCTTGTCGGCAGTTTGTTGCTCCCGGGGATGGCATCCGCGCAACTATTACCCGGCTCCTTTGGCGGAAGAATAGTCTCTGAAGCGCCTTGCATTAGCCCCTTGGGTCCTTCATTGGTGGTGGGCGTGAAGTCTACAGGTATTAACCCCATAGTAAAGAATTACATCTGGACTCCAGCGACGATTACCATGCTCGTTGGGCCGCCGATTCTCGGCGGACAGATCCTGGGTATTGCTGATATACCCTTCGCCTGCTGGAACCCGATCAAAGGCGGCTTGTTCGGGCTTTTTACATTCCTCAGTTATTCATACGGCCAGCGCATGACCTATATTGGTACGAGTTTCCCGGGCGGATCAATACCCGTTATCGGTATCTAAATCTTGCGAGCTCAAGCCACCCCTTGAGCGGCACGTCCTCCGCGCGCACGTTCGCGGCGATGTTCGCGCTTGCGAGCGCGCCTGCCGCTTTGTCGCCTAGCACCGCTTCAAGGTTGCGTGCTAAAAGCTTGCGCTTATGCGCGAAGCCGGCGTGCAGAAGGTCGAAGAATTTTTTCTCGTGCGCGCGGTCTGTAAAATTCGCTCGAGAAATATTTTCTATAGAAAGTATCGCCGAGTCTACCTTGGGCGGCGGAGAGAACGCTCCCGCAGGAACCGTCTTTATATATTTTGGGTTACCATACGCCTTAACCGAGAGCGAGAGGATGCTCTCCTTCTTCTCGCGCGCGATTCTCTCCGCAACCTCTTTTTGCACCAAGAGTACCGCGCTCGTTGGCTGATGTTCGTGCGAGAGAAACTTCTCGAGTATAGCGCCGGTCACATAATACGGGATGTTTGCTACGAGTTTATACGGCTCGACGATCTCGATATTTTTCTCGAGCGCGTCGCCCTCGATGAGCGAGAGCCTTCCCTCACCTAATTCCTGTGCAAATTTTTCAGCGAGGATCGGTATGAGCCGGTGATCTTTCTCGACCGCGACGACATTCGCGCCGCGCGCGAGTAACTCTTGCGTAAGCGTTCCCTCCCCCGGGCCGATCTCAAGCGCCCATTCATCTTTTTCAAGGCGCGCGGTGTCTGCGATCAGGGCAAGGTAATGCGTTGAGGTAAGGAAGTTTTGCCCGAGCGATTTCTTTTTTTCAAACATGGCTAGTCGAGGTAAATCGTGCGGCCGATACGCTCCGGCGCCTCATACTCAAGGAGGCCCTCGGGTATGTCGGAGAGGAATTGCGAAGGGATGGTCGCGTTCTTGGAGCCGAAGACCGTGCGATAGGAGGCATAGCTTAGGTACACCTTCTCGCGTGCGCGGGTGAGCGCCACGTACATGAGGCGGCGCTCCTCCTCCTTGTCGGCCGCATCCCCCTCGTCGCGCTCATACGGGAAAAGTCCTTCTTCTAAGCCAGTGATGAACACGTGCGGGAACTCAAGCCCCTTGGCCGCGTGCACCGTCATGAGGCGCACGGCGTTTTGCTCATCCTTCAACTCATCTTGATCGGACTGAAGTGCGGCGGACTCTAGGAATTTCTCCGTACATTCGATCGGCGTCTCGCTCGCCGCATCCCACCGCGTTGCGAGCGAGACCAGCTCGCGCACGTTCTCCAGGCGCTCGCCGCCCTCCTGCATGTCTTCCTTGTACGTACGCTCCATGCCAGTCTCGATCATGACAAATTGCACGAGCTGCGAGGGCAGCAGTCTCTCCGCGGCATCGCGTATCTTCTTAAGCAGCGTCCTAAATGCCCGCACCTTCTCCCCCGTTGCGCCGGCAATCTCGCTCTCGAATCCCCCGAGCATCTTGAGGAGCGTCACTTTGCCGATGCCGCGCGGCGGGACGTTCGCGACGCGCGCAACGTCGGCCGACGTCTCATAGAGCGCCGCGCGGATGAATGAGAGCGCATCCTTCACTTCTTTGCGCTCGAAGAACTTCGTCCCGAGCACCTGGTAGGAGATATCCGAGTTGAGCAGCGCTTCTTCGATCGCGCGCGATTGGAAGTTGGCGCGATAGAGCACGCAGAAGTCCTTGGGTTGCGCGCCGGCCCGCACCTTCTCCCGTATCGTTCGCGCGATAAACTGCCCTTCGTCCCCCTCGTCGAACGCCTGGTAGAAGGATATGAGATCCCCGTCGGCATTTTTGGTATAGAGGTTCTTCTCGCGGCGGTACATGTTCTTGGCGATCACATCGTTGGCCGCCGAAAGTATATTCTTAGTCGAGCGGTAGTTCTCCTCGAGCAAAATTACTTTTGCGCCCGGATAGGTCTTTTCGAACGAGAGTATGTTGGCGATCTGCGCGCCGCGCCAGCCGTAGATGGTCTGGTCGATGTCGCCGACCGCGCAGATATTTTTATTCTCGCCGACCAGGAGCTCAACCATCTCTGCCTGGATGCGGTTAGTGTCCTGATACTCGTCAATAAGGATGTAGGGCCAGCGCTTCTGGTACCTGGCGCGCGCCTCCGGGTTGTCGCGCAGCAGGATAAGCGCGCGCAGCAGGAGGTCATCGAAGTCGAGCGCGCCGTCCTGGGCGAGCGCCCGTTCGTAGGCAAGCCACACGCCGGCGATCGAGCGCTCGTAGGGGCTCTCGCTCTCAAACTCGCTCGCGCGTACCCCCTCCCCCTTGTTGCGCGAAATGAACGAGAGCGCCGCTCTCGGCTCGATTTCCTCGAGGCCCACGGATTTGAGCGCCTCCTTGATGGCGCGCATGGAATCCGCACGGTCGTAGATGGCCGGCGAGCGCTTAAAGCCGAGCAATTTCGAGTTTTCCTTAATTAAAGTGAGTCCCAGCGAGTGGAAGGTCGATATAAATGGCGGCCGGGCGACTTCGAAAGCGGGGCGCGCCAGGTCGGCATTGCCGCGCAAGAGCGCCATGGCGCGCTCGCGCATCTCGGCGGCGGCCTTGTTGGTAAACGTGATCGCCAGAATATGCTCGGGCGCCGTACCCTTTCGCACGATTTCGAGTATCCGGTGTGTAATGACGCGCGTCTTCCCCGCCCCGGCGCCCGCGAGCACCAAAAGCGGCCCGTCGGTCGTCAAAACCGCCTCCTTTTGAGCCTCGTTGAGTCCTGAAAGATGCTCCATCACTCATATATACCATCGGGGCGAGTTATCCACAGGGCAATTTTAACTACGTTGACCCTCCCTCTCACTTCGGTATAGTGGGTAAGTGCGGTATGAACGGAGGATTAAATGGCTCAACCAAGCCATTTATTGACAGAAAAGGGTGAAATTCTGGTTAATTTAGGCTTATAGCTCCCCAAAAAACAGACCCTTCTTCGGTGGTTAAGCCATATTTCCCGAAGAAGGCTAAAAACGCCTTATTTTTCAAGCTCTCACTGGGTTTGGCGTCTATTTCTATGCTTGCAGTTCCCCTCTTTGCGCAGGCGGGCATGCTCTCGATCTTTACGCTCCTCTTTGAAAAGTCGGCCCAATTAGCCAGCGCTGATACCACTGCGTCGAACTCTCAGACCATGGCGCTCCTCGAGCCGGCGGTGAATCTCGACCCCAACCCTGCCAAGGGCGGCGGGGATATTACGGTTGTTGATGGCAGCGCACTGGTGCCTGCCGACGGCCCCTCGGGTGTCGTGTCGGATACCGAAGATACCCCGCAGTCTTCGCAAATCAGCGTCTACACCGTCCGCAGCGGCGACAACTTGTCCGGCATCGCGGCGATGTTCAATGTCTCAGTCAATACCATCGTCTGGGCCAACGATATCCAAGGCGGGGTTATCCACCCGGGCGAGGAGCTTATCATCCTTCCTGTTACGGGCATCAGACACACGGTCGTGGCAGGAGACACTATTGCCAATCTTGCTACCAAATATAAATCAAACGCCCGCGATATTGCGGATTATAACAATCTTGACGCTTCTTCAACGCTTGCCGTAGGAACGGTCGTTATCATACCGGACGGCGTCATTGCCTCGACGCCAAGTTCTACCAAAGCGCCCTCCGCTTCGTCGTCGCACACGGCCGCCATCAAGAGCATTGCGAGCGGTGCGACCACGGAGCCCTATCTCGGCGGCAGCGGGCCGGCGATCCCCGGCTACTTCGCCTGGCCTCTGGACGGCGGCATCATCACGCAGGGGCTCCACGGCTGGAACGCCGTCGATATCGGCGCGCCCAAGGGGACATCGATCTTTGCTGCGGCTGCAGGTACGGTTATTGTCGCCAAGAATAACGGCGCGTGGAACGGCGGCTATGGCAACTACGTCGTCATTCAGCATTCCAACGGCACGCAGACGCTCTACGCGCACATGAGCCAGGTGCTCGCATCGGTCGGCGACCAGGTTGTTCAGGGCCAGACTATAGGCAAGGTTGGCATGACCGGCGAGGCAACCGGCAACCATCTCCATTTCGAAGTCCGCGGCGCGCAGAATCCTTTCGCTAATTAAATTTCTCCCGTTTTTTATTCGGGGAATATATCCGTGAGCTCGTCTGAGGTGTAGAAGTCTGCGCCGAGTTCGCCGTACGTGTACGTGTGGCCGCCAACTACGATCGCCGCGCCGGCGGCTTGAGGGTTGGGGTTCGGGTGCGATGCGCCGAAGCCGATATTAAAGAGCGTCGTGATCGCGCCGGGATTCTTCGATACGTCGTAGCCAGCGCGCGCCCATTGGGCCTCGATCTCTTTGATATAGAGCGCGGTATAGAGGATTGAATAATAATGATCTTTTGCATCAGTGAGGCGGTTGTAGAGTTCCTCGTCGTGGTCGACACCTGCAGGATATGCAATGAGCGCAGCTATGCCGTCGCCCGGATAAAAGGGCGATGTCGGATCTCCCGCGTATGCTTCGATCGCCTTCGCGGTATCTTCCTTGATACCCGAGACGCCGAGCGAGAATTGCGATAGCGAGCCCAAAATCTTGAGCGGCTCGAAGTAGCGCTTGAACACTTCCCTGTTTGAGGTGAAGAAGCGTATCTGCTCTGGTACGACGACCGCCGCGATCATGCGCTGGTCGACCCCGGTTTCCTGGGAGACGCGCGCAATTACCGACGCGTCTTTCGTAAGGCCGCCTTTAACGACCGCCCACTCGGGCGTGTCATTCCACGCGCAGATGGTCTGTGTGACATCGTCGCACGGCTGCTTGGCGACCGTCGAGGTCGCTGAACCCAAGAAAAATGCGTTGCGCTCGGCGATGGAGCCGCGCACATTAAGGAGATTAAATTGCATGGCGATATATACTCCCGTAAAGAGGACGCCGATAAGTGCAAAGACGCCAAGTACGCCAAGCCCGATGTATATCCAAATCTTTTTCACGCACGCTCATACTAGCAGAAATGTTACTCGAAACCAAAGTATGGTAAGGTCGAAATGTAAGCCCTTTCACCAACAGCGGATAGAGCGGTGATACAAAAGATCCAACCACTTCACGACGCGCGGCTTGATCTGCCGCCCGATCACGCATTCCGTTTCATGTGTGATGACGCAACCGAGTTGCCTGCCGATGCGCGTGGCACACTCGATATCGTCACTGCCGCAGAAATTGAGGCCGAGCGCCTCGCTGCCAAGCGTAGCCAGTGACCGATCATCTCTTTCCGTTCCTGACCCCGGCGTCCGCGCCGGGGTTTATTCGAGACAACTGTTAGGACGGTCGGTTTGCAAAGTGGTAGTATCGTTAAGCGCAGCAATGTTCTTTTTCATGAAAACCGTTATTTTGAGGCCTTTTGTGGATATGTGGATAAAAAGTAAGTAGGCAAAAATATCCTTGTTTATAAGGATATGTCCTTGACAGAACTTACTTATTCAATAGAATGACTAAGTAAGTTGGTTTACTTATTCAACCAACTGAATAAGTAGAAATATGAAAACTGAAGCCGTAACATACATACAGGAGCAGATAAACCGAGGCGAAGCCCGGCTTGTTCCGTATGTCTTCAAGAGTCCGACCTTCACCTACCCTGAACGACACATGGTTATCAAGGTTATGAAATACGTTCGTGACTTCTTGAAAGGCGAACGTGATTATCGCTGGGTTGTGGTACCGGGACTCCGCGGCGTCGGCAAAACTACCGTCATGGCGCAAGTATTCCTGAGCACGAAGAGGAACACGGTACCGACGGCTGCAAATTTTCTATATTTCTCGACTGATGACCTGGTCACACGTGGTCTTTCGCTCACCGATGCTCTCGATGCGTATGAATACGTACTCAATGTGCCATTCGAGAAGTTGGATCGCCCCACTCTTCTATTCATAGACGAAGTGCAGCAAGATAAGAACTGGGCGGCAGTACTGAAATCTTTGCATGATCGCGCAAGAAACATTTTTATATTTACGACAGGTTCCTCCGCTGTTTCTCTCCAGTCCAATCCTGATGTTGCACGACGTGCGAAGTTCGAGAAGTTGTACCCGCTCAGCTTTGGCGAGTATCAGATGATTAAGAATAATAAGTTTCCTTCCGCTGGTCTCAAGAATCAGATAAAGGAAGCTTTGTACGAAGCGGCAAGCGCAGAGGATGCGTTCAATCGTCTGAAGAAGCTCGAATCAACAGTGGCCGCTCAGTGGGCGCGTTTTGACCGCTCAGACATCAACGAATACCTCATGAACGGCACGCTTCCGTTTACCCTGAAGGAGCTTACACCGAGTGCGTATGACAACATCAGCATTCTTCTCGATCGCATCATAGATAAGGATATTAAAGACCTTGGTCAGTTTGATGCTGCAACGCTGAGTGCTGCCAAGCGACTGCTCTTTATGATGGCTGAGGGCGATGTACTTAGTGCGAACAAGGCGAGCAATATTCTCAAAATAAGCTATAACACTATACAAGCCGTGCTTGATGCGCTGGAAAAAGCAGAGCTCATCATCAAGGTCCCAGCTCAGGGTTCTAACGCAGCACAGGCAAGGAAGCCTGCTAAGTACCTATTTATGAGTCCTGCGATGCGCGCTGCACTATTGAATGTGACGGGCATTGGAGAAACCTTTATGGGGAGACGTGGAAAATTCTTGGAGGATGTTGCAGGACTTCACTTTTACCGTGAGTTTGTCGCTACTCGCACAGGAACGCTGACCTACGACGTGTCACAAGGTGGCGCTGACTTCATCCTCCAAATCGCGAACAAGAAGCAGATTGCTTTTGAGGTGGGTATCGGAAGAAAGGGTTATGAGCAGGCAAAGCAGACAATGAAAAACTACAAAACCGATTTCGGTGTCGTGGTTTGTACTACCGACCTCATGCTCTCTAAGGAAGACAACGTCGTTAAACTACCGCTCGACTACTTTCTACTGATGTAAGTCATACCAGTGTCTTCGGAATATACATCAGCATATTCTTCCTGATGATTTTTTCCGTGCCATTTCCCCTACAATCTTTGTGTTCAATGTCGGAGGAAAGAAACCCATTTAACTTTTTCGTTCGCGGTACTGGAGCGCTTCTAATGCATGCGACTCGGTGAGCTCTTCGCTGCCGTCGAGGTCTGCAATCGTGCGCGCGACTTTGATAACGCGGTGGAATGCGCGCGGACTAAGCGCCAGCCGCATGCCCGCTGCCTCAAGGGTCGAGCGGACTTTTGGCGAGAGCGGTACGAGGTCGTCGAGTTCTCGCGGGCTAAGCTCGCTGTTAAGCTTCCCTTCCTTGCCGAATCTTTTTTGCTGCATCGCTCTGGCACGCGTGACTTGTTCGCGCGCCGACAGGGTTTCTGTCCCCTCTTTATTTCTTTTGCCAAGCTCGCCCAGCTCAACCGGTCCCATCGTGACCCAGAGGTCGATGCGGTCATTGATCGGGCCAGAAATCTTGCGGCGATAACGCTCGAGTGCAAGCGGCGTGCAAGTACACGCGATCTCGGGGTGGCCGTAGTTGCCGCAGGGGCACGGGTTCATCGCGGCTACGAGCGTGAAACGAGCCGGAAATTGCGCCGTGCCGCGTGCGCGAGAAACAGAAATGATCCGATCTTCCATCGGCTGGCGCAGCGCCTCGATGACGCGGCGCTCGAACTCCGGAAACTCGTCGAGGAAGAGCACGCCGCGATGCGCGAGCGTCGCCTCGCCGGGGCGCGGGTTTGCCCCGCCGCCGACGATCGAAACGTATGAAGCCGTATGGTGCGGGCTGCGCATCGGCGGCATTGTGATGAGGCTGCCGCGCAGAATCCCCGCGACCGAATGTATCGAGTTCACCTCCATGAGCTCATCGAAGGTAAGCGGCGGGAGGACCGAGGCCAGCGCGCGGGCGAGCATGGTCTTCCCTGTGCCCGGCGGCCCCGAGAGGCCGAGGTTGTGGCCGCCGGCAGCGGCGATAATGGCCGCGCGCTTGGCGCCCGCCTGGCCGCGGATGTCCTCGAGCGCAAACTTCCCTTCCGCAAAATCTGGCTCTACTTTCGTCTGCACCGCGGGAATCAATTTCTTCGCAGGCTTCTTAGGGTCGTCGCTTGTGCGCGTGTTGAGGTGCGCGATAACGTCGGCGAGCGTTTCTGCGCCGAAGATATCGATGCCGCCCACGAGCGCCGCTTCCTCGACATTTTCCTTCGGCACGAAGACTGCCCTTTTCCCTTGCTTCTTCGCTTCGTTTACCAGCGGTAGTACGCCGCGCACTGCGCGGAGCGTCCCGTCGAGCGCCAGCTCGCCGATGAATACGTACGGCTCCGGGTCGAACGTGATATCTTCTGCGGCGAGGAGATACGAGAGCGCGATGGGCAAATCAAAAAGCGGCCCTTCTTTCTTGAGGTCGGCGGGTGCGAGGGAGATGACGACCTTCTGGTTGCGCGATTTTGGACTATCAAACCCGCTGTGCTTTATAGCTGCCGCGACGCGGTCGCGCGATTCTTCAACTGCCTTGTCGGGCAGCCCGACGATCGTGAAGGCGTGGAGGCCGCGCGAGAGGTCGGTTTCTATCGAAACTAAGTACGGCGAGAGCAGAGAAGTCTGCGCGCCGTAGACGCTAGCGTAGTGCATGCCGTTATGAAAATTGATAACGGCTGGTTCCCCAACGAACTCAAACTACATATGCTTCGTGCAGGTCCGCGCTGCCGGGTCTGCTTCAAGACGATCTTCTTCAATAGGTTCCCCGCCTACTTCGCACACACCATACGCGCCCCGGGAGATTTTATCAAGCGCAGCTTTGACATCGTTGCGGCGGGCCCTGAGGCCGGCATTCTCTTCTTGCTCCTCTTCCAAATCCTCGATCTTGTCGGCAACTTCGTCGGGCTCGGTCGCGCTCGCATCTTCCTCGTGCGGCGCGTCTGCGTTATCCGCGATCTGCGTGTCGAGAGTTTTCAATTCTTCCTCGAGCTTCTGCTTGAAGTGTTCGGTTTGCATGGCTCAATAGTACCAAGGCAGAGCGTCAGCGCAACTTTTGCTACGGCGTCGGGACGATCGCGGGGTTCTGGAGCCTTGAGATGACTTCGCGCAGCGTCGCTTCGTTGGTGGTGATGACGAAGGTCTGCCGGTCGAGCGCGCTCCAGAGCATGAGGATATTCCCCGCGCTGTCGGTGATCGCGCGCACGTCGTGGTTCTCGAGCACCATGTCCACGAAGCCGGTCGTAGTGACGCTGGGCGTTTCTTCCGGCGTCGAACTTGCCGTAGAGCTCCCGGTGTCGGTATTGATCGCGACCGGGGGCATGCGCAGGAAAAGCGGCGAGAGGTCGGCCCGCATGTCCTTCTCCCATTCGAGCATGCCGGCGTAGGCTCCTTCGTACGACGTCGCCTTGAATATAAGGAGCGCCTGATTGCCGTCGTAGGCATGCACGCCGAGGAGGTACTGTGTCGGGTCGATCGACCGCAGGAGGCTTGACGGCACGTCGGGCGAGAGCAGGGACAATACGTCCGTTGCTGAAAGGGGCGTGTAAGCCTGTTGACCTCCCGCGGTGGTCGAAGCGGTGGCTAATATGAAACGCTCAATGAGCCCTAAACTTACCTGTACGTTGTCGCGCTGTTGCGTGAGCGCCTGTATAAAATCCGAATGGTCGATCGATCCGCCCGGGATTGAGAGCACCTTCGTATCATCGACCTCTATAAATGGCGAGTCTTCCGGCGCGGCAATCTGCACTGACGGCGCGGGCCTGAGCACGTACCAGACGGCCGCGCCCGCTACCATGATGAGCACCATGCCGGCGATAACCATCCCTGCGCGCTTGCCGAGGCTGCCCCAGTCGATCGGTGCGGAGGCTGGAGCGGGTTCTTGATTGCTTCCGCGTCGCGCCGCCTCGGCGGCGGCGATCGAGACTACCGAGACATTCTTATTGGCAACCAGGTTCTCAATGTCGCCCTGATAGGTCTCGATCTGTCTGACACCGCCTGCCGGCTTGGGCGTAATGGTGATAGGCGCTGGTTTTGGGGCGGCAGGAGCCGAGGGCTGGAGAGGTTGTGTCGCCGCGGCCTCCTCCTGCGCCAAAAGCGCGCCGGCGTTTACGCGCTGAGCGGTGTCGGGGGCTGCAGTCTCTTTTTTGGGCAGCAGGAAACTCTTGGGATCTACTGCCGGAGGATTAGAACTCCCTCCTTGGGGGGCGCTGGGGACGATCGGGTCTTGAGGCATGGGGTTGTGTCGAAGGCAGCAAGCCTTTGCGAGACGCGAAATCCGGATCGACAGTTTTAATGGAGAGGTTGATGCGGCCTTTCTCGTCTATCTCCTTTATCATAACCCGTACTTTATCCCCTACCTTAACCGCGTCAGATATCTTGTCGATGCGGAACGGTGCGACTTCAGAAACGTGCACCAAGCCCTCAGCATCTTTGCCCGGGCCGATGCGCACGAACGCGCCGAAGTCCATGAGCCGCGTTACCTCGCCGTCATAGATTTCCCCCGGCTTGTATTCCTTCACGAGTGCCTCGATCATGGCCTTGGCCATCTGCGCAGCGCCGTTCTTGCCGGTAATAAATACCGAGCCGTCATCCTCGATCGTAATATCGTCGACCTCAGACGTGTCTTTGATGCCATTGATGGTCTTGCCGCCGCCACCGATAACGAGGCCGATCTGGTCGGGCTTCACTTTCATCGTGACAATCTCCGGCGCGCGCGGCGAAATATTGGCGCGCGGTGCCGCGATCGTAGCCTCAATCACATCCAATATTTCGAAACGCGCTTTCTTAGCACCACCGAGCGCCTCGCTCAATACTTCAAGCGGGATGCCGTCGAGTTTAATATCGAGCTGGATCGCGGTGATGCCCTCGCGCGTACCGGCAACCTTGAAGTCCATCCCGCCGAACTCGTCTTCCGGCCCCTGGATATCGGTCAATACTTTATTTTCTCCGTTGTGCGTCATGACGCCCATCGCGATACCTGCGACCGCGCGCTTGATCGGCACGCCGCCGTCCATGAGCGCGAGCGTCGAGGCACATACCGAGCCCATCGAGGTCGAGCCATTGGAGGCAAAGCACTCGGAGACGAGGCGTATCGTGTACGGGAATTGCTCTGCAGGCGGGATCACCGCTTCGAGCGCCTTCTGCGCAAGCGCGCCGTGCCCGATCATGCGGCGGTTGAGCCCGCCCATGCGGCCGGTCTCGCCGGCCGAGTACGGCGGGAAGTTGTAGTGATGCATGAAGCGCTGCTTCACATCCTGCTCTTCCATCGTGTCGACGACTTGGCTGTCGCCCGGACCGCCGAGCGTAAGCGCGGTGAACACATGCGTCCCGCCGCGATAAAAGATGCCTGAGCCATGGAGGATGTCTGATACGCCCCCGGCTTGCGCATACAAAGGGCGGATCTCGCCGAACGCTCTGTTGTCGGGGCGCTTGTTGTCCTCGATCGCGCCGCGATGAATCTCTTCATCGACCTTGTCGTCGAAAAATCGCTTCGCGACACCCGGGTTGATGTCCGCATACTGCTCCTCCTTCAATTTTGTCTTCCACTCATCTTGCGCATGATGGATCGCGTCTTTGCCAGCAACGCCGCAGAAGACCGCATCACGCACTTTCTGCGCAAACTCTGTGTCAAAAAGTTCTTGCAATGCCGCGGGGATCTCAGGCTTGGCTGCATTAGTCTTCTCCTTTCCTATTTCTGCGATAATAGCCTGCTGCCACGCGATAATTTTGTTATGCTCCTCTACGGCGCGCGCGAAGCCCGCAGCAACTTCGTCTTCAGACGCTTCGTCAGCCGCGACCTCGATCATATTAATAGTAGAGTCTTTGCCGCACGCGAGTATATCGAGCGTCGAAGCGTCACGCTCTTTGTAAGTAGGATTGATTATGAATTGGTTGTCGCTCCCCCGCCCTATGCGCACCGATGCAACGGGTCCGGCCCACGGAATATTAGAGGTACCCAGCGCGAGCGAGGCGGCGTTGACCGCGATCTGGTCGGGGTCTTCCTCATCGAGCGCGAGCACGGTGATGATGACCTGCACCTCGTTGCGGATATGCTGCGGGAAGAGCGGCCTAATCGTGCGGTCGACGACGCGGCCGGAGAGTATCGCTTGCTCGGAGGGGCGCCCCTCGCGACGCACGAAGCGGCTGCCCAGGATTTGTCCCGCGGCATAGAATCTTTCTTCGTAGTCGACCGTGAGCGGGAAGTAATCGATATCGTCGCGAGTTTTGCTCGACATCACCGCGGTCGCAAGCACGGCCGTGTTCCCATAGCGCAGTATGACTGAGCCGCTCGCCTGCTCGGCCAAGTCGCTGAACTCGGCAATCATTTTCTTGCCGCCGACCTCGAGCTCGTACGTTTTCTTTTGCATCATTTCGCGTGTGCGAAACGACTGGATTTTAGGTCTCGACTGATCGAGAGCTACCTATCCATCCGCTTCGCGATTACCTATATATAAGGACTGTAGCAAAAAAGCTCCGCTGTTTCCAGCGGGGCTTTTTCTTTTTTCTATATATTATTATTGTTTACTCTCCCGACATCTTTATCGCCGGGTCTTCCCCGTCTCCGCTCATATCTTCGAAGTCCTCCTTCGCCTCGGTATTAAGCGGGCTCGTGTCGGCGTTCTGCGGGCGGTCGTTGGAGCCCGAGGTGAAGCTTGGTATCCAGCGCCCTCCCCCTCGGTAGCCGATGAGATATTCCTTGGGGTTGTCGCACATGTCGATGAAGTCGTCGACCGACTCGCGCAACACGCCGGCCGCGGATTTGCCGAAGGCAATGACCTCGACCTGCGTCCCCTGCGTGTACTTGAGGTATTCGACCAGCGGCACGAAGTCGCCGTCGCCGGTCGCGAGCACGATCGCGTCGAGCTTCTCGGACATCGCGATCGCGTCGATCGCCATGCCGATATCCCAGTCCGCCTTCTTGGCGCCGCCGGCGAAGACGCGGATGTCCTTCACCTTGGTCTCGATGCCGAGCTTGTTGAGCGCCTCGAAGAAGCCTTTCTCCTCCTCGCTCTCGGTGCGTATGACGTACGCGATCGCGCGGATGAGCTGGCGCCCGGCGAGCGCCTTGGCAACGACGTTGCCGAAGTTCACTTTTGATTTATAAAGATTTTTCGCGCTGTGGTAGAGGTTTTGCGTGTCTATGAAAATGCCGACACGCTGGCTTTTATGTTTGATGATAGCCATATAAAAACACTAAATTACTAAAAATGAAGAACTGCTGACTCGCAAACGTGAAGAACACACACAAAATATCGACCTGCACTGTAAGTATACGACGAAGAAGTGTAAAAGGTTCCTACTTCTTCAAACCGAGCTTCTTGATGACGGCGTTGTAGCGCTTCTTGTCGGAGCCCTCGAGGTACTTGAGGTGCGCGCGGCGGTCCGCAACCATCTGGAGGAGGCCGCGGCGGGAGTGCTTGTCCTTGAGATGCTTGCGCAGGTGGCTGGTAAGCTCGTCGATGCGCTTGGTGAGCACGGCAATCTGGACCTCGGGCGAGCCCGTGTCCGCGTCGTGGATAGCCACTTCCTTTATTGCCTTCGCTTTCTTCTGCTTGGTCAGCATGAAGACATACTATCACAGCCTTTCCATTTACGCAAGGCCTCTCCTGCAAAAGAAAAACCCCGCCGGTTGTGCGGCGGAGTCTTCTCAATCTTCAGGTGCAATTGAACCGCGGCGGGACATACTTTACCTTCTCGCCCGGCTTCGGCTCCCGATAGAAGTAGTGGTTGCCCACCACCCCCACCTGGACCATATGCGTCGCCATCCAGCAGCGGTTGCTCGGGTTGCTCGTGTCCGGGTTCATGTAGTACCGGGCCTCTATGAGCACGTCGGGGGCTTCAAAGAAGCCCAACGCCACCCAGGTGGCAACAGCCACCGCCTTGTCCCATGCGGGACCCTGCGGGAGCTTCGCTTTTGCCTTGGAGCTGGTCCAGGAGAACTGATGTCCCTTGAACACGACCCCAAGGATGCTACTCCCGCCCCACTCTTGACGGTTGTCCCGAGCCCGCATGAGGGTGACGTACGCCACCATCATCTGGCCCAGCTCCTTCTCTCCGCGGCCCTCGTTGTAGATATTGAGAGCCATGGGGGTAATTTGCGAGCGGTAGAAGGCTTCTTCGCCGTTCCCAGCATTTGCGCGGGTCTGCCCTGCCGCAATGACCGCAAGCAGGATAAGCCCGATAACACTGTAGATATGCCGCATTTCATGGTACTCCTTCGTTGGTTTGATTCGATACTGACCCCAACGACACTACTATCTTCTATTCTATCATAGATTGTAATATTTGTCAAGTAATGGCTTAACCACAAGGATTCCTGGTATATGTCGTATAATATTGTGCGACGTATGGCATCCCGCGACCTCAAATCGCTCAAAGTCGAGTTCCTCGAATACCTCGAGATCGAGAAGGGCCGCTCGGTCAAAACAGTCGAGAGCTATGACCGCTACATCAGCCGCTTCCTCGCATTCTCCAGAGCGACACTTCCCTCTCATATAGAGGAGTCTAAGGTGCGCGAGTTTAGGCTCCATCTCAATCGCCAAGCGGGCACCGCGGGCACCATGAAGCACAAGACACAAAATTTCTACCTCATCGCATTACGTGCATTTCTCAAATTCCTGCGCAAGCGCGATATCGAGTCGCTCAACCCCGAGCGCATTGAGTTAGCGAAGGTTGGTGCGCGCGACCTCGACCTCATATCGACGGATGAACTTAGTCGCTTGCTTCAAGGCCCCAAGGGCACTTCCCTCCCGGCATTGCGCGACCGCGCGATCATGGAGCTCTTCTTCTCGACCGGCTTGCGCGTCTCCGAGCTCTGCTCGCTCGATCGTGACCTCGACCTTTCGCGCGATGAATTTAGTGTCCGCGGCAAGGGCGAGAAAGTCCGCGTCGTCTTCCTCTCCCCCGACGCCAAGAAGGCGGTCAAAGACTATCTCGACAAGCGCGGCGACATCGACGATGCACTCTTCATTCAAATGGGCAAAACATCGAAGAATGCCAAAAACCTGCGCATCACCTCGCGCTCAGTCGAGCGCATTATCAAAAAGTACGCCACTAAGGCAGGCATCACGCGCAAAGTAACCCCACATGTCATCCGCCACAGCTTTGCGACCGATCTCCTCGAGAACGGCGCCGATTTGCGCTCTGTCCAAGCACTCCTGGGCCACTCCAACATCACGACAACGCAGGTCTATACCCACGTCACCGACAAGCATCTAAGAGAGATCCACAAAAAATTCCACGGAATAAGGCGAAAGTAGTATCATACGGAGGTGAAACTCATCTCCTGGAACGTTAATGGGATTCGGGCTGTGCATACCAAGGGGCTTTTTATGCCTTTTGTTAAGAAATACCAGCCGGATATCCTCTGCTTGCAGGAAACAAAGGCTCAGCAGGGCCAGGCGGAGATCGACCTCCCTGAATATGAGGAGTACTGGAACTCAGCCGAAAAGAAGGGCTACAGCGGCACGGCGATCTTTACCAAAGTGAAGCCTCTCAGTGTCCGATTAGGCTTGCCTGACGAAATAGCAAAGAAATACAAGCTTGAAGACGATTACGGCGACACGACCCTGGAAGGCCGGATTATTGCCGCGGAATTTAAGGACTTCTGGGTCGTGACCGTCTACACTCCCAACTCCAAGCCCGACCTCTCGCGCCTTTCTATGCGCCACAAGCATTGGGACCCTGCCTTCCTGGCCTATATGAAGGAGCTCGAGAAGAGTAAGCCGGTTATCTTTTGCGGCGACCTCAACGCTGCCCATACGGCCGACGACCTTGCCAACCCCAAGGCCAACGAAGGCGAGCATGGCTTCACCCCCGAAGAGCGCGAGGGGCTCGACAAGGTGGTCGAAGCTGGCTTTGTAGACTCATTCCGCCACTTCACTCCCAAGGGCAATGGCCACTACACCTGGTGGACCCACTGGGCCAATGCCCGGGCGCGCAACATCGGCTGGCGCATAGACTACTTCTTCGTATCCAAAAAGCTCGCCCCGAAGCTTAAGAAGGCCGAGATCCTGCCCGAGGTCATGGGCTCCGACCACTGTCCTGTCCTGATAGAGCTGTAAGACAGAGGCGTGAGGTAGAGATATGAAAAACCTCCGACAACGGAGGCGTCGGAGGTTTGAACAGGGCCTAAAGTCGGAGTGTCACCGGGAATGGATTATGAAATCCAGATCAACTGCTGCGTGTCGCTTGATCCACTTTTTATAGAACATTGAGAGGATGCCACACGAGTGGCCGACCGACAATGACCTAATGACACAACTTTATGGTGCCCTATTTCAATGCGTGTACAGCGCATTTGGCAGACAGAACTTTTTACTCAACTTCTGAGCCAGGGCTGATCTCAGCGTGAGAATTTGTCTGAGATTAATAATACGTTTATAACGGACATCGTAAAGGACATTGATGTGGATATCTCGATAATCTTAAAGGACACGAACAAAAAACTCTTATTCTACAAAGTGTTTTTGACGGAGCTTTTTTATCTCCGCTTCTTCGGCCTCATCTTTTTTCTCCTTCCCTGCTTCACCTATCGCGCGCAATTTCGCATCAGAAAGTTTTGAAAGTTCGACAATTTTTTTCTCCAAATATTCTTTCGTGTTGCGCGAAGGATCGTCCAACACTTCCTCAAGGAGTGCGTGGAGCATCCAACCGATCCTTGGGCCCGGCTTCTCCCCTGCCTCCATGACCGACTTCCCATCCACGGCGAGCATGCCGACAGAGATGGGGTCACGCAGCGCCTGTTCGATCATCGAGTGGTACTTACGGAGGCGGAAGGGCTGCTCCTTGGGCCTCCCCGTCCCGATCCGGTCGCAGATGCGCAGCTCCACAAGGTCCTCGATGTTTTCACGAGAAACGTTGTTTATGATCCTCCGGACTGCCGAAAGCGTCACTTTGTCCGGATCGGAGAAGAACATATGCCAACGGACGAGCTTTTCGGTCTTGTCGATAAGCTCCCGAGGGAAATGAAGGTTTTCGAGCGCCTTCCTGGTCATCCGAGCGCCTACTACCTCATGGCCATGGAAGGTCCAATCTCCTTTCTCTGGCGACCAGCGGCGGCTCTTGGGCTTGCCTATATCATGAAACAGAGCTGCGAGGCGCACATCGAGGCTCCAGCCCTTGTCCGCCGCATGCTGGAGCGCCCGAAGATTGTGCTCGAAGACGTCGTACGAGTGCGCCTGGTTCTGTTCCACCCCCATCCCCTCCTCAAGTTCCGGCGCTATATAGCGCAATACCCCGATACTTTGAGCCAGCATAAGCGCCTTCATGGGCTTATCGGAGTTGAGGATCCGGATAAACTCGTCACGAATGCGCTCTTTGGAGATCTTCTCGAGCTGTTTGGCATGCTTGGCCATAGCAGCACGCGTCCCCTCTTCTATCGTGAAGTTAAGCTCGGCTGCGATGCGTATAGCGCGCAATATGCGTAAAGCGTCCTCCTCGAATCGCTCGCCCGGCTCCCCCACCGCGCGGAGCACGCCGTCCTTTATGTCCTTTATACCATCATAAAGGTCAACCAGTTTGTCCTTTGTGGGGCTATAGGCCAAAGCATTGACCGTAAAATCGCGTCTTTTAAGGTCGTCTTCCAAATTATGGCTAAAAATAACGTTATCTGGGCGGCGTGCGTCACTGTACTTCCCTTCCAGCCTGTATGGCGTCGCTTCTATGACCTTGAGAGCAGGCTCCTCGGAGCCGGTTACGACGCCAACCGTGCCAAAGTCGTTTGTGTAATACGTTTCCGGGAATGCCTTCTGTATCTCATCGGGTGTCGCGTTGGTAGTGATATCCCAATCTTTGGGCGACCTCTTAAGGAGAAGGTCGCGGATACATCCCCCCACCGCCCAGGACTCAAATCCGGCGTTTTCAAGGGTTTTTATGGCGTCTGTCACTTCATGAGGTATTTGGCTCGGCCGCAACTCCATGGCACAATCTTAGCACGCCCTCCTTTAGGGCCATGCGCCCGTAGCTCAATGGATAGAGCACCTGGCTTCGAACCAGGGGGTTGTGGGTTCGAGTCCTGCCGGGCGCGCAAGGTACGTTATCGTGCCGGCGAGAGTGTGCTATAGTCTCAAATGTTTCTTACCGCGGATATCGTTTAGTGGTAGGACGCGTCCTTGCCAAGGACGAGGTGGGAGTTCGATTCTCCCTATCCGCACCAGCTTTCACAGACATTCTGTGGATAAAATTGGGGACATGTGCATAAAGGACGTCCTTGAAAGGGTCTTATAGAGAAGGTATTGGTTCACATGAAACCGTAAAATCCCAAGCAAAATATGGCCAAATCGCGAAAGCGGGAGATAGGTGATACCGGCGAAGGCGTAGTCTGCAAGTATTTAGAGGGCAGGGGATATACGATTTTAGAGCGTAATTACTGGAAACCCTGGGGAGAAATAGATATAGTGGCCGAAAAAGCAGGCCTTTTAAGTTTTGTAGAGGTTAAATCAGTTTCACGTGATACAAATAAGGAGGAGGGTTCACGTGGAACATACCGCCCAGAAGAAAACATGCATCCGGCAAAGATAAAACGCCTCTATCGAGCTATTCAGACGTATCTCTTAGATCATAAAGTACCGGAGAGTAAAAAGTGGCAACTCGACCTCGCATGCGCGTATCTCAACTTTTCTACCCACACGGCACAGGTCGAACTGCTGGAGAATGTTGTATTGTAATGCTATTCTCGGGGTACTGCGGGGCGTCGTATACCGGTAGTACGCTTGCTTTGGGAGCAAGATGACCCAGTTCGATTCTGGGCGCCCCGATCGTTACACATGGAACGTCAAACACTAGTAACCAAATCTTCAAAAGATTACGAGCTTATAGATTCCGGCAGGGAAGAGAAGCTCGAGCGCTATGGCAATGTCCTTTTGAGCCGGCCTGATCCGCAAGCGTTGTGGAATAAGGCTAGTTCGCCGGAGGAGTGGGCCAAGGCCGACGCGCGGTATGTTCGCCAGGGTAGCGAAGGGAAGTGGGAAGCGGGAAAGGACTTGCCCAAAGAGTGGCCGATAGAATTTGGCGGGCTAACCTTCCTTATACGGCTGACGTCCTTTAAGCACACCGGCCTCTTCCCGGAGCAGGAACCGAATTGGGAGTGGGTGAGGGAAGTGATAAGAGGAAGGGAAGAGGTAAAAGTGCTCAACCTTTTCGGCTACACCGGCGGAGCGTCGCTCGCCGCGGCACAGGCTGGCGCACAGGTTACGCATGTCGACGCCTCTAAGACAGCTGTCGCGTGGGCGCGTGAGAATGCGATCCTCTCAGGCTTGGCTGATAAATCTATACGATGGATTACTGAGGATGTGATGGTATTCGTTGGCCGCGAAATCAAACGCGGCAATAAGTATGATTTTATCCTTATGGACCCGCCCGCCTTCGGCCACGGGCCCAACGATGAGCTCTGGAAGATCGAAGAGGACCTTTTGCCGCTTATGGAGGCATGCGAAAAACTCATTTCTGATAAGCCTGTAGGAATTTTAGTAAACGGCTATGCCGCGGGCTATTCGCCGCTTGCCTTCGCCTATAACCTCGAGCCGTTTGCAAGAAAATACGGCGGAGAGGTGGCATACGGCGATTTGACGATAGAAGAGCGGGAAGGGAAGCGGGCGCTTCCGTGCGGGATATTTGCGCGCTGGAAGGCCTAATTGCCCCCTTGAAGGACGTTCACGAGTGCGGCCTTTTCAGCCGGGGCTACGTTTGCGCTGAATTGGGCCGCTTCATTGGCGATATTGCCCGACAGGAGCGCTGCTATACCTCCCATGCCGTACGCCGCGAGGCTGCGGTTTATATGCGCTAGCGTAACGGCGCGCAGATCGCGCTCGGCGGTGGTGTCGGCGCTCGTGGCAGTCGCGATAATGCCTTGAAGGCTGCCGTCGCTCGCGCGGACCGCGGCGCCGCCCGATGCGCCTCCTTGCGAAACAATCGTACCGCCTATGGAGACAAGGTCGATTGTCTGCCCGTCTCCGTAGGTGTAGAGCTGCGTCACGTTGGCGAATGCCGAAGAGATATACAGGTTCTGTTCTATAGTGAAGCCGTCAAGAAAGCCCGCGGGATATCCGGCCAAAAGCATGTTTTCTCCCTGCGAAGGCTCGTCTGAAGTCATGGGCAGGGCGGGGAAGGAAGTGGGCAAGGGGGTACCCGAGACGCTGTCCGTAACCAAAAGAAACGAATAGTCGTCTTCGCCGGTGCCTACCGCCTGCGGTAGGGCGATTTGCGAGGCGTTCTTGGCGATCCAAGCTGGGGGCAAGTAGACGAGCGTAGCATGATAGGCGGCCTGCGCGGGGCTGCCGGTACGTATGGTGCAGTTCACGTTGTTGGGCGTCGGATAATCTTTAAGCAGGAAAAATTCTCCGACGTGTGCGTTGGTCAGAATGACACCCCGCGAGTCAACGAAGACGCCGCTGGCGGAGATGGAATGTACGCCGCTCCCGGCGAGGCAGAGGATATTAACCAGCGCCGCGCGGGTCTGGCTGTTGAGCGCCACGGGATCGGCTGGTGGGGTTTCCGGCGGGAGGGTTGCGGGCCGGGGAGCTATCGGCATGGTCGCGACTGTGCTGGCGTCCACAGGAAGCTTGGACGCCGCCTTCTGCGCGGCAGGGGAGGAGCTTGCGGTGCTGGTTGATCCGGCCGCCGGCGTTGACGATGCCATGCGCGTCTCAGCGGGCGGGCTGATAGATACAAGCGTCTCCGACGGCAAGTACGTTGCCGCAAGGTTGCCGAAAAACAGAGAGACCGCAGCTGCCAAGGCGCCAAGGAGATTGAGCAGCGTATGGATAAATTCCATAGTTACCTATAGTATACGCTTATGCTCGTACGCGGGATTGGTTTAATGGTAAAACGTCAGTTTTCCAAACTGAAGTCGGGAGTCCGATTCTCCCATCCCGCACATCATCTAATGTTCATCCAAGTGTGCTGCAATAACATACTATGTCGAGAAATAGCCTCATAACGATTATTGGTATCGTTGCGCTCATTATCGCTGCGGCGGGAGCTTTGTATTATTCTCGCGCCGCGCCGGGGAGCTCGCTCTCCTACACGCTCGCTGAGACGGGCGATCGCCAGCACCGCGAAGACACGCCGTATTACACGATTCAGATCAATTATACTGCAACGACCTCGCTCGCGACGCGCGGCAGCTGGGGAGCTGAGAGCAAAGCGGAGAATACTATCGCGACAACCCTCAACGGTTTCATCTCCCAATTCAAGGAAGAAGCGAATTCCGTAAGCCAGGATGAGAAGGACCGACTGACTGCCGCGAATATCAAATATTCTCTGGATATCGGCTACCATGCTTACTCTTCGGGCTCGTTCGTATCCTACGAGTTTGATATCTACACCGATACGGGCGGCGCGCACCCAATCAACTCCTATAAGACGCTCGTATTCGACATGAACGGTGATACGGTAAGCCTGGGAGATCTCTTTATGAGCGGCTCGGACTATCTCAACCGGCTATCCCAAGCGGCGCAGCAGCAGGTTGCGGCTCAGCTGCAGAAAGAAGGGGGAGATTCCCAAGACATGATTGCAGACGGCGTAGCGCCCAAAGCGGAGAATTTTGAGAATTTCGTAGTCGACAGCGATCGTATCAGGATTTTTATCCCTCCGTATCAGGCCGCCGCGTATGCGGCGGGGTCGTTCGAGGTCCAAGTCCTCTTGGCGGACGTGAAAGACATCCTCAAGCCGGAGATTAATTAAACAGCAACGAAAAACCCGCACCAGGTGCGGGTTTTTCGTTTCGAGAGGATCAGACCTTGCCTTACTTGACGGCGTCCTTGAGCGCCTTGGCCGGCTGGAACTTCGGCACGCGCATCGAAGGCACATTGACCGACTCGCCAGTGCGAGGGTTGCGGGCGGTGCGGGCCGCGCGCATTTTGGTCTTGAAGATGCCGAGGCCGGCAATCGAGACCTCTTCATTGCGCTTGAGCGCGCTTACGACCGTGTCGATCATGCTCTCCACGGCGCGCTCGGCGTCAGCCTTGGTCCCGCCAAGGACTCCCTGCACTTTTTCTGCGATATCCTGCTTGTTCATAGGGCTTATGGTTACAATAACGGATAAATACGGCCTAATGCCGCGGTATATCACGCACACCCAATTGGGGGTTCTTTCGCTTTTCGCCCTGGTAAGAGGCGAAAAAACCTGCCCTTTAGTATAGTGATCTCAAAAAACCGCGCAATAGAGCCACGGGGATAGAAAAATTTGACAAAATCTCAGTAAATTTTGTTATTTTTTGCCGAAAATGGAGAATTAACGCGCAAATTCGATCGAGCGGGTCTCGCGGATCACTGTTACTTTGATCTCGCCGGGATATTTGAGCTCGTTTTCGATGCGCAGGGCTATATTGCGGGCCAATTCCCGGGCGGCGAAGTCTGTCATTTCATCGGGTTTGACGAAGACGCGCACCTCGCGGCCGGCAGAAATAGCATAGGACTTCTCAACGCCGGTGAAGGAGTTGGCGATCGCCTCGATATCGCCGAGACGCTTGAGATAATTCTCAACGCTGTCGCGGCGTGCACCGGGGCGGCCGCCCGAAATGGCGTCTGCGACTTGGACGATGACCGACTCGGTCGTTTCGTACGGGTATTCCTCATGGTGCGCCTGCATCGCTTTGACCACTTCCTCGGAAACGCCGAACTTCTGGAGCACTCGGCGACCGATCTCGACGTGCGTACCCTGGACCTCGTGGTCGAGCGCTTTGCCGATGTCGTGAAGGAGCGCCCCGGCGCGAGCGACTTGCGGATTGGCGCCGAGCTCTTCGGCGATCATGCCGGCGATATGCGCCATCTCCACGCTGTGCTGTAGTACCGATTGCCCGTAGGAAGTGCGGAAGTGGAGACGGCCGAGAATCATGATCAGCCGCGGGTCGAGATTGAGCACGCCGGCCTCGAAGGCGGCCTGTTCGCCCTTCTCTTTGATGATCTTGTTGACCTCGTTTTTTGCCTTCTCGACTGTATCCTCGATCTTGGCGGGCTGAATGCGGCCGTCGATGATGAGATTCTCGAGCGCGACGCGGGCAATTGCACGACGGATCGGGTCATAAGAAGAAAGCACGATCGAGCCGGGCGTGTCGTCGATAATGACCTCGACGCCGCTGGCGCGCTCAAATGCCTTGATGTTGCGGCCTTCCTTGCCGATGATCTTGCCCTTGATGTCGTCGTTGGGAATCGTGATCGCGGTCGCCATCGTGTCGGAGGCGACCGAGTTGCCAAGGCGGTGGATCGCGGTCGTAAGGATATCCTTGGCCTTGCGCTCAAGGCGCTCGTAGCCCTCGCGCTCGAGCTTGGCCGCGCGCATCATGAAATCCTCGCCGTTCTCGCGCTCGATTTCGGCCATGAGCTGCTCTTTAGCCTGGTCTTTGGTGAGGCCGGCCACACGAGCCAGTTCCTCACCGCGCTGCTGTACGAGCCCTTCGGCGCGCTCACGGATCGTTTTTACTTCTTCAATACGTGACTTCAGCCCCTCGACTTCGCGGTCGAACTCGGACGACTTTTTGTCGAGTGCTTCCTCGCGCTTGAAGACGCGGTCCTCGGCGCGCGTGAGCTTCTCCTCCTTCTCCTTAAGCGCAGCTTCGCCGCTCTCTACGAGCTCGCGGGACTTGTTCTCGGCCTCGTCAGTAATCCGCTTTGCCTCCTCGCGGGCGTTGAAGAGGATGTTTTTAACCTCGACCTCGAGGGAATTCCTTTGCGCGCGCGCGAAGAGCAATCGGAAGATGTATCCGATCGCAATGCCCGCGAGCCCGGCAATCCCCATGAGGATGAATGCGTATGTAAGCGACATAAACGATTTGGGTCCCCAAACCGCTCGACGCCCCGCAATGCGGATGCTGTGCTTAGCCCTTTCGAACTGCTGCTTCTGGCGCTTTAGTCACAGATGTAATCATTGATAGGAATCGGAGGGAGGGGGAACAGTTCAAAATTAAATTACGAAAGAAATACCCTGAAGCGAACATCTTCAGGGTACCAGGAATCCGAGGGTAAGGCAACCCTAGTCCTTCTTGCCGGACGGCTTTGCAGCAGGGGCCTTGCCGCTGAAAATGTCGTCAATGATGCCGTATTTCTTGGCGTCCTCGGCCATCATGAAGTAGTCGCGGTCGACGTCCTTCTCGACCTTCTCGAGCGCCTGGCCGGTCGCCTTGGCGAGGATCTTATTAAGGCGCTCGCGGGTGGCGACGATGTGCTTGGCGGTGATCTCGATATCGGTAGCTTGTCCCTGTGCGCCCCCCCACGGCTGGTGGATCATCACCTCGGCGTTGGGGAGCGCGTAGCGCTTGCCCTTCTGGCCTGCGGCGAGGATTACTGCTGCTGCGGAGGCCGCCATGCCGACGCATACCGTCGCGACGTCGGGCTTCACGAAGTTCATGGTGTCCAGGATGGCGAGACCGGCCGTGACCGAGCCGCCGGGGGAGTTGATATAGAGCTGGATATCTTTCTTGGGATCCTCGGACGCCAGGAAGAGGAGCTGCGCGATGATAAGATTGGCCGTATGATCCTCGATAGCGCCGGAGAGGAAGATGATGCGCTCCTTGAGGAGGCGCGAGTAGATGTCGAAAGCCCGCTCGCCGTAAGGGGACTTCTCGACCACCATCGGCACCAATTGGCTTTGTATAGGGTTATTTTGCATGTGCACACTATACGCTTGACGGGAGAGTATTTCAAGCGGAAAATATAAACCACAGGGTTTCTCTTGAGCTTTCGCATTCTGCGAAGGCCGCTCAATAGGAGGGTTTCATGTTTGCTAAGATCGCAGTATTTTCCATCCTTGGGATTTTCGCCGTTCTCATGATCGGTTCGGAACTCTACAATGATGGCAATGGGCCCTTTGCCCCTTCAGTGCATTACTGCACTGAACATTGCGGCTTCAACTGAGGCCGAGATACCCTGCAGATGTTCTTTCGTTCGGTTCGAGCTGTCTGCAGCGGCTGTTCGATAAAAGGCCCGCCGTTTCCTACGGTCGGGCCTTTTTCTATCTCTATGTAGCTAAATATTACTCGTGCAGATGCTCGCTATGATCATGATCGTGCGTGGTTGGCTCGAGCGGGGTGGCGTCTCCCTCAAGTCGGCGCAGCGTCAGCTCGTTGCGCAAGACTGTCTCTATATGAATACGCAGAAGTTCGGGGTTGGCATCGGGGAAGTGCTGGAGCGCATGCTGCATCTCGGTCTCGACTGACGGCTGGTCGGCCTTAATATCTTCCTCCTGCGCTACTTTGTTGAGCACGAGCTGAAGCGTGGCGCGCTTCTTCGCCTGGTCGCGGAATTCCTCTCGCACCGCTTCCTCGGTCTTATTGATATGCTTGAGGTAATCCTCAAAGGTAAGCCCCATGCGGGTGATATCTTCCCGCATCTGGCTCATAATCTTGTCTTGCTCGCTCTCGACGAAGACATCCGGCACGTCGACTTTCGTATCAGCAATGACCGCGTCGACGATCTTGCCGCGGCGGGCATCCTTGGCAGCGCGCTTCTTCTCCTCGGTAATGCCTTTCTTGATCTGCTCGCGTAGCGCCGCGACATTCTCAAACGCGCCGAGCGACTGGGCCCATTCGTCAGTAACCTCCGGGAGCACAGGCTCCTTGCCTTCCTCGCGCGCAGCGCGGTTCTCGCGCAGAGACTGGATAGTCTTCTCAACCTCTTCGTCGGTCGCAGGCAATGCAGTCTCAAGCTCGATCTTGTTGCTCGTCTTCTTCCAATCTTTGGGGAGCGTCACTTCTGGATACACCGCCGCGCGGACGGTGAGGCTCACAGGGTTATTGGGCGCGAGCTTGGTAATGCGGATATCCGGGCGGCCGACCGCGTCGACCTTGTGAGCGTCGAGGAGCACTGGGTAGAGCTCTTGCATGTACATCTCGACCGCTTCCTCCATAACGCCCACCTCGCCGATTTTCTTCAGCGCCATGTCGGCAGGCACCTTGCCGGGGCGGAAGCCAGGCAGCTCCATATGTTCGGCCAAGTGCTTGAGCGCTGCCTCGCGAAAAGGCGCAAGCGCCTCGTACGGGATATCGCCTGAGAGCTCGACCATCGAGCCCGGCAACTCCTTGCGCGTAAATGTTTTTGCTATATCTGCTGCTGGCATCGGCCTACACTAGCACACCCGCTAGGAATTTGCCTGCTCCGCGCTCGGCGTTTGTTGGTGCGTCGTTTCCCAGTTGATAAAAAAGTACACTGCGCCCGCAAGCAAGAGCACGATGATGATTATGATCGCGAAGAAGGGCCCGACCCCTTCTTTTTGAGCCTGGCGTTGCTGCAACTCGTCAGGAGAGGGGATTTCCATGACCCTGAGTATAGCATAGGTAGCAAAAATCCCCCTTTTAAGAGGGATTTTTGGTGCTTCCAATACAAATCTATTAGTCGAGCTTGGGCGCGTAATCCTGTCTGTAGCGCTCCATCGACTCTTTGACGATCTTCAGGGCCTCGTCGCGGCCGAGGAATTCGCCTACGACACCAGTGCCCGGCTTCTTGAGCGCTTTATAATTCTCCCAATAGTATTTGGTTTCTTTCTTGAAGTATTCGCCAAGGTCTTCAACGGCCTTGATATGCTCGACGCGCTTGTCGTCGGAGAGGACGCCGATGATCTTGTCGTCAACCTCGCCACCGTCGACGAACTTCATGGCACCAATGATGCGCACCTCGCAGACCGATCCTGGTACGAGCGGCTCCGTAATGTTAACAATCTCGATGTCGAGCGGGTCGTTGTCGAGGTCCCACGTTTGAGGGATCGCTCCGTACGTGAAAGGGTAAGAAAGTGACGAGTAACCGACGCGGTCGAGCTTGAGCTGGCCGGACTCGGTGATGATCTCATACTTGTTGATCGAACCCGTCGAGACTTCGACGATCGTGTTGACGATCCCGTCTTCCTCGTTTGCGAACGGCGGCAGCACATGCAAGAGGTTCAGCATGTACTTGGAGGGCTTGTGATCGATATTTGCCATAGTGACTAGTATACGACGAGTAATTACTCTGCCGACTTCTCTTCAGTAGTTTCGCTCGATTCGGCTTCTGCTTCGGGTACGGCCTCGGTCTCTTCGCCGACTTCGTTAACCTCGGCTACTTTCGCGCCGCCAGTCGACTGGATGTCGATGCGCCAGCCGGTAAGCTTGGCGGCGAGGCGGACGTTCTGCCCGCCGCGGCCAATGGCGAGGCTCTGCTGGTCCTCGGCAACCTTGATCGTCGCCTTATGCTCGGCGTCGTCGAGGTCGACCGCAAGCACGCGAGCGGGCGAGAGCGCCTCTTCGATAAACGCCTTGGTATCCTCAGACCATTCTATGATGTCGATCTTTTCGCCGCCGAGCTCGGAGGTAACGGTCGAGACGCGTACGCCGCGCTGGCCGACGAGGCTGCCCACCGGGTCGACGTGCGGGTCGGATGATGCGACCGCGACCTTGGAGCGGCTGCCCGCCTCGCGCGCGATTGCCTTGAAGGTCACGGTGCCGTGTGCGACTTCGGGCACTTCCATTTCAAACAATTTTGCGAGAAATGCGCCATTGGCACGCGAGAGGCGCAGGTAGATGCCGCGCGGCGACTCTTCTACTTGGTAGAGGAGTGCGCGGATGCGCTCGCCTTGGCGGAAGCGCTCACCCGGGATTTGCTCTTCGTAGGGAAGGATACCTGTTGCACGGCCAAGGTCGACATAGAGGTTGCCGCGCTCCATGCGCTGCACGGTGCCGCTGACAATCTCGCCCTCGCGTGCGCCGTACTCTGCAACCACAGAAACTTTTTCTGCTTCGCGAATCTTTTGGATGATAACTTGCTTGGCGGTCTGCGCGGCGATGCGACCGTAATCGTCTTTCGTTTCAAGCGGGAAGACAAGCTCGTCGCCCACTTGCGCGTCACGCTTAATAAACTTGGCATCCGCGAGCATGATGTGCTGCTCCTCGTTGAAGTAGGGGAGCTCCGGAATCACATTGCCCTCGGCATCGAGCTTGGGCTCTGAAGGCACCTCTTCCTCTTCGCCTTCGGCTGCGAAGCGCACGGTCGTATCATCGACAACCTGCTTTACTTGGACGAACTGCGTCGTGCCGGCGTCCATATCGATAACGGCGCGGATGATCTGCCCCTTCTTGGCATACTCCTTCTTGTACGCGGTCGCGAGCGCGGCCTCGATCGCCTCGATCACCTTCGCGCGCGGAATGCCGCGTTCTTCCTCGAGCTCGGAGAGAACCGAATTCATTACTTTAAGGTCAAACATATTCGTGTAGTTATTTTGTAGCGAGTTGAAATCTGGGTAAGAAAAAACCACCCACTCGGGGCGGTTACCAGATACTCAAAGGATACTCTTTTCATAGTTACTCGTCAAGCGCGTGGTAAAATGGTGCCAATGTACGTCGAAGAGAAGGCGCTTAAGGATTTTTTGGTGGGCAATGGGCTTGTAACCCGCTCGCAGCTTGCCGATGTCATGCAGAGCGGCCAGGGCGAGGCGCTCTACGATGCGCTCGTGAAGCGCGGAATCATCGCCGAGGACGAGTTGCGTCGTGCAGTGGCGCACGCATCGGGCGTCGAGTTCGTCCAGCTCGAGCCGGAACAGATCTCTTTCGAGACGCTTTCTATAATTCCTGAGCCGCTTGCTCGCGCTCATAATATTGTCGCGTATGCCCGCGAAGGCAACAGGGTAGAGGTTGCCATGCTCGACCTCGATGCGTTCGATAAGATTTCTTACCTGCGGCGCGACTACGGCTTGGTGCCCGTGCCACGGCTCACAACTGCCGAGTCTCTGCGCAAGACCCTGCGTACCTATCAGAAATATCTCAAAGAAAAGTTCGCGTCTCTTCTGGCGCAGAGTGAGCAGACCCTCAATGCGCTCCTCGCTCATGCGCTCCTCTCCAACGCGCATGGCGTGCACCTCGACTTGCGCGAGACAGGCCTCCTCGTGCGCTATCGCATCGAGGGGCTCATGCACGAAGCGATGCTGCTCCCCAAAGAGGCGGGGCATATTTTCGAGCGCATAAAGAATCTGGCAAAGATGTCCCTCACGCTCCATGTGCCACAGGAAGGATCGTTCTCAACGGAGCTGTTTGGTGGCGAGACCGCCCACGTGCGCGTACATAGCGCCCCCACGGCAAGCGGGGAGTCGATGCTCCTTAACCTCAGGCGTGTATATCAAACACGCAAAGGATTCGCGCTGGAGTCACTCGGTTTTCATGGCGCCTCGCTTGATGCGGTGCATACGCTCCTCACCAAACGATCGGGGCTTATTCTCATTGCTGGCCGCGAGAACGCTGGCAAGACAACACTTGGCTACACGATGCTCGATGAACTTGGCCGCCGTGCGGTGTCGATCGCAACGGTAGAAACTGAGATCGAACATCGCCTCCCGCATGTGTTGCAGACTGAAATCCGGCCCGACCTCGGTATTACTTCCGCAGCTGCGCTGCGCGCGGTACTGCGCCATGATCCGGACATTATTTTTGTCGGCTCTATTGCCGACGACGACACGGCGCTCCTGTGTGTGCAGGCAGCGTCGCGCGGCGTGCTTGTGATCGGCTGCATCGAGTCGCCATCGGCGGTCGCTGCACTTGAACGCATGCGCGCGTGGGTCCCGAGTAAGTTGTTTGCGAGCACGCTCCAGGGTATCGTGGCGATCGATATCGTGAAGCGTCTCTGCCCGCATGAGAAAGAAGAATATCGACTCTCGCGTGCGGAAGGTGCGCCGCTCGAACCCCTGGCGAATTTTGGCAGAGTACTCGCCGCTCTTAAAGAGGAAGGGATAGTGGAAAAAGATATGCAATGGAAAGAAGTCCTCTTCGCTCGTGCGCATCCTTGCCCCGAGTGCGAGGGCGGTTACCGCGGGTTGGTAGGGCTCCAGAGCGTATGTATGACGAGCCGAGCTCTTGCCGACTCTATATATAGAGACGCTCCAGGCTATGACCTGCTCGCTCAGGCGAGAGAAGAGGGGATGCTGACTCTCGAGGAGGACGGGTTATTCAAGGCGGCGGCCGGTATTACGAGCGTTGAAGAGCTAGTTCGGGCCTCCCAAGCGGGAACAACCGGGGAATAACCCCGTCTCGACGCCAAGGCGGACAAAAAGCCTTATTTTGAGCCACTTCTTACCCCTACCAGGAGATCATATAGACACATACTTGACAGATTGTCTAATAGGGTGTATGATTAAGAGCAGGTACGATCACATAGGTTTGGGACGCAGCTTTTAGAGGAGGCAGCGAACCATCAGCACCTATATAGGAGTCATTCTATATAGAGAGGCGATTGGGGAACACTTCTTCTAGGAGGAGGACTGCCCAATCGCCTTTTTTCGTAAACCGATCTCTGACAACTGCATAGCAGCACCTCTTCTAAGGTTTCCGGAGGGTTCCTTAAAAACCCTCCCCGATTCAAGTACTTAAAAGTTTGAGTATTTGAATGGGTCCATTGTGCGGCCCAAAGACGAGCATGGTGCTCGTCGCAATTCGAGGAGAAGTGTCATGATTAAGATCTCTGTTCGCAAGATTGGCAGCAACCGTCGCTGGCACCGGGCGTGGGTCGGCTTCAACTGCACCGTCCAGGCCGTCATCGACGAGTGTCGCACGCGCGGTCTGGAATACAAGATCTCACTCGCGTAGCGTCCAATTGCTCTGACAGTGAGGCGTTCGAGCGGCAGACAATGTATCTGCCGCCCTTTCAAACCCTTCATCTTACATGGAGGTTTTGAAAGGGCTATCAATTCTTGATACCCAAACACAGGAGATGGGGCATGAGGCGGATACTGGTATTCAACAAACAAGGTGAACAGTGCGGATATGCTCGTCTCGGCCGGGACGCCGCTTCAGCGGCAACTTCCGCTCTTCCTCCAGCCGAGCGGCGCAAGGTAGCGAGGCCTGATATTGCCTCGCTCGCTTCTTCAGCGCTCGAGGCCGAGCGGCATGTTGGCATCTGGGGCGGCCATAACAGGTTCCGTCCATTCAATCGTTAGTTCTTCGAGTTCAGTGGTGGCGAGTCTGTCTCGCCGCCCCTTTCAAGCATTTGAGTTGTCGAATGTTTGAACGGGGAATAGTTCCCTGCAGGGAGTATAAAGTGAGTAAGAATCGCAAGTACTACCAGGCCGAGAAATTCGTCTGGATCGAGTATGACTATTCCGTAGAGGGTCCGGTCACCAAATACCGGTGGCTGGCATTCCTTCAGGGGCTTTTCCTCGCAGCTTTGGTTTGCGGGTCGAAGACTCTGGAAATCCGCGAGTATAATGCTCGCGATGCGGCCTTTTACAGGGGTTGCTACCGAGACGCCAAGGCTCGCAAGGCCGAGAGGCATCGCAAATGGTGCCACAACGCCTAGCATTCGGTGGCGATTGCAATGGATCAATACTATTGCAATCGCTGCCCCTTTCAAGTTTTTGAAGCAATTCGAAGATTTGAAAGGGGAATGAATTCCTCTCGCAGCGCAGGCTTCTCCTCCGTGGCCTCGCGCGCGATGGCGCGGCAGCTTGTCTTCTTAGTACTCGAGGGCTGGTACGGCGTCTCGAGGAACGGAATGGCAAGCTGCCGTTGCCTTTCTGTATCATGGCGGTTTTTGGGCTATAAACGGATCCTCTACACTTCAACGGCCAAGAGTCCTGGGACTCGCGTCCATTGAAGCGACCCGTTTGTAGCCCCAAGGCCGCGAACCAAAAAACCGTCCCGTAAGAGGGGGGCGGTTTTTTGTATTTGGCCCAGAATGGTATATTTGCTCCATGGCAAAAAAGCGTCTCGTCGTCGGCAATTGGAAGATGTACATGGACGATCCTCGGGAAGCGAGAGAGTTTTTCCTGGGGCTGCGCAAGCGGGCCCGCGGCATGAGCGGCATCGAGGTGTGGCTTGCACCCCCCTACGTGCTCATACCCGAAGCGGTCGAAGTGTTGGAGAGCTCGCCGGTCGAAGTGGGCGCACAGGCGCTCTCTTCTCACGCTGATGCGCCGCACACTGGCGAAGTTTCGGGGACGATGCTCAAGTGGGCGGGCGCCTCCTTCGTGATCGTCGGCCACTCCGAGCGCCGTGCGAGCGGGGAAGGCGAGGCGAGCGTGCGCGAGCAGCTCCTGCGCGCGGCGGAGGCGGGGCTTGCGCCGGTGTTATGCATCGGCGAGCGTGAGCGCGGCGCCGAAGGCGAACATTTTTCCGATATCGAGGATCAGCTTTCCTCGGCGCTTAAGAACTCAGCCAAGGGCGCGATGAAGAAGCTCGTTGTCGCCTACGAGCCGGTGTGGGCCATAGGCAAGCGTGCGGAGGATGCTATGAAGCCGCAAGACCTGCAGCAAATGGTCATATTCATAAAAAAGACGCTTGCGGAACTGCTCGACCGCAAGATGGCGCTCAAGGTCCCGATCCTCTACGGCGGCTCGGTGGAGCCCGCGAATGCATCCGAGCTTGTCAAAGAAAGCGGCGTATCCGGTTTTCTTGTCGGTCATGCAAGCGCTGACCTTGAGCAATTTCTCGCTATACTACAGGCATGCAAATGAGATCGGTGCGTGATGCAGACGTAAGTAATAAGCGCGTACTTCTGCGGGTTGACTTCAATGTCCCGATACAGGAGGGAAACGTTACCGACGACACGCGCATTACCGCAGCGGTGCCGACGATTAAGCTTCTCCTCGAGCGCGGTGCGCATGTGGTCCTGCTTACGCACCTCGGCCGGCCCGACGGCAAAGTGGTTGAGGAGCTGCGTACTGCGCCACTTGCGAAACAGCTCGCGCAATACGTGCAGGGCGATATCGAGATGCTCGAGAACTTGCGCTTCGATGCACGCGAAGAAGCAAACGATGAAGGATTTGCCAAAGAGCTCGCAAGCAAGGGGGATATTTTTGTAAATGATGCATTCGCAGTCTCGCATCGCGCGCACGCCTCCACAGTTGGCATCACAAAGTTTCTCCCGAGTTATGCGGGGCTCCTTATGGAGAAAGAAGTCGAGCATCTCTCGAAGGCACTCACACCGCCCCAGGGTGCGATCGCAATCTTGGGCGGCGCGAAGCTCGAGACAAAAGTTCCGCTTCTTACAAAAATGGTTTCGATATACAGCACTTTGCTCATTGGTGGTGCAATAGCTAACGAACTTCTGAAGGCGCGTGGCTCGCGCGTGGGCTCGGTAGTCTCTTCAGCGACACCGCCGCCGGAAGCGATCATCACTAATCCTAAAATTGTTTTGCCAACCGACCTTGTGGTTGAAAATCAATCAACTCATACCAAACGCACGGCAGCAATCGGCGATATTGTTGATGGAGAAATAGGATTTGATATCGGCGAGGCAACCGTGCAGGAGTGGGTTAAACGTATTTCTCAAGCCTCATTCGTGTTATGGAACGGCCCTACCGGCCTCTACGAACAGGGCTATAGCTCCGGTACGAACGCGATTGCAGAAGCGCTCGCTACGAGTGGTGTTAGTGCGGTAGTGGGCGGCGGTAACACTATCGAAGCGGTATCGAAGTTTACGTTCGACCCGCAAAAAGTATTTCTCTCGACCGGTGGGGGAGCGATGCTCGAGTTCTTGGCACAAGGTACACTGCCGGGTATTGAGCCGTTGAAAGTTTAAGCTGCAGGAACGCTGGCGTCGTTTAGTTGGCGGGGTATAAGATGAACGTGAGCGTGAGGAACGTCTTTCCCGACGATACCTAATTGTACATAATCAGCAGCGTATTTTTCCTTAAGCTCAAGTGCTAATTTCTTCGTTTCTTTAAACAATTCGATATATAGGTCGTCAGGCAATTCAATAAACCACTGGTAATGCTGTTTGGGAATAAGAAGAGTGTGTCCTGGGGCCCGTGGATTAATGTCTAGGAAGGCGATGAAATGCTCATCTTCGTAGACCTTTTGCGCGGGGATTTCGCCTCTGACGATCTTACAAAATATGCAGTTGTCCATCCCTCTAGTATACTTCTTCCGATGACCTCCTACACCTTGCGCCCGCGAGCGCATGATGACCTCTTGCAAGACCTGCTTCTTGCGCGCGGCGTCGAGGATGAGGCAGCACAGAAGCAATTTCTCTTGCCAGATTTTGAGCGCGACTCCGGCGACCCGATGTTACTTCCCGATATGGAGAAGGCGATCGATCGGATACGCTTGGCAGTGAAGAATAATGAAAAAGTATGCGTCTGGAGCGATTACGATTGCGATGGCATACCCGGTGGTGTCATGCTCACGCAATTTTTGCGCTCGATCGGGCTTAACGTGCAGCATTACATTCCGCATCGCCATACCGAAGGCTATGGGCTTAACGAGGACGGAATTGGAGAACTTGCGAATCAAGGCATCACGCTTATCATCACGATCGACCTTGGTACGACCGAGGTTGAGCAGATCGCTTTTGCCAACAAAAAAGGAATTGATGTAATCGTGACCGACCATCACATCGTGCAGCATGACTTGCCTGACGCCTTTGCGCTCATTAACCCCAAGCATCCTGAGAGCAAGTACGGCTTCGACGGCCTGTGCGGCGCGGGTGTTGCTTGGAAACTCATTCAAGGCGTGTTGAGTAAAGAGCGGTATGGCATCGCTGAGGGCCAAGAGAAATGGTTCCTCGACCTTGTGGGGATCTCGACGCTCTCGGACATGGTGCCCTTGGTGGGGGAGAATCGGATGATCGCGCACTTCGGTTTGCGCGTGCTGCGCCGCAATCGTAGGCCCGGGCTCGCTTCGCTCTTGGCACTCCTCAAAATAAAAGCATCAACCTTAACCGAAGATGATATCGGTTTCATGGTCTCTCCGCGCATCAACGCGGCCTCGCGCATGGATAAGCCGCAGAAGGCCGCCGAACTCTTGGCTGCCGAGTCGCAAGAAGACGCGCAGGCGCTTGCATACGATCTCAACCGCATCAACGACGAGCGCAAGGGCTTGGTCGCCGCGACAACCAAGGAAGTGAACCGGCGCTTGGCCGAGCAGGGAACCGAAGGCTCGGTCATCGTGATGGGCAATCCCAATTGGCGGCCGGGGATTTTGGGACTCGTCGCTAATTCGCTTGTTGAAGCGCATCACAAGCCGGTCTTCCTCTGGGGGCGGGAAGGCGGTGACACGATCAAGGGCTCGTGCCGCGCGCCGGATAACGTAAACTTGGTCGAGCTTATGAGTGCCGCGCGTGATGCGTTTATCGAATTCGGCGGGCACTCGGCGTCGGGAGGGTTCTCGGTCGAGGAGGGCCGCGTACACGAGCTGGGAAGCAAGCTCGAAGCAGCATTTATTAAAATAAGCGCTGCCAAAAGCGAGGTACCCTCAACCGTGCTTGAGCGGGAAGTCGGCCTTGAAGAAGTCGCGCACGCCAACAGAGCGCTCTCGCAGCTCGCACCATTCGGTGTCGGCAACGAAAAGCCGCTACTCCTTTTTCCTAAAGTACAGATCGGGCGCACGCGCGCCTTCGGCAAAGCGAACGATCATCTCGAGATCATGATGAACAAGGGCGCAACACAGATCGCGGGGGTGTCATTCTTCTCGACCCCGGACTCATTCGAAAAGAAGCCGATGGGAGGCGTGACCGTCAACGTAGTGGGCCACATAGAGAACGATTGGCGCGGCAAGCCAAGAATCAGAGTGGTTGATATTATATAAAAAAGTCCGGCGCCCTTAGGCGCCGGGTACCGGTTGCGGAGTACTGATTTTTTCAGGCTCAAGCTGCGTGAACTCGCCGTTGTCGGCGTACATGCGAACCTTTTCGCCAACAGGAGTCCTGAAGTCGAAGTAGAGCCGTCCACCCCAACGCCCATGGTCGCGTCCGTAGCCAGCATCCTTGAAGACGTCGCTCTTTTCAGAATGTGTGCCGGGTTTCAGTTGAGCGCGGACAGATGTCATGGCTTCCTCGAGAAGCCGTTCCATCTCTCGCTTACCCCATTGCGATAAGACAAGCTGATCCTGCCTCACCTCGGTGTAGCCCCAGTGTGGGATCCTGCGCGGCTCGACCCACTGCTCATCTCTCAGTTTCTTTGCGATTGCCGGATCGATTTCCAGATAATCGACTCCGCTTGTGGCTCCGCCGCTGTCGCCCTCGTTGAACCAACCTAGGTGAATTTCTGGCTTTTCTTCCCTGAGTGAGATATAGCGATATCCTGTGTCGTTCCACTCCTCGCGCAATACATGCAGCGCCTCTAATGAGTCGGTGATGGGTGCTTCGTTCATCCAATAGTCGCCCTGGGCACGTTTTCTTAGTTCCATTTCCGCCTCCTGCGGTTTACAATTTCTTCCATCCGCATCGTACTTACTTTTACGCTATACTGCAACCATGCAGAAAATCATTATTCATACCGATGGCGGATCAAGAGGCAACCCAGGTCCTGCGGGCATTGGTGCCGTTATCGAGAGCGATAGCGGGGAAGTATTGAAAGAAATTTCTGATTATATCGGAGAGACGACCAACAACGTCGCCGAGTACGAAGCGCTCATCCGCGCGCTTGAGGAGTGTAAAAAGTTATTTGGTACATCGATGCGCGATATGGAAGTCGAGGTACAGATGGACTCCGAGCTGGTCGTGCGCCAGCTCTCGGGCATCTACAAGGTGAAGGACCCCGGCATGAAAGAGCGCTTCGCACGCGTGGCGAAAATCCGCCTCGAAGATGCGCCCAACATGACCTTCAAGCATGTATATAGAGAGCAGAACGCCCACGCCGACGAACTCGTCAACAAAGCTATAGACGCCGCGGGGAAATAACGGTAAGTTGCCCGCATGCAGCGGGCTCTGCTTTGGATACTTTTGCTCACGGCCTACGGGTTCTTCCTTTTTGTGCGCGTGGGGCTCCTTTGGCGGCATGAGGCAGGGGATACGCTGCTCAGGTATCAAGACCAACAGGTGACGGTGGTTGGCAAAGTGGTTGCCGACCCGGACGTGCGCGCGACTTCGGCACACCTCAATGTCGATGTTGCGACGATAAATAGTCAGCCGGCGCGAGGAGTGCTGCTCGCAATCGTGGCGCGGCAAGCGGACGTCCAGTATGGCGATACGATAACCGTGAGCGGCAAGGTTGAAAAAGCGCAATCATTCGACACCGACACCGGTCGGACGTTCGACTACGCAGATTATCTGCGCGTACAAGGTGTCTCGGCAATGATGAGTCCGGCAACGATCACGAATGTCACGATAGGGAAGTGGTCGCTACAAAAATTCTTATTTTCTATCAAACATACGTTCGAGCACTCGATTGAGAAATTATTTCCCGAGCCGGACAACTCGCTGCTCGAAGGGATTCTCCTCGGCGAGCGCTCGGGCCTCCCCGCAGAACTCAACCATGCGTTCATCGTCGCAAGCCTCGTACACGTGGTTGTGCTCTCGGGCTATAACATCTCGATCGTCGCCAACGCGATGCTCTACGTAACGAGTTTCCTGCCGCGCACGCTCTCCTACAGCTTCGGCGGCGTGCTCATGATCCTCTTCGCGCTCATGACGGGCGCGGGTGCCACGACCGTGCGCGCGTGCATCATGGGGCTCATCTCGATTGTCGCGCAATATATGCAGCGGCCGACAATCGCGATGCGGAGCTTAATTGCCGCTGCCGGTGCGATGATCCTCTGGAACCCGCTCGTAGCGCTCTATGACTCGTCATTTATCTTGAGCGTGCTTGCGACCTTCGGCCTCATTACGCTCGAACCCACGGTCTCGCACTGGGTCTCGTGGGTGCCGGAGAAATTCAATATCCGTGCCATAACTGCCGCAACAATTTCTGTGCAGATATTTGTGCTCCCGGCACTGCTCTACTTTAACGGCGTACTTTCGTTTATTGCGCTGCCGGCCAACCTGCTCGCGCTCCCAGTGGTGTCCTTCGCGATGCTCTTAGGATTTATCGCGGGCATGCTCGGCCTTATACACCCAGTACTCGCATTGCCGTTTACCATTCTCGGCGACGCGCTGCTCAAATGGATGATACTCATCGCGACCACAGCAACTGCACTGCCGTTCTCGTCGGCCATCGTAACAGCCTACCCCGCGTGGCTGCTCGTGCTCATCTATATTCCGCTCACCACGTTTGCTACTTGGAGATATCTTCAAACCGCTTCTCGACAACCTTCCAATTAAGATTTTTGAAAAACGCGTCGACATACTTGCCGCGGCCGGAGGCGCCGTAGTCGAGCACGTACGCGTGCTCCCAGACATCGAGCGCGAGCACGATGGGGAGCGTTGCGAAGTGCCCCTGATGCTGCTCGCCGACGAAGCCCATGTGGAATGCTTTTACTTCGGGGTTGTAGTACAGGATAGCCCAACCTGGCCCGCGGATCGTTGCGGTCTGCCGCGCGCGCGCCACGAGCGCATCGGCGCTGCCCCAATGCTTGGCGACTGCTTGCGCCAGCGCGCTGTCGGGAGAAAGGGAAGATGCGCCGCCCTCGAGCTGTGGGAAGTAGAGCTCGTGCAATTTCATGCCGTCGAATTCGAAGGAATGCCGGCGGCGCAGCTCGGCGATAGCGAGCGCGTTCTTCTCCGGATCCTTCAATAATTCCTCTATCGCGGCGCTGATCGCGTTGAAATTTTTTACATAGCCCGCATAGAGGCCGAGGTGCTGATCAACAGACTCCTTAGAGATGCCATCGAGCTCGGGGATAGCGAACTTTTTTTCTTCGTATTGCATGCGTTTAGTAAACCACCCTCTTCCTGAAGCGCGGATAAAGATATCCACAGAAGGGTTGCAAAAATACTCAAATCATTGCATAGTTGCGCTGGTGTTAGCTTTTCGCGAGTTCTGCAACAACTAGGAGGGAAGTGACATGAAAGTCGTGCTTGCTGCCCTTGTGGCAGCCTTTGCGGTAACGTCTGCCGTTCAGGCGGCGGGCAAGTCGGACCCGGAAGCGGGTTTCGATTTCTATTCCTCGGCGTCCATTTATCAATCGCCGCCGTTGAACCTTCTTGTTTCGACCGAGCAGGATCCGCCGGTCTCGGCGGTCAATACTGACTGGAGCGCCACTGACGATGACGGTCCGGTAATCGTCGGACAGGGCGACGCGATCATCTGCCTGGACGAAGACGGCGAAGACCAGACCTGCCATGCGTTCATGACGTGGGCTGAAGCCGAAGAGTATGCCCAGAGCAACCAAGACGCGGGCGTCTACCCGCTTCTTGGGGGGTCGATCATGCCGCTCGTAATCGATGACCCGCTTTGGTACATCCACACGCTGGCGCTCATCGAACGGTCTGCTCATTTCGACACAACCGATCCGTACGCACCGCCTGCGCCGCCGACGCCGATGATTGCTTCGGCCACCGGCAACTAGCCTCTATGGCGAGAAGGGCATAAAAAGGCGCGAGAGAAATCTCGCGCCTTTTTCTTTTCTAGGTATACTGCTCGCATGGAGTTTTTGCGGCGCAATTTTTCATATCTGGCGCTCGGCGCGCTCGCGGTCCTGTGCGTCGGCATCTGGGCGGAGGTGTTCGGAGAGACGCCGCCGGGCGTGCTTACGGTCGCCGTCATGGACGTGGGGCAGGGCGACTCCATATTTATAGAATCTCCGACCGGGGCACAGATCGTGATCGACGGCGGGCCGGATGACTCGCTCCTCCACGAGCTGCCCAAACTCATGCCGCTCGCCGACCGCTCGCTCGACGCAGTCATGGAGACGCACCCCGATGCCGACCATATCACCGGCTTTATTGACCTGCTTAAACGCTACGTAGTCGGTGATTTTATAGAACCCGGGATCCCGAAGCCGACGCTTACGGCAGAGACTCTTGAAAAAGAAATCGATACGGAGCATATCCCGCGCGTATTGGCGCGTCGCGGCATGTGGCTCGATCTCGGTGGCGGGGCGCGCCTCGATATCCTCTGGCCCGATTTCGACGCCTCGACTCTCAAGCCCGACGATGCAAATGAGGGTTGTATCGTCGCGCACTTGGTCTACGGCAACACCTCGATGATCTTCATGTGCGACGCGCCGATGGATGTCGAGAATAGTTTGATGGCGTTTGGGTCCACGACGCAACTCAAAAGCGATATCTTAAAAGTCGGCCATCACGGCTCGGCAGGCTCGACCGGGAGCGACTTTGTTGGGGAAGTTGATCCTAGGATTGCGATCATCTCGCTTGGCGCCAACAACCGCTACGGCTTCCCCAAGCAAGTGACCCTAGACACCCTCGCCGCGCATAATGTGCAGGTGCTGCGCACCGACGAAGAGGGAACAGTAGAATTTGTCTCCGACGGCACGACATTTGTGCGCAAATAAAAACGCCCCGGATTGCTCCGGAGCGATTTTGCTTTGAGATTTCTTAAGTTATATAACGCCCGCGGCCTTGAGGGTCTTGTACGCGCCGTTCTTGGTGATCGTGCGCATGCCTTTGGTAGATAGCGTAAGGGTCACCGTGCGGTTGAGCTCCGGCACGAAAATACGCTTCTTCTGAAGGTTCGCGTACTTGCGTACTTTACCGGTAGGGTTAAACTTCCCGGCGCGTACGCTGTTATCGTAGCCGCCTGCGACAAGCGAGCCTTTCTTGGTTACGGGGCAAATCTTGGCCATAAATCGAATGTTCAGGCATGATATCATGACTTTATAGATATGCCAACAGACATCCTCTTCAGCATCATAATCCTCATATTTTCGGTCATTCTCCACGAGGTGGCGCATGGCTACATGGCCAATTGGCTTGGCGACCCGACCGCGCGGCTCCAAGGCCGCCTTACGCTCAACCCCCTCTCGCATATCGACCCGGTCGGTACGGTGATCCTGCCCGCGCTCTTGGTCCTTACCAATTCGCCGTTTCTTATCGGCTACGCCAAGCCGGTTCCCTATAACCCGTACAACCTCCGTGGCAAATGGGACGAGGCGCTGGTCGCCTTCGCGGGGCCGGGCACCAATATCGTGATCGCGCTTATCTTCGGGCTCATCATCCGATTCGCAGATATCACCGACCCGAGCCTCTTATCCGCGCTCGCGGTTATTACGTACATCAACATGTTGCTTGCGCTTTTTAACCTCATCCCGATTCCGCCGTTGGATGGCTCGAAAGTGCTCTCGGCGATACTTCCGGGCGAGCTCGGCCGCGCGTACGACAGCCTCCGCGCGAGCTTCGAGCGGCTCGGGGTCCTCGGCGGTACGCTTGTGGTGCTGCTCGTCTTTTACTTCCTGTTGGCGCCTGTCTTCACGGGCTTTCTGCAATCGCTTTTTACGCTCCTGACGGGCGTCTCCCTTTCGTAGTGTTGATAACAGCAGAGCGGGGAATTTGGTCCGACCCTATACTGATGGTGCATGGGGCATTTTTCACCGCACCTCTCCCACAACAAGCTCATGACCATCGCGAAGCTCACTGGCGGCGTGGCGCTGCTCATGCTCTTTGCGGTAGCTTTGGCTCAGCCGCAGATTTTCCCGAAGGTTTCTTCGACATCGGTTGGTCCGTGCATAGAGGCTATCGATGGAACCGGGCCGAGATTCTCTGCAAATAATCCTTTGCCGTCTTCGGAACAGCCTGCACAGCCATTTTCAAATATTCCCGGTGGTTCAGGTTCGCTGTTGGGAGCTGTAGGGGGTGCCGGAGGCTCGGCTTCGATTTCAGTCCTAGTCGCTTCCTCTTCAATGAAGTCGGGTCAGGGTACGACGTCGGTCACCTGGAGCGCTACGGGCGTCGTGCCAGGCTCCTGCACTATGAATGTTTCTCCCGCTCCCGCCTCCTCTGGAACGGATGATCCGGTTTCTTCGTGGATTAATACCGGCAAGACCATACCCGCGAGCATGAATAAATTCCAGGCCATTACCGTTAATGGGCAGATATATATCTACGGCGGGTATGATGGTACGAATTTCAAGAACACTATTTACTTTTCGAATTTGACGGATCCTACCAAGTGGTACACCAGCAGCAAAACCATGCCCAACAAGATGAGCTGCTTCCAACTGGCAGCCGTGGGGAGCTACATTTATTTGTACGGCGGATGCAACAACGGCTCCGTCTCCAACCTTATTTATCGCGCTCCGGTGTCTGACCCGACAAACTGGAGCGTCGTCTCAGGCAAAACGTTGCCTGCCGCTATCGAGAGAAGCGAACTTGCCATTATTGGCGGCTATGTCTACCTCTTCGGCGGGGTCTTAAGCTCGGGACCCACTAACGTCATTTATCGCGCCCCTATTTCCGACCCGACCTCATGGTCGAATACTGGCAAGACCATGCCTATTAATATAGAGAAAGGGCGTGTTGGCATAGTGGGTAATTACGTATATATATTCGGCGGCTCAACCGATGACGCTAATCCGATAAATACTATTCTGCGCGCTCCCTTGTCTGACCCAACATCGTGGAGCGTAGTCTCGGGCAAGACGCTCCCGGTACCCTTGTCGAACTCTGCGTTGGCGGTTGTCGGAGATTCTCTTTATTTGTTTGGCGGAAATGCAGCCAATGGCACTTCAAATTTCGTCACATCCGAAATATACGCCGCTTCTACGACGGACCCGACCACGTGGTATGACACTGGGAAAGCGCTGCCATCGGCGGTCGATTACTCCGCGATTATCGTTGCCAACAACTATCTGTATCTGTTGGGCGGCGTAAATTCAGCCAGCTACACCAACATTATCTATCGTACGCCCATCAACGGCGCGTTCCCGTTCGAAGGGTATGCGATGGAGCCGTGGAGAACCGACGGCTCGGCCAATATTGCCGATACGCAGTCGCTCTCGCAGACTACGTCTTTCTCCCTTATGTGTACGGATGCTTCTACCCTGGCCGCGGTGTCCGGCGGGGCAAGTGTCTGGTTCCCGCCATCCGCGCCGACGGTCACGATTACTGCGAGCGATCCGACTGCGACAGAAAGCCCGATAACAACCGGCAAATTTACAGTCACGCGGACCGCCAATGGCTCAAGCGCCTGCGGGTTCGGGTCTCCCATTGGCGGAGGGCAGTGCCGCGGCTATCTGTTTACCAGTAACGCGTCTCCATGGGTCGTTCCTGGAGACTGGAATTCTTCCAATAATTCCATTCAAGTAATCGGCGCGGGCGGCGGCGGTTCGGCGGTGGGCGGAGGCGGCGGAGGCGGCGGATTTTCCTCCTCTACGAATGTATCGCTTACGCCGGGAGCTTCTATTGCCTTTGCTGTTGGCGCTGGAGGGAGCGGCGGCGCTTCGGGAGGATCGTATCCTTCCTGCAATGTCGGCGCTGCGGGCGGTGATACCTATCTGTGCAACTCGACTTCAAATTGCGCATCTCTTGCGGGAACCGCTGTAGTAGTTGGTGCGCAGGGCGGGAAGGGAGGTAGTTCGGGAGCGCCAAGTACTGCTGCCGCAGGCGGAGCGGCCAGCAGCGGCAAGGGCGCGACGAAATTCTCCGGAGGAAACGGAGGCAAGGGATACGGGGCGACTGCTGCTGGCGGCGGCGGCGCAGCCGGACCAAGGGGGAACGGCGGTGTTGGCGGAGATGCAATTGGAGGATTAGGCGGATCGGGCGCAGGAGGAGGGGGAAATGGCGGGGGTGCTGCGGGCAACATGCCCTATAACGCATATACAGGCGGCGATGGCGGCAATAATGCCGATGGTACGGGAGGGGGCGCGCATGGTGGAGATACCCAGGCCGGCGGTCCAGGCACGAGCGGAGGCGGAGGCGGCGGTTCCGGCGGAAGCAATGTCGGAGGCGCGGGAGGAGCGGGAACAGAATTCGACTCTTCGCACGGCTCTGGTGGCGGAGGAGGAGCCCCGGGTAAATTGAATAATGGAATGACAACCGGCTCTGCAGGAGGGCTCTATGGGGGCGGAGGAAGCAGCGGCGGTGCAAGCTATAATGGTCCTACATGCGGTACCGGCGGCGCAGGAGCGTCCGGAATCATCGTCATAACCTATACGCCGAGTTCCGGAAATCTCGATATTTCCTCGGCACTTAACGTGCTCTTTAATATCATTACGGGTGGAAATAATGCAGTCCGCAACACCGACTACACGCTCTCCGGCGCGAGTATCTCCGGGACGACCGGAACAACCCTCACTATTCCTGCGAATGCCGCGTCAGTTGATGTGACGGTGACGCCCATCCAGGACTCGCTGTACGAAGGTAATGAACCGGTGACTATGGCGGTGCAGAGTCCCGGCGATTCGAGCTATACCGTAGGTACGCCAAGCAGCGATACGGTAACCATCACTGACCAACAGAGCGCTGCCTCGCTCCCTTCAAGTTCCCTTGCCGCTTGCTATGGCTCCGCAGGAACGAGCTGCAATCTTGGAGTCTCCCCGGGTCGCGTGCGTACCGGCGCAACGGCAACTATCACCTGGAGCGTGCCGAGTATGGTCACCGGGGCAAACGGTAACAACAGCGACTCCTGCACCGTAAGCCGCAGTCCGGGGGGTGCAGGATTCCCGCAGTCTTCTCCCGCCAATGCGACAAGCTGGAGCAATTTGGCCGGCGTATCTTCTATAATCACTCAGACGACCACATTCAAGCTTGTCTGTACGGCGCCTGACGGTACGACAACTACAAGCGCATCACAAACCGTGGACATTGTGCCATCCTATCAAGAGATATAGCTTGCGGCAGAAGGGGGTTTGCAGGGATTGCCTATATATAGTAAAGTACTGCCAACGCCTTCCGGGCGTTTTTACTTGAAAGATGGCACGCATCTCGCAACTGGTCCGCAAGGGCCGCAAAAACCGCACTAGCAAATCCAAGTCCCCGGCGCTCGGGCGCGGCTTCAACGTGCTCAAGAACCGCCCGGTCTTCTACCCGAGCCCCTTCAAGCGCGGTGTCTGTACCAAGGTGACGACGACGACTCCCCGCAAGCCGAACTCAGCGATCCGCAAGATCGCCCGCGTGCGGCTCACCAACGGCCAGGAGATCACCGCGTATATTCCGGGCGAGGGCCACAACCTGCAAGAGCACTCGGTCGTGCTTGTGCGCGCCGGCCGCGTGAAGGACATCAACGTTCGCTATCAGATCGTACGCGGCAAGCTCGACGCCTCCGGTCTCGAGAAGCGCCGCGTCAGCCGCTCGCGCTACGGCGGCAAGCGCCCCAAATAATTTTGTAAAGACTATTTAATTGTATGCGTCGCCCCGTTAAAAATCGCAATATCGTCGGACCGGACATGAAGTACAATTCTGTCCGCGTGGAGAAGTTCATCAACTCCGTCATGCAGGACGGCAAGAAGTCGACCGCGCGCCAGGTCGTCTACGACGCGCTCGAGATTATTAAAGAGAAGGCCAAGGTGGAGAACCCGGTCGAGCTCTTCGAAACCGCGATCCGCAACGTGGGGCCGGCCATGGAGATCCGCTCGCGTCGCGTCGGCGGCGCCAACTATCAGGTGCCGCGCGAGGTGCGCGCCGAGCGCAAGATGGCGCTCGCGTTCCGCTGGATCCTTATCGCAGCGCGCGGCGGGAAGGGCAAGCCGATGGCCGAGAAACTCGCGGCTGAAATCATGGCTGCTGCCAACAACGAGGGCTCAGCGATCAAGAAGCGCGACGACACGCTGCGCATGGCCGAAGCCAACAAGGCATTCGCGCACTTCGCGTGGTAATTTCAAACTAAACAGGGAACGATTGACATCCGCCGGGAACAATTCTATTGTTCCCGGCGGATTCTTTGACGATTCTCAATCAGATTCAGAAGGAGTACGTTCCATGAAGAAACCCAAGGAAGAAAAGTCGACGCAGGTCTGGCGGCGCCACTTCGGCACCGACGGCATCCGCGGCGAGGCCAACTTCGACCTCACCGCCGAACTCGCGCTCAAGGTGGGCCAGGCCGCTGGGCTCGTGTTCAAGAACGGCGGGGACCGCAAGGTTCTCATCGGCAAGGATACGAGGCTCTCCGGCTACATGATCGAGCAGACGCTCACCGGAGGGTTCCTCTCTGCCGGCATGAATGTCGACCAGACGGGCCCGATCCCGACCCCCGGCGTTGCCGCGCTCACGCGCGCGATGCGCATGGACTTGGGCGTCATGATCTCGGCGTCGCACAACCCGTACGCGGACAACGGCATCAAGCTGTTCGGCCCCGACGGCTACAAGATCTCCGACGACAAGGAGCATCAAATCGAAGCGATGATCAACAACCCGTTCCTGATGGGAAGCCTCGCCGATCGCAATTCGATCGGGCGGGCGAAGCGGATCGACGGCGCGCAGGATCGCTACGTCGAATTCGTTGAGGGAACGTTCCCCAAGAACCTCGACCTCGACGGGCTCAGGATCGTTCTCGATTGCGCCAACGGCGCCGCTTACAAGGTGGCTCCGCAGGCGCTGCGCGAGCTCGGCGCCGAGGTGTTCACGATCGGCGTCGAGCCCGATGGGTACAACATCAACGACGAGTGCGGCTCGACGCATCCCGAATCGATCTCCCGCAGGGTAAAGGGAGTCCGCGCCGATATCGGCATCGCGCTCGATGGCGATGCCGACCGGGTGGTGCTCTGCGACGAGCACGGCAGGCTCATTGACGGCGATCAGGTCCTGGCGCTCATCGCCGAGACCTGGCTCGAAGCCGATATGCTTGCCAAAAAGCTCATCGTTGGGACAGTGATGTCGAACCTTGCACTCGAATGGCATCTGCGCAATCTCGGCATCGAGCTTGTCCGCACGAAGGTAGGCGACCGCAACGTGCTGGTAGGCATGCAGGAGCGGGGCGCGAATCTCGGCGGCGAGCAGTCCGGACATATCATCATGTCCGACTACACGACGACGGGAGACGGGCTCATCGCTGCCTTGCAGGTCCTTGCGGTGCTCAAAAAGCTCGGGCAGCCCGTCTCTACGGTCGCTCACCGCTTCGATCCGCTGCCGCAGGTGATGCGCAATGTCGAGTATCGCAAGGGTACGAAGCCGCTCGAGCACCATCGGGTGAAGCGCCTCATCCGTGAGATTGAGGGGCGCATGGGCAAGAACGGCCGTCTCGTGGTGCGCCCCTCGGGCACGGAGCCGAAGATCCGCATCATGGCCGAGTCCCAGGACCGCGCTCAGGCGGCAACGGCGGTCGAGGCGATCGCCAAGCTGGTTGAGGAAGTGAAGTAAGCGTAGCAGTACGGCCCGCGGGATCATGTCCCGCGGGCCTTTCTTCTTGTTGCTTTTTCACCGATTTCTAGTATCTTAAAGGCACGCCTCGGGCGCTTATTTTTTTGAATCATATGGCAGACACCAGAGACTATCCGCTTGAGAAGGTCCGCAACTTCGGCATCATCGCCCACATCGATGCGGGCAAGACGACCACGTCCGAACGCGTGCTCTACTACACCGGCTCTCAGCACAAGATCGGCGAGGTGCACGAGGGCGAGACCACGACCGACTGGATGGAGCAGGAGCGCGAGCGCGGCATCACGATCACCGCGGCGGCCATTACCTGCTTCTGGTCTAAGACCAGCGAGCCGGACAAGAAGGACACGTCCAAGAAATTCCGTTTCAATATCATCGACACGCCGGGGCACATCGACTTCACCGTCGAGGTGAAGCGCTCCATGCGCGTGCTCGACGGCGCAGTCGTCGTATTCGACGGCGTTGCCGGCGTCGAGCCGCAGTCGGAGACCAATTGGCGCTATGCCGACGAGGCCAACGTGCCGCGCGTCTGCTTCATCAACAAGCTCGACCGCATGGGCGCATCATTTGAAAAGTCGTACGCATCCATCCTCGACCGCCTCACCAAGCATGCGGTGCGCATGCAAATCCCGATCGGCGCGGAAGGGGACTTCGAGGGCGTCGTCGACCTCCTCACCATGAAGGCGTACCGTTTCGAAGGCGCCATGGGCGACGAAGTGATCGAGGGCGAAGTGCCCGAGAATCTCAAGGCCGATGCTCAGAAGTACCGCAGCCAGCTTATCGAGGCGATCGTCGAGCATGACGATGCGCTTATGACCGCGTATCTCGACGGCAAGGAGCCGACGCTCGAGGCTCTCAAAGCCACGCTTCGCAAGGCGATTATCGCCAACAAGATCTTCCCGGTCTACACCGGCTCGGCGCTCAAGAACAAGGGCGTGCAGCTTGTGCTCGACGCGGTCGTCGATTACCTTCCGTCTCCTCTCGACCTTCCCCCGGTTACCGGTACTGATCCGAAGTCGGGCGATCCTAAAGAGCGCCATGCCTCCGACGACGAGCCGTTTACCGCGCTTGCGTTCAAGCTCCAGGCCGACCCGTTCGTGGGGCAGCTCACGTTCTTCCGCGTGTACTCGGGTACCGTCGAGGCGGGCTCGTATATCGTCAACTCTTCGACCGGCGAGAAAGAGCGCCTCGGCCGCATCGTGCGCCTCCAGGCCGACAAGCGCGAGGAAGTAAAGAAAGTTTACTCAGGCGAGATCGCTGCGGCGGTGGGCCTCAAGTCCGCTAAGACCGGCCACACCTTGTGCGAGGAAAATAATCAGATCATCCTCGAGGGTATCACGGTGCCCGAGCCGGTTATCTCTATGCGCATCGAACCTAAGACCAAGGCTGACCAGGAGAAGATGGGCATGGCGCTGAAGAAATTGCAGGACGAGGACCCGACCTTCCGCGTATCATCCGATGCCGAGACGCAGGAGACGCTCATCTCCGGCATGGGCGAGCTCCACCTCGAGATCATGGTTGACCGCATGAAGCGCGAGTTCAACGTCGAAGCCAACGTCGGCAAGCCGCAGGTTGCCTACCGCGAGACCATCCTCCAGGGCGCCGAGGCGGAAGGGAAGTACATCAAGCAGACCGGCGGCAAGGGCCAGTACGGCCACGTGCGCCTGCGCCTCAAGCCGCTTGAACCGGTTGATCCTGACAAGAAGATCAGCAAGAACGTCACACGCGAAGACCACTTCGAATTCATCAACAACATCAAGGGCGGCGTCGTCCCGAACGAGTTCATCGGCCCGGTCGAGGACGGCGTGCGCGAGGCGATGGAGCGCGGCATCGTCGCCGGCTTCAAGATGGTCGACATATCGGTCGAGCTCTACGACGGGTCCTACCACGACGTCGACTCCTCCGAGATCGCCTTCAAGATCGCGGCGTCGATGGGCTTCCAGGACGCTGCCAAGGCCGCCAAGCCGGTCTTGCTTGAGCCGATCATGCGCGTCGAGGTCGTGACCCCGGAGAAGTTCATGGGCGACGTCACAGGCAGCCTCAACTCCAAGCGCGGGCAGATCGAGGGCATGGAGGAGCGCGGCATGGCGCGCGCGGTCAAGGCCAAGGTGCCCCTCTCGGAGATGTTCGGCTACACGACCGCTCTGCGCTCGATGTCGGAGGGCCGCGCGTCATTCACCATGGAGTTCGACCACTACGAGGTGGTGCCGCCCAATGTCGCCGCGACGATCGTCGCCGCACGCAAGTAATCGCAAAAGATTTAAAAAGAAAACGGCCCGGGAGGTTACTCCCGGGCCGTTATGGTTCGACCGAATGTACTGATTGAGCGGTTGCTACCAGCCGCTGCCTCCGCCGCCGCCCGAGCCGCCGCACTTGGGCTTGCCCGGCTTGCCGCAGTCGCCGCCGTCCTTCGGCGGCTTGCCGCCGGAGCCGTTGTCGCCCGAGCCGCTGCTCGAACTGTCCGACTTGCTGCTCGAGTCGCTCGAGCTCTTGCTCTTCGAGCTTGATGAGGAATCAGACTTCGAGCTCGACGACGACTTGTTGGTGTTCTTGTTCGTATTTGTTACCGTCGAACCGTACGACGTGGCCTGGCCGCCGTAGCCGGTGCCGCCAGTAGCGGAGAGGTTGAAGTTGTCGCCGCCGCTGCGGCCCAGGTAAGCGCCCAGCACGTTCGCCACGCCGCCGATAAGCACGTTGCCGGTCGGCTCGCCGACGCCGCCGATCACGTTGGAGATCTGCGGGCAGTTCGGATCCTTGTTGCAGATCGCAAAGCCGGCAGCCACGATCGAAGGCTTGAAGAAGCCGGGCTTGCTTACGACCGGAATCAACAGCTTCTGCTTGCGGTTGACGTCAATAGCGAAGACGTCGACCGATGCGCCGCTTTGGCTCGTGATTGTGGTGGCGATGGTACCCGGGTTTTGCGCAACTCCTGTCGGAGGAACGGCCCCGCTACCGATCGCGGCCGAGAGGCCACCAGAGTCATCGGTTGTACACCCTGCCAGCACGAGGCCGGCGAGAAGAACGGGCAGGATGCCCAAGAACTTCCAGTTGTTGAACATGTAAAAGACCTTTCCCGTTGGACCGTCCAGCCCTCAATGGCTGGGATCGGCTTGTCCGGCAAGCTACTACACTATTTGCAGGTTGTAAAGATCCGTTTTGGATATCCACACCGAACTTAAAAAGCCCGTTGCGCAGCAGGGCAGGGACGTTAGAATTGAACCTAACAGGGCACGAGCGAAAGCTCGTGCTTTTTCCTGTTTATTAATCACTCCGTAATTTTAGAAAGCAGATTTTATGACCAAGGTTTTGGTACTCCCGGCCCCCATGCTCAAGGTGCTGCAAGTATTTGCAGTCGCGTTTGCTTTCATGCTGGCGTGTGCGGCGATGCCGTCTCCGGCTCATGCCGCCATACCCACCGATACGCAAATTTCCCAGGTGCAGGCGCTGCTCGCTTCTTTCAATACGGACCAGCAGATGATCAGCGCGGTCAGCGCGGTCTTGCGCGGCAAGCCTGCCGGAATGGGCATGGGCAGCTCGTCTCCTTCAGGCGCTGCGCGCCCGAGCGTGTTTGGCCAGCCGGGCGAGCGCCCTTCGTGCCCGATCTTCGACCATACCTTGCGCCAAGGAAGCCAGGGCGACGACGTTGCCCAGCTTCAGGCCTTCCTCCAAGGCGCCGGCGACTTGCAAGGGACTACGACGACAACCTTCTTCGGTCCGCAGACGCGGGATGCGCTTCAAATGTGGCAGGCGCGTATGGGTATCGTCACCTCGGGCGACCCGAGTACCACTGGCTTCGGCATGCTCGGTCCCGCGACTCGCGCTGCAATGAGTGCCAATTGCAACTCGCAAGGCTCCAACCGGGGCGGGCAAGGGATGCCGGATACTGGTACCTCTACAGGCTCGTCAACTTTGCCTGCAGCGGGCGGCCCCGTGCCGCAAGCGGAAGTGGATGCGCTCTTTAAGGCGCTGGGCTATTCGGGCGACTTCTCGACCAGTTCCGAAGCGGCGTGGAAGAATGCGAGTTCTTCGCGCGCGGCTCAGATATCGCTTCTCATAATGCAATTAAAGCAGCATCCGGGCGACGGCGCGATGGAGGTCTATACCCTCTACCCCAATCTCAATCCCACGTATGTGAGCGCCTGCGGCCTGCCGAAGATGGAGCGCGACGCACTGGCGCGCAGCCTCGGTTTTGCCGGCATGTTCGGTGTGCTTGATACGCAAGGAAACGTTGTAATACTTGGCGATTTCGCGAATTGGCTCACCGACCCAGCGCATGCGAGCGCCTGGGCGGCCGCCTGCAAGGCCGCGGTGCCCAACCCTGCCGCAAATCCTAATAAGGAAGTAGACGCGCAACCGCTCCAGCCGGCCGTTAACGTGGCAAGCGTCATAGACGCCATGGGCGGCGGCGTAGCCGCGATCGGCGACTTCGTGACGGGCATTATTGACTCGTACACCGACCAGTTTAAGTAAATTGGTCAAATTTAAGTATCAACCCTTGCGCGATTGCTGCGTGAGGAGTTCAATAGGAGCGGACAGGGATTCTTTGTACGACCAGGGAGTACTGACATGTCGGTACACGTCGTAAAGGCGAGCAAGGTTGTCCAGACTGCGTTGGAGTTCATTCAACAACAGTACAAGAACGGAGAAATCATTTCTCCGAGCGAAATTGCCTTTTCTATGGGAATTGAGGGCATCGACGCCTATCTTCTCGCGAGGCTTCAGTGGCAGGAACTGGTCGGGAAGTTTCTCATTGGCGTAACGCCCGTTAATACCGGCTTGCCGGAACATGACGGGCTCGAGAAGCTTGTTGCCATCCTCAACGAAAAAAACAATCCTCAGTACGACGGCATGTTCTATCCTGTTTTTGCTCCTTCCAATCCCAAATCGGTGTTTCCTGTATATGAGGCGCATTTTCGCTGGCAGAGAAGCACCCCGTACGAAGACTTCAGCGATTTCATTGATGATGCGTTGTTCCGCGGAGGTTTGGCTGCGCTTGCGTGCGAATACGCGAGCATGCGAAAGGTAACGTATCTGCAGGGGGACGTGCTGCGGATGCTGCTGTGGGAAGTCCCGGATACTTACCGTCCTCATTGAGACAAGGAATGTGCCGCCGGCCTATGGGCCGGCGGTTGACCTTTTTTCCTGCTCTGCTAGTATGACAACAACGCAATAGGGCGGGCTTTCCTATGCTTAAAAAGTGATTATTAGCAGTTAGAAGATATTATTTATGGCAAATTTCGACAGAACGAAGCCGCACATGAACGTGGGCACCATCGGTCACGTTGACCATGGCAAGACCACGCTCACTGCCGCTATCACCCATGTCCTCGACATGGCGAAGGCTCAAGGGTACGGCGCACGCGTGGAGGCCGTCGACAAGATCGACAACGCCCCCGAGGAGAAGGCGCGCGGCATTACGATCGCGCTCCACCACTCCGAGTACGAGACGCCGAAGCGCCACTACGCGCACATCGACGCCCCAGGCCACGCCGACTACATCAAGAACATGATCACCGGCGCCGCGCAGATGGACGGCGCAGTCCTCGTGGTCGCCGCGACTGACGGCGTGATGCCGCAGACCCGCGAGCACATTCTCCTCGCCAAGCAGGTCGGCGTACCGAAGATCATCTGCTTCCTCAACAAGGTAGATATGGTCGACGACAAGGACCTTGTCGACCTCGTCGAAGAGGAGGTAAAGGAGGCTCTCAAGAAGCAGGGCTACACCGATGCCCCGGTTATCAAGGGCTCGGGCCTCAAGGGCCTCGAGGCCAAGGACCTCAACGATGAGTACGCGCAGAAGGTGCTCGAGCTCGTCAACACGATGGACTCTTACTTCCCGGACCCTGTCCGCGATACTGAGAAGCCGTTCCTCATGCCGATCGAAGACATCTTCTCGATCGAAGGCCGCGGCACCGTCGTGACCGGCCGCATCGAGCGCGGTATCGTTAAGGTAGGAGAGGAAGTCGAGATCGTCGGTATAGTACCGACCACCAAGACGACCGTTACCGGCATCGAGATGTTCAACAAGCAGCTCAATGAGGGCCAGGCAGGCGACAACGCGGGTATTCTCCTTCGCGGCACCAAGAAGGAAGACGTCCACCGCGGCCAGGTGCTTGCGAAGACCGGCTCGGTAACGCCGCACACTGAGTTCGAGGCAGAAGTCTACGTCCTCACCAAGGACGAGGGCGGCCGCCACACGCCGTTCTTCACCGGCTACAAGCCGCAGTTCTACGTCCGCACCACGGACGTGACCGGCGAGGTGACGCTCCCCGCAGGCACCGAGATGGTCATGCCGGGCGACACCATCACCTTCAAGGTGAAGCTCACCGCACCGGTGGCGCTCGAAGATCAGACGCGCTTCGCAGTTCGCGAAGGCGGCAAGACCGTCGGCGCAGGCGTCGTGACGAAAATAATTGCTTAAGCAATTATTTAAATCAAAAAGTATCGCCGTTAAATTAAATTCTGAACAGAAAAACCCGGTTTACGCCGGGTTTTTCTTATGCTAGAGTGCAGAGGTTCAATTATTATCTGTAAGCGTAAGCTAACCGAGTATAGGTTACCCTGAGAGGGGAGAACTAGACTCACATAACTATGGCTACCGAATTAACAGCAGAGAAGAAGGCTGCGCCCAAGCGCACTCGCAAGGCCGCCGAGGCGCCGGTGCAGCGCCTGCGCATCAAGGTGCGCGCGTACGAGCACAAGGTGCTCGATGCAAGCGTGAAGCAGATCCTCGACACGGCGGTGCGCTACGACGCCAAGGTTGCCGGGCCGATCCCGCTTCCGACCGAGATCAAGAAGTACACGGTCAACCGCTCGACCTTCATCTACAAGGACGCGCGCGAGCAGTTCGAGATGCGCATCCACAAGCGCGTCATCGACATCCTCGACCCATCAGCGAAGGTGATCGAGGCTCTCACGAACCTCTCCCTCCCGTCTGGCGTAACGATAGACGTCAAAATGGCCTAGCAGAAACCACTCCTCGACAGAGGGGTGGTTTTGTAATATAAGAGATTCGACCTTGGTATTAGGGTGACCCTTTGCCTTGGTGACGGTTGTGGCCCACGGGGTCCTGACCTGGCTCGACATCTACAGGTGTCGAGCCTTCTCTTTTTGTAACCTTTTTCTTTTTGGCTCGTTTTAATATGCGGATTCATTGATAGGCAAATATATAGGTGACTGTCGGGCTTACATTTAGGATTTCGCTCAGCGGATCCTTGCCCTCGGAACTCGCTTCGCGGTTCCTTCTCACTCACTCTTTACCTCTCTATTTTCTTCGTTCTTTCACTTCTTGTTCTCTTGTACCTTTCTTCACTTCATTCTCTGCTCTTTCTTTCCGTTCCTTCTATCCGCCTCGTCTTCGTGACGAGGCTTTTGTTTTTAGTGGAAAGAAGGGATTGACCGAGATGCGTGCGTCCGTATACTTGAATAAAGACGTTCTGTGTCGGGTTCTGCCCGAGTGATCGGGTTTTTTGTTTGGCTCGCAATTCAGATAGAACCAGGGTGCAAGCCAAATAAAGAAATTTCTTACGGAGAAATCCCTCGCGCGGGGGATTTTTTCGTATCGGTTGCATAATTTGAACCCCTGATGTATAGTCTCGGGGACTCTCTAGACATAGGGTTGTCCACGTCCCTTTGAGGGACCAATAGAAACCATGAAATTCATCCTTGGAACCAAGGGCAAGATGCTCACTGTATACACCGAAGACGGCCGGGCTTTTGCCGCGACGGTGATCAACGCTGCCCCCAATACCGTGACTCAGATCAAGACCGCCGAGAAGGACGGCTACTCTGCCGTACAGATTGGCGCTGTCGAGACGACCGCCAAGCATGTCAACAAAGCGCAGATGGGTCACACCAAGGGCAAGGCGCTCAAGCATTTCCGCGAACTCAACCTCAAGGGCGGCGCAGCCGAGGTCGAGCTTGGTGCAACGATCGACCTCTCGTCCTTCGCCGTTGGCGATAAGGTCGAGGTTTCGGCCATTTCTAAGGGCAAGGGCTTCGCGGGTGTGGTGAAGCGCCACGGCTTCCACGGCGGCCCGCGCTCCCACGGCCAGAAGCACAGCGAGCGCGCTCCGGGCTCGCTGGGCGGCTCGGGTGGCCGCGCAGGTGGTCGTGTTGCGCGCGGCTACCGCATGGCAGGCCGCTTGGGTAACGATCGCGTCACGGTGCGCAACCTTTCGATCCTCCAGATCCATCCGGAGACCAACGAACTCGTGATCTCGGGCGCAATCCCAGGCCGCGTTGGCACGCTCGTAGAGATCAAGGGCTAATAATGATTATGGAAACGAAGATTTACAACATACAAGGCAAAGAGGCGGGTACCGTGACGCTCCCGGAGAGCATTTTTGGCCTGCCGTGGAATGCCGACCTCGTGCACCAGGTAGTGACCGCTATGCAGGCCAATGCCCGCGGCCCGGTCGCGCACACTAAAGATCGCGGCGAGGTGCGTGGCGGCGGTCGCAAGCCCTGGCAGCAGAAGGGCACTGGCCGCGCACGCCACGGCTCCTCGCGCTCGCCGATTTGGAAGGGCGGCGGCGTTACGCACGGCCCCCGCAATGAGAAAATCTACGCCCAGAAGGTCACGCGCCAGGCTCGCCAGAAGGCGCTCCTCGTGACCCTCTCGCGCAAGTACAAGGACGGCGAAGTCATTTTTATCGACTCGCTCGAGATGTCGGCACCCAAGACCGCAGAGGCCAAGAAAGTTATCGCGGCGCTCGGCAAGAATTTCACTGGCATGAGCAAGAAAAAGAACGCCGCGCTCATCGCGCTCCCGACCACGCATGCCGCAACCCAGAAGAGCTTCCGCAATATGGGGCATGTCGAGGTTGCCGATGTCCGCAATCTCAACCCAGTGTCGGTCCTCGGTGCCAAATACCTCATCATTGCCGACCCGAAGGCTGCGCTCGAGGTCCTTGGCGCTAAGAAAGTGGTGAAGAAATAAATCTATGAACAAGCACGCCGCACATATCATCACATCGCCGCGCATCACCGAGAAGGGTGCCTACCTCGCCGAGAAGGGTGTGTATGTTTTCAATGTCTCGAAGACTACCAACAAGCACGAGATCGCCGCGGCAATTCAATCGATTTACAAGGTGACGCCGCGCCAGGTGCGCGTGGTCGCTATCCCTCGCAAGTCTGTCCAGACGCGCGGCACCAACCGCTGGGGTACCACCCGCGGCGGCAAGAAGGCATACGTTTACCTTAAGAGCGGCGATACTATCGAATTGGCATAAAGAATCATTTGTATGAAACACTATCGCCCCTACACCAAGTCCCGCCGCCACATGACCACGATCACGTATCGCGGCAAGCTCACGACCAATGAGCCCAACAAGTCGCTTGTCTCTGGCGGCAAGCGCGATATGGGCCGCAACAACGCGGGTCGCATCTCGGTGCGCCACAAGGGCGGCGGCCACAAGCGCCTCTTCCGCGACGTCGACTTCTCGTACGTGAAGCAAGTCCCTGCGCGCGTCGAGACGATCGAATACGATCCCAACCGCTCGGGCTTCGTCGGCGTGCTTATTTATCGCGATGGCGAGCGGCGCTATGCGCTCCTGCCGCAGTCGGTCAAAGTCGGCGACACGATCTCGACCGGCAACAATGCCTCTGCGACTCCAGGTAACCGTCTCCAGCTCAAGGACATCCCGGTCGGCGCATTTGTTTACAATGTCGAGGTCAAGCCCATGGGCGGTGCCAAGCTCGGCCGTGCAGCCGGTACGCATATCGAGGTTGTCGCGCGCGATCAGGGCTACGTCGACCTCAAGATGCCGTCGACCGAGGTGCGCAAAGTCCTCGAGACCTGCTGGGCCACGATCGGGGAAGTCTCCAACCCTGAAAATAAATTGATGAATATCGGCAAAGCGGGCCGCAGCCGCTGGCTGGGCATCCGCCCGACCGTGCGCGGTACTGCGATGAACCCGGTCGACCACCCGTACGGCGGTGGCGAAGGTCGCCAGGGCCGCGGCACGCGCCGCGCCAAGTCGATGTGGGGCAAGCCCACCGGCAAAGGCCAGAAGACGCGCACGCCGAAGAAGTACTCCAATTACCTTATCGTCTCGCGCCGCAAGGTCGGCAAGCGCGGCTCGGAGCAAGCAAAGTAAAAAGCAAAAATTGAAAGGAGAAAAGGCGCCTCGCGGCGCCTTTTTCGATGGTGTATGCGGACAGTGTTATGCCAGCTGTCCGAAGAAGAGCGAGACAATTCCTCGCCGCCGGAAGCGGGGAGGAGCCGTACGCTGAACGATGCCACCTTTCCGCATAAAGTCTGCGCGACATTTTGACGAGCAGCATTTGAAAACGCCCACTCGGTAGATCGGCCCGTCGAACGGATTTTTGCAAAAATGACAATTCACTTTCGGAAGCTCCGCATTTAGACGCGTTGACATCAATTTCGCCCCAAGAACTCAGCCTCCATGTGCCACCATAGCTCCATATCTTTTCTTTTGCAAGATTTTTTCTGAAAATTTTGGTGCATAAATAAAAATTTCAAAAAAGAAACCCCGGCGCGTCTGACGCGCCGGGGGTGATTGTTCGGATCGGCTGCTATGGATCAGGGTAAGTTGACTCGATGAGAGCCTGAGTCAGCTGGTACTCCTCGGAGATGGTCTCCAAATCCGGAGGATCAGGGGTCCTGCCGGAACATCTTTCTTCCCACCGGATAGTTCCCGAAAACAGCATGCGGTTGTTGGTGGAGAGAAAGGTTTTGATCTGCAAGTGGGCCTGAGCATCGTTCTGGACGTTGCTCAACATCTTGGTATGAATGGAACCGTCCTCGCGGTAGTCGAACTTATAGGTACGCATGGGAAGTACCCCTTTTTCAATTTCCAAAGACCACTATGCTCCTTACGTCGTCACCAAGCAAGCCTGATTTGACTATTTCTCCCTCATCCTGTAGTATCGCTGTACTCTCGTGCCACAAGGCACAGCCGCTCTCTGGCTGTTGCGGGCAGGAGATTTTAAATTGCTTATGGCAAGAAGCCTCAAAAAGGGTCCGTACGTAGACGAAAAGCTCCTCAAGAAGATTGAGGGCAAGAAGCCTCAGACAACTGATGTCATTAAGACGTGGGCGCGCCGCTCGCAGATTGCCCCTGAAATGGTGGGCTTTAAGTTCGGCGTCCACAACGGCAAGACGCATATCGAGGTATTGGTGAGCGAGGACATGGTCGGGCACCGCTTGGGCGAATTCTCTCCTACGAAGCGTTTCACTCGCCACGGCGGCAAGATGCAGAAGGAGATGGAGATGAAGGCCAAGGAGGCTGAGATCGCGGCAGCATCGGCAGCCAAGGCTGCAGCTGACGCCTCTGGCGGCAAGTCGGGCGCTCCGGCAGGCAAGAAATAATATTGTATGGCAGACGCAAGCGCATCACTTTCAAACTACCGCCAAGCACCTCGTAAGGTGCGCCTTGTTGCCGACCTTATTCGCGGCAAGTCGGCCGACCGTGCGTTGGCACTCCTCGCGACGCTTCCCAAGCGCGCCTCCGACCCGATGGCCAAGCTGCTCCAGTCGGCGGTGGCTAATGCCAAGATGCCGGCAGGGGAGCTCTATGTGTCCTCGATCCAGGTCAACGGCGGAGTCGTCTTCAAGCGCATGATGCCTCGCGCGCGCGGCCGCGGCGCGCCGATCCGCAAGAAGTCGAGCCACATCACCCTTGCCCTTTCCCGCAAGCCTGCGAAAGCACAAAAATAGTATGTCTAAAGTTGTCCATCCATTTGCCCATAGACTCGGTATCCTGCGTGATTGGCGCCATCGCTGGTTTGCGACTGGCCCCAAGTACCAGCAGTACCTCAAGAGCGACATCCTCTTGCGCGAATTCCTCGTGGCCCAGCTTCGCGGCATGTACGTTGCCGGCCTCGAGATCGAGCGCAACGAGAAGACGCTCCGCATCATGGTAAAGACTTCGCGCCCGGGCCTCATCATCGGCCGCTCCGGCGAGGGCTCGACCAAGCTGCGCAACTCGATCGTCAATTTCCTTACTAAGCACAAGCTCCCGGTCCCCGAAATCAAGCTCGATATCGAGGAAGTCCGCTCGCCGGAGAGTAGTGCTGCGATTGTCGGCTACATGGTCGCCGAGGGCCTCGAGAAGCGCATGCCCTTCCGCCGCGTCCTCAAGCAGACGATCGAGAAGGTCATGGCCAACCGCGACGTGAAAGGCGTCCGCATTTCGATTTCCGGCATGCTCGGCGGCGGCTCCATGTCGCGCACCGAGGAATTGAAGAAAGGCCGCATCCCGCTGCAGACCTTCCGCTCTGATATCGACTTCGCTAAGGAGCGTGCAAACCTGCCCTTGGGCGTCATCGGCATCAAGGTCTGGATCTACCGCGGAGAGGTCTTCGCTGACGCTCCGAAGGAGAAGGGTGCCAAGTAAGAATCACCACCATGCTGTTTCCTAAGAAAGTAAAATTTAGAAAGTCGCACACCTTCCGCCGCAACCCCAAGCGCGCGATGGTTGCCTCGCGCGGCGTTACGGTCGCCTTCGGCAGCCACGGCCTCAAGGCAGTGACGCACGCACGCATCCGCTCCAACCAGCTCGAATCCGCGCGCAAGGTGATCGTCCGCAGCCTGGGGAAGACCGGCAAAATGTGGCTGCGCGTGTTCCCCGACAAGCCCTATACGCAGAAGCCGCCGGAGGTGAAGCTCGGCAAGGGCAAGGGCGACCCGGTCGGCTATGAGGTTGAGATCTGGCCTGGCCGTATACTCTTCGAAGTCGACGGCGTTACCGAAGCGATCGCGCAGGAGACTCTTTCTAAGGCGGCGAAGAAGCTTCCGCTCAAGGCCAAGGTCGTGACCCGCCACTAAACCACTATGACCAAGAAACACTCACTCGCCAATCATGGCCCTGAAGAGCTCACCAAAATGGTGGCTGACAAAAAGGAGGAACTCCGCGCCTTGCGCTTTTCTACCTCGGGTAGTAAGAATCACAATGTGAAGCTTGCTCGCGAGATCCGCAAGCAGGTCGCACGCGCGCTCACCGAGCTCAACAAGAAACACGCATAACTACTATGGAAACTTCAACCGTACATAAGAAGACCCTCCGCGGCACCGTCGTATCCACCAAGATGCAGGATACCGCCGTGGTCGAGGTTTCCCGCTACGTGAAGCACCCCAAGTACAAGAAGTACATGAAGTCGACCAAACGCTATCACGCGCACAACCCCGGCAACCGCGCGCAGGAAGGGGAGAAGGTCACGATCCGCTCGTGCCGCCCCATGTCGAAGACCAAGTCCTTCGAGATCGTTTTCGAATAACTATATGATCCAGCCTCGCTCACTCGTTACCATTGCAGATAACTCCGGCGCCAAAATTGGCCGCATTTTCAAGGTGCTCGGCTCCGCCAAGAAGCGCTACGCGCAGATCGGCGAGCTCGTGACGCTTTCCGTGCAGTCGGCCGAGCCGCGCAAAGCGGTCAAGAAGAAGGACGTTCTTCGCGCGGTCGTCGTGCGCCAGCGCGCGCCCTTCCGCCGCAAGGATGGCTCGTACATCCGCTTCGACGAGAATGCGGTCGTGATCCTCGAGACCTCCGGCAAGGACAAGAAGGAGCCCAAGGCGGGCCGCATCTTTGGCCCCATACCGCGCGAGCTCCAGGAGCTCGGCTACCAGACCATTATTTCCCGCGCGCCCGAGGTGGTGTAGGGATACGAGTTTACGAGTGAAGAATAGATATGAATACTCTGCATGTTAAAAAAGGAGACACGGTGACCGTCCTCTCCGGCAATGACAAGGGCAAGTCGGGCAAGGTGCTCGAGACCTTTCCGGCAAAGAATCTCGTCGTAGTCGAGGGCGTGGGTATGCGCAAGAAGCATGCCAAGCCTCGCCGCGAAGGGCAGAAGGGCCAGATAATCGACAAGCAATTTCCGATCCACGCGAGCAACGTCGCGCTCAAGAAGTAATTTCGAACTCGTATGACTACTCTTATTCAAGACAAGCAGAAGACCGTATTTAACGACCTCAAGGGCGCAATGGGGTGGGCTAACGTCATGCAGACCCCGAAGGTAGAGAAGGTGGTGGTATCGGTCGGTGTCGGCTCCATGAAGGACAAGAACAAGGTCGAACTCGTCGCTAACCGCCTCGAGAAGATCACCGGCCAGAAGGCGGCATCCCGCGGTGCCAAGAAGGCGATCGCCACCTTCAAGACTCGCGTCGGCGACAAAGTGGGCTATCAGATAACGCTTCGCGGCAAGCGCGCGCAGGACTTCCTCAACCGCCTCGTCCATATCGCGCTCCCGCGCACCAAGGACTTCAAGGGCATCTCCACGAGCGCGATCGACGAAATGGGCAACTACACGCTCGGCATCAAGGAGCACACGGTGTTCCCCGAGACGGTCGACGAGGAACTTAAGGACGTCTTCGGCATGGCAGTGACGATCGTCACGACTGCCAAAAGTAAGGACGAAGCGAAGGCCTACCTCACCCACCTCGGCCTCCCATTCAAAAAGTCTAATTAGACTTTTGAATAAATTAAAAAGAAGAATATAGATGCGGCCCGCGAAGTTTTACTTCGCGGGCCGTTTGTCCTCTCTGCGCAGGTAATTAAAGGCGATGATTGCGATGACGATCAATAATCCGCCAAGCCCTGTGATGCCGCTCGCCTTGTCGGGGGAGAGATGCCACAGGAAGAAGCTGTACACTCCTATCATTGCCACGACGAGTCCTACAAGGCTCATCATTGCAAAGAACATCCGCGCCTTTGAGATGTGCCTCCCCTCGGGAGGCGCCCATGCGACCATAGCAGGCCTCCTTTCCAGGTTGCTTTCTAGCCTTAATCTTCTTCTCCTGATGGCTAAAGTCAAGAACACGGCAAGGAGTTGACTTATAGCGACCTATCGCGTATATTCCTCTTAGCCCATCAGGGCTCCTTTTTTCTGTAAGGTGCCGCTTAGTCATCAGCTTTGCTGAAATCAAGCAAAGTGGCGAGGCAGACCAACAGAATCATAACTCCCGAGGGACGGGGAGTAACCCAGGCCAGTCTTGGGTAACCCAACAACTACATGGCTAAGAAGTCTACCGTTGCGCGCTCAAACCGTGCCCCGAAGTTCGCTTCGAGGGTTGTTCGCCGTTGCTTCCGCTGCGGCCGCAAGCGCGCCTACATGCGCGACTTCGGCATGTGCCGCGCCTGCTTCCGCGAGGCTGCCAACGAAGGCCTCATCCCGGGCGTCCGCAAATCTTCCTGGTAATTTTATGGTAACTGACCCTATCGCTGACTTTCTCATCCGCCTGCGCAACGCCTCGATGGCGCGCAAGGACGTCGTGTCCGTGCCCGCGAGCAAGATGACCAAGGCGCTCTCCGAGCTCCTCGAGCGCGAGGGCTATGTCGCGTCTGTTGCGCGCAGTAAGGATAATCACATCACGATCACGCTTTCCTACAAGAACGGCCGCGCCACTATTGCGGGCGCTAAGCGCATCTCCAAGCCCTCGCGCCGCATGTATATGAGCGTCCATGACGTGAAGCCGGTCAAGCGCGGCCATGGGCTCCTCGTCCTCTCGACCCCGGCGGGCGTGCTTACCGGCAAGGAAGCCAAGGAGAAGCACGTCGGCGGCGAAGCCTTGTTTGAAATCTGGTAATCATTTGTATGTCACGTCTCGCGAAACGCCCCATTGCTATACCTGCCAAGACCGAAGTCACCATCTCCGGCGATTTGATTACGATCAAAGGACCCAAGGGCACGCTCACCCGCCCGGGCAACCGCCTTATTTCGATTGAGCAGGGGCCGGAAGGTGTCCAGGTCGCTATAGCGAAGGATACGCTCGAGGCTCGCGCGCTGGTCGGCAGCTACGCGAGCCACATCCGCAATATGATCGAGGGTGTCAACCAGGGCTTCACCAAGAAGCTCCTTATCGAGGGCGTCGGCTACAAGTGGGATGTTGCGGGCAAGACGCTCAATCTCGCACTCGGCTTCTCGCACCCGGTCAAGGTTGCGATCCCCGAGGGGCTTACCGCCGCGGTCGACAAGGGCACGCTCGCCATATCGGGCTTTGACAAGGAGCTTGTCGGGCAGTTCGCCGCGAACGTCCGCGCGCTCAAGAAGCCGGAGCCGTATAAAGGCAAGGGCATCCGCTATGATGGCGAGGTGATCCGCCGTAAGCAGGGCAAGAAAGCCGCGTAATTCCGAACCGAGGATACAAGTATGAAAAAGTCTATTATAAAAACCCAAAGCCGCACTCGCCGCCACGCGCGCATACGCGCCCGCGTCGCGGGTACTGCCGCCCGCCCGCGCCTTGCGGTCTATAAGAGCAACCGCTACGTCCACGCGCAGCTGATCGACGACGCGGCAGGGAAGACGCTCATTGCCGGCACCACCAAGGGCCTCAAGGCTAAGAAGACGGAGGCCGCGAAGATGCTTGGCGAGCAGATCGCGAAGAGCGCGAAGGCTGCGGGCATCACGACGGTCGTCTTCGACCGCGGCGGCTTCCGCTATGCGGGGCGCGTGGCCGAACTCGCCGAGGCGGCGCGCAGTAACGGTCTTACTTTTTAATATATGGCTGAACAAGAACAACAGGCTATGAATGCGGAAGAGGTCGTCGAGACGACTGCTGCTGTGGAGGCAGCGCCCGGGAGCGCGGCTCCTTCGGATGCGCGCGGTCCTCGCGGTGCGCGTGGTCAAGACCGCCGCGGCCGCGGCCCGCGCCAGGGCGGCAATCGTCCCGGCGGCCGCGGCCCGCGCCCCGAGCGGAAGTCAGAATTCGACTCGCGCATGATTAACATCCGCCGCGTCGCCCGTGTCGTCGCGGGCGGCCGCCGCTTCTCGTTCTCTGTTTCTATCATCATCGGCAACAAGAAGGGCAAGGTGGGCGTTGGCATCGGCAAGGCAGGCGACACGACGCTCGCAATCGACAAGGCGACTCGCGATGCTAAGAAGCACATGATCACGATCAACCTCACCAAAGACAATTCAATCGCGCACGAGGTGGAAGCTAAGTACAATGCCTCGCGCGTGGCGCTTATCCCGGCGCACGGCCGCGGGCTTGTCGCCGGCTCCTCGGCCCGGCCCGTCCTCGAACTTGCCGGCATTAGCAACGTGATCGCCAAGATGCACTCCGGCAGCAAGAACGGCCTCAACAACGCCCGTGCAACTATCGAGGCCCTTAAATCCCTCAAGGCATAATCATTACCATGCAACTCCACACCCTTACACGGGCAACCCCGAACAAGAAAGAGAAGCGCGTCGGCCGCGGCGGCGGCCGCGGCAAGACCTCTGGCCGCGGCACCAAGGGCCAGAAGGCGCGCGCGGGCCACAAGATGTGGCCGGCGATCCGCGAGCAGCTCAAGAAGCTCCCGAAGCGCCGCGGCTACAGCTTCAAGTCGATCGAGACGAAGCCGGCAGTTATCAATATCTCGATGCTTGAGAAGATCTTTGCGGCGGGCGATACCATCAACCCCAAGACGCTCGTTGAGCGCGGTCTTATCATCGAGGGTAGCAAAGTAAAAATTCTCGGCGACGGCGACGTCAGCAAGAAGTTCGTCATTTCCGGCTGTGCCATTTCCGCCTCTGCCAAGGAGAAGATTGAGAAGGCGGGCGGTTCGATCGCATAACTAACCCATGAATACTTTCACTCAGCGTCTCACTCTCATGCTCGCAGACGCCTCGCTGCGCAACCGGCTCCTTTTCGTGCTCGGCGCCTTGGCGATCTTCCGCGTGCTTGCGGCGATTCCGATCCCAGGCGTCAACGCGACCCAGCTCCAGCTGTTTTTCAATAACAACCAGTTCTTCGGCCTCCTCAACCTCTTCTCCGGCGGCGGACTCTCCAGCCTCTCGATCGTGATGCTCGGCGTGGCACCCTACATCACCGCGTCGATCATCATGCAGCTCCTCACGATGATGATCCCGCGCCTCAAGGCCCTCTATCAGGAGGAAGGGGAGGCCGGCCGCGTGCGCTTCAGCCAGTACACACGCTTCCTCACTGTGCCGATCGCGGTGACGCAGGGCATCAGCTTCCTGCTTATCCTCGAGCGTCAGGGCGTCCTCGGGATACTCAGCCCCATGCAATTCGCGGTGAACCTGCTCGTCATTACCGCCGGCTCGATACTCCTTATGTGGCTCGGCGAGCTTATCTCCGAGTTCGGGCTCGGCAACGGCGTGTCGCTCATCATCTTCGCAGGCATCG
>DASZRD010000005.1:0-64563 GCA_035549255.1 Minisyncoccota bacterium | reverse complement strand
TTCATAGCCCTGCACTCGACCTTAGTTAGGAGTAATTACTCGAAAGCCTTGTATAGCGAGCGCACAAAGGAGCACCTACATGACAGTATGTCCGGGAGCGCTTGAGAATAATATGAAGAGCCGCTTCCGGGCCGCCATTAGGCCGCAGATTGGGTCGATTGCGCGCTGGCATCCGCCTCGATGCGCCCGTGCGAGAAGTCGATCGACGTCTCGCTCACGTCGCCCTCCGAAGAGGCGTGGTGCTCGGCCGTGCCTTTGGTGGCGCCCATCGGCAGAGTAACGGTAACGGTCGTGCCGCGGTTGCGCGCACTCTCAATCGCTACCTTGCCCTGATGCGCGCGGACGATGTCGCTCACGATCGTGAGGCCGAGCCCCGAGCCGCTCACGTTGATGTCGCGCACGCGGGAGGTGTCGGCGCGATAGAAGGGCTCGAAAATATGTGCCATATCCTGCCGCGAAATGCCAATGCCGTTGTCCGACACCGAGAAGATGATCGAGCCGCGATAGTCTGGGTGCACTTCGACCACGACCCGCCCGCCCGAGTCCTTCTGCGTATAGCTGATCGCGTTCTTGATGAGGTTTCCGATGACCTGCTCGAGGCCGGTGGCGTTGCCCCAGACGACGTCGACGCTATCGACCGAGATGGCGACCTCGACCCCGCGCTCGCGCGCAAGGGCTTCGAGGCGACCTACGGCCGCGGCGACCAAGTCTCCCACATGCACGCTATGGAGCTGCATACGCTCGGGGCGGTTATAGGAGTTGAGCGAGAGAAGATTGTTGATGATCTCGGAGATGCGGTCGAGCTGGCGCACGATGTCGCCCAGTGTGTCGCGCATGGCGGGCGCGATCGCGTCGTCCATGAGTGCTACCTCGGTCGATGTCTTGATGACCGAGAGCGGGGTGCGCAGTTCGTGCGCTACGTTGCTGATGAAGAGTTTCTGATAGTGGAGCGTATTGCGCGTGGGCTCCAGCATAAAGCGCGTGAAGAGCCACCCGAAGATGACCGCCATGACCACGAGCCCGAGGAAGACGGAGCCCACCGACTCGCCCTGGATCGAATTGATCGAGGTGGTGAGGGTCGTACTGGGGCTGCCGCCCGCGACAATCGCCTGGATGTTATCGACGATGGCATGCACGACCGCCGTATTGGTTTCGTTGAGGACGATCCAGAAGAGAACGACGCACCCAATCACGAGCCCCGAGAGTAGGACGGTGATCGACACGGCTGCGCGCAGGAAGATATCAGCTTCGTACTTCTCCCGCCAAGCGGTAGCCCACGCCTCGAACTGTCTCAAATAGTCGTTGATCGCCGTTATCGTCTTCATTGTTCAGTTTCTTACGAAGATTTTTCATATGCACGTCAAGCACGTTGCTCCAGGAGAGCGCGTTGAAGTCCCACACATGGTCGAAGAGCTTCTCGCGCGAGAGCACGACGCCCGGCTCGCGCATGAAGCACTCGAGGAGCGAGAATTCTTTGAGCGTAAGCGGCACCTCCTTGCCGTCGCGGCGCACCACGCGCGCGGCCGTATCCATCTCGAGCGGGCCCACCTTGAGTATGGTCGCTTGCGCCACGGTCGGGCGGCGCAGGACGGAGTTGATGCGCGCCAGGAGCTCCTCGAAGGAGAAGGGCTTCACGATATAGTCGTCGGCACCCTTATTGAGAAGATCGACCTTGTGCTCGGTCTCGTTGCGCGCGGTCAGGATAATGATCGGCGTCGTGACGTTGGCCTTGCGCACGTCCTCGGTGATGGTCGCCCCGTCGAGGCCGGGGAGCATGAGGTCGAGCAGTATGAGGTCATACTCGTTTTTGTAGAGGAGAATGCGGTTGCGCGCCTTCTCCGGGTCGGGCAGCCAGTCGACGGCGAACCCTTTCATGGTGAGGCCCTTCTGCAAGGCCTTCGCCAGCTTCTCTTCGTCTTCTACGATAAGTAAGTGCATAGCATCTTCATGGTTAACCGGTAACCTACGAACAAATGACGAGATAATAGTGGCACAGCTTACATGAAGATTTTAGGAAGCTTCTTCATAATAGCAAAAAACGCCTCAAAGTAAGGCGTTTTTTGCTATTGACCTAGTAACTTCTTAGTTGTCTATTTTATTGCCCGTTGAGCGCTGCGCGCGTCATCGGTCCTACAATGCCAACTTGCGGAAGACCCTTCTTCGCTTGGTAAGCGATGACGCCTGCCTTGGTGAGTGCTCCGAAGTAGCCGGTGATCGGTCCCGAGTAGACGCCTTCGGCCGTAAGGCGCTTCTGGAGCTCGGTGACTTGGTTGCCGGTCGAGCCTACCTGGAGGGTCTGTGTGAAGACGAACCCGTCTGAGGTCGCGCTGCCGCCAGTGCCGCTTGTCGCTTCGCCATGGAGCGCCGCGTTGACCGAGTCGATGACGGACTGGTCGGCGTTGAACGAGGTGAGAAGGTTGAGGATCGCGGCGATCTGCGCGTCAGTGAGGATCTGGATCGATGCGCCAAGGACAACGCCGCCGGAGGTCAGCTGGATGCTCGCCTGCGCGTTGGCATACGTGCTGCTTGCGATGCCGAAGCGGGCATAGATGGTCTTCTGACCTGCGCCCGACGCAAGCGTCCACTGGATGGGGCTCTGGATCGGCTGCCAGGTGCCGGTCGAGAAGGAAGAATCGTTGGAGAGCCATACCTGGCTGAGGCCCCCGGTCGCCGTGACGGTGAGTGTCACGTTCGGCGAGCTGGTCTCGGCCGCGCCATTATTGATGGACACATTGCCGTAGTAGAGGATGCCACCGCCTCCGCCACCTCCGCCGCCGCCGACTGCTGCCGGGGCCGCATCCTGCGCGAAGGATGCCGAGATCGTATGGTCCGCGCCGATGTCAGAGAAGCTGTAGCTTGAGACCGCGCCGACCGATGAGCCATCGACCACTACGTCGCTAATGTGGTAGCCGGAGTTGGCCGCAATAGAGAAGCTCTGCGACGCGTGCTCGACGACCGAGACCGAGCCCGAAGGGCTGATGGAGCCGTTGTCTCCCGTCGAAGCGGTGATGGCATAGAGCACGTCGGCATCGCACATGCCGGTGGCGTCGTCGAGATGGTAGCCCGTAATGCACTGCAGGGCGATCGTCTGCGTGGCGCACGTGCCGTCACCGTTGTCGGTCGAGTTGGCCGGGCAAGTCGGCGCAGTCGGGGCGATCGGTGCCGGGTCGCACTCGTTGCTGTTGAGCGTGTAGCCGTCGGGGCAGGTAAGGTTGTCCTGGGCTGGGGTCTGCGTAGTTGTGTCGACCTCGCACTGGTTCTGTCCGTTGAGCATGCCCTGCGCGCATGTCGGGGACGGAGGCGTGGTCGTATCGTTCGGGTCGGTCGGGACGCAGGTATTGTTGTCGGCGTCGTAGGAGAACTCGCTGCCGTCGCCGCAGGTCGGGCTTTGGGTCGTCGTGGTCGTCGTGTCGCACTGGGTGCCGTCGAGCGTCGATCCATCAGGGCAGGTGAGCGTGTCGGTCGGCGCAACCGAAGTCTGAGTATCCTCGCACATATTGTCGGTGGCGTTGTACGCCGTGCCGTTGGGGCAGACGACCGGTACCGTTGTATTGGCCGGGTCACAGCCGCCGGTGCCGTTAGCAGTGTAGCCGCTCGGGCAGCCCGGAGCCGGGTGCACCATGATATTCACCGTGGCGGTGCCGCTTACGTGGTTGGCGTCGCCGACCGTGAAGGAGAATGAGTCGCTGCCGTAGAAGTCCGCCGCCGGCGTATACGTGACCGCCGGAGCGGTGCCGCCGATCGTGCCGCTGGTCGGCTGCGTCGCGATCGTCCATGCGGGCGAAGTGAGCGAGTCGAGCGTGCCGAGCGTGATCGGATTGTTGGTCGAATTCTCAACGACATCGATAGACTGGTTGAGGCTCTCTGCCCCGTCGACCGCCGCCTTGGCGATTGTGAGTGTGCCTTCGGCCGAGCCGCTGTAGCTCTGGCCCGCGTCGATGGTTGCGACCACGTCATAGGTACCCGCATCGGTCGGAGGCACCGTCGAGAGCGCGTAGGTTGTGCCGCCCGTGCCCGCGTATGTAACGGTAACCGAGAGTACGACATCGCCAGTCGAGGTTGCGACCGCCTTAGGCGTGCCGTCATAGGTCTGGGTGAGATTGTTCAGCACCACCGTGCCATCTACCGGCGCGACCGTGAGCGTGCCATTTACGTAATTGAATACGTAGATGCCGTCGGTATCGGCCGCCCCGGAACAAGTGATCGGGTAGGTGCCGACCGCACTGTGATCAACCGCGACCGAGCAGGTCGGCTGCGTTGTAAGAACAGTTGCATCATCGGTACCCTGGAAGCCGGTAATCGTAACAGTGTATGTGGGCTCAGTGGTATAGCCGAAGGTTGTTGTTTGATTGTCGGCGGTGATAGTAAGGGTCGGCTTATAGACGCCTACGTCGAAGGTCGAAGTAGCAGACTTATTGCCGCTCGCGTCTGTGGCCGAGCAGCCGACTGTCGTGGTCCCGAACGCGAATACCGAGCCCGATGCCGGCATGCAGAGGATCGAAGGGTTGAGGTCGATATTATCGGTTGCTGTGACGGAGAAGGTTACGGTTGCGCCGGCTTGCGACGTTGCGGGAACGCTTATGTTCGAAGGAACAGTGACGGTCGGCGCAGTCTGATCGATGACGGAGGTGCCGTTCATGATCCCGATGCCTTGCGACATGGTAACGGTGTGCGTGTGGGTGCTGTTGAGGTGGCTTACAATCGCCTGGAGATTGGCAGTGGTGACGCACTCCTGAGGATTGTTGGTGTTAGGCGTACCGCTGGTGCAATCCAGGCCGTTTGCACTGTCTTTGTCCACGGTGTGGAAGAGCAGGATCAGCCACTCATTATTCGCATTAGCCTCATCAATCCAGCTTTCTACTTGTGATACTGATGTTGTATCGAAGACTTCCTTGATGCGCAGAGCATATGGATCAGTCTTCTTGTCATTGAAGCCGTCATCGACGCTGCGGCCCGCAAGAAGCGGAACATGCAGCACTTGGCTTTCAACCGCCTGATTGTATGTTCCGTACGGATAAGCGATGGTGCTGACGGACGAGATGCCGATATTGTTGAGCGCCGCTACCGAGTTATTTATTTCGGAGGTAAGCGTCTGGCCCGAGCTCAGGTTGGTGAGGTCGGCATGGTCGGTGGTGTGGTCGCCAATGTCGTAACCCGCTGCAGCGAGTGCCTGAATCTGCGTGCGCGAGAGGTAGCCGCTGCTCGGATTGGGATTTGTCACATCGCTGCCGGATGCGCCGGTAATGATGTATTCGGTCGCCTTGATGCCCGCCGCGTTGAGCGTGCTGGTCGCGTAATTCCAGAAGCTTGCAAGGCCGTCATCGAAGTTGAGCGATACCATGCCCGTCGCAAAGGCATTGGGATCGGCTTCCTGCACAAGCGAGAAGTCGTCGACCGTGAGATTGCCGACCTTGCTGATAAGCGGCGTTATAGACATCGCTGTCGTTCCGGCCGGCGGGATGATGTTCGTCGTGAACTGCACCCATGCGCCATTGGTCGATGGGAGGTTGGAGCGCACTTGCGTGTAGATCGGGCCGCTCGCCGTGTCGTACTCGGCGTCTACTTCGCTATCGACGTTGGAGTTGTACCAGAAGCTGAACTGGTAATTGGCGCCTGGAGTAATGTTGTTGACTGGATTGAATCCCCATTGCGCCTGCGGAGGATTATTCGGATCGGCAGGGGAATTGATCGCGCTTATATGAACCTCGGCTGCACCCGTACCCGAATGGTACGACGTGGCCGGATATGTCGCGCCGCCCGTAACGCCTGCAGAATAGAAGGACCAGTTATCGGGGCCGCCGGTCGTGCCATTCCATGCAGAGCCGGTTTCAAGGCAGGGATTGTTAATAAGGTTGTGTGCGAGGTCGACGAAGTTGCTGCAGTCAGGACCTGCGACGTTATTAACCGTGTGCGACGCGGTGCCCGAGCTCGTATTGAAGTTGGTATCGCCGCTGTACGTCGCCGTAAGCGTCTTGGAGCCAGACGTAGTTGAGGTGAGCTGGCAGGAGCCGGTCGTGGTTGCCGAAGAGCCGGAGAGGGTAGCGGCGCAAGTCGCCGAGCCATCCGATACCGTTACGGTGCCGCTCGGGCTATTGGTACCAGAGAGGCGCCCGACGCTCACGTTGACCGTGTAAGCCGCATTCGTATTCGAAGGATCCGGCGTGTCGGAGGTAATAACAGTAAGTGTATTTGCCTTGGTAGGAGCGCCGGTGATGACAAAGCTACCAGCTGAGGCGCTTGAGAGAGAGTTGTAGTTGGTGGTGTCGGTCGGCGCAAAGCTTGCGGTAATCGGGTACGTTCCTGCGTTTGTGGGAACTGTTGACGAGTTGTTGTACTTTACATTGCTTACTGTGCCAGCAACCGAGCCACTCACTGCCGCCGCAATAGGCGAGCCAGTGTAAGCCTGCGGGGAGTTTGTTACCGAGAGGGTCGGGTTAGCCTTCGAGACCGTGAGTTTTGAAGTATCACTATCTGATGAATAGGTAGAATCACCCGCAAAGCTTGCTGAGACTCCAGAATTATAGGTATTTGCGTTAATGCCACTCAAACTGACGTTATTTAGAGTTGCTTTACCGCTACTGTCAGTAGTAGTAGCACCAACTGTCGTTCCATTGAGTTTGAACGTGACTGTTTTTCCGGTTAGTGCGTGAAAACCACCAGAATAATATTGTAGAGTTGCGGAAAGGTTTACTGTTCCTCCATAAGTACCTGAAGCATCGGATGCAGTAATGCTGGTGAATGTTGCAGCCATTGCTGCGGTCGGCGCTACGACAACTGCCAATGCAAAAAGCGCGGACACGACCAATCCGCTTGCACGAACGTTAGTAAGAGAGAACACAGCACGTCCCAGGCGCGCGAGCGCGCCCTCTTTAATGAGAGACATAAGCTCTGGTTAATACCTAATGAATAAAGGACAAGAGAAAAACACGTCCCACGGCAGTTTCCCAGAGCTGCTTTGGTAGGAGGCAAAATAGCACGCGCATTTCAAATTACAAGAGACGTGCGATAGCGCGATACAAATTTTTATTTTCGCAACTCTCACGCGACATTCGGCGACGAAAATTTTGCGCTGACAATCTATACAAGAAATCTGCCTCGAGTAGTATGCGCGGCGAAGCTCTTTACTCCGAAGAAGAGCTTCGATTTGTTTTTACGGGAAGGCGTTCTTCCAAAAGATACGAGGTCGAGGTGGGCCCAAAAGCTCCAGCTTATGGCTGGTTTCCCAGGGTTTTGGGCCCGCCTCGACCTTGTTCTTTTTTATATCTGTACTCCAATATATACGATTCTGATTTCCACACCGGTTTACGCTATACACCTCTGCGATATGCGCTATACTTTTGGTGTGCGCGCATCATCCAGTATGCGTGCGCAATAACCGCATAACCGGGGGAACCAGCCGCAGCAACAATGCTGTCTCGGCTGTATGCCTGTATTTTTCGATACCTCTAAACGACGCAAACTATATTTCAGGGCCGCTGCGGTCTTTTTCATATTCTTTCTCCTTTCGTTCGTTCTTATTTTTTTGTTCGGCCTCGCGAGCACTACCGCCGGGCGCGCCTCGCTTCCGTATGCGGATATCGCCGAGCGCTATCACTACTACTTCAGCGCGGCGAATGCCGACAAGGTCGCGCTCACGATAGACGACGGTCCGACGCCCGATGCGTCGCAGCTCTTCTTCAACGAACTATCGAAGGAGGGTGTGCCGGCAACGTTCTTCTATATAGGAAAGGATGTGCTCACGCGGCCCGACTTGGTCAAGGAGGCGAGCGATGACGGCTTTACGGTCGGGAACCTTTCCTTCACGCATGCCCGGGACGCGCAGTCTTCCTACAAGCGCCTTGCGCTCGAGCTCAACTCGACCGGGTATCTTATCTCGCAGATCACGGGGCAGCAGCCGCTCTTCTACCGTCCGCCGTATCTCTCCGGCGTCGGGTCCGACCCGACCCTCAACCCTTATGTGCCGCCGCCCAAAGACCTCCTGTGGTCCCTCGAGCTCGGGTATCTGCCGGTGGGTGCCGACATCGATCCGACCAAGTGGTATGCGACTACGACGCCGCAAATGGTCGCTGACCTTGACCGCGCGCTTGCGGAGAAACCCAACGGCCACATCATCCTCCTTCATGAGGACGTGGCGACCGCCAAGGCCCTGCCTGCGATTCTCGGCTATCTCAAAGACCACGGCTACAGCGTCGTGCCGCTCTCCTCGCTCCTGACGCCGCCTACGACGATCTCGCTTCCTTCGACGCTTGCGCTCGGCGCGACTGATGCCACAACCGGCGGCGCGGTATCGCAGCTCCAATGGTTCCTTTATATGCAGAAGTACCTCGACCCGTACGCGCTTACCGGCGTATTCGACGCAGCGACGCGCGCGGCGCTGCTCAACTTTCAGACCGCCAACAAGCTTGTCGATTCGGGCAACCCCGACCCGTCCCGCGCCGGCAAGGCCGACCAGGCGACCCGCAACCTTATCCACTCGATGTCGCTCGAGTCCGCGCTCGCAGCGGCGCCCGCGGCCGCCCCTGGGGCGGCCGCGGGCTGGAGCGCATGGGCGGTCATCGCGCTCTTGGGGCTGGGCGAAGCCATGCGCAGCCTCTATATATATTTCTTCCCGATCATCTACCGCGGCCTTATGGGGCTCGCGATCTTCACGCTCGCGCTTGTCGGCGTCCGCTCGCTGTCGCTCATCTCGCTCATCATGTACGGCCGCATGCGCGGCCTCTATAAGGAGATCATTCCCGAGGTGCGCGAGGTCGCAGGCGTATCCGTGCTTATCCCCGCCTATAACGAGGAGGAGAATATCGCCGCGACCGTCGAGAGCGTCATTCGCAGCTCGTACCCCAAGCGCGAGATTATCGTGCTCGACGATGGCTCATATGACAAAACCGCGCAGGAAGTCCGCAACGTCATCGAGGCATATCCGCACGACGATATCTGCCTCATGAGCCTGGAGAACGGCGGCAAGGCCCGCGCGCTCAATATCGGCATCAAGCACGCGAAGTACGATATCATCGCGGTTCTCGACGCCGACGCTGTGCTTGAGCGCCGGGCGCTCGCGCACTTCGTAAAGCACTTCAGCGACCCGCGGGTGGGCGCGGTCGCGGGGAAGGTCCGCACCACGGGCAGCCGCCGCATGCTCGACATTTTCCAGACCCTCGAATACGCGATCGGCCAGAACATCGACAAGCGCGCGTTCTCGACTATCGGCGCGGTCGGCATCGTGCCCGGGCCCGCGGGCGCGTGGCGCAAGTCGTATCTCATGCAATTCGGTGGCTTTTCGACCGATACGCTGGTCGAGGACCAGGACATGACGCTCACCGTGCTGCGCTCGGGAAAGCGCGTCGTCTATGAGCCGCAGGCCATCGCCTACACCGAGACGCCGCATACGGTAAAGAATTTCCTCAAGCAGCGCTTCCGCTGGGTCTATGGCACCATGCAATGCGTCTGGAAGCACAAGCGCGTCGCGCTCGAGCGGCCGTTCTCGCCCATGACCCTTATCGTGCTTCCCAACGTGTTTATCTACAATATCCTGCTGCCGCTCGCGTACCCCTTCACTGACGCGGCGTTCGTATTCGGCCTCCTTTTCGGCCAGATGCGCACGCTTCTCGTGCCGTTCCTCTTATTTACCGCCTTCGACATGGCCTATGCCGCCTGGGGCGTCTGGAAGGAGCCCGGCGCGGGCCGCCTCATGATCGGCGTGCCCCTGCAGCGGGTGGTCTACCGGCAGCTTCTCTACTTTAGTGTCATGCGCGGCGTCATCCGCGCGATCGAGGGCAGCGGCGCGGGCTGGAATAAGTTCCGCAAGGCGGGGGAGACGAAGCGGTTCTATCAAAGCGACATCCTCGTGCCGGTCCCGTCCCCGCTTACGATCGCGGAGGTCTCCCCGCAGCTTCCGGGCGCTCTGCACGCCTCGCTTATTCCGGATGAGGCGCGTACCGCCGAGACCTCCGCTTCGATTGCGCCGACCGAGGCCCGGCCTACCTTATTATGATTGTCGACCGCTTTTGGAGAATAGTCTGGTGCGCATTCTTCGCCGTGGCGCTCGCGGGCATCGCCTCGGCGCTCTCGCTCTTTTATGTGCGCACGCAGCCGGGGGACTTGCTCGCGGCGCTGGGCGTTTCGTACCAGAGCGGCCGAGATCCTTTCGCCTCATCGCTTCTCTCAGGCGCTGTATCGCTTAATTCGGGCTATTTTTACCAGGATGCGCTGCCGCTGCGCTACGATAGCTGGACTTGGCACGCGAGCGCCAATTGGCGCGCGACTGATGAGTATGCCGCCGGGCCGGCGTCGATCAAGGCGGCCTTCGACGCGGCCGGCGGGAGCGTCGGTATGCAGGGGCCAGCGGCCGATGCGGCGCCGTATAGCGCGATCTCGCTGTATGTCCGCCCCGATGCGGCAGTGGGGGACCTTTATCTCGATATCTACGACGCGCAGGGCAATTCGATCGGCCGCCAGTCCCTCTCGTGGTATGCCGCGTCGGGCGCGCTGGCGCCCGGGGAGTGGCAGCAGATTACCGTCCCGCTCGCCAATTTCTCCGTCGGTTCCACGACCCCCCAAGAGCTCACTGGGTTCAGCGTGAGCGCGGAGAATCCGGGGTCTGCCTATATCGACGAAGTACGCCTGGTCTCTTCGGATGCGCCTCATTCCCCCTGGTACCCGCCGGTCGCGACCGGGCCGCAGCCCTTCGACCCCTTCGCGACCGCCACGCCCGCGACGCTTCCATATACCTTCTCTCCGTCGTCGGATTCTCTCGACAAGTGGTTTACGTATTTCGGCTTCTTCGGGCCGGGGGAGAGCGGCTCTATCGAGACCGGCCCCTCCGCCGCCGCGAGCACCACCGGCTCGATGACCATGTTCCGCGGCGGCAAGGACTGGGTCGATTATAAAGTCGATACGACGGTCGACTGGGGCCTCACAAGCGTCTTCTCGCGTCTGGTGCGCATGCGCGACGATGGCAACTTCGCCTCGTGCGCGTTCTCGCGCTACGGCCAGACTGTGCAGATTTATCAGGTATCAAACGGCGTCTCGCAATTCATATCTCAATCGCCGAGTCTTCCCGTACGCCAGGATTCCCCGTGGGAGGGTGTCGATATGGGCGCCGATATCGAAGGCAGCCGGTTGTCGTGCCTCATCGGCGGGCAAGTGGTGCTCGCCGCCGATCTCCCGAGCCTGCAGAATTCGGGTACGGTCGGCTTCGAGACGTGGGACCCGAACCCGTACGCTTCACCGCATACGCTCAAGTCCTACACGGTTGAGCCGGGTACTGGGAGAGATTAGTCCTGTCAGCGTTATCAAATCATTATTAATACGTATGCATAGCAGTATGAAAAATCCAGGACGTTCCGCAGGAATCCTTATCGCCGCATGCGCGGCAGCGGTGCTTTTTATAGGCGGGACCGCGATAGCGGGCGGACCCAATCTTATCGCCAACCCTTCTCTCGACAACGGCACCTCGGGATGGAATACCGAGCATAGCGGCTCTAATATCAGCGTCTCATTCAATTATCCGGTCAAGGGATTCAGCGGGAACGCCGTCAAGGCGCAGATCACCAAGTACAAGAACAGCGGCGACGCGTACTGGCAGTCTCCCGCCGCGAGCGTCGCAGCGGGTAAGTCGTACCTCTTCTCGGGCTACTCGCTCTCGAACGTGTCGGTGAATGTGATTGCGATCTTCACGAAGAATAACGGCAGCTCCGTTACCCAGACGCTCGGTACGGTCTCGGGCACGGGCGCCTGGCAGCAATTCAGCGCGACGGTCACGATCCCGAGCGGTTACACCAAGGTGCGCTTCGCGCATGAGCTCAAGAGTATTGGTTACGTCGAAGTCGATCAGTACTCGCTTACCGAGGCGGCCAGCACTTCTACGCCGCCTCCGCCGCCGGTGCAGCAGAAGCCCCTCATCAACTCGTTTGTCACATCAAGCAGCACTATCGTTGCGGGCCAGCAGGTCACGCTCTCGTGGAATGTCAGCAACGCGTCTTCGACCAGCATCGACCAGAATGTCGGTATCGTGACGGGCGCGAGCAAACAGGTAACGCCAACCCAGACCACGACGTACACGCTTACTGCAACGAATCCTGCGGGTGTTGCGACCTCAAGCGTCACGGTTACCGTCGTGCAGCCGGCGCCTCCGACTCCGCCGACTCAGCCGAACGGTCCCAACCTCATCGCTAACGGCAACCTTGAAGCGGGCACGGCCAATAACCCGACCGGATGGAATGCCGATTACTGGGGCACGATGAACGTAAAGTTTACCTATCCGGTCGCCGGCAAGGGGGGCGGCAAGGCGGCGCAGGTGGCTATCACCAAATACTCCTCGGGCGACGCCAAGTGGGACTTCGACCATGTGCCGGTATCGAGCCACACGATCTATACGTTCACCGACGATTACAATTCGACGCTCAAAGACAATGTTACGGTCGAGTACCTCATGAGTGATGGCACGTATCAGTACGATTGGGTCGCTGATGCTCCGGCAACCAATGGCACGTGGCAGACGCTCACCGCGCAGGTCACCGTGCCAACGGGCGCGGTATCGCTCACGGTGCTTCACACGATCGCGGCAGTCGGCACGCTTACGATCGATAATGCTTCGCTCACCGCCAACCCCCAGAACCCGCTCCCGAGCGGCATGGTGGCACTTACCTTTGATGACGGCGACTTGTCGCAGTATCAGAACGCGCTGCCGATACTCAATGCCGCGGGCATGAGAGCGAGCTTCTACATCATTACCTCCGAGCCGGGGAGCGGCGACAGCGGGTATATGACCTGGGCGCAGATCAAGAACCTCGCGTCGCAGGGCTTCGAGATCGGCGGCCACACGCAGACGCATCCGTACCTCACCACGCTGACGTCCGCGCAGGCGCAGAAGGAGATCGCCGGCTCGTATAGCGACCTTGTAAAACAGGGCATCACGCCGACTACCTTCGTGTATCCCTATGGCGACCGCAGCCCCTCGACCGACGCGATGGTGGCTGCTGCCGGCTACAGCGCCGCGCGCGGCAGCTACTACGGCCTCAACGAGCCCGGGGCCCCGCGCTATAACCTCGATGACATTCGTGTTGACTCATCGACATCGCTTGCTTCGCTCGAAGCCGAGATCGACCAGGCGGTTGCCGACAAGCGGCTCCTTATCCTCGAGATCCACGACGTGCTCCAAAGCGGCGGAGATGAATACGCGATTACGCCGAGCTTCTTGCAGTCATTGGTCAATTACATTAAGCAAAGCGGCATCAAGGTCGTGACGCTAAACCAGGCGATCGGATCGATCTAAGACTTAACGGCCGGCGCGCGGAGCGTCAAGAACGCTGTTGATGAGGGCAATAGTCTCGTCGGGGCCGAATACCTCGTGGGTGTGTACGCCCGTATCGATGACGACCGAGTCATTGCCGCCTTCTTCGAGCGCGTCGCCGACATACAGCATCTCGGAAACCGATACGTCGGCAAGCTCGACGAGCTTGCGGATGCCGTAGGCCTTGTCGACGCCCTTCTGGGTGATATCGACGGTCGTGAGGCCGCCCTCGAGCACCGAGAAGTCGGGTAGCCGCCGCGCAAGAGAGTCGCGCAGCGCCTTGCGCTCGGATTCGTGCGCGTCATGCCAGAGCTGCTTTTGGTCAACGGGCGCTTTCTGCCCCAGCGCGGAGAAGGCGATCTGCGCGCCGCGATCCTCGATCCTCGGCCCCCATTCCTGCGGATGCGCCGACTCGTCCCCGAGGCCCTGCTCCGCGAGAGCCTCCTTGAGCGCCTGCATGATGCGCCCCTTCTCGAAGCTGTTGAACGAGCGATCATATGCGAGGTGCCATCCTGATCCGCGGTGTATGTAGCACTGCGCGGCGTTGGTCGGGAACAGGTAGAGGCGCTCAAAGCGCGCCGTCTCGGGTATCTGCGGCAAGACCTGCGTCTGGAATTGCTCAAATGAGGCGCCCGACATGATAGCGACTGGCAGCTTCTGGAGCAATTCGGTGAGGAGCTCGCCAACCTCGGCGGTAATCGGGCGCTTGCTCTCCGCAAGCGTGCCGTCGAGGTCGAACGCGACGAGTTTTGGCTTGAAGTTCATAATCTAGCGAGTGGACGACGTGCTCAGATGATTACTCGAGGTTCTCTGGGAGCAAAATCTTGAGGAGTTTCTTGAGGGAGATCTTGGCGACGCCAAGTACCGTATCCGCACCGCCGTAATAGACGTACATTGTGTCGCCGCGCACGACCGCGCCGCAGGAGAAGACCGCGTTGTTGACGACGCCCGTACGCTCGTACTCCTCGATCGGCTCGAAGATGGTGTCGACGCTGCGCGAGATCACGATCGAGGGGTTTTTCTCGTCGAGCAGCACTGCGCCGAGCCGGTAGGTGCCGGTCTTCGATACGCCGTGGTAGATCAGAAGCCAGCCTTTGGAAGTCTCGATCGGCGGCCCGGCGACGCCGATCTTTTTGCTATCCCACATGCCCGCTCTCGGACCCATAATCTCGATGCAGCGCGAGAGCCTGCTCTTCGTAAAGTCGAGCGTATCGAGGAAATCCGCGCACATCATGGGGTCGATGCGGTGGAGCAGCATGTACTGCCCGCCGATCTGCTCGGGGAAGATGCACGTGTCCTTGTCCTGCACCGGGTCGGGGGTGATGAGCTGAGGCGGCGCCCATTTGTCCCATTTGCGCGCGAGAAAGTCCTTGACCGATATCGAGGTCATGGCCGCGCGCCAAGGGTTCTTCCCGTCGAAGGCGGTATAGACCATATATATAGTAGTGCCGATGCGGGTCACTCTAGGGTCTTCGCAGCCGCGCGATTCGAAGTCGGCGCGCGGCCCGTAGATAGGCTCCGGGAGGCGCTCGGTAATCTTGATGCCGTTTTTGCTCGTGGCATAGCCCACGCGCGAAACCCCGTCTTCGCCGATCGCGCGATAGAGGATATGCACGGTCTCGTCGATGTCGATCGCGGCGGCGTTGAAGACCTCTTTGCTCTCCCACGCATGGTCGGGGATAGGCGAGAGGATCGGATTCTCCTTGGCGCGGACGGCCAAGTCTTCGCGGCGCGAGGGTATCATCGCCGAGAGGAGGTCGGGGAGATTAAGAGAAGCGCGCGCGCAGACCGTGTCCGCGCCGCCGTAGTAGATATCGACGCGGCCGTTCTTGTTGAGCAGCGCGCCGGAAGGAAAGACGATATTGGGGACCTCGCCGTAGCGCTCGTAAATCTCTTCCGGGACCATGATGGGGCCCTTCGTGCGGCCGACGATCTGCCGCGGGTCGTCGAGGTCGAGCAGCAGCGCCTCGATGCCGAACACGCGCTCCCCGCCGCCGAAGTAATTTTGGATGTACGAGTAGAAGATCAGCCAGCCGTCCTTGGTCCAGATCGGCGCGGAGCCGACTTCGACGTGGTCATGGTCGAACCGCAAGGGGTTGATGCGGTGATCGTCGAGGTTGGCGTGCCACTTCTCCCAGAAGGCGAGATCCCACAGATCTTCGATCTTGTCGCACTGCACGATAGAAATCTTCGCGGGCGGCTCGTCGGTGTGCGCGGTCACGATCGCGGTGATCTTGCCGCCCACGCGCTCGGGGAAGAGCGCCATCGCCTTGGCGTTAAACGGGGTGATGAGATGCTTCTCATCGATGGACTCGAGATCCTTCGATATCGCGCACGCAACCTTGATATTGCCCGCCCCGAAGGGCATACCGCCGAGGGCGGTATAAAAGATATAATATTTGCCTTCGAAGAACGTGGCGCGCGGGTCCTCGCAGCCGAATTTTTCCCACTCCTCGGTCGGCACGATGAATTGGCGGCGGTTCTGGAAGTGCTTGCCGTCAATCGAGAGTGCTTTTCCGATGGTTGAGATACCCGCGGGCGTCATGAGCGCGTCGGGGCGGCCGAGCGCGCGGTAGAGGATGTGCGTGATCGGGCCTTTCTTGACCGGTGAGGGATTGAACGTGCCGCGCGCCTCCCATTGGCGGTCGGCCATGGGCGTGATGATGGGGTTATGCGAGCTGCGTCTGATAACGTACATATTGCTCGTGTATTATACCTGGAGCTTCACCGGCTCGAGCTCGGCCTGCTCGTCGTACTTGAGCCTTCGCAGGAAGTCGCGCAGATTGGCGCGCGCAGCAGCGACGTACTTGTCGCCGCCGCCGTAGTAGACCATCAGATCGTCGCCGATAACCACCGCGCCGGTCGCGATGATGACGCCGGGCTTCCAGTCATTCTCGTACCATTCGCTCGGGACCAGTATCGGCTGCGAGCTGCGATAGAGCACGCGGGTCGGGTCTTCAAGGTCGAGCAGCATAGCACCCACTTTGTAGCCAATACCCTGATTGTTGGCGTCCATGCCGTGATAGAGCAGAAGCCATCCTTCCGATGTCCTGATCGGCGGTGCTCCCGCGCCGCGGACGATGCTATCCCACTCCCCGGGCCTGCCGCCCGAGCGGCCAGGAGAGTGGATATAGGTATCCTCGTCGTCGAAGCTCTCGAGCGAATCGACGTACTCGATCGAGATCTTCGGCGTAATGCTGTGGAGCACCGCATACCTGCCGCCCACGCGCTCGGGGAAGAGGACCCAGTTCTTGTGGATCTCGTTCGGCGGCGAAAGGAACGCCGCTTTCTTCCATTGCCAGTCTTTGTTGAGGAACTTCGGCAGCGGCATCGAGGTAAGCGCCATGCGCACGAAGCCCCAACCGTCGAAGGCGACGAAGCTCATGTAGAGCTTGCCGTCGATCTTGATGGCCCGCGGGTCCTCGATGCCGCCCCATCCGCCGCCGGAGGCGTAGTGCGTCTGGCTGTAGGAGAGCGGCCCGTAGACGCGATCGGTCCTCGGGACCCCGAAGCCCCGGTCGGGCGAGTAGACCGGATACGGCAAGCGGGTAAAGCGAACGCCGTCTTCGCTCGAAGCGTAGCCGATGCGCGAAATGCCGTCGCGCCCCATGGCGCGGTAGAGGATGTGCACCTTCCCGTCGGCGGTGAACGCCGCAGGATTGAATACCGCCTCTGATTCCCACCAGTGGCTGGGGTCAGGGCCGAGGATCGGGTTCTGATTGAAGCGGCGCAGCGAGAGCGGCCGCTTGTGTTCCCGCAGCCACCACCACAAGAGCGTCACGATCCCGCAAGCAATCGCGATAAAGGCGGCGACGAGGCCCATGCCGCCGACCGCGACCCCTGCTATCAATGTTGCTGCTCCCAGTGCGTTGTTCATTGCATATCAAGACCTCCGCGAGATTCACGTGCGCCCGTAACGATCCTCAAAGCGGGTTATGTCGTTCTCGTCAAATTCGCCCAGCGCCACCTCAAGGAACACGAGCCCGCGCGGACCGCCCGCAACGCGGTGCTTTACGCCGCGCGCGACGAAGAAGTCTTCGCCGGGCTTGACGGAGGTGCGCTCCTCGCCGATCACGACTGCCCCCGAGCCGCTCAATACGTGCCACTCCTCGTCGCGATGTTCATGCGCCTGGAGCGAAAGTTCCTCGTTCGGATTCACCGTGATGACCTTTACCGTCGATTTTTCATTGAGCGTAAAGCGTTCGAAGTTCCCCCACGGACGAATCTCCCTCTCGTAATTAGAGAAGCCCTTCATATGCCCTTAAGTATAGAGCGAAAGCGAGGAAAAACCTTGCAGTAGCGAGTGGAAAACTCCTATCCTTCCAGGGGTATGATGCGGTCGCCGAGCAGGGCGAGGAACTCTTCGCGCCGAGCTTCGAAGCCTATTTCGCGGTCGTGGAGGAAAGGATGGCACTCGGGCGTATATTCGAAGTGCCCACGCACCTCGCCGTCTTCGAAAATGCGGATATGATATTGATGCGTGAAATCCGGGCAGCGCCGCAGGCTGATGATCTCGCCTTTGTCGCGAAGCGCAACAAAGTGATTGCCGAACCCCTGCGAGAGCAAATACTCGGTAAGCGTCTGAGGCGTCTGTGCCTGCGCGAGCGCGCCGAGCACGAAGCGCTGCCGGCCCGCCGGGCGGTACTTGTCGTACTTGCGCATGTAGCCCACTGCCGCGAGCGCGTTGCGGGCGTAAGGATGCAGGGGATCGAGTACGCGCCAAAGCGCGTATTTGACGCGGTCGGCGCGAGTGGAAGGATAAGGTATGCGGGACTTCGGCACGCCCCGCCGCCACTTTTTGAATTCTGAATGCATAGAATACAGCCTACGTATACGCGGGTATATCCAGTATACTGTATCCGTGGCTTCCATCGCGACTATCACGAGCCTTATTTTGGCCTACCGCTATCTTATTATCGTTCCGCTGGCGCTTATTTGGCAGCCGCTGGTGGGCATGCTGTGCGGCGTGCTCGCGCGGCTGGGATACTTCGACCCGTTCATCGTGTACGGGGTCCTGGTGGTAACGGCGGTCCTGGGCGACGCGCTGTGGTATTGGATCGGCTATCGCTGGGGCGTGAGCTTCGCTGCGCGCTTCGGGCGCTTCTTCAGCATCACGCCCAAGCATATCGCCGGCGTGAGGAGGATCTTCAGCCGCTATCATACGTCGATACTCCTTATTTCAAAGTTAACCAACGGCATGGGCTTCGCGCTCGTTACCCTGTTTACCGCTGGCATGAGCCGGGTGCCGTTCTGGAAATTCGTCGGGCTCAACATCGTCGGCGAGTCGATATGGTCGGCCATGATCGTCTCCATAGGCTATTTCCTCGGCGATGTCTACGTCTCGGTCAACAACGTGCTGGGCAAGGTATTCATCACCGTGGCAGTGGTAGTGCTGCTCGTCGTCGCATTCGGTGCTGCCAACTATATCCGCAAGCGCATCATGGCTGAAGCGGGCGAGGAAGAGCAGGCCTAGCGCAGCACGAGGAAGAAAAAGAGTATCGCCACCGCGATGCGGTAGAGCCCGAAGGGCACGAAATTGTGCCCGCGCACGTAGGAGAGGAGCCAGCGGATGCTTGCGATCGCGACCAGGAACGCGGTGAAGAAGCCGACGGCGAGCACGAGAAAGTCTCCGGAAGAAAATGCCGAGGCGCTTTTGAGGAGGTCGAGCCCGCTGGCCGCAAGCATCGTCGGCACCGCGAGCAGAAAAGAGAACTCGACGATAGCCACTCTGCGCATGCCGACGAGAAGTCCTCCCACGATGCTTGCGGCCGAGCGCGAGACACCTGGTACTATCGCGAGCGATTGGAACAGGCCGATGATGAGCGCCTGCGAGTACGACATGTGCGCGATTTCGGCGCGGGCGGACTCGCGCTCGCGGTGGAAGTACTCGAAGGCGATCAGCGCCGCGCCGCCGAGCAAGAGCGCCCACAGCACCACCGCTTCGTTGCCGATAAGGTACGTCTTCGCGACTTTGTAGAGCGCCAGCCCGATGATACCGGTCGGGATGAATGCCACGATCACGCGCTTGAGGATCTCGAGGTTGAAAAACGACTTGTAATAGAGCACCGCGACCGCGGCGATGGCGCCCAACTGGATGATGATCTCGAAGCTCTTTACGAAATCGCTCTGCGCGACGCCGAGGAGCGAGCTTGCGAGAATAAGGTGGCCCGTCGAGGATATGGGGAGGAATTCGGTGATGCCCTCGACGATGCCGAGGATAAAGCTCTGCAGGATGTTCATTCTGCCATAGTAGCACGCTCTATGCGCGCCAATGCCTGGTTGATCGCCACCACGAGCTCGTCGATCCCGACCGGCTTGGTGAGGTGGGCGTCGAAGCCCGCCTCAAGCGCGCGCTGCTTGTCCTCCTGCTGGCCGTAGCCTGTGAGCGCGATCAGTACGCCCGTGAAATTGTCTTGCACGCGCAAGATGCGCGCGAGCGTATAGCCGTCGGTATCCGGAAGCCCGATATCGAGCACGATGACGCGCGGCTTCCTGAGCGTAAGAACCTCGCGCGTCTGCGCGCCGCTCTGCGCATACTCGACGTCAAAGCCCTTGATCGCGAGGAGCTTGCCGATCCCACGTCCCGCCGCCGCGTTGTCGTCGACGACAAGCACCCGAGTTGGTGTGGCGGCGGCGGGGGCGCTCGCGACCGGCTGCGCCACCGGCACCACGAGCGTGTCGTTCGCGATAGGGAAGCGCAGCGTAAACTCGCTGCCCTGGTCTATGCCGCCGCTCCTGACCTCTATCTGGCCGGCATGCATCTCGACAAGCCGCTTGGTGAGCGACAGCCCGATGCCGAGCCCATCGCTCTTGCGCTCGCCCGTCTCAAGCTGGAGGAACGGCTCGAAAATGCGGGGGATAAGCTCTGGGTCAATGCCGATGCCGGTATCTTTGACTCTCACCACCGCGGCATCGCCCTCTCTGGTCGCTACAACCGAGATCCTGCCGCTTTCGGGCGTGAATTTGCTTGCATTGGTAAGGAGGTTGGAAACGACCTGCTCGATGCGCACCGGATCGGCGAATAAGACGAGTGGCTCTTGCGGCACTTCGAAGACGAGCTGCTGCTGGCGGCCCTCGATCTTGGCGGCGACCGAGCGGATCGAGCGCTCGAGTATGGTGCGCAAGTCAACCGCCTCGCGCTGAAGCTCGACCTTGGAGCGCTCGATGCGCGAGACGTCGAGCAGGTCGTCGAGTAGGCGCTGCACGGTGCGGAGGCGGTCGTCCATAAGCTCGAGCGTCTCCGTTTCCTCGCTCGACCGCGCCGCGCCGAGGCGCAGGAACTCTAGCGCGCTCACGACGGGCGCAAGAGGATTCCTCAATTCATGCGCGAGTATGGCAATGAAGTCGCTCTTGGCGCGGTCCTGGAGGCTCAGGCGGTTGAGCGCCTCTTCTAATTTGTCGATATAGGAGGTGAGCGATTTGGTCGCCTCGACGCGCTCTTCCTGCAGCGCCGCGATGATGTAGAAGATGATCGCGATGATGTTGATGAATATCTCGATCTGAAAGAGCCGGTTGCCGAGCGCTACCGGGTCGGCGACGGCGTGCGGCCCGTACATGGTTCCCGCCATGGCGAGGCAGGTGGTGAGGAACAGCGCGAGGATCGTGAAGCGCGGGCCGATACGGATGGCCAGCCAGAAGAACGGCAGCAGCATAATGTATACGAGCGAGACGCCGTTGACGGAGGATATCCCCACCCACAGCAGCATCCAGTCGATGGCGATAAGCACCGCAAAGACGAACACGAGCTCCAAAATCTGCCGCGCGGAGCGCTTGAATACGGGCTCCGCACCCCAGCGGATGATAAGCGGCGCCACGATAAGGAGGCTGGTCATGATGCCGGTCCACCACGACCCGAATGTTACGGCAAGAGGAAAGGCAGGGTCGATAAAGAGGCGCGTCGCCCAGACGCCCGCGGTGCCCAGTATCGGCACGATCGCCGAGGCAAAAATGGCGACGCCCATAAGAGAGAACATGTCGCGCAGGCGCCGCAGCAGTGGGTCAAAGCGCAGAGCGCGCAGCAGGTAGGCACCTATCAGCGCCTGAGCGGTATGCGCGACCGGCAATACCGCTATATATACCGGTGCGGCGCCACTGGTGACGTACCATGCAAGCGCCCCCAGGTAGATGCCGGGCCAAAGAGAGCTCCCTTCGAGCACGAGCGCGCCTAAGCCCACGCCGGAAGCGAAGCTTATGACCGCTAATCCCTGATGCAGAAAGCTTCCTATTCCGATCGCAAGAAAATAGGCTATAAGGAGGCCTACGGCGCCCCATTGTTCCCTCGGGGTGCGAGGTAAGGAGATTGCCTCCCGCAACCTATGCATGAGGACATTGTGTGGGGAGGAATCTGTAGTGTCAATGAAGGCGCAGCGGGGGTGTATAAGGGGTATTCCCAGAGAAAAGGGTTTTCGGTATACTCCCAGTACCGGTCTTTTATACATTAATTAATCACTCATGGTTAGAAAAGCGAATCCCGCCCTGCTCAAGCCGATGGACCTTTCTTCGGATCTCGAGGCAGTCGTGGGCAAGGGCCCGATGCCGCGCTCGGAAGTCGTCAAGAAGCTCTGGGAGTACATCAAGAAGCACGACCTCCAGAACCCCAAGAACAAGCGCAACATCATGGCGGACGACAAGCTGAAGCCCATCTTCGGCAAGAACGAAGTCACCATGTTCGAGATGACCAAGCTCGTTTCGGCGCATCTCAAGTAATTTAGCCAGACGTAGGTCCTTCAGGGTCGTGAAAAGAAAAAGCAGAAGCAAATTTATTCCGGTAGGCGTAAAGCTCCGGGTCGGCCGCTCGCGCGCCGGCTTGGGGCTCTTTACGCTTGAGGATATCAAAAAGGGCGCCTGCGTTATCGAATACACTGGCAAAGTCCTCACCAAACAGCAAGAGGAGGACAGCAACAGCCTCTATTTATTTGAGGTGACCAAGAAGAAGACCATCGACGGCGCCGCGCGCTCCAATACTGCCCGCTACATTAACCATTCCTGCCGGCCCAACTGCGAGATCGACATCCATAAAGGCCGCGTCTGGGTCATGGCCAAGCGCAAGATAATCGCGGGGGAGGAGCTTAGTTACGATTACGACACCGAATACTTCGAGGCCTATATCAAGCCGAAAGGCTGCCGGTGCATCAAGTGCATGCCAGCGTGATTTTTGGTATTCTTGGGGACCTATGGCTATACAGTGGACACGCGTTACCTGGTACTCTCAGCTTTTGGCGATCGTTCTCTTTGTCGCAACGCTGGCGCTCGGGTTCTACCTCGGCAAGCAATACGGCGAGTCGGTCGGTGGGCAGGCGTTCAATAATATGGGCGAGACCTTGATGGCAAGCCCCGCGGCGCTCTCGAGCATGTATCCGCATTCGCTGAAGTCTTCATTTCCGTTCTTCGTGTGGGGAAGGGGTGCGCAAACTGCTTCTAAAACGGGAAGTAACGGCAAGACTTCTTCCGGTTCTGGCACGGTAGCAACATCTTCGCATCCGTCTTCGACTACTTCTACTACGGGTTCGGCAACCACTCCGCCTTCTTCTGGCTCACAATCATCTTCTACTCCTCCACCTTCTTCAACGCCGACGACTCCTGCGCAGCCAGCACAAAATGCTTCGCAAGAAGTGCGCTTCACCGCATACCTCACTGCGTACACCTATTGGGACAATACGCCGCCGGGTTCGTCAGAAATTTCTAATCCGATTATTCACCAAGTGGCCGGCGGCACGGGCACCTTTAGCGACCCCATCACGGTCGCGGTGGGGCACAGCATCTCGGGCCGCACCGACACGCTTGATTATCCCGCGGGCACCAAGTTCTATATGCCGTACCTGCGCAAGTACTTCATCGTTGAGGACACCTGCGGCGACGGCAATACTCCGCAGAATGGCCCATGCCACACGGGCTACCAGGGCCACCCGTGGCTTGACCTCTGGCTCGACGGCTCGCAGGGGACGCGCTCTTCGGCAGACGATTGCGCGAGCGACGTCACCGACCTCCATACGATCATCGAGAACCCGGCATCCAACTATGTCGTAGTGTCAGGCCCGATCGACGGCGCCTCGTGCGCGATGCAGTATTCTGATACGGTCGTAACGAATTAGCGCTCAATATCCTTGGAGCTTGAACACCAGCCAGACGCCAAGTGCCGTGCCTATCGCACCGAAGAACCAAGAGGAGAGGGAGAAGAGCGACGCGCCCCAGAGGGTCGGTATATAGCCGCCTACGATCGAGCCAATAGTTGCAAAAATCACCATCAGCGTTTTGGGGTTCATGTCTCTACTATACTTGCTTTCTACCCTTGCTTAGGGTGGTAAAGATGGAGGTCAGTCCCTATATAGGGATCAGACACGATAAACTGATAAAAATCCCATATACCGCAAGGTATTTTTGCCCGTCCTGATATTTGACAAATGTCAATGATTATGATAGGATAGAACGCAGTCTCTCGAAACGCCTCTCTGTATGAGGCGCGTTTTTGCGAGGCACGATCATTGATACGAAGACATCAACACAAGAGAGGACTGCATGAAGAAGATTGTATGCGGTTGTGCCGCGCTCGCGCTCATGGCGCTGTGCGGCATGACTCCGGCCTACGCCGGCAGCGCTGCCTCCGACTGGAACAATTCCGAGGGGTTTCCCTCGGCCGACCAGGACGCCAACCGCTTCAATGAGGCACAGGCGCTCTGGCTCTACCAGAACGGCGGGGGAAGCACGACCTACAACTCGACGTCGACGACTAATACCTACACGAACTGCACGGTGGCGACCGCCTGCCAGTACGGCGGCGAGTCGACCAACCTCAATGGCGTCTCCGTGACGACCATCGATAACGCGCAGAACATTCATGTCGACAACGACATCCACGCTCAGAGCCAGCAGAACGCGACTTCGGTCCCGATCTCCGCCGGCAACGTGGGTTCGATCACCTTCCCGTAACCACGCGCCCGCCCGGGCGGCATACAGGAGACTGGAATGATCAAAATTGCAGGCATCATCGCAGGCATCGCCGGCGCTATCGCACTTGCCGGTTGCACCACTGCCCAGGGCGACAGCGGCGCGGCGTTCCTCAAGGACGCATCGTCTACTGCAACCCTGGTGGGGCAGAGCTCCGCCACCGTCACAGTCCGCGGGCCATACGACGCCGCCATGGCGTGCATCTCCAAGATTCCGGAAGTGCACAGTCTCAAGATCGGCGTCGGCCTCATCGCCGACCAAACGGGCAAGGTCAATACTGCAACCGAGGATGGCACGGGTGCCTTTGTCGGCAACGGCGCGAGCAACATGTTCAACTCGGCCCTCGCGCAAGTGGGCGTCCAGCTGATCGAGCTCTCGCCCGAGTACCGTGCCGACATCGACTGGGTTGGGGCGAAGGGGATCAAGGGCGCCATCGCGATGCCCAATTACATGCTTATGGGCAGCGTCAGCTCCCTGGATTTCTTGCCCGGCTCTATGGGCACGTTCCAGGTATTTGGCATCGGTCCCGGCTCGCGCGCTTATACGGCGCTCGGCAGCATGGATACCCGTCTCGTCACGCTTCCTTACGGCAGCACGGATGGCGGTCTTACGGTCGCCACCAGCAGCGCCGCGAAGCAATTCGCGGCGGTTGAAGACAAGTTCGGCGTCGGTACGTTCGTCGGTTCCGGCAATGGCCTTACGTACGCCTCGTTCGAGGTGGATAACGGTCACCGCGAGCCGATGCAGAGTACGCTGCGTTTCCTCGTCGATTACGAGGTCGTGGACTTGCTCGGCAACTTCATCGACAGCTTGTCGGCTGCCAGAAAGATCTCGGACCGGCGCTCCGCTGTTGCGGAATGCCGGACCCTGCTCCAGATGGAAGGCGCTCCGGCGCCCCAAACGACTCAAGTCGCCTCGGCGACCTGAGGTAGTGCGGGCTACTTGCGCAAAACAAGTAGACGTGTTACGTTGTTAGTGCCCTGGAGGCATCCGCTTCCAGGGTATTCTGATCCTTCAAACACAGGAGAACTTCCTTGAGGAATCTCAGGACCATTCTGCTCGCTTCCGCTGCGGCCGCTGCGCTCGCGCTCTTCGCCGCCCCGGCCGCTATGGCTTCGGGCATCACGGTGGACGCGCACACGCATGCGGACAACATCGGCCAGCTGGCTCTCGCCGGCGCCGACGCTGCCAACAATGCCTCGGCCACCGGCACGAACGTTGCCTCGCTGGCGTCGGTCGACGGCGACTGGACGGGCAACACCAACGTGTCGGCTGAGGTCAACCACGCCATCCAGCTTGGTGCTGCCGTCGCGATCTCGGACTTCAACTATCCGGGCTACGGCACGGCGACTGCTACGGTGGACAATCTGGGCGGCGTCGCCGATACGCAGGTCAACAACGTCGACAACGGCGCGTGGATCAACACCTCGGCGGAGGCTGATCATGTCGCCCAGGCAGGCCTCGCGGTTGCTCTGTCCGGCTACGGCGCCACGGCGGACGTGGCCAACATCGCCGCGCTCGACAGCGCCAAGGTCAACGTCGTCGTCAGTCCCTAGTACTTCGCTTCGGCTCTCGCAGCAGAAGCATCATTTCCCCGGCACCTTCCAAGGTGCCGGGGTTTTTCTTTGCTTGAATCTTGTTGCTATACTTATCGTATCGTAGGCATCAAGCCTTTAGATAATTTAGTCGGTAACTTTTGCTTTCACTATGAAAACGATGACCTGTGCGCAAATGGGCGGCCCATGCGAGGCTAAGATGAGCGCTAATACTCCCGAGGAGATGCTCGACAAGGGCATGCAGCACCTCAAGGATGCGCATCCGGAGATGGCGGCCGATATCGCGGCGACCCCGAAGGACGATCCCAAGATGGTCGAGTGGAATAATAAATTCCAGGCCGATTGGGCGGCGACCCCGGAAGATGCAATGTAATTGATCTCGAAAGGGAAGCGTAAAAAGAGAACCCCCGCGCGGCGCTAGGCGCCGCGCGGGGGTTGTTGTATCGGTTGTAGGAAGTTACTTCTTCTTGGAGCGCCTAGGCGCAAGCTCGCCGATTTTGTAGCCGGCTTCCTCGAGTATCTCCCGAAGAGAGTCCACATCCGTCCGCCGGATGCGGGGGATCCGCAAGATTTCGGCCTCGGGGATTTTGAGGAGGTCTTCCAAGATGATGATCTTTTGGCCGCGGAATGCGTCAACCCAGCGTTCCGGCAGCCGCAGGCGAACATCGGAGAGGAACGTATCAAGCGGGATTTTCTGTACGGGCATGGATCATCTCCCTAAAACAGCCTGGTAAGTAATACCACACTTTTACAAAAAAGAAAAGCCGCCTCAGGGAGGCGGCTCAGCGGAGGGGAGGAGGCTGGGTATTCCGGATCGGGTATAACCATGCCTCCTTTTATCCTGCCCGGGTCAAATATCTGAAACATCCCGAGCGTATCTGCCCGACGATCCGGGCTTTCCTCAAGCGCTCGTCGCGCACGTGGATCCGGATTTTTTCGGCCCCCGATGTGATATAGCAAATCCTGCAGTCAGTGTCGAGAAACTTCCAAGGCCTCAAACGCTAGAAAGGCTATATCTTAATTATTCCTGCCTCAATTTCGGTATGACAATTCTTGCAAACCAAAACGCATTTCTTTGCCTCTGCTACCAAACTCTCCCACGAGTACGAAAGACCCTTTACGCTCAATGCAAAAGATTTCTTATTTGGATCAATATGATGAAAGTCTAGAGCGCCAGCGTATTTTTTATATCCGCAGGCTATGCATCTGCCGCCAAACAATGCTACAAGCCGGGCTTTCTTATTTTGGCGGTTTTTTATAACCCAAGCCGAGGCGCATTTGCCGCAACGCCAAGATCCATCCTGGCGAGGGAAGTGCTTGGTGACGCCATGGATCTTGCACTTCTTTTCCATAGAGGGAATATAACACTAAGTGTTAAGTTTGATAAATAAGCAAAAAATGTGTATGATTTTTACGTTCGTCACATTCCGCGGTAGCTCAATGGTAGAGCAGCTCCCTGTCGACAGGCAGCCTTTCGCCGCAAGGCGGATTGAATAATTTCGGGATAACGGTGAACCCCTACTTTTAAAGAGGGCAACACCGTGGGAACCTCGCATGGTGCGAGGGCGCCGTAGAGACTAGATACCGAAACTTCCTTTGGGAAGATGATATAGTCCACACCTTTTAGTAATAAGAGGATATGTGTAAGGAGTTGGTTGTAGGTTCGAGTCCTACCCGCGGAGCAAAAGTCGATTGTGCTAAAATAAGAATATGACCTCACTGTTTACTAAAATACACGGAGGGACGATTGTTATGTCTCTTGTTTGGGGACTTGTAGTAATTGCTACAGCCTGGTGGACCAGAGACACGGACTATCGGGACGCGTGGATCTACTTATTCTTCGTATGGGCAGTTCTCTTTGCGGCTTTTGAGGCGTACTACAGCTATAAAAATCGCTCTACGAACAACATCCAAAATAAGTAACAGAAAGCGTCTCCTGTTTTATATATTTGAAAGTACTTTTCGCTCGATTTCTTTGAAATTGTAGTCTACGGGGAAGCTCTGTTCGAACATGTTCATCGCCGGCTCGCCGGCATACTCTTTGCCGCGCACCGCATAGTGCATGGCAAGGATCATTTCTTCGGGTTCGCCGACGCAATCAAGCGGTTTGAAGCCTTCTAACCCGAGGATGCGCCGCGTGAGCGGCAAGAGGCGTTTGCGCTGGTAGAGATCGGCGCCAAACATCTCGACCACTTCTTTTTTCGGGAGGTATGCCGCGAAGCAGGCGAAGAGGAATACGCATTTGGGGCATGTCTTGCACCAATAGGCTCTCTTGCGCGACAGGAAGAGCTGCTCGGGGCGCGAGAGCCAGAAATACGCGTTGCAACTGGTGACCTGCTTGAGGTACTGAGGGTAGTGCGCGAATCGCCGCACGATTTCGAGCTCGCTGTAGCTTCGCAAGAGCGAGCGGGTCGAGATATCGGGAGTTATGAATCGCCGAATGTAGTCGTTGATAAGCTTCTCGGCCTCTGACGACTTGCACCACTGATGATTTACCGAGAGGCCGAGATAAGTAAGGTTGCCGAAGTCGGCGCTGCGCTCGTTGGAGAAGATGATCGAGTCGTAGCCGAGTAATTCCGCAAGTAATGTGGCAACAAACGTAAATGTCGATACGGATGGATAGGCGCTCGACGTCCTGCAGAGCGCGCCGATCAGATTGAGGCGCGGGTCGCGACGGCGGTTAACGCTTATCGTCTTGGCGCCCACGAGCGAAGCAATGCGATTGTGTGCGGGAGTTGGAGCGAACACAAAGAAATCGAACGGAATAGATGCCGCCTTGAGTATCTCGGCGGAGAGGATTGAATCTTTGCCTGCGCCATTGAGTAGGAGCGCGCGCCCTAGCTGCCCGGCAGCGCGCCCGAGCCCGCGCGGCTCGGGCGCGCTGAGAGATGCGTCGTAAGGAAATACGATCAGGTTATCGAAATCGATCTTCATATCGAAGAAGAATTCTCCTAATCCATTGAGATACAGCGTGTTCCAAAATTCCGCTTGCTCGCGCGTAAGCGCAAACCTTTCAATATATATGTTGCTCGTACGAAAGACGCACCAATAGTTGATGCCGAGCATGAGGAGCAGCGCCTGGAGCGTCGGTTCAAGCACGGCCTTGGGCACTTTCTCCCATAACCCCGGCGTAACGTCAGGGAATATAAGGCGGTCGGTGTATGTGCGCACTCTGCCGCTCTCGAACCCGACGCGGTAGGTGAAGCTGATAGCCGAGCGAGCCGGGTCAATAGTATAGGTGCCAAAAGTAAAGGAAGCAGGGCGCAGCATGGATAAATCGTAGCATGCATGCAACGGTTCATTCACCCTGCGTTCATCGCTTGCGGCGTAAGGTCTTTATTATGATGAAAGTCGGCAAGTACACGCGATTAATATTCACTACTTTCGCATTCTTGGCGCTCGGCGGCATCCTGGCAATCGGCGGCGTCGCGCTGGCGGACGGCGCGACTACGGCTGCGAGCTCTTCCGCGTTATCGAGTGCACCGGTCTGGGTGTCGGCAAGCTCTTCGGTACAGAACTCGGACGGCACGTATACCCTTACGGCAACCAGTACCGGCGTGCCAAACCCGTTCTTCCCGCCGACCTACATCACCCTTTCGGCGCCGGGAGCCGCCGTATTCTCCGCTTCTACTTCTCCGAATTCTAATCCATCTGCAACCTCTGATGCTTCCACCGCTGCGTCGAGCACTATGATTGCGCCGGCGCTCTATCCGGCCGCGGGTACCACGCCCGCGCCGAGGGTCGTCGAGATCGCGGCCGACGGTAGCGCGCTTATCCGTGGTACCGTCGCGACCGTCGGACCGACGTCGGTAACGATCAATACCTGGGGCGGCGTGTGGATTGTCCAGATATCCGGCGCGTCGACCGTGATACCTCCGTACGCGACAAGCGGCACGCTTGAGGGCTTGCGCGTCGGCGATTTCATCGGCGCCGAGGGCTATGTCGATCAGGCCGCGCCCAATCTTCTTGACGCAAGCATAGTGCGCGACTGGACGACGAGTCCCTAGATTCCTATCCTCTATAGTTATTCGGTATACTACAGGCATTAACCGGTAGATATCTTCAATGAACTACAACATCAAGGGCACGGGCTTGGAAGTCTCAGACGAGATCCGCTTGTATGTTGAAAGAAAGCTCAGCGGACTCGATAAGCTCGTGAGGGATGCGGACTCGGCGCGCGCAGACGTCGAGGTGGAGTATTCGGTCGGCCAAGAGAAGAAATACCGCGCGGAAGTAATGCTCCATTCGCCGAAGCTGGCGCAACCATTGCGCGCGGAGGCGCGCGGCGATGCGCTCCACGAGGCAATCGACCTCGTCGAAGGTGAATTATTTCACGAGCTCGCTCGGCAAAAGAAAAAGCGCATGCACCTCATCCGTCGCGGTGCGGGGAAGATAAAAGATATCCTGCGCGGCTTCCGCGGCTGACTATAAAAATAAAAGCCGGTTTCCGCTGCTGCAATCCCTGGGAGGATGCGCTGCGGAAACCGGCTTTGTCGGCGCTTTGGTAGGAGCGCCATTCGGAAGATCCATTTACTCCTTGGAGATTCCTCTTTCGAGGCTGGACCGTCCAAGATGCGACGCGATAGTCTGCTCGCACCTCCTTCGCGCCGGGGAGTGGGGCCAAGGCCGCACTTGCCGTCGCGCGAAGCTCTGTATCTACTTGCAATTATACTCCTCTTTTATATAAAGTCAACGGCCTGGGAAATCCTTATATGGTATCTCTTTTTTGCCCTCGGGGATGACTTTTAAGATTTCTAGCTTGTTATCTCGTACCTCGGCATCGGTGATGATGACGCGCTTGCCTGACTCGTCGAGGAAGTAGGCGCGCGGGCCGTGATCGAATGCCCTGATCTTGAGCAAGTTTTGCCGCGCGTCAGCCTGCAAATCGATTTTCGCGTCTTCGTCGGTGAATTTGCGCGTAAAAGTCGCTTTGCTTGCATCTTGTATTTCCGGCACGATCTCGCTCGCGAGCCAGTCGGGCAATATTTCGGCCAAGAGGTTGCCGCCCTCAGTTGCGAGCAGGTCCTCGAACATCTGCCCTTTGGGCGGCCAGGCGTCTTCTTCAAGCTCTACCCTCGCTTGCGCGACAACCGGCCCCGCGTCCATCTCTTCATTCATCTGCATGACGCTCACTCCGGTCGCGCGCTCGTCCGCAAGTATGGCCGAGAGCGCCGGCGACGGCCCGCGGAACTTTGGCAGAAGGGAAGGATGGATATTGAGCGAACCCTTGCGCGGGATATCGAGAATAGTTTTGGGGATCAATTTGTTATATGCCGCCACGACGAAAACCTCCCATTGCGTATTGCCGAGCTCGGCGGCAAGGGCGCCGTCCTTGAGCGTCGCGGGCGTTATGGTGTCGATGCCGCGCTCAAGCGCCCATGCTTTGACGGGCGAAGGCGACACCTGCTGGCCGCGCCCGCGCGCTTTGTCCGGCGCTGTAATGATAAGCGCCGGCACGAGGCCGTGCGCCTCGAGCGCGTCGAGTACCACAACCGCGAAGCGCGGCGTCCCGAAGAATGCGAAGAGCGGTTTGCTACTCATATAGAGATTATGCGGGAGACTCTTCCCTGAGCGGCGCTCGCTCGCTGTCGTCGGTCAGCCGCGCAGCCTTGTCTATATACAGTATGCCGTCGAGATGGTCGGTCTCATGCTGGAAGATATGCGCGAGCAGGCCCGAGGCGTGCTGGAGGATCGGTTTGCCGCCTTCGTCGAGCGCTTTAAGCGTCACCTTCTCGTGGCGCATGACGGTGCCGTATTGCCCGCGCACCGAAAGGCAGCCCTCAGCCATCTCGCCCTGCTTCTTGGAGCGGCGGGTGATCTCGGGGTTGATATAGACGCGGTCGGACGGCGTCGGCTCGTCTTTGGCGTCTTCATCCTCTTTGAATACTTTCCCGGCTACGACGAAAAGCCGCAGCGAGGCGCCCACCTGCGGCGCGGCGATTGCTACCCCGTACTCCTCGCTCGCAAGCGCTCTTTTCATCTTTGCGATCAGGGACTTGGTCGGGCGCGCGGAAATATCCTTGAGCTTCAAGGGTTTTGCGACCGCCCGCAAGACCGGGTCGCCGATCTGGACGATGGGGTCCTTAGACATACCTCAACTCTGCCAATTTTTTGCCTCGCGCGCAACGCGCTACAATGGGGCCGTGGATCATATCAAGCTGCATCTGGTCGAGAAGCGAGGCCGCGACCGCGCCACCGAGCGCGGCGAGATGCTGCGCTATTTCATGCTGAAGCTCAACGCGGCGCGCGTGCGCGACGGTTGGCCGCCCCTGACACTCCCGCGCATGGGGCGGATCCTCCAGGCGATCCCGACCAAAGATCTCTATTACTTAAAGAGTGTCTGCGATAACGCCAAAGACTTCTCCAAAAAATTCTGGTGGGAGGTAAATCCCAAGAAGCATACCGAACTTGAGAAGAAGGAAGAACAAACAAAAAAGAAGCCGCAGCCAGCGAAACGCCGCGTGGCAAGGAAACATACAAAAGATGAAGCCTGAAAAATTTCTGATCGAAGGGCTGGCGGGACAAAGGAAATTGCGCGGCGCTATAGCCGTCGGAGGTGCCAAGAATGCGATCCTCAAATCGATGCCGGCGGCGCTTCTTTTTGATGATGCGGTGCATCTTACCAATGTGCCGGATATTGAGGACGTTGAGCGCGTCAAAGAGCTGCTCGAGGCGATGGGAGCGACCGTCGAGCGTACCGACCACGCGCTCACGATCGCTACCAGTGCGGCGAACACGCATGAGCTCGACGACGCGATCGCGCGGCGGCTTCGCGCCTCGATCGTCTTTGCGGGCCCAGTGCTCGCCCGGTTTGGCAAGGTTTCCTTCCCGCACCCGGGCGGCGACGTGATCGGCCCGCGGCCAATCGACCTGTTTCTCCAGGGGTTTCGCGCGATGGGATGCGAGGTTTCCCTCGATGGCGAGCGTTACACGATCGCTGCGCGCGGCGGCCGGCTGCGTGGCGCCGAGATTTTCTTCCGCTTCGTGTCGGTCACCGGCACCGAGACCCTCATGATGGCGGCCGTGCTGGCCGAGGGAACTACCGTGCTGCGTAATGCGGCAATGGAGCCCGAGATCGTCGCGCTCGCGGAATTCCTTAACTCGTGCGGCGCAAACATCCGCGGCGTCGGCACGCCGACGATTACCATCCAAGGCGGCAGCATGCTTCATGCAGGAGGGAAGTTCTTCGCGACCGTGCCTGACCGCATCGAGGCGGGGAGCTTCGTCATATTAGGTGCCATCGCAGGCGAGGAAGTAACGATAGAAAAATGCGAGCCGCTCCATATCGAGATGCTGGTCGAACTCTTGCGCGAGTCGGGCGTCGATATAACAGTCGGTAAAGATTCGGTAACGGTGCGCGGCGGAGATTCCGCAAAAGTACTTCAGCCTCTCTCGGTACGCACGCACGAATATCCGGGCTTCGCGACCGACCTGCAGCCGCCGATGGTGGTTTACCTCACGCAGTGCGCGGGCGAGAGCACGTTATTCGAGACGATTTACGGCGGGCGGCTTAATTACATCCACGACCTTGTGCGCATGGGTGCCGATATTACGCTCTGGAACCCGCAACAAATTACCGTCAAAGGCCCGAGCGTCCTCCATGGCCGCGAGCTTGAGAGCCCCGATATCCGTGCTGGCCTTGCCTTCCTCCTTGCCGCAGCAGTTGCCCACGGCACGTCGACCATCGACCGCGTATACCATATAGATAGAGGCTACGAAAAGATCGAGGAGCGCCTCGCGAGGCTTGGGCTTTCAATACGGCGGGAACAAGTATAAAATGCCTATGCGATGGCATTTTTCTCTCCAAAACTCGGGATTGATTTAGGCACAGCAAACACGCTTGTGTTCGTGCCGGGGAAGGGCGTCGTGCTCAATGAGCCGTCGGTGGTAGCTATTACTGAAGACAAGCGGATCCTCGCCGTCGGCGCCGAGGCGAAGGAAATGATCGGCCGCACGCCGGAGGAAATTATTGCGTACCGGCCGCTCAAGGACGGCGTCATCGCCGATTACCGCGTGACGCAAGCGATGCTGCGCTACTTTATCCGCAAGGCGATGGGGAAATTTAAGTTGCTCAAGCCCGAGGTAATGGTGTCAGTCCCGACCGGCGTCACCTCGACCGAGCGCCGCGCCGTCGTCGAGGCGGCAATTCGCGCCGGCGCGCGCAGCGCGTATGTCGTTAAAGAGTCGGTGCTTGCAGCCATAGGCGCAGGGATCCCGATCCAAGAATCGCGCGGCAATATGGTAGTCGACATGGGCGGGGGCACCACCGACGTGGCGGTCATAAGCCTCGGCGGCATTGTCGCCTCGACTTCGGTCAAGTGCGCGGGCGACCGGCTCGACCACGCGATCGTTGATTATATGAAGAAGGCCTACAACCTCGGCATCGGCGAGAAGACTGCCGAGGCGATCAAGATCGGCATTGGCTCGGCCGTTCCTGTGGAGGATGAGCTCGTCATGAGCGTACGCGGCCGCGACTTTATTACCGGCCTGCCAAGATCGACCGACCTCAAGACCAACGATGTCGTGAAGGCGATCGGCAAAGAGCTGCGCGAGATCATCAAAGCAATCCGCGACGTGCTCCAGGATACGCCGCCAGAGCTGGCATCCGATATCATTGACCGCGGCATTACGCTCACCGGCGGGACTTCCCAATTGCGAAATTTCCCGGAGCTTATTTTGCGCCGCACGGGGGTCAAGGCGCAGGTTGCCGACAACGCGCTCTTCTGCGTCGCGGAAGGGACGGGTGTCGCGCTCGGCCACCTCGAGACCTACAAGAAGGCTATCATCGCAAAGCGGTGAGGCCAGAGAGGTTCGCACAGAACATAATCATGCACCACGCATATATATATGAGGGGGCACTCTCGGGGTTTGGCGCGCTTGCCGATGATGCGCGGGCGCGGTTCTCTTTTGCCGACCCTGCCGACCCGGATGTCGAGCTGGTTGAAATTGAGAAGTTCGGCATCGAGGAGGCGCGGGATCTTGCTGTGTCCGCTCAGCTTAGCGGCCTCTCGGGGCGCCGGCTCTTTATTATCGGCGTTTCGTCAATGACTACCGAGGCACAGCAAGCGTTACTGAAGCTTTTTGAAGAGCCGCGGGCGGGCACGATGTTCGTGCTGCTCACTCCTCCGGGAGTCGTTATCGCCACATTGCGCTCAAGATTTTTGCCGTATCCGGAGATCCGGAAAGGAAATGCCTCACAAAAGGTCCTCGGGTCGCCGTCTGGGTCGGCTCAACCAGACCATTTTGCTCAGCATTTCCTTTCCGGATCTCAAAAAGCTCGCACGGACGAGATCACCAAGCTTCTTAAAGATGATGAAGGTGTCAAAGAACGCGTACGGGAATTTTTAAACGGCCTTGAAGTCAAGCTGCACGCGGCGCTGATAACATCAAAAGGGGATGCAAAGATCAGAGAAGGCCTCGAGGACATCGTGAAAGTCAGAAGTTATACCAATGACCGCGCGCCCGCGATGAAGATGCTCCTCGAACACCTAGCCCTCTCGCTACCGACGCTGCCATGACCCCCGCAAAATTGGACGAGCGCAGAAAACGATTCCTTAAGCTTGATAGGGCTCTTACGAAGCTTTTCCCTAGTGTCGGCACCGAGCTCGTCTACAAGACGCCATGGCAGTTCATGGTGGCGGTGCAGCTTTCGGCGCAGTGCACCGACAAGCGGGTAAACATTGTTACGAAAGAACTCTTCAAGAAATACAAAACTATCGATGATTACGCCAAGGCCGATCCGCGCAAATTCGAGAAAGATATCAGTTCGGTAACCTACTACCACAACAAAGCGCGCAATATCGTTGCCGCGGCGAAGTTCGTGAAGAAAGAGTTCGGCGGCAAACTGCCAAAAACGATGGAGGAGATGACATCGATCCCGGGCGTCGGCCGCAAGACCGCCAACGTGGTCCTTGCCGATATCTATGGGATTACCCCTGGTATCACGGTCGACACGCATGTCATACGCTTCGTCGCGCGCTTCGACCTGTCGGACTATCGCGACGCCGTACACATCGAGCGCGACCTCATGGCTATCGTTCCGGCAAGTGAGTGGCGCTTATTTACGCATCGCGTCATTCACTATGGCCGGTACCTCGCACCCGCGCGGCCCTACGACCTCTCCAAGGACCCGCTCGTGAAGATCTATCCGCCCGCGGCAAAAAAGTTCCGGGTTTGATATAGTAAGAGGGCTATGGCATACGACTTCAAACCTTTCGAGAAAAAGATTACCGAGCTTCAGGACCGTGTGAGTAAAGAACTTGCGGGCGTGCGTACGGGCCGCGCAGCGCCGGCCATACTCGACGGCATAACAGTCGAGAGTTACGGCACGCGCATGGGGGTGAGCCAGGTCGCCAATATTTCGGTCGAGGACGCGCGCACGCTGCGCATTACTCCCTGGGATATGAGCCAGGCGAAGGAGATCGAGAAGGCGATCACTGTCGCCAACCTTGGCCTCTCGGTCGGCATGGACGAGCGCGGCGTACGGGTCTCGTTCCCCGAGCTTACGAGCGAACGCCGGGTGCAATTGGTAAAGCTTGCGAAGGAAAAGGTCGAAGAAGGCCGCACAAGCCTGCGCAAGCTGCGTGATGACGTCTGGAACGATATCCAAAAGCAGGAGAAGGACAAGAAGATGGCGGAGGACGACAAATTCCGCGCCAAGGACGACATGCAGAAGCGCGTCGATGCCGCCAATAAGAAGTTCGATGAGGCGCTAGAGCGCAAGGAGAAGGAGATCGCCGGCTAGCCCATGTCGCTTGTTATTTTTATTCTCATACTCGCCGCACTCATCTTGGTGCATGAGTTGGGGCACTTCTCGGTCGCCAAATTCTTCGGTATCAAGGTCGAAGAGTTCGGCATCGGCTTCCCGCCGCGCCTCTTATATATAAGGAAAGGCGAGACGGTTTACTCTATAAATCTGCTCTTTTTCGGCGGGTTCGTGAAGATCTTCGGCGAGGATGCCGCAGAAGGGAAAGGCAACCCGCGCAGCTTCGCAAGCAAATCGCGCTGGATCCAAGCGGCCGTGATTGTCGCGGGCATCTGCATGAATATACTCTTCGCGTGGTTGGCGCTCTCGGTGGGCTACATGGCGGGGCTGCCGACCAGCGTCGACCATGAAGGCTTCGGCACCGTGACCAATAGCCAGGTGATGGTAACCGCCGTGCTGCCCAATTCTCCGGCGCAATCCGCCGGCCTTGCGCCGCAGGATGTCATTGAAAAGGCGCAGACATCCGATGCATCGCTTGATGTCCGCACGCTCAACACCAACATGCAGGCGCAAGTTGTGCGCAATTTCATCGCCGACCACGGCTCGCAGAGCGTAATCCTTACGATTTTGCGCGATGGGGAAGAGAAAACATTCCTGGCGAAGCCAGTTTCAGGATTGGTCGAGGGCAAGATGGCGATCGGCGTCGAGCTCGACGATGTCGGCGTGCTCAAGCTCTCGCCACCGCTCGCGCTCGCGCAAGGCGCGATACTTACCTACGGCATGACGGTCTCGACCGCAGAGGGCCTCGGGACCTTCTTTTGGCAGATCATCCGCGGCGCTGCCGACTTTGGAAGCGTAGCGGGGCCGATCGGTATCGCCTCGATCGGCTCGCAGGCGGTGAGCCAGGGCTTCTCGGACGTCGTCGTGCTTACGGCGCTCATTTCGATCAACCTCGCGATCATCAACCTGCTCCCGATACCGGGCCTCGACGGCGGCCGTCTCTTCATTATCCTTATCGAAGGAATTATCCGACGCACCATCAACCCGCGCATCACCAATATCATCACCATAGGCGGCATGGCCGCCCTCATCATCCTCATGCTCGTCGTCTCCTACCACGACGTGCTGCGGCTCATAGGCTAGGTTGTTTTGGGCTTATGCGGTAACGGCCTTTTGCCTCCGGCGGTATTTCGCCGTACAATGGCGGGCATATGAGGCAATCTCAACTCTTTACGAAGACGCGCCGCGAGGCGCCCAAAGACGAGGTCGCGAAGAACGCGCAGCTCCTCATCCGCGCGGGCTACATCCACAAGGAGATGGCCGGCGTCTACTCCTACCTACCGCTGGGCCTGCGCACGCTCGGCAAGATCGAGGCAATCATTCGCAAAGAGATGGACAAAATCGGCCGCGAGATCCTCATGTCCTCGCTCGCGTCGCAAGAAGTATGGAAGCAGGCCGGCCGCCTCGATAAGGTCGACTCGCTCATGCGCACGGTTGGCGCCAACGAGCTCTCGCTCGCCAAGAATGACGCGTCGTACGTGCTCAACCCGACGCACGAAGAAATCGTGACGCCGATCGCGCAAGAAAATCTGCCGTCATACAAAGACTTGCCGGCGGCGTACTATCAGATCCAAACCAAGTTCCGCAACGAGGCGCGTGCCAAGTCGGGGCTCCTGCGCGGGCGCGAGTTCCGCATGAAGGACCTCTACAGCTTTCATCGCGATGAGAAGGATCTCCTCGACTACTACGAGAAGGCGAAGATGAGCTATAAGGCGGTCTTCGACGCGCTGGGGATCGGCGCGGACACATTCATCACGCTCGCTTCGGGCGGTGACTTCACGACCGGTTTCAGCCACGAGTTCCAGACGCTCGTCGAAAGCGGGGAAGACATGATTTATCTCGACCGCGCGAACAATATCGCGTACAACAAGGAGGTCGTGACGGAAGAAAATGCGAAGAAGCTTGGTGTCGATTTCGACAAGCTCGAGCAGGTGAAGGCCTGCGAAGTCGGCAACATTTTCCCGCTCAATACCAAGTTCAGCAAGGCCTTCAACTATACCTACATAGATGAGGCAGGCGTGCAGCAGCTCGTATACATGGGCTGCTACGGTATCGGCCCCTCGCGCCTCATGGGCATACTGGTCGAGAAGTTTGCTGACGAGAAGGGTATCGTATGGCCCAAAGAGGTGGCGCCGTTCCAGGTGCATCTGGTAGATCTTGCGAACGACAACGAGGACGTGAAGCGCACAGCTCAAAGTATGTACGATGAGCTCACGAAAGCGGGCATTGAAGTGCTCTGGGACGACCGCGACTTGCGCGCGGGAGAGAAATTCGCCGACTCTGACCTCATTGGCATCCCCACGCGCGTGGTAGTGTCGGCAAAGGCACTTGAAGCGGGAAAGTTTGAATGTGTTGATCGTGCGAGCGGAACAACTGACCATCTGACCACGGCTGAACTTCGAGAATCGCTTAATCATGTTTAAAAAACTCCGCGAACGCGTCAATTCCTATCTCTCCAACGATATCGGTATCGATCTTGGTACCGCCAATACGCTCGTGTACCTGCGCGGCAAGGGGATCGTCGTCAACGAGCCGTCGGTGGTGGCGGTCAATCAGAAGACCGGCCAGGTGGTCGCGGTCGGCGCTGCGGCCAAGGCGATGCTCGGCCGCACGCCGGGGCATCTTATTGCGGTGAAGCCGCTCGTGGGCGGCGTGGTGTCGGACTTCGAGGCGACCGAGGAGATGCTCGCGTATCTTATTTCCCGCGCGCAAACGTATTCCAAAAAACTGCTCGGGCCGCGCGTCGTGATCGGCGTGCCGTCCGGCATCACCAACGTGGAGATCCGCGCGGTCAAGGACGCGGCGCACAACGCGGGCGCCCGCGAGGTGCATATCGTTGAGGAGCCGATGGCCGCGGCGCTCGGGATCCGGCTGCCGATCGAGGACGCGATGGGCTCGATGCTTGTCGACATCGGCGGCGGCACCGCGGATATCGCCGTCCTCAGCCTTGGCGGCCTCGTGCGCGCCAAGAATCTACGCATCGCCGGCGACAAGCTCGACCAGGACATCATCGCGCACGTGCGCAGCGAATTTAAGATACTGATCGGCGAGAAGTCCGCGGAGCAGGTGAAGATGGCGATCGGCTCCGTCGTGGAGGGCTTGCCGGGCCAGGGCGGCGGACATCTCGAGGCTGCCGTGCGCGGCCGCGACCTCATCACGGGCCTGCCGCGAGAAATCGTCATTACTGACTCTGATGTGCGGGAGGCGGTCTCGCAATCCGTCGATACGCTCATTGAGTCGATCCGCGAAGTGCTCGAGACCACGCCGCCCGAGATACTTTCCGACGTGATGCGCTCGGGCATCGTGCTCGTGGGCGGGGGCGCGCTCATTAAGGGTCTCGATATGCTGCTTTCCGAGTGGCTCAAGGTCCCTATCCTTGTCGCCGACGACCCGCTTACGGCGGTGGCGCGCGGTACCGGCGTCATCCTTGAACACATGGACAAGTATCAGGACATCTTCCTCGAGCATGACGACGATCTCGCCTAACCGCCGGTACCGCTCCCAAAGCGCCCGCCTGCGCGCCATATCGTGGGCTGCCGGCGTCGGCCTTGTTCTCATGCTTGCTTTTATCCTGCGCGGACCGCTTGCCGGAACGGTATGGCGCGCGGGCGCGCCGCTTATGACTGCGCGCAACGCCTTTGCAGCCTCAAGCGGGATCCTGTTCTCAAACTTTTTGTCCAACCAATCCCTTGCGGCCGAAAATTCGGCGCTGCGCGCCGAGCTCGCTTCGACCACGATAGCGCTTCAGGACCGCGATCTGCTCTATGCCCAAGTAGAGGACTTGCAGGCGCGCCTCGGCCGCGACGAGTCGCGGCCCCGCACGCTTGCGGCGGTGCTTATGAGCCCGCCCGTGAGCGCCTACGATACGCTCCTGCTCGATGCGGGCAGCGAGCAGGGCGTCATGCAGGGCGACCTGGTCGCGGCGGGCGGCTCGGTATACATCGGCCGCGTCACCGAAGTCTATCCCACGACGTCGCGCGCCACGCTCTATTCGGCTCCCGGAGAAACCTTCGAGGCCGTCCTTACGCATACGCCGGGCAATGCCGCGACGCCGGTCTCGGTCGCCGGGCAGGGCGCGGGAAGCCTCTCGGGCGAGGTGCCCGCCAGCACGCCGGTCTCGATCGGCGACAGCGTCACCCTCCCGGGCCTCGGGGTAGAATTAGTGGCGAGGGTCACCGCGACCGAGAACAACGCCGCACAATCTTTCACCACGGTTTATCTCCAGTTGCCGGTCAACCCGTTTACCCTGCAGTACGTCGAGCTCGAGCATCCTGCGCACTAATCGAGAATGAGAAAGAACTCCTACGCCATTATCGCGATCGCGTTTCTTATCGCAGCCGCCGGGTTCCTTATCCCGTTCTGGCCGCTGACCGTGCTGGGCATCGCCGTCATGGCGCTCTTGGGGTATCCGCTGTGGGCGATCACGCTCGGACTCCTGCTCGACCTGGCCTACGGGGCGCCGATCGGCACGCTTCATATCCTCGTGTTCCCATTTACGATCGTTGCGCTTGCAAGCATCGTCGTGCGTGAAGTGGGGAAGCGGTATTTCATGGACGCTTCATCGAGCGACCACATCTGAATATGCTACACTAGCCCTCATGCCGGGCTATCGATGGAGGAGGAGAAAGCGCTCAGTCGAGATAGCGCCTGACGAAATCTTCATCGATTCCTCCAATATCCCCGAGTTCGATTCCGACCAGCTCGAGGGCCGCATCGAGCAGCCCATCGGGCGCCAATCGCTCATGCTCGCCGCGGCTATTCTCGCCGTTCTGATGGTGCTGTATGCCGGCCGCGCATGGGATCTCCAGTTCATACAAGGCACTGCGTATGCCAAACAGGCCGCAGAGAACCAGCTCTCCGAGCGCGTGCTCTTCGCCGACCGCGGCGTCATCACCGACCGCAATGGGACGCCGCTCGCGTACAACGAGCGCGGGTCGGTTACGGATGATTTCGCAAGCCGCGTGTATGCGACATTCCGCGGGATATCGCATGTCGTGGGCTATATCAAGCCTCCGGCGAAGGACTCCTCGGGCTTTTACTTCCGCACCTCGTTCGAAGGCATCGACGGCGTCGAGAAGGCGTACAACGACCAGCTCTCCGGGGAGAACGGCACCACGCTCACCGAGACGGACGCCAAGGGCGCAGTCGTGTCGCAGAGCGTCAAAGTGGCGCCCGTGTCGGGCGAGAAGCTCACGCTTTCGATCGATGCCAATGTGAACCAGGCGCTCTACGACTCGATCGCTGCTGTAGCGCAACAATCCGACTTCCAGGGCGGCGCGGGCGTCATCATGGACGTACAGACGGGCGAGCTCCTGGCGATGACGAGCTACCCCGAGTATTCCTCGCAGGCGCTCTCGGACGGCGATCAGGCCGCCATTGCCGCGCTCAATACCGACCCGCACCAGCCCTTCCTTAACCGCGCGACCAGCGGCCTCTATGCGCCCGGCTCCATCGTGAAGCCCTTCATGGGCGTTGCCGCGCTCAATGAGGGCGTGATCGATGAGACGAAGCAGATCCTTTCGACCGGCTCGATCAGCCTCCCCAACCCGTACGATCCCGCGCATCCGAGTATATTTAAAGACTGGCGGCCCAACGGGTGGGTCGATGTTGAGCAGGCGATCGCCGTATCATCCGACGTGTATTTCTACGAGGTTGGCGGCGGATTTGAGGACCAGCCGGGCCTCGGCATTGACCGTATTGACCGGTATCTGCATATGTTCGGCTTCGGCTCGACCACCGGCCTTCTAGGATTCAACGAGGCGGCGGGGAATATCCCGACGCCGGCGTGGAAGGTGGTCAATTTCCCCGCCGACCCCACGTGGCGCATCGGCGACACGTATCATACGGCGATCGGCCAATACGGCACGCAAGTGACACCACTTCAGGCCGTGCGCGCGGTCGCCTCATTGGCAAACGGCGGCATGCTCGTGACCCCGACCCTGATTGCAAGCTCCACGCCGGCAGGCGTCAAGCTCCCGCTTCCCGCGCATCCGATTGAGGTCGTTACCGAAGGCATGCGTATGGGGGTAACGGAAGGCATCGCGACTGCGGTCAACGTGCCGTATGTCGCCGTCGCCGCGAAGACCGGCACGGCGCAGGTCGGCACGCAGAATCAGTATCTCAATTCCTGGATGGTTGGCTTCTTTCCGTATGACAATCCGCGCTATGCGTATGCCGTCGTGCTCGAGAAGGGCCCAGCCGGCACGCTTATCGGCGCATCCGCCGCGGTGCGCAATTTTCTCGATTGGATGCACGCGCACGCCTCGAATTACCTTAATTGAGGGGCGCATACGCTCTGATTGACTTGGCAGCCAGTTCCTATACAATTGCAACACCCTTCTTTGATGCATTAATTCCTCATGTAACCATGCCAGCAGAACTTCTTTCGCAGGAAAAATTCGAAGAGCTCACTCGCGAGCTTGAACAGCTTCGCACCACGCGCCGCAAGGAGATCGCGGAGCAGCTCGAATACGCGCGCAGCCTCGGCGACCTCTCGGAAAATGCCGAGTACCAGGAGGCGCGCGAAATGCAGGCTGCGGTAGAGGAGCGCATCGGCAAGCTTGAAGCCATGCTCAAGAACGCCAAGATCGTCGAGGGCGGGAAGTCCGACACGGTGGGCATGGGTTCGACCGTCGTCGTGCAGCCGACCGGCAAGGATGCCGGCGAGAAGCGCACCTATATTATCGTCGGTGCCGAGGAGACCAATATGTTCGAGGGCAAGATTTCCTATCACTCGCCGCTCGGTGCCGCGCTCATGGGCAAGAAAAAGGGCGACGAGTTCTCCTTCCATACCCCCAAAGGCACGCAGAAGTTTAAAATCCTCAAGGTTGAGTAAAGAACGCCCCGAGAGATCGGGGCGTTTTTCTGCTATACTCCCGATATGTTTTGGGCAGACAGGATAGCGGGAGAGATACTGGAGCGCTTCGGAAAAAGCCGTCCTATTGCCATACGCGATGAGAAGACGCTCTCGGGCCGCGTGCATATCGGCTCTATGCGCGGTGTCGCCATACACGATACGGTCGCTCATGCGCTTGAGCGGCAAGGCGCCCCTGTCACTTGGCGCTACGAGCTCAACGACTTCGACGTGATGGACAGCGTACCTCCCATGCTCTGCGAGGAAACGTTCTCGCCTTACCTCGGCATGCTCCTGCGCGACGTGCCCTCGCCCGACTCTTCGGCGGCCAACTTCGCCGAATACTTTGCGAATGACTTCAAATCCGCCATAGCGCACGCCGGCTTCATGCCCGAATTCTACTGGGGAAGCGAAGCCTATCTATCGGGCGCCATGGACGGGGTGATCCGCGACGCGCTCGAGCGGGCCGACCGCATCCGCGCAATCTATAAAGAGGTATCCGGCTCGACGAAGAAAGAAGGCTGGCTGCCTATCGCGGTCGTATGTCCGCAATGCAGAAAGATCGCCACGACCGTAGCGAACGACTTCGACGGCGAGACCGTGATGGTCAATTGCTACAAGACCGCCGTCGACTATACCGAGGGCTGCGGCTTCGAGGGCCGGGTCTCGCCCTTCGGGGGCGCTGCCAAGCTCCCCTGGAAAGTCGAATGGCCCGCGAAGTGGAAGGTGCAGGGCGTGATGGTCGAGGGCGCTGGCAAAGACCACTCGACCAAGGGCGGCGCGCGCGATGTTGCCAACCATATCTCTAAAGAAATATTCAACTACGAGCCGCCGTTTGATATTCCGTATGAATTCTTCCTGGTCGGTGGCAAGAAGATGTCCTCAAGCAAAGGCCGGGGCTCGAGTTCCCGCGAGATCGCCGACCTTTTGCCTACAAAAATCTTCCGCCTCATGATGCTCGGCAAGGATATCAACCAGCAGGTCAACTTCGATCCGGAGGGCGACACCATTCCGGTGCTCTACGACTTGTACGACAAGTTGTCTGCAGGCTATGCGCTCGACAAAACAGACGATTACGCGCGCTTGTACGAAGCGATCCATATGAACGCGCTGCCCGAGGGTGCGTCGCTGCCGCGCTTCTCCCAGGTTGCCTTCGTAGTGCAGATGCCGCATATGGATATCTACAAAGAATTTCCTGATGCGGACAAGGCAGAACTCGACGAACGTGCGATGTATGCTAAAAAGTGGCTTGAGGCCTACGCGCCGGAGAAATATGTCTTTAAGCTGCAAGAGGCGATGCCTACTGTTGCCCTTAGCGATGTGCAAAGGCAGACTCTCCGCGACCTGCTCGTATTTCTTGAAGCCAATCCCGCGGCCGGGGCAGAGGACATCCATAAAAAACTGCATGAATCCAAAGAATTCAAGGCCATCTATCATATCTTCCTCAATAAAGACCACGGACCGAAGGCGGGATGGTTTCTCGCCGCGCTCCCCAGAGATTTCGTACTCAAGCGCTTGCGCGAAGCAATAGCATAAAAGCAAAAGGGCGACCACAAGGGTCGCCCTCTTCGCACCTTTGAACACAACGACCTACTTGCTCGGTTTTACCGGGAAGGGGCTGCCTTTCCGGTCGAACAGCAAGTCCTCGATCTTTCGGTCGAGAGCTGTTTGTGAGCTAGCCTCGACCGGCGTGTCATCCATCGCGATGTGCATCTCGATTTCGTCTCGGATAGGCCAGGATGGCATTGGTTCAGGCCGCAGCTGGTAATAGCCAATCGCTGCTGCCGCCATGACGATATTGGCGCTCCACGCAAACGCTGTTGCGATCTTGTGGGCCATGCTCCTCTTTTTACGCATCCGTGCGCCTCCTAGCGGCCTCTGAAGCGGAGGATATCCGTCCAGAGGACTGGTGTTGCCGATCCTTTCAGAAGCACCTCGATTACGGGTTCGCCGAGCTCGTGGCGCTTCCAGATATGGATTACTTCTTCGGCACCCTTTAGGAATGTGCCGTTCGGGAGCTTGTTTACTCCCAGTATCGGTTGTTGCATGGTGTCTCTCCTTAGGTTTTCCTGGATCGACCCCATCCCTGTTGTCCGCTTATTATGATATACCAAAAATAAATATTTGTCAATAGCACTAGAAATAGCCAATTTTCTGTTCTCCAGTACTGATTTGGGGTGGAATTGTGTATAAGTGGTTTGAGGTGGAAGAGGCGGATTGTATACTGGGATCTAGTGGGATAAAGTGGGACAGAAAAGGATATGTTTATCGGCGAATACCTGCACACTCTGGACGATAAGAAACGGGTTTCGCTTCCCGCCAAGTTCCGCAAAGAGGCCGGCCGTACCGTTGTCGTCACGCGCGGGCTCGACCAATGTTTGTTCCTCTTCCCGGCAAAGGCCTGGAAGGAAATCGCGACCAAGCTCGCGGCGCTCCCGTTCGGCCAGGCCGATACGCGCGGCATCAGCCGCTTCCTCTTGGCTGGCGCGGTCGAGGGTGAGGTCGACAGCGCGGGACGCATCCTTATTCCCGACTTCCTCAAGGAGTTCGCGGGGCTTAAGGGGCGGGTGGTGCTGACCGGCGTCTCGGAGCGCATTGAGATCTGGGACGAAGGGAAGTGGAACGAGTATAAGGCGCGCATCGAGGGGAGCGCCGAGGCGATGGCGCAGACCTTGGGCGACGTGGGCATACTGTAAGCCGTTTGACATAGCTATGACAACTCATTCTTTAACTCCTGTTCGTGTTGAGCATCGCCTCCGTCGAGAGGAGGGCGCTTCTCTACGCGAGCGGGAGTTAGGGCAGGGGTCATCTCGAAAGGCGGCGCGCACGGGCCACGAGAGCGTCATGGTGAAGGAGGCGATCGCGCTCCTCGATCTCAAGCGTCTCGATATGGTGGTCGATTGCACGCTTGGCCTTGGAGGTCATGCGGAGGCGATATTGCGCGCAGCGCCGGTAACTTTACTTGGCATCGATGCCGATCATGAGGCGGCGCAAGCCGCGCGCGAGCGTCTGGCGCAGTACCACAAGCGCGCAGAAATCGTTGAAGGAAACTTCGGCGACCTCGCTGCAATCCTCAAGAAGCAGAAGATCGTGCAGGCGAATAAATTCCTCTTCGACTTGGGCTGGAACATGACACAAATGAGCTCGGGGCGCGGATTTACCTTCATGCATGACGAGCCGCTCGTCATGAGCTACGGTTCCAAGCCCGCGAGCGGCTTCACCGCCGCGGAGATTCTCAATACATGGGAAGAGAAGGTGCTCGCGGACGTCTTCTTCGGCTACGGCGAGGAGCGCTATGCGCGGCCTATTGCCAAAGCGATCGTCGCGCGCCGCGAGATCGCCCCGATCGCGTCAACCATGGAGCTGGTAGAAATCATCCGCGACGCGGTCCCCGGGCGCTACCGCCACGGCCGCCTCAACCCGGCGACGAAGACATTCCAAGCACTGCGCATCGCGGTTAACGACGAGCTTGGAGTCATCGACCGCGGCGTCCGCGCGGCGTGGGGTCATCTCGCACCGGGCGGCCGCATCGTCGTCATTACCTTCCACAGCATCGAGGACCGCGCGGTCAAGAAGCTGTTCGCCGGGCTCGCTAAAGAGAGCAGGGGCAAACTCGTCGTTAAAAAGCCGCTTGCCGCGACGCGCGAGGAGATCATGAGGAACCCGTCTGCGCGCAGCGCCAAGGTCCGCGCGATTGAAAAATTAGCAGAATAATCGATTTACCATGAAAAGCATCGCCATCACCTACACGCCGTATCTCAATCGTCTCAACGCGCTGTTTGCCGCCGTCATCGCGCTGTCGGTATTCTTCTACGGCGTATTTTTGCTTGAAGCGGTCGCTAATGCCGCCAAGCGCACCGATGCGCAGAAGGAGTTGAGCGCGATCACGACGCATATCGGCGAGATGGAGACGGGCTATCTCGCCGCCACGCGCGACCTCACGCTCGACAGCGTCAAGGCGATGGGCTATGTCGCCCCCGCTGGGATCACCACGGTGCTTGCCGACGGCTCGATGAAGGCGCTCTCGGAGAACCGCTGATCATGAACAGTGCGCGCTTCGTAGTGCGGATACGGGTAGTCGCGGTCATATTTGCGCTATGCGCCCTGCTTATCGCGGGGCGCCTTTACGTGCTCCAGATCATGCACGGAGACATGTACGCCGCGCGGGCCGACGCGCAGGCCAACCCCACGACCGGGCCCATCGTCGACCGGGATAAAATCTACTTTACCGACAAGGACGGGGTGCCCTGGGCCGCAGCGCTCATGCAGGACATCGCGAGCACGAGCGAGCGCAAGCGCGCCTATCCCGGCGGCTCGCTCGCCGCGCAGGAGATCGGCTTCGTCGCCTACAATAACGACAATACGCAGAAGGGCCGCTACGGATTGGAAAAATATTACGACACAACCCTGAGCCAGGCGGGAGAGGATCTCTACTCGAACTTTTTCGTGCAATTATTCGGCGCGGCCAAGCGCGCCCTCGCCGGCGACCCGCAATCGGGAAGTGTGGTGACGACGATAGAGCCTACGGTACAGGCCGAGCTTGAACGCACGCTCGCAAATTACGATGCACAATGGCACCCCGAGCTCACGGGCGGGATTATCATGAACCCGCAAAACGGCGAAATATACGCCATGGCCGTAGCGCCCACCTTCGACCTCAATTCTTTCAATACGCAGAAGGATCCGTCCATCTACGCCAACCCGATGGCGCAGAACGTCTTTGAGATGGGCTCGATCATAAAGCCGCTCACGATGGCTGCGGGCATCGACTCGGGAGTCATTACGCCCGACAGCACGTATGATGATACCGGCTGTATCACGGTCAATGAGAAGCGCATTTGCAATTATGACGGCGTCGCGCGCGGCGTTATCCCGATGCAGCAGATCCTCTCACAATCGCTCAACGTCGGCGCGTCGTACGTGGCGACTAAGATGGGTCCGTCGATCATGCGCAACTATTTCCTCAACCATTACGACCTCGGGCAGGAGACGGGGATCGATCTCCCCGGCGAAGTGCATGGCCTCGTCAGCAATATCGCGAACGGCAACCAGGCAGTCGATTTCGACACCGCGTCGTTCGGCCAAGGCATCGCGATCACGCCGATAGAGACCGTTCGTGCGCTTGCGACGCTCGCCAACGGCGGCAACCTCGTGACGCCGCACTTCGCGAAATCGATCCGCTACGACACGGGCATCACGCGCGACCTTACGTGGGCGACGACGCCCGACGTGCTCAAGCCGCAGACCGTTACCGACGTCACCCGCATGCTTACCACCGTCGTAGACAACGCGTTTGCCGCAGGCATGAGCTTCCCGCACTATAGCGTCGCCGCAAAGACGGGCACCGCGCAAATTGCCAACCCCAACGGGGGAGGCTATTATAGCAACGAGTTCCTCCACAGCTTCTTCGGCTACTTCCCGTCCTACGACGCCAAATTCATTGTCTTCCTTTTCGCGGTCGACCCCAAGGGCGCGCCGTACTCTTCGGAGACGTGGGGGACGTACTTTCACGATACGGTGCAATTTCTTATCAATTACTACAATGTTCCGCCCGACCGCTGATCGGTATGCACGCATTTTTCAAATCCCTCGTCGTGCGCCTGTTGCGGCTTGAGGCCGCGCTTGTCGTACGCCGCTACAAGCCCAAGGTCATCGCGGTGACCGGCAGCGTCGGCAAGACGTCGACCAAAGACGCCATCTATTCAGTCGTCGCGCATGACGCGTACACGCGCAAAAGCGAGAAGAGCTTCAACAGCGAGATCGGGCTCCCGCTCACCATACTTGGGCGACCGAACGCCTGGCGCAATCCGGTAGCCTGGGTCGAGAACCTGCTTGCGGGCGCATCGCTCCTCGTAGTTAGGCATCGCTATCCGGAGTGGCTCGTGCTTGAGGCGGGCGCTGACCGGCCCGGCGATATCCGCTCGCTTTCATCGTGGCTGCCGGTTGACGTCGCGGTGATCACGCGGCTGCCCGACGTGCCGGTACATGTCGAGTTCTTCGATTCGCCCGAGGCGGTGAAAGAAGAAAAAGCTTCGCTCATCGAGGCGCTCGTGCCCGGCGGCGCGCTCGTTCTCTATGCCGACGACGCGGAGGTCGAGCGGCTGCGCCACCGCGCGCCCGGGGCGCGCGTCGTCACGTTCGGCTTCGGCGAGGCAGCGGAGGTCCGCGGGAGCGACATGCGCATCGTCTTTGAGGAGATTGCGGGCAAGGAGAAGCCGGTCGGCATGAGCGCGGAGATCACGATCGACGGTATGACGGAAAAGCTCGTGGTCGGGGGCGCCTTGGGCGCGCACGCGCTGCTCCCAGCGCTCGCCGCCGCCGCCGTGGGGAAGGCGCTGGATAAGCCCTTGCCCGATATTATCGACGCGCTGCGCAGCTACGAGCCGCCAAAAGGCCGCATGCACCTGGTCGAGGGCGAAAAGCATACGGTCATCATCGACGACACCTACAACTCTTCTCCGGCCGCAGCGCAAGCAGCACTCGAGACATTGAAGTTGCTTCCCAAGGGCCGTAAGATAGCGATCATGGGCGATATGCTCGAGCTTGGTCGGCATTCGGTTGAAGAGCACCGCAAGATCGGGGCCGTTGCGGCAAAATCTGCGACGATACTCATGACGGTGGGGTTCCGCGCGCGCGACATCGCCGAGGGTGCGCTCGGAAGCGGCATGAAGGAGGATCATATTTTCCAGTACGAAGAGTCAGAACAGGCGGCCAAGGAGCTTGAAGCCATGCTCAAAGAGGGCGATACGATTTTAGTGAAAGGCTCACAGAGCGTCCGTACCGAGCGCATCGTAGAGGAAATCATGGCCGATCCGAGCCATGCGGCTGATACGCTCGTGCGCCAGGACGAAGAGTGGAAGAAGCGGTAGCTTGACGAAGTTTTGTAAAGGTATACGCTTGTCCTGTTCGCGGTCCTCGAAGCACGAGGCGGACAGGTACCTTGCAAGGTGAGGGTCACGGAGAGGGTGTTGCTGCCGGGCCGGCATGCTGTTTACAGATGCCGTACATCGGATCCTAAGTGCTCTAAACTCTTCCTCTGACCACGGAGGCCTTACCACAGCCAGCCTTGTGTCTTACACAGGGTCCGAACCCGGCCGGCGCCACAAGCGCCGGCCACTTTCTTTTCCGGATTTTTTGTTTTATTGTGTACGCACGGCTCTATCGTCTAATGGTTAGGACGGCGCCCTCTCACGGCGCAAATCGGGGTTCGAATCCCCGTAGAGTCATGGGTAATTTTGGAATACGTTATTTAATTTTTGGTGTATAGTGGCGCAGGTTAGAACCACGGAGATACATCATGGCATACGAAGACAAGCCGGCTCTGCAGGCCCCCGAGGCAGGGTACTACTACCACTACAAGCACGACCCCATGGGGGCGGTGAATAATTACGCCTACTATATTTACGGCGCCGGGCATCATACCGAGGACGACTGCCGGCCGGAGGACGCCAACATGCAGGTGTACAAGCCGCTCTACGACGCCTTCGTCTACAAGAACGGCAAGATGTTCGACCTGCGACCGCTCCATATGTTCTGGGAGAAGGCGCAGTGGCAGGGGAAGGTTGTCGACCGCTTCATTCGCATTACCGACCCCAAGGTTATTGAGCAGCTTCAGGATATTCGGAAATCGATGTACAAGGAGGAGCTCGAAGATTGGGGACTGTAGGCCTAGGCCGGCGCGTTTTACGCGCCGGCCTTCTTCTTTTGCGGTGCTATACTAGATAGAGTTTTGAGCTATGGCTTCGCTCGCAGATGATATTAAAAAGGTTGTGAAGGGCGAGGTGGATGACACCTCTGCTACGCGCGAAGCTTTTTCGCGCGACGCGAGCCTGTTTGTCGAGAAGCCGGAGGTCGTCGTCGCGCCTAAAGATGCTGCTGACATCTGCGCGCTGGTTAAATTCGTTACCGAGCGCAAAAAAGTGCCGAAGACGCATCTCTCGCTCACCGCGCGGGCGGCGGGGACCGATATGTCCGGCGGTCCGCTTACCGACTCGGTCGTTCTTGATATGACCAAGCACTTCGACAAAGTTATTTCAGTCGGGAGTATGCAGGCTGTCGTCGAGCCGGGCGTCTACTTCCGCAATTTCGATAAAGAAACACAGAAACAGAACCTCGAACTCCCAAGCTATACCGCGAGCCGCGAGCTCAACACGGTGGGCGGTATGGTCGCCAACAACTCCGGCGGCGAGAAGAACCTCAAATATGGCAAGACGGCACGCTATGTCGAGGAGCTCGAGATGGTGCTTGCCGACGGCGAGGTGCATACGCTGAGGAATCTCGAAGGCGAGGATCTCAAGCGCAAACTTGCTGAAGAAAGTTTCGAAGGCGACCTTTATCGCAAGATCGCCCAGCTCGTGAGTACGCCGGAAAACAGGGAGATCATAGAGAAGCACAAGCCCACAGTTGAGAAGAATTCCTCCGGCTACGCGCTGTGGGACATCGGCGACGGCGTCACCTCGCTCAATCTTGCGCGCCTCATGGTGGGAGCGCAGGGGACGCTCGGCATCAATACCAAAATAAAATTCTCACTCGTGCACCCGATGCCGTATTCCTCGATGGTCGTGATCTTCCTCGACTCGCTTGCGGAGCTCGGCACCATCGTGCCGCAGGTGCTCGCCTACAAGCCCGACAGCTTCGAGTCCTATGACGACAACACCTTCAAATTGGCGGTAAAGTATTTCCCCGAATTCGCCAAGCAGATGAAGGCGGGGATTATCAAGCTCGGGTTTTCGTTCCTACCCGAGGTCTGGATGCTCGCGACCGGCGGCATCCCCAAGCTTGTCCTCATGGCGGAGTTCCGGGCCTATACGCAGGGCGAGGCGCTGGCGCAAGCGCAGAAGCTTGCGCGCGAGATACAGAGCAGTAATAAAAAACTGCGCGTGCGTGTGGCGCGCGACGAAGCGCACGCGCGCAAGTACTGGGTCGTACGCCGCGAGAGCTTCAATCTCTTGCGCAAGAAGGTGCGCGGCTTGCGCACGGCGCCCTTTATCGACGACTTCGTGGTCAACCCGCTCAAGCTCCCGGAATTTTTGCCCAAATTGCAGGAGATCCTCTCGCATTACAACTTCCTCTATACGATCGCGGGCCATGTAGGCGACGGCAACTTCCATATTATCCCGCTCGTCGATCCTAAGGACCCCGGCACGGCGAAGGTTATCGACGAGCTCAGCCATAAGGTCTACGACCTCATTACCTCATACCATGGCTCAATCTCGGGCGAGCATAACGATGGCTTGATCCGCACGCCCTACGTCGAGGAGATGTTCGGTCCCGAGATGTACGCGCTCTTCATGCAGGTCAACCAGATATTTGACCCGTTAGATATCTTCAACCCCGGCAAAAAGGTCGGCACCACCTTCGGCGATGCGCTCGCGCACCTCGACCTGCCGGTTGGAAAGGGAACTTCAGCGAAACTATAGCCAGATTTGCTATAGTAGATGCATGAAAATCACCAAATTCGGGCATTGCTGTATGCTTATCGATATCGATGGGGTCAAGATCCTGACCGACCCGGGGAGCTTCACGACAGAGCAGAACGACGTGACGGGCCTCGATGCCGTGCTCATCACGCACAGCCACGGCGACCATTACCATGCCGACTCGGTGCCGCATCTCAAGAACAATAATCCCGACGCAATCTTTGTTACGAATGCGGAAGTGGGCGAACTTCTCAAGAAAGAGAACGTTGAATTCACTAAAGTCGGCGACGGCGAAAAGACCGATGTGAAGGGTATCTCGATCGAGGGCTTCGGCACCAAGCATGCTGAAATCTACGGTGACATGGGCCAGGTCGAAAATACCGCTTACTTGGTCGCGGAGAAATTTTATTTCCCCGGTGATAACTTCGAGATCCCAAGAAAATCTGTCGACGTGCTGGCGCTGCCGGTCGCCGGGCCGTGGCTCAAAATCAAGGATGTTATCAATTTCGCAAAAGAGATCAAGGCACGGACTGCTTTCGGTGTACATGACGGCATGATCGTGCCGCCTTTCAGGGGCTTCGTCGGCACCGCGCTCAAGATGTTCGTACTGGGGACCGAGTATGTCTCGATGCAAGACGGCGAGACGAGAGAATTTTAAAGTCCAAAGAGCAGGAGCGCGGCGAGCCCCGCGCCCACCCAGCACAGGAAGGAGAGCCCACCGCTCACGAAAAGGCCGGTGCGCAATCGCGCAGGCAGGTCACGGAAGGGCGTATGCGCCGCCGTGTGCATGAGATTGTCTATCGCTATGGAATTGACGACGAGCAGCGCCACGAACGACATCTTGATGTAGAAAAGCCTCTGATGGAGCAGATACTCGCGCAGGGGCCAGAAGAGGTAGAGGCCGGTAAGGATCAGCACTATGAGCGCAACAGACACGACTTCATGCAACACAAGGAGAGTCCGACTCGGGACCGTCTCGGTCCGTCCGCGCATCCACGAGAGTCCGATCTTGTCGGCGTAGAGGAGCCCGCACGCGGCGACAGCGAGCGCGGCAAGATGGAGATAGAAGGGGATCTCGTGGAGATTCATGCTTGGTTATTGCGCAAGGTCGCCTATGTAGAAAGTGGCGAGTTCCTGCGCGGGCTGCGACTCCCCGCCGTGCTGCGCGTTGAAGGCCGCTGAGCCGTCGGTGCCGCACAAGGCGAGAATATGCTCGGGGCCGCCGGGATGTTGATGGATCCATTGCGTGAGGTCGTAGACCTTGCCGTTGATGGCCGCCCAACAGCTCGACTCGTCGGCATGCGCTTCCACTTGCGCCATCGTAATGACGGAGCTTTGTTGTGTCGATGATGCCGATGCCGCGGAAGGCTCTTCCGAAGAGGATAGCGCGCTCGTCGACGACGGAGTGGCCGCACGCGGCAGCATGAGCCACCCAGCCGTGATAACGACCACGGCGAAGAGTCCTGCCGCGATAAGAGCCTTGTGCATCATAGGGGTCGTACCGGGTTACTGACCTTGCGCAGTACCTCTAGGGGAAAACTCGCCCATGCCCGCGGGGCGGATTTGGATCGAGTTGGCCGTGAGCGAACCGTCGCTGTTGGAGCTGCCGGTGACGGTAACCTCGGTGCCGACCGTGAGGTCGCTGGCAGTGCCGGCGTCCGACTTGAGGATTTGCGTCGAAGGCCCGACCAGCACTATTTCCGTGCTGCTGCCGTTTTGTTCCTGAATCGAGATACTCGTGCCGGAATTGGAAATTACTTTGCCTGCCGTGAAGCCTCCTGCCGCTCCGCCCGCGCCGGTGCCACCGCGCGTGAAGGTGCGCGCGCCGCCCACGCCGTTGGTAAGCGTGAAATTGCCTCCGCCGAACTGCCCGCGGCCCGAACTCTTGCCGTAGACGGTGCCGGCGTAGAATGCGCCTCCGCCGACAATAATAACTGCAATGATCGCGCCGATGATTGTTTTGTTCATGATATATGTTTAATTCTCTATAATTTGTGCAAATAATTCTCCTTCGTATGACTACGGGAACTATTTGCACGACGCACAGTTCACCTTACTCGTAACGTAACGCTTCAATCGGGTTGAGCGAAGCCGCACGCCGCGCCGGGTAGTACCCGAACGCGATGCCTATGGCCGCCGATACACCGAACGCGAGCACGACCGAGCTCCACGACACACTGGTCGTGAGGAGCCCGAGCATATTGGCGCCCACCGCGATGCCGACTCCTAACACGATCCCGATCACGCCGCCCGCGACCGTGAGCGCCACCGCCTCGACGAGGAACTGCCGCGAGATATCGGCCTTCTTGGCGCCTATGGCCTTGCGCAGGCCGATCTCGCGCGTGCGCTCGGTAACGGTGGTGAGCATCATGTTCATGATGCCGATGCCGCCGACGACGAGCGAGATGCCCGCGATCGAGGCCAAGAGGAGGGTGAGCGTAGCCGACACGCTCGAGACCGTCGAGAGGAGGTCGTTCTGGTTGAGCACGCTGAAATCCGCCTTGGTCGGGTCTGAAATATTATGGCGCTCGAGGAGGAGGTTCGTGACATCGTCCTGCACCTGCGCCATCGCGCCGTTGCTTGATGCCTGGATATCGATCGTCGTAACGCCCGAGTTGCCGGTAAGATAGCGCTGCGCGCTAGCCGCCGGGATATATATGGTGTCGTCCTGATTGCTGAAGCCGCTGCCGCCTTTGGCCGCCGTAATGCCGATCACGGTGAATTCCATCCCCTTGATGCGTATCGTCTGGCCTACAATGCCGTCAGGCAAGCCGTCAGCCGTGCTATCGTCGGTGCCAAAGAGGTCGCTGGCAGCGGTCGGCCCAAGCACCGCGACTTTGGAGATATTCTGATTTTGCGTGTCGCTGATAAAGTCGCCCTGGTCCATCTGCAAGTTGCGGATCTGCGGATATGCGGACGTGACGCCCACAACGCTCGTATTGGTATTGGTGCCCTTTGCGGTTACCTGCTGGCGGCCGGATACCTCGGTCGCGACGGCGTTGATATCGGCAACCTGGGCGCCGATAGCGTCAGCGTCGGCCTGGGTCAGCGTCGATGCCGAGCCTCGGCCGAGCGAGACGCCGAATCCGCCCGCGATGCGCTGCGCGCCGGGGGAAACTTGAAGGAGGTTCGAGCCGAGCGATTGGATCGACGACTGGATGCCGCTCGCGGCGCCCTGGCCGACCGACACCATGGCTATGACCGAGCCGATGCCGATGACGATGCCCAAAACGGTCAGCCCGGAGCGGACTTTGTTGGCCGAGAGGGCGGTATATGTTTCTTGCAAAGTATCTTTAATGGTCATGATGTTTCGCTCTGCGGCGCGCGTGGGATTTGGAATCGGAGACGATCTCGCCGTCGCGCAGCACGATGATGCGCTCGGCATGCTCAGCGACGTCGGGCTCGTGGGTGATGAGCACTACCGTGCGCCCGTGCTCCTCGTTTAATTTCTGGAACGTTCCTAGCACGATCTCGCCGGTCTTGGTGTCGAGGTTGCCGGTCGGCTCGTCGGCGAGGATGAGGCTGGGGTCATTGACCAGCGCGCGGGCTATCGCTACGCGCTGGATCTGCCCGCCCGAAAGCTCATTGCTCTTGTGGCTGAAATGCGTTTCGGCGAGGCCGGATGAAATGAGCGCCTTCTTCGCGCGCTTCTCGCGCTCGTGTTCGCCGACTCCAGCGTAGACGAGCGGCAGCATGACGTTGCGCAGCACGGTCGTGCGGGGGAGGAGGTTGAAGGCTTGGAAAACGAAGCCGATCTTGTCTTTGCGGATATCGGCGAGCTCCTCGTCCGTCATTTTCGATACGTCTTTGCCGTCAAGCACATAGGTGCCCGAGGTCGGCGTGTCGAGGCAGCCGAGGATATGCATCATAGTCGATTTGCCGGAGCCCGACGGCCCCATGATCGCCACGAATTCGCCGTCCTTGATCGAGAACGAGACTCCCTTGAGCGCCTGGAATGCGGTGTCGCCATGCCCGTAGGTCTTGGTGATGTCTTTGACTTCGATCATATGCTCTTAGAGCCCGCGCAACACGGTACCGCCTCCGCCGAAGCCTGCGTTGCCACTAGCCCTGAAGGTCGCGGTCCCGGCAGTCCCGGTCGTACTCGTGCGCGCCGTTGCCGATGCGCTTGTCGTATTGCTCGTGCGCGTGCTTACAACGATCTGCTCGCCCGCGCTGAGGCCGGAAGTAATCTCTACGGTCGTATCGCCGGTAAGGCCGACGGTCACTGGCGCCATCGTGGGCGGCGTTTCCGATACTACGCCCTGCGTGCCGCCGGTGTTCGCGAGGGGAGGGGTAAAGATCTGCACGAAGCTCGAGCCGTTGACCGTCTTGACCGCGCTCGAGGGCACCGTCAGCACGTCCTGGTGCGCGTCGGTAATGATGCTGGCGTTGACGGTCATGCCCGGCTTCACGCGGCTGTCCTGCGTATCGAAGGTGAGGGTGATGTCGTAGGAGACGACGCCCTGCGAGACCGTGCCTACCGTGTCGACCGAGGCGACCGTGCCGGTGAGAGTAAGGCCGTCGATCGCGTCGAAGGTGAGCGTCGCCTTGTCGCCGGCCTTCACCTTAGCCGCGTCGACCTCGTTGAGAGAAAGCGTGGCGATCTCCTGATCGGTAATGAGGCTCACGAGCGCTCCTGAGGCGTTGGTGCCCACGGTCGCGTTTACGGCTGACACCGTGCCGCCGAAGGGCGCCACGACCGTGTAATCGGCGAGTGCTTCCTTGAGATTCTCGATATTCTGCGCCTCTTTGGTGAGGTTGTTCTGCGAGACCTGGAGGCTGATCGGGTTGCTCCCGGAGCTATTGTTGCCGACGTTGAGGAGCGTGAGATTCTGCTGGGCGGTCGTAATGGCCTTCTTACCGCTGTCGATCGACTTCTGCTGCGCGAGGAGGGACGAGAGGTCGCCGTTGACGGTCGAGAGGTAGCCGCGCACGCTTGTCTGCATCGTGCTCACCTGGGATGGCACCGGTACGTTGTACTCCTTGCCGAGTTCGACAACTTCGCCAAGGAGGTTGAGCGTGCTCTGGAGCGATTGCGCCACGGCGGTCGTCGTATCGACCGCCTCGCTGAGCTGGCTCTCGAGTGCGGAGCCGCTCGAATAGCGGGAGATCGCCTTATAATCGACGACGCTTGCATCATACTTGCTTCGCGCGGTCGCGTAATCGCCGCTCGCGCTCGTCGAGAAGCTCTGTATCGTCGTATAGGCGGTGCCGGCCGGAAGGTTGTTAAAAAGGTTCGTCATCACGTCGATATTCCACTGCGACTTGCTCGGGCTCAGGTCATAGCCGTCGAGCGTGTTTTGAAGTCCGGTCATGATGTTCGGCAGATCGAGGTACGTGGTCGAGAGGGTGTTAAACGTATCATTGTAGGTTGAGGTGAGGTCGCTCTGCGCGTCGGTCACCGCTTGCTGGGCGTTCTGATAGTCGATCGGCGCCTGCGCTTGCGCTTGCTGGAATTGCAGCTGGTCTTCGGCATAGGCGGCCTCGGCCTGCTCAAGCGACTGTTTGGCGTCAGTCGCATCCAGGCTCGCAAGTGCCTGGCCCGCGCGCACGGTGTCGCCCTCTTTGACGCCCACCCACACCACCTCGCCGGAAGCCTTCGCCGAGAGGTCGACCTTGTCGGAGGTCGATACCTGTCCGCTCGCCGACACGTTGGCGACGACCGTGCCGGTCGCGACGGTGCCGAGCACGTAGCGCGTCTCGCCGGTCGTTGACGTCATTTTGCCGTAGGCATACCAGCCGCCGCCGAGAAGCACGATGACGATCGCGGCGCTCCAGATCTTGTGCGCGAGCGCGAACTTTTTTGCCGAAGCGAAGACGCGGGTGATAAACGACATACAGGAAGGATTGGTTATTTAATGATACGGATAAAATTGGCGTTGACGCGGCCCGCATCGTCCGGATCGCCCAGGATGATGATATGCCGCTCCGGCACGAGCGCGCTCGTCGAGGCGTCGCCCTGCGGGCCGCGGATGACGGTCGTGGTAGCGATCATGACCGGCACGATGTCGCCGTCCGGCGCAGTGATCGTAAATACGGGGTAGCCGCCGCTCTCGATCGTTCCTACGATCCCGTGACCTTCGGGGATAAAGCTCGTCGGCACGCTGATATCCGGCCCCCAGCCGATCGGCCCGCCCATGCGCACGCTGAACTCCCGCGGCGCGCCGTGGAACTCGAATGCGCGGTTGTAGCCGACGACCATGCCCGCGTGGAATATAAGGAGCGCCACTATAAGCGCGGCGATGCCCGAGAGCACCCAGCGGCCGGTAGGGGAGAAAAGCGCGTCTTCAAGATTCTTGAGGTCCATACGTGAAAAATATACTAAATAAAAATAAAGCTACGCGTATCGAAGCATCGTACGGGCACTGCGCGGGATCGCGATGACCGCCCAAATAAACACGCACAAGGGCACTAATACGGCAATAAGCGCGAGCGAGGGAAGCGAGTCTGCGAGCGACAGGAGAAGTTCGCGCCAGTAGGTCGCTGCCACGCCACTGTCGGAGAAGATGAGCGACAGATAGGACGAGAAGCCGGAAGCGGCGAACTGCTGTCCGGCATAGGCCAGCGCTGGGAGAAGCGCCAAGAAGGATGCGGCCGCGAAGGCTCCGTGGAGCGCGAATGAGAGCCGCGCGCGGCGACGGGCGGCAAGAGAGAGTCGTGCAAGCGTCTTTTCGAGAAGCCCCTGTGGAGCGTCTAATTCTCTAATTTGCATATGCATATATACGGTAGGGTTAGGATTCTTGGTGCAGGAGGGAACGGAGAGCCACAAGCGCCCGGCGGTGGATGCTTTTAACGGTATTGGGGGGCTTTTTTAGTGCTAGGCCGATCTCCTCGAACGTGAGGCCGCTCATGTAATGCAAGAGCAGCACTTCGCGCTGCGCGGGCTTGAGCTCCTCGAGGGCCCGGCGGACTGCCTCGTCGCTCTGTGCGCGCATGAACGCCTCGTCGGGGAGCGGAGAGGCGTCTTCGAGATTTTCAAGCAGGACGTTGCCGTCCTCGGTGTCGAAGTACGACATCGGAAGCGACTTTTTCTTGCGCAAGTGGTCGATCGTCGTATTGCGCGCGATGCGCATGAGCCAGGTCTTGAATCTGCTCGCCTCAGAGTCGTAGCGATGGATGCTCTTCCACGCCTTGAGGAAGATGTCCTGCACGATATCCTCCGTATCCTCCTCGCGGCCGGCGAACCGCCGCGCGAAGGAGTACACGCCCTTCAGATGCCGCTCGACCACGATCGCGAACGCGCTTTCCTCGCCCGCGATATAAGCGGCTATGAGCTCTTCGTCGCTTCTCTCCATAGGGAGTAGTATACTGCCCGCATGGAACCGCTCGCGTCAAGGATACGACCGACAAACCTCGACGATTTCGTCGGGCAGGAGCACCTGGTAGGGGAGGGCAAGCCGTTGCGCGAAGCGATCGAGCGGGGGCACCTGTTTTCTTTTATATTGTGGGGCCCGCCGGGGACGGGCAAGACGACGCTGGCGCGGATTTATGCCAACGCGCTCGATGCTGAGTTTTATGAGCTCTCGGCGGTCGACTCCGGTAAGGAGGATATCAAGCGCATCGTAGGAGAGAAAAACAGTCAAACCACTATTAAATTTACTTTCGGTAAACCGAAAGTACTTTTTATCGATGAAATCCACCGCTTCAACAAGGCGCAGCAGGATTTCCTCCTGCCGTTCGTCGAGCGAGGGGAACTGACGCTCATCGGCGCCACGACCGAGAACCCTTCGTTTGAAGTCATTCCTGCGCTCCTTTCGCGCTGTCGCGTCTTCGTCATGGGCGAGCTTACCGAGAAAGACAGCGAGTATATTCTCGACCGAGCGGCCAAGGCGCTTAAAACAAAACTTCCGAAGGATGCGAGGGAATGGCTGATCGCCATGGCGGGCGGCGACGCGCGGCAGGCTATCACCGCGCTTGAGAATACCTACAAAATCTATGGCAAGATTACGGTCGAGACGCTCAAAGAGTCGATTCAGTCGACCCACCTGCGCTACGATAAAAAGGGCGAGGAGCACTACAATACCATCAGCGCGTTTATTAAATCTATGCGCGCCTCGCAGCCCGACGCCGCGCTCTACTACCTCGGCCGCATGGTGGAGGCTGGCGAGGACCCGCTGTTTATCGCACGGCGCATGGTCATCTTCGCGAGCGAGGATGTGGGGCTTGCAGCGCCGACTGCGCTCGTTGTCGCCAACGCGGTCTTTGAAGCATGCGAGAAGATCGGCTACCCGGAGTGCGCGATTAACTTGGCACACGGCGTCGCGTACCTCAGCCAATGCAAGAAGGACAAGAGCGCCTACGAAGCGTACTTCGAGGCACTCGACGACGTGCGTAAGTTCGGCAACCTGCCTGTGCCGCTCAAGATTCGCAACGCGCCGACCAAGCTCATGAAAGATTTAAAGTACGGCAAAGGCTATGAGCGCTATGACAAAGAAAGCTATCTTCCAGAAAAATTAAAAGGGAAGAAGTATCTCAAGGGCGATAAGAAAGACAAGTAAACAAAAAGGACGGCTCTCATTGCTGATTACCGTCCTCGTCGACCGGGGCGAACTCTCGCGCGTCCCGATCCTTTATTCTATTGCGCCTGCGCGCGGCCCAGGTGTGGCCGAAGAAGCTTTTGTACGCATGGCGCCGGTCTGGATCTCCAACTCCATTGAGATCAAGAACAAACTCCATGGCGCTTTCGGCTTCTTCACGCCTGGCGATGCGCTTCTCAACCTCGACAAGCAGGATATTGCAGAACTGCTCATTGAGGTCGGGCACGCCGTTGTTGAGCCTCGCCTTATCAAACGGCGAGAATTCCTCAACCTTGCCGTGCGGCTTGCGAGCGCGATTACTCATCGCGCTCGCCGACGATCTCGCGCGTGCGCTTGATGTCGCGGCGGGTGAAGCCCCGCTTGCGATACCGGGCGAACTGCCGGTTGCGATCGCGCTCTTCGCTGACCTTCTTGGGGTCAGGAAAATCTTTCGGCGGTCGCGGCTCTTGCCGCGGCGCGCCATGGGGCGAGTAGTCGAGCGGCGTCGAGCCACTTGCCCACTTCTCCAGATACCGATCCATTGCGGGCCTCCGCGTTTGGGGTGAATTGCAGAACTTTACCTGCCATTAATTATACCACAAGCTTAATTGAATTGCAAGTAAGCTTGGGGATAACCTTACAGCACAAGGCTTTTGATTATTGAAACAATTGGTCGACGATTTCCTTCACTATCGTGCCGTCAGCCTTGCCCTTGAGATCTTTCATGAGCATGCCCATGAGCTTGTTGGCGCCGGTCCTGTCGGTGACGCCCATCTCGGCAGCCTTGGTTTTGACTGCCGCCTCGACTTCCTCGCGCGACATTTGTTTGGGGAGGAGCGTCTCGATGATAGAAAGCTCAGCCTTCTCCGTCTCTGCCAGCTCCGGTCGGCCGCCTTTCTCGAACTGTTCGATAGAATCTTTGCGCTGCTTCCCGGCGCGGATAATAACCGTCATGAGTTCATCGTCGGTGAGCTGCCCGTCGGGGCCCTTGCCCTTGGCGACGGCTTCGTTGGTCGCGGCAGCAGAGATGCCGCGCAAGACAGCTAAGCGAGTAGCGTCCTTTGCGCGCATGGCGTCTTTAATAGCTTCCTTGAGTTCTGGATGTGTCATATAAATTTAGATTTGTGTACCGCCATCATAGCAGAAATGTTACCATAGTGGAATGGATCCTATCCTCGCGCTTCTGGTGGTCGTCGTTATCGCAAATATCGTGCTCATATTCCTCCTCTTGCGCAGGCAGCAAGGAAATTCGTCAGCTGCCGGAGATAGCCATAGCCTTGTTCTACTTCAAAACCAATTACAAGATCTCTCGCGCAACCTTGAAGGCAAGCTCGGCGAGGGGACTGACCGCATGTTCGACTCGATGTCGAGACAGTTCGATCAGTCGCAGCGCCTCATGCAGAACATCACCAAGCAGGTCTCCGACCAGTTAATTGAAGTAACGAAGGGCGTTACCGAGACCAAGGAGTCGACCAAGCAGGTTTTTACGATTGCCGAGCAGCTCCATAACCTTGAAGCTGTCCTCAAGAACCAAAAGCAGCGCGGCAACTTGGGCGAAGCCAGCCTTGAACTTATTCTTTCAAATGTGCTTCCGGGCCAGTACGAGCCGCAGTATCTCTTCCGCGATGGCGAGAAGGTAGACTTCGCCGTTAAAACACCTGAAGGTTTGGTGCCGATCGATGCCAAATTTCCACTGGAGAATTACATGCGCCTTATCCACGAGGGCGACGAGGAGCGCCAGGAGGTATATCGCCGCGAGTTCAAGAGCGACGTAAAAAAGCGCATCGACGAAACGGCAAAATATATTAGGCCGGAGGAAGGGACGCTGCCGTTCGCCTTTATGTTTATCCCGGCCGAAGGTATTTATTACGATCTCCTCAACAGCGACGTGGGCGTTGGCGTCAATTCCAAGGATCTTATCGCTTATGCGTATGAGCAGAAGAACGTTATCATCGTGTCACCAACAACCTTCTTGGCGTATCTCAAGACAGTGCTCTTTAATCTCCAGCGCATGAAGGTGCAGGATGCAGCGAAGGATATTATTAAAAATGTCTCTGAATTATCGAAGCATCTCAAATCGTATGAAGAGTCGCACAACAGCCTGGGCAAGTCGCTCTCGGCGGCAGTCGGCCACTACGAGAAGTCGGGCAAGGCTTTCCGCTCTATAGATAAGGATGTGCTCAAGATCACCGAAGAGTCTATGGAATTACAATTGGACGGCGTTGAGCGGCCGATGCTCGAGGGACGAGAATAAAAAGCCGCCCTCTACTGAGAGGGCGGCAAGGTATCGAGCATCCAGGTATCACATGGCTCAAAGCTTATATGAGTCCGTGGAACAGACCGAAGTGAAAGGCTGTGTAGGCGGCGAGCAGGAGCGCGCCGGCCAGGAACGCAATCGAAGGCGTGTCCGTATGCATGGCAATCTCCCGTGTCCAGCTCCGCTATCAGAGTACGCTTTCCTAAGACGCCCGCAAGCGTGTAATCCACGGCGGAAATTGCAGTTTTAAAATTGTGTGGTATTATATTTCCGGATGGGGCGCCAAGGGGCGCGTCGTTCTCGATAACATTCCAGCATAAGGAGGTCTATCTATGACTATCGAGGCACCGGCCATGCCGGTACAGAACGATTGCCCTTGGAAACCGGGGTATGTCTTCACCTTCGATCTCGGCCCATTTAGCCGGATCGCTGTCGCAAACTATGTTACGGATGTTGCCGATCCCAACCTCATACATGGCGACGCGCGGGCGGTGGAAGCATACTGCCGCCGGCGCCAGATCGAAGTGCGGAAACCGGGCGAATGGATCGTACCGGGCATGATGCCGCTCGACTATCTGCCCGGGTGCTTCGTGAAGGAGTTCGGCCAGGGTACGGTGGTTATCGCCATCAAGCCGCTTCTGTTTGTGGGCCCCCTCTTCACCGGAGAGCTGGTCCGTGCCGCATGCGAGATAACGAGCGCCAAGAGCGTGAGCGATACCGACTGGCAACTTGCCTGCAAGGTGCGGACGTATGTGCCCCGGCCTGAATCCTCGGATTCAGAGTCGAATGGTATTGCGATCGCTTCGGGTTCGGCCGTCTTTCAGGTTCCCAAACCTGAATCGATCGACGAGACCGGTCTTACGAGCGGAGCTGACCTCATGTTCCCGCCGCTGCCTGGCGAAGACCCGGCTCTGGCCAATCACTAGCTGCCGGCCGTTCAAGCCCGAGGGGTACCCCTCGGGCTT
>DASZRD010000004.1:0-137511 GCA_035549255.1 Minisyncoccota bacterium | reverse complement strand
CTCATCATCTTCGCAGGCATCGTGGCGCGCTTGCCGCAGACCGCGAGCCAGGCGCTCTTTTCGTTTGACTCGACGCAGATCCCTGTGTACCTCGCGTTCTTTGCCGCGGCGGTGGCGATTGTCGCGGCCGTGGTCATTATCAGCGAGGCCGAGCGCCCGGTGCCGGTTACCTATGCCAAGCGCATCCGCGGCATGAAGTTCTTCGGCGGCGCCTCGACGTACCTGCCGCTCCGGCTCAACCAGGCGGGTGTGATCCCGATCGTCTTCGCGCTCAGCCTCCTTCTCATTCCGCAGATGTTCGCGAGTTTCTTCTCGACCTCGAGCAACCTCGTCCTCGTGAGCATCTCTTCCTACATACTCCAGATGTTCCAGAACCTTACCGTCTACGGCGCGCTCTACTTCTTCTTCGTGTTTATCTTCACCTACTTCTATACGGCGGTGACCTTCGATCCTAATCAGATCTCCGAGAACCTCCAGAAGAACGGCGCCTTTATCCCGGGCATCCGCCCGGGCGGCACCACCTCCGAGTACCTTGCGAGGATCATTACGCGCATCACCTTCGTGGGTGCCTTGTTCCTCGCGATCATTGCCGTGCTCCCGATCGTCATACAGTCGCTCACCGGCATCGCTAGCCTCACGCTCGGCGGTACGGCGCTTCTTATCGTCGTCTCGGTCATCCTCGACCTTGCGCGCCGCATTGACGCGCAGATCTCCATCCGCGAATATTAATCTATGAAGGGCAAACTCATTCTCGTTATCGGTCCTTCCGGTAGCGGAAAGAGCGCGCTGCTCTCGTACTTGCGCGAGCAGATGCCCGAAGTAATCTTCCCGCGCTCGTGCACGACGCGAGCGCCTCGCCCGGGCGAAGCAGAAGGGGAGAAGTATTTTTTCGTAAGCAAAGAGGAGTTTGAGCGCCGCGAGGCTGCGGGAGAATTCCTCGAATGGGCATCCTACGGCGGCAATTATTACGGCGTGCTCAAGGGCGAAGTCCTGCCGCCGCTTGAAGAAGGGAAGTTGGTCGTGCGCGAAGTCGAGGTCCAGGGCGCGCGGCAGATTGCGGCAATCATTCCGTCCGCAGTATTGCGCATGATATTCATCGATGCGGGCTCGTGGGAGACGCTCGAGCAGCGTATTCGCTCCCGCGCGCCCATCAGCGATGTGGAGATTCTCGCGCGCCGGAAGCGCTATGAGGACGAGACTGCGTTTAAGCCGCAGGCGACCCGCGTGATTGAGAATTTCGACGGCAACCTCGAGCAGGCCAAGCGGGATTTTGTGCACACTATACGGGAGCTCGCCGCGTGATAGGATGGCGCTATGGAACCGCTTACGGCAATCTTTTTAGGCCCGCAGGGATGCGGCAAGGGCACGCATGCCGAGCTGCTTGAAGCGCATCTTCAGAAGAACGATCCGTCGCGCCAAGTGCTCTACTTCTCGGCCGGCAAGCAACTGCGCGCGTTTGTCGAGGAGAAGAGCTACACTGCCGACCTTAATCGCTCAATAATCGATAAGGGCGGCCTCTTGCCAACCTTCTTGAGCGTGCATGTGTTTGCCGACCAGCTCATGCGGGAGATGAAAGGGAACGAGCACCTGCTCATCGACGGTTTCCCCCGTACCGAGGACCAGGTTCCCATTCTCGACTCTGCACTCCGATTTTATAAGCGCGAGCAGCCGGTCGTAGTCTACATAAACATTTCTGACGAAGAAGCGGTTAGGCGCCTCCTCAAGCGCGGCCGTGCGGACGACACCGAGGAGGGCATCCGCGCGCGCCTTGCCTGGACGCGCGAGCATATGGAGCCCATTCTCGCGTGGTTCCGCGGGAATGCTGCTTACCGTGTTGCCGAAATTAATGGCGAGCGCAGTATCGAGGAGGTACATGCTGATGTGGACAAGGCGCTTGGTTTGGCATGATAGCGAAAAACGAAAAAGAAATAGAGGCCCTGCGCGAAGCAGGGAAGCGCATGGCCAAGGTCGTGGAAGCCGTGCTTGCGCGCGTGGCGCCGGGCGTCTCTTCGATGGAGCTCGAGGATGTCGCTCGCGCGGAGACTAAGCGCCAGGATGCTGCTCCGGCGTATCTCGGCTACAAAAATAAAGGTGACAAAGTGGCATATCCCGCCGCGCTATGCGTGTCTATCAATGAAGATATTGCGCACAGCCCGCCCGCACCCGATAAAATTTTACGTGAAGGTGATATTGTCTCGATCGATTTTGGCCTTATCTATCAAGGCATGTATATGGATACTGCTTACACCGTTGCGGTAGGAGGCACCGACAAAAAAGGCGAGAATCTGATTGCTGGTACGCGCGTGGCGCTGGATGCGGCTATTGCCTCCGCGAAGTTTGGCGCGTATACAGGTGATATCGGCGCTGTCGCCTCCGCGATTGCGCGCCAGTACAAGCTCGCCGTCGTGAAGGACCTCCAGGGCCATGGAGTCGGCCGCGCCGTGCACGAAGCCCCCGACGTGCCCAACTTCGGCAAAGCGGGGGAGGGCGCTGAATTGGTCGAAGGGTTAGTGATCGCGATTGAGCCTATTTTTGCCGAAGGCAAAGGCGATCTTATTGATAAGGGCGATGGCTTCACCTACACGACCAAAGATGGCTCTAGAGCAGCGCATTTTGAACATACGGTCCTCATCACCAAAGAGGGTCCCGAAATTTTGACGCAGTTGTAGAAAACCGCGGGATATTGTACAGTGCGGGCATGCAAAACCCGAAGGAGGAGAAGACGTTTATCCTCATCAAGCCCGACGGCGTGCGCAAGGGCCTTGTCGGCGAGATCATCAAGCGCTTCGAGCAGCGCGACCTCAAGGTCGTGGCGCTCGAGATGTTCCATGCGACTCGCAAAGACATGGACAACCATTACCCCAAAGACGAGGCGTGGATCCGCCGCCTGGGCGAGAAGACCATGGCGACCTACGCCAAGTACGGCCACGACGTGAAGCGCGACTTCGGCACTTCCGACTTGGTGCGCGTGGGCCGCACCGTGCGTGGATGGCTCCTCGACTTCATGTCGTCGGCGCCGATGATCAAGATGGTCGTCCAGGGCGTGCACGCGGTCGACATGGTCCGCAAGATCGTCGGCCCCACGATGCCGTACCTCGCCGAGATGGGCACGATCCGCGGCGACTTCTCCGCGGATTCGGCGATATCGGCCAATATGGAGCGCCGCGCGGTCTACAACCTCATACACGCAAGTGAGACGCCGGAGGAGGCCAAGCACGAAATCAACCACTGGTTCGGCAAATCATCGATTTTCAAATACAAGCGCTTCGGCGTCGACGAGTAAAAGGGTCTGTGTGCTATACTGGGGAAGGACTGCGGAGGTAAATGTCCTTAAGTGATCTACAGGGAGTTCGCGTGGCGGGGCACCGTGGTGTACCGCTTAGAACACCCACTTTGCACAAAAGTAGACACTTACTTCCGGAGTCCGACACAGAACGTCCGTCGGCCTGTTGCGGCCGGAGCGGGCGTTTTGCGTGAAGGATCGCCTGTTTTTATAATGAGACACGTTTTCAATTTCCTCGCGCTCCTGTTCGCCGCGGCGACCGGCGGCCTCTATTGGTTCGTGATTGCCAACAGCCTGTTCTGGCGTTATCCGTGGTATGACATCCCTTTGCATCTCCTTGCCGGCATGGCGATCGGCTCGTGGGCGGGGGGAGTGGCGGCAAAATATAAATTCACGCTCGGCGAGATGTTCCTGCTTGCATTTTTCCTGGCGCTTGGGGTCGGCACCTTCTGGGAATTGTTCGAATATTCAAGCGGCATCACGCGCGGAGAGCCCGGCTACTGGCTCGACACGACGAAAGACCTCTTTAATGCATGTGTAGGCACGCTGCCAGCAGTTGCCTTATACTGGTTCGTATACCGGAAACGCGATTATCATGGCTGATAGCTCAAAAATTTATTTTCATGGAGGAGCGGGTATCGTTACGGGTTCCAATTTCCTGCTTGATGCCGATACTATCAAAATACTGATTGATTGCGGGCTTACCCAGGGAAGGCATACCGCCGAGGACGTTAATTGGCAGAAGTTCCCCTACGACCCTGCGAGCATTCCCGCGCTCGTCGTCACGCATGCGCATATCGACCATATCGGCCGCATCCCCAAGCTTGTGCGCGAGGGCTTCAGAGGCCGCATCATTTCGACCGAGGCGACCAAAGCTCTGGCGGAGCCGCTGCTTTTAGACAGTATGGAGCTTCTGGCGCACGACGCGCGCAAGCACGGCAAAGAACTGCTCTATACTACGGAGGATGTCGCGCATGCGATGACGCTGTGGGAGGGCGTCACCTATCATATGCCGCAGGATATGGGTGGCGGCGTCACGCTTGAGCTTCTTAACTCCGGTCACATCCTCGGCTCGGCGATGGCTAAGTTTACGAGGGAAGGGAAGGAGATCATCTTTACCGGCGACTTGGGCGGCGGCAACTCGCCGCTCTTGTCGCCGACAGACCCGATTGCCGGAGTCCAGTACTTGGTGATGGAGAGCGTCTATGGCGACCGCGTACGGGGCAACGACGCTAATCGCCGCGAGATGCTCGAGGATACAATAGAAGATACGGCTGCGCGCGACGGTACTCTGCTTATCCCCGCGTTCTCGACCGAGCGCACACAAGACCTCCTCTTCGAGATCCGCGACCTCATGATAGAGAAACGCGTGCCCTCGATGCCGGTCTATGTCGACTCACCGCTGGCATCCAAGATAACCGAAGCGTATCTCAAATATCCGCAGTATTTTGCCGAACCCGTGCGTTCGCGCATCGAGGCGGGCGAGCATATCTTCTCGTTCCCTGAGCTGCGTTTTGTCGAGGACCCGCAGGAGTCCTCGAAGGTCGCCGCGCTCCCCGGCCCCAAGATCGTGCTCGCGGGCTCGGGCATGAGCAACGGCGGCCGCGTGCATACTTATCATCAGCGGGTTTTGCCGGACGAGAAGTCGACAGTGCTCATCGTCGGCTACCAGGCGGCGGGGAGCCTCGGCCGCCGATTGATCGAGGGCGACCGCGAAGTGCGGGTTATGGGGCAAGAAGTCCAGGTGCATTGCCATATCGAGGCCAATTACGGTTACTCAGCGCACATGGACGGCGAGCAGCTGCTCGAATTTGTTAACAAGGCGGCCCCGTCAATAAAAGAAGTATTCGTTGTGATGGGCGAGCCGGCATCATCGGCCTTTCTGGTACAGCGCATCCGAGACTATTTGAGCCTCAAAGCGGTCGCGCCGCAGGCAGGGGAGAGCATCGCGATCGATTTCTAGTGTAAAATTGAATTGATGGACCCCAAGCAGACCCACTTACAGCTCAAGCTCTGCGTCTCCGGTGCTGCGGAGACCGGCCACTGCGGCATCGACGCGTACGATAAGGGCGTCGAGCTTGGGCGTCAAATCGCCAAGCATGGCGCCATTATCGTTACCGGCGCCACGACCGGCTTCCCGCTGTGGAGCGCTATGGGTGCCAAGCGGGCGGGGGGATTTAGCCTCGGCTTCTCTCCGGCTAATACCGAGAAGGAGCACGTCGAGATGTACAACCTGCCGATTGAGTACATGGATGTGATCGTCTACACCGGCTTCGGCTACCCGGGCCGCGACCTCATCCTCACGCGTGCGAGCGACGCGGTCTTCTTCGGCTGCGGGCGTATTGGCACCATCCACGAGTTTACGATCGCATTCGAGGATAAGAAACCGATCGGCATCCTTGAGGCTGACTGGGAGACTGATGAAGTAATAAAAGATATTATCGAGAATGGCCACCGCCCCAACGACCGCATCATCTTCGACACCGACCCCAAGGCGCTTGTCGAGCGCGTGATAGAGATGGTCAACAAAGACAAAATAAACAGGGCGTCGTTCCACTTTTCACCTACCGACCAACCGACGGTGAATCTCTAAACAAAACCCTAAGAGCTTGGATAGATTGTCAGAGTCCCGGAGTTAGATCTTGACGAACTACCGTAGATATTCTGTAGACTGTTACTCACAGCCCTTGCGCTTGCTAGGCGGATTTGTATTTATTACAATATTAATATATTATGGAATTCGTGATCAGAACAACTGCAGAAAATTTTTTGAATGATATGGAAGCTCAGTATGGGCCGAAGTTTTTAGCGGATATCCTTGAGAGGATAGACCACTATGCCCGTCTAGGACGACAACGCTTACATCAGGAGGGGTTGCTCACGTTCCTTCCGTGTAAGGAACGAGTTCTGAAACTCAAATTTAGAGGTAAGCCGCTGATATACCTTTGCGGGCGTTTTGAGGGCGAGATTTTTGTAGTCAGTCATGGCATTGTTAAAAATTATGATGGAACGCTCCGCCGCCGCGATATAGAGCTTGCCATTATAAGGACAAGATAAAGAATACATATGAAATACGAGGAATATAAGAAGAAAAAATTGAGTAATAATCGTCTACTGCAGGCCGAGTATCTAAGATTGTCTCGTGAACGCAATCTCATGTATTCTATTGCGCGACAAGTTAAAGAGCAGCGATTGAGGCTCAAACTAACTCAAGATGGCCTGGCACAACGTGTTAGTACACATCAATCTGGTATTGCTCGACTTGAGAACGGCTCAGCCCTACCAAGTTTGTCTTTTTTGTTGTCAGTAGTGGAAGCTCTAGGGTGTGAACTCAAATTTCAACTTACTGAACATCAAACAGCAAAAAATGAGAATCTAAAGGTTAAACCGCTCAACAGACATTCGGTCAACTTTGTTCTCGTGCCACAGCAATCCAATAAAGCAGAAACTACTCAGATTATTCAAGTGCCAACAAAATAGTTATGAAAATACAAAAAGCAAAACACGTCTGGTCTGTTCTATGCGAGAAAAGTACTATTGATAGCGATAGTAATAATATTACGTTGTTCAATATAACGGAACAAATCAATATTCCAAAGGCCATCTCGGTTCATGTGGGGGAAGCTCCAGAGACGGATCAAAATCCACAAGGTATCTTCTTTAACAGAGAACTTGTAACGTTATGGCGTCGAGACACGGGTGCGGAGCTTGAGTCATTCGGATTTGATGCCAAAATAGAATTAATCGATCCGAAAGGTAAGTTGTTACAGACAATGGAGTTTAGTCCTGAGTTTCAACACTTCCGCCGATTACGAACAAGAATAAACTGGCAAATATTGCCTACTACCCTTGCTGGGGAATATCTTTTTAGAGTCTTAATCCGCGATGGAAAGGACTTTGAAATGGTTTCGGAAGTACCACTAGAGGTTGTTCTGAATGTTACTGGTGTTAGTGAACCCCAAATGCAATTTGCTGAAGAAAAATAAAACTCCCCGCCAATCGGCGGGGGTTTTGTTTGGTAGTTAGTTAAGCGAGCTTCTTGACGAGGCGGGAGAATGAAGCGGGGGACTTCTGTGCCATCTCCGCGAGCATCTTGCGGTTGACAGCGACATTCTTCTTGTGGAGCGTACCGATAAACTTGCTGTAGGAGAGTTTCTGATCGACTTCCTTGAGGCCGGCGCTGAGCTGTACGTTCCAGAGCTTGCGGAAATCGTTCTTCTTGTCGCGGCGGTGTGCGAAGGCGTACTTGCCCGCGTGGAAGATCGCTTCCTTGGCAGCACGGACCTTTTTGGAGCGCGAGAAGCGGTACCCCTTAGTCTGCTTAAGGATATTCTTGCGATGCGTCTTATTTTTCGGACCTCCTTTTACGCGTGCCATAGTAGTTAGTTAACACTTGCGGTGTTTATATAGCGCTGCTTCACCTTGCTCGTGAGTGTGAGGGATTGGCTGCGGCGGCCGTTGAGCTGACTCGCGCGGTTCTCCTTGGCATTAAAGTGGTTCTGACCCGGCTTGCGCGCGACAATCTTCCCCGTGCGGGTAATCTTGAGGCGCTTGGTGAATGATTTGTTGGTTTTCATGATTATTTCTTCGCACGCTCGAGCGTGGTCGATAGGCCCTTGGGGCTCTTGCCGATCGGCTCGGCTATCTTATACTCCTGCGGAATCAGCTTCAAAAATTGCTCGAGGCGGTCCTTAAGGAAATTGAATTCCATGTACTTGTACCGTCCCCACAAAAAAAGGTCTACCTTGACCCGGTGCCCTTCTCCCAGCCACTCGGCCGCCTTGCGGGCCTTGAGGTTGAGGTCGTGGTCGCCGGTGCCAATCTTGACCTGGACCCCTTTGGTCTCGGTGGTGTGGGATTTGGCCTTTATTTCTCGCCTTTTCTTCTGCTGTTCGTATTGGAATTTACCATATTCCATTATTTTTGCAACCGGGGGGACGGCGTTGGGGGAGATCTCGATAAGGTCGAGGCCGACGTCCTGGGCGCGCTGCAAGGCGTCGGAAAGGGAGAGCACCCCGAGGTTCTCTCCCTCAGGGCCGACGACGCGGACTTCTGCCGCGCGGATTTGGTGGTTAATGCGAGTAGTATCCAAAGGTGTGCCCTGTACTATAGCAGGAAAAGGCCGCTGCGGCAATGGTTCCTAAAGTAAAAGGCCCGCGCTATGCGCGGGCCCTGCACGTATGTCGGACGCCTTCAGCTTCTTGAATCTCCGCTGTTGAACTGGTGCGCCTCGGGCGGGAGGTCGATCAGGATCGCCCCGCCCCGATACGCAAGCTCTGCCTCGATCTCTCTGCTGCCAGGCAGCTTCAAGGTCACGCGGATGGGATGAAGCTCCGGGTTGTGCTCTGACCACTCCTGTACCACGGCCTTCAGTCGATCGATAGGAACGCCGTCGGTTTGCTGCGGGGCCATCTCGGGGAGCGCTCGCAGCCGCAAGACTTCAATGCGCATGGCTCGTCTCCTTTCATGTACCTCCTATTCGCACCTTACCCTATGCGTAGATAAATAACAAACAGCGCGCAGGAGTACCTGCGCGCTGTAATCTCATATGATCGCCTCTGCCATCGTGTCGCGGATGACCAGAAGCTCCTCGTGAGGAAGCGCAAGCTCTTTGATGTGCGCGTAATTCTCGTGCGCAATAAGGTCTTCGAACGTACGCCCGAGCAACGCTTGCACGCGCACCGGCTCGGCAAACCGCGGCACGAAGTGCCAATGCATCTGGTGATTATGGATAGGCTCGTTTGCCAAGTGCGCCACATTAAGGCGGAAGCCCTGGCCGAGCCGATCGGTCCGATGACCGAGCGTCTTACACCCTATGAGCACGTCTTGGTAGATCATGTGGAATACTTCTACCAAGTCTCTGCCGGTAAGATGGAATGGCGACATGCCTTCGCCCTTGCCGGGGTGGTTGTCCTTCCACCAGGCATAGCATTGGCCGACATACGGCATCTGCTTCTGGTTGAGAAAGAGCGTCCAGTGCGGATACTCTTTGATAATATAAGGTTGGTACTTCTCGGCGCTCTCCAAAGTGTCCTCCTATGATGTGGTTCTAGCCGGACTATACGCTGGCCCAGAATATTTCTCAACAGGCCTATCGCCCGATCCAGCTGGTAGGGAAGAGCCTCTTGCGAGCGATATTTATGATGTAACCAATTACAACTCCTAGTACCGTTGCTCCAACCAACCCCGAATAAACCAGCGGCGTCATGTTTTCGGTAAAGAAGAAGTCCAGCGAGCAGAGGATAAAAAGCCCAGTAATAAAAATATAATCTATTTTTTTACCCAGAGTGCCATATAAAATGCCAGCCCAAAAAATTGAAGCCATGTCCCATGAAAGGCTCCAATCTGCCCAGCTAGGCATATCGAGAAAACCTGGAGGATTATGGTAACCTAGTGTGTGAGTAACAAAATTCTCAATTGTAATTGGAAAGAAAAAGCCGCCAATCACAAGAGCTGCAAACACAAGCAATATCCGGAGGAAAATGCTTTTAACAACAGAAGCTGCTAGTGACTTTTGAACCATTGTAGATTTTGGTTAAGCAATTGTACCGCGTCTTTGGTGTTGCTCTTATCTTTTATCCACTGGTCAAAGAGATTAAACGCGGATTGGATCGAAGAAAAGTTGCTTTGGATAAGCTGCGAAGTCTTTTTGTCCCGCAAGAAGATGGGGAACTTGCTCCAGCCATCACGGTCCTTAAAGAGGTTTTTGATCGAATTGCATTGCCCTACCAGAGCGTCATAGACATTTTTCTTGGCAATCCATTTATTCTTGTAAGCGAGCGCCAAGTCCCATAGGCAGCTATCGGGCGTTGCGATAATACCGATCTGGATACTGCTCGAGCCGATGTTGCCGAATTTGTCTGCCGCCAAGACCGTGATGGTAGAAGTGCCGAGCGGCACCCCCGCGAGCGATAATGGAGTCGAGGCATTTATCTTCTTGCCATTGAAGAGATACGTAGTGCTCGCGATAGGGGAGTCGTCCGCGATTGTCGCCGCGATTTTGATAGTATCGGCATGCGTATATTGCCTGCCGGTCTGCGGGCTCGTGATGGTGATAAGGGGTGGCTGCGTGTCCGCCTGCGGGGCAGGGGCGTCGGCTTTAAGAATCACGGCAGTGCTTGTCGAAGAAATAAATGCAGAATGGGCGATGATCTGTCCGGGTGTAGTCGAGCCCATTAGCAACGCTTCTGTTGTGGTCGAGCCATTAAAGTAGTCCGCGCCAACCCGGTAGGTACCGCCGCTGCCGGTACCAATGGTAATTACTTGGTAAGTTCCTGGCAATGGGTCTGGTATGATCGCATACTCCGGGCCGTCGCCGCCAAAGCCTGAGTAAAAGGCCCCGGGGATTTCATCTACCTCAGAGGCACCTGATAGATCTCTGCCTAAATGCTTGCCATCGGGCGCAGTTATCTCCATGTCAACGGGGGAGAGTAGATAGAACCATACAAATGATCTAAATTGATCATAGCTATTATTGACGATTGCCGATGCCGTGCCATTGGTTAGCCGACTAAATACGTACGCACTGCTCGTGGAGACTACGCCGATATGATCAGTACCATAAAAGTATTTGTCGGCATTTGCTCCGTACACGCCTTCTATATCTGAGCGCGGTACTGTGCCGTCGCCGAGGTCATAAAAGGTGTCGGTGATCTCGCCGTCCTTCCATTTTGAAGAAGTGGTGGCTGGCTCAACGACAAAGGCGCTCGGCGTATCGGTAAGCCCGTTATCGGCAACGACAACGGTTGTACGGATATTATTTATAATAACATTCAGGTGTTTAATGATATTTTCGATAAATCCGTTTACTGGATAGCCGCTCGGATATACGCGCTCGCCGACCGTGTTGTCGTAAAGGTAGTCGGTAATGGGCAGCAGCTCCTGTATTGACTCTATAGGCTTGCCTTGAATGTAATCATAGACATTCGTGTAGCCGTTTTCTTCAGCCTCTGCCCAAAACTTAGTTTGCATAAATGCATTTTGTCTAGCATTGCTGAAGTGTACTTCTCCTCCCTCCCATGCCTGATATGCTTCAGGCGCTCCTAAGAGGGGTGTAGCCAAGAAAATTATTTGGTCGACATCGTCTTGGTAATCGGTGCTTATGACGTATTGCTCGGCTACAAGCCCGCCCATGGAGTGGCCGACCAAGTCTACACGCGAGCAGCCGCAGATCTCTTTGATCGATTGGATCTTCTGCGCGAGGAGATTGGCTGTCACCTCATTTGGCTCCTCCCAATCATAAGGGAACGTAAAGAGTGTTTTGTTCTCGACATATCCATTAGCAAGCAGCGTATCGATGAGATTGTCATACGTATGCGCGATTGGGTCGAGTACCCACTCGCCGCCGTTGCCATCGATATGGTCAGCAACGGAATCTTTGTACCACGAGCCCAGGATGCCGGGGATTATGATGACCGGCTCGAACTCGCTTGGCGGCTGCGCGCCCCACTTCCACGTGATGACCGCGTAACCGCCGCTCGGCGGGGTTATCACGGTAGAGGAGCTCGAGCGCAACTCCTGGTCGAAGGCCTTGCCCTCGTCGCTGTTGTTATAGCCATACACCACGGCAAAATAATCTTGATCTTGCGCGGGGCTGCCGAAGCCGGCGCTTGTCTCTTGTATGAAGGTCGGTTCGCCGCCGATCACCTGGTCGCCTGCGACGAAGGTGGCGTTGCCCGGCACACCTTTGTATATCGCGATGATTTTAGAGCCCGTGACAGCCGATGGAATAGTGAAATAGCATGCGGAGCCGGTCGTGGTGCTTACGACGTAGTGCCTTCCGTCCTCAAACGAGTATTTATACGGGTCGCAGTAGAAGGAGAACGGCTGCGCAGCATAGGAGGGGTTGAATGAGAGGTTGGTTGTGTTGGCAAATGCCGGCGCCGCCCACAATAAGGCGCCTCCCGCTGCCAGTGCGACCCACAGTGCCTTCCTGTACATGCCGGCATACAACCATATACCAAAAAGAGCCGCAAGTGCGGCTCTTTTATTCCTCGCGGGTAGGTGTTTTTACAACCCCGGCGGAACGGAGATCGTGCTCGCACCCTGCGGGATCGTGACGGTGAGGGCGGGAGAGCCGGAGATGTTTATCGTGTCGGCTACGACCGCGAAGAAGGATGTCGCCGCGTTGTGCGCGCTCCCGGCGATGTTGAGTTGCTGGCGGGGAAGATACATGACGCCTTGCGCGGTGACGGTCGCCGAGCCGGCGAGTGTCGTGGCCGCGAGCGGTGCACCGTTGGCGTTGCTCGGATCGAGGAAGAAGGCGAAGCCAGCCAAAGTGCCCGAGGTGGGTGCCGTAATGTTGAGCTTGCCCGAGCCGGCAAGAGTCAGCCCCGCGCCGGTGCCGGTCATGAAGATGGATACCCCGGAGCCAGTGACAGAACCCGAGCCGGCGATATTGAGGTCGCCGCTCTTTATGATATAGATGCCAGGGTTCAGCGTCAGCTGTGCGGAGCCGTTGACCGTGATGCCGCCGCAGTATACGCCCGGATTAAGCGTCGCTTTGCTCGCGCCTGCGATGCTGTAGTTGGTGTAATTGCATGCGCCGACCGAAGGCTTCGCGTGGCTTGCGAATGGATCGGCCTGGGACGAGCAACTTACTTGATTGGGCGAGACGCTCGCACTGCCGGACTTCGACAGAGTGCCTACGAAGCAATTCTTGGTCGATGTGATCTTAGCGCTGCCGGAGATGTTGACGGCGCCCGAAGCGCTCGAGTTGACCTGCACGCCGCAGTTGGTGCCCTTGATCTGCGTCGAGCCGGCGAGCGTTATGGCGCCTTTGGCGCTGCTGTTGAGTGCAATGGCGCACGCACCGGTGCCGACAGCCTGAGCCTGCGTAACGGTGAAGGTGCTTGTGGCGAACGTGATGTTGCCGGAAGCGTCAGTCGCCGACACGACGAAGGTCGAACTGCCCAGCGGCAGGCTCGACATCGCGATTGAGGTCTGCGAGGTGCTGAGGGCGGTCCCGTTGAGCGCGTACGAGGTCGCGGTCACGTCGTTCTCCGCGTCGTTGATCGAGACGGTGATCGGCACGGTCTGATCGTTCGTATAGCTCCCATTGTTCTGCGGGCTCGTGATCGTCACGACCGGCGCGGTGCTCGGCTTCACGAGGAAGGAAGAGGTCGCATAGGCCGTATTCCCGAAGATGTCGGTTGCCGATACGACCATGGTCGACGTGCCCAAGGGAAGCGCCGAGAACTTGAGCGGTTGCGCGGGGTTGATGAGCGCGCCGTTAACCTTGTAGGTCGAGGTGGCGATAGGGGAATTCTCCGGGTCGACGATTGTCGCAGACACGCTCGTGGTCGCGTTCTGATAGTAGGCGGAGCCGTTGAGCGGCGAGGTGATCGTGATGACCGGCGGGTTGGTGTCGAGCGGCTGAATCGTGAGCGTGTTGGTGCTGGTCGAGACGCCAAGCGAGAAACCGATGAGCTGGCCGGGAGAAGTATTGGCCGGCGTCGAAGTCGAGATGACGCCCTGGTTGCAGACGTCGGACGCATTGATCGTGAAGGTCGTATTGGTAGTGCCCTGCGTGCGGACCTGGTAATTGCCGTTAAGCGGGTTCGCGATGACCGCGTACTCGGTCGGCGCGTTGAAGCCGGAGTAGAGCGAGTGCGGGATCTCGTTGAGCACTACGCTATTGTCGAAATCTTTGCCGATGCGGTTGCCGTTGGGGTCGGTCACCTGCATATCGGCGCCCGGCGAGGTGGTGATGAAGAGCGCGCAGCCGACGGGGTAGTTGTTGGCGACCGTGCTTGCAACCTTGTTGGTGAGCGAGTTGAAGATGTATCCCTCCGCCGCGGTCGGGAGCGAGCGGTGGTCGGCGGCGATGACGTCGCTCACGGGGTTGATCACGTTCTCCATGCTTGCGCGCGGCACGAGCTCGTCGCCCAAGTCGGTGAAGGTGTCGGTGATCTGCCCGTCGGGCCATGCGGGCGGGGTAGTGGAGTTGTCCAGGAGATAGGCGGCCGGCGTCGTGCCCTGATTGTCGTCGCCCAGCACCGTCGTGATGCGCACGCGGTTGAGCAGCAGCGAGAGGTTGCTGATCAGGCCGTCGAGGAAGGAATTCTGCGGATAGCCGCTCGGGTAGACGCGCTCGCCGACCGTATTGTCGTAGAGGTAATCGTAGTCGGGAAGGATGTCCTTGAAGGATTGTATGGGCGCATGCTGAATGTAATCAAACACGCTGCTGTAGCCCTGATCCTTGGCCTGTGCCTGCAGGAAGACCTGCGCCAGCCCGTCTGAGAGCGGCGAGTTGAAATCGATCTTGCCGTCCTCCCAGGCGGAATATGCCGCGGGGAGGCCCTGGAGCGGGCTGCCGAGGAACACGATCTGGTCAACGTCGTTGCCGTAGCCAGCGCTCTCTATATATTGCTCGGCGATAAGCCCGCCCGTGCCGTGGGCGATGATATCGACATGGCTACAGCCGCAGGTCTGCTTAATGGACTGGATCGTATTCTGGAGCTCGGTCGCGGTCGTGGCTGCCGGCTCCTCCCAGTTGTACGGGAAGAGGAACAGCGTCTGGCCGTTCACATAACCGTTCTGCGTCAGCGTGTCGATGAGATTCTTGTAGGTGAGGAAGATGGGGTCGATGACCGAGCCCGAGTCGGTCTGCCATGAGTTGAGGATGTCCGGCACGATGATGACCGGGTTGTACTCGCTGGCCGGCTTGCCGCCCCACTTCCACTGGATCATGGCGAAGTTGCCGGTCGGCGGCTCGATGCCGGTCGAGGAGCCCATGCGGAAGGATTGATCGAATGCGCTTGCCGTGCCCGAATCGCTGTATCCGTACACCACCGCGAAGTAATCCTGATCCTGCGTGGCGCCCGCAAACGACGTGCCGTTCTCCTGCACGAGCGTCGGGCTGCCGCCGATCACGACATCGCCCGAGACGAATGTCGAGTTGCCCGGCGTTCCCTTATAAAGCGCGATAACCTTGCTCCCTAGGATGGAGGAGGGGATGGTAAAGAGGCAATTGGGCGAGGAGAGTGGCTGATAGTGCTTGCCGTCCTCGAAGCTTACTTTGTACGGATCGCACGAGTAGGAAAAGGGCTGGCTTCCGTAAGATGGGTCGAATGAAAGGTTGGTAGTGTTGGCCGACGCGACCGAAGCGAATGAAAGAAAAGCTGTTAATAAGCTGAGCGTACCGAGTACGTATCGTATATTCATATATTCCTAGAATACTATAGAGGCGTCCGCGCTTACACCCCTCTCTGTACACCCTGTGTAAAAGCCCCTGGCGCGGCTTTTTGCCGGGGTACAATAGACACATATAAGTAATTGTGCTCTTTGATATCCTCTGTATGAAGAATTCCTCATTACACGAGATCGCCAAGTTCGCAGCGGGCCTGGTCGCTGCCGACTTCTTGTGGCTGCTCTGGTTCTCCCAGCAGCATGTTCACTCGATCGCTTTCTTTGGCATGACGGTCACCTCCGACATGCTGCTGCCGAGCCTTATCTTTGATATTGCGCTCTTCATCGTGCTGGTGCACTACGGCTGGCACGTGGGCAAGATCCCGGCCGTACGCGAGCGCACGTATGTCTTTGTCGTGGGCATCATCTTCGCTATCGTGGCGATCGGGCACATCTGGCGCATCTTCACGGGCGCCGACCTCATGCTCGGCGATTGGGACGTACCGGTCTGGCTCTCGTGGTTCGGCGTTGCAGTTACGGTGTATCTGTCCTACATGAGCTTCCACCTTGCGGCGCGCATCAAGGGCAAGTAATTCATCCTCTCTTCAGGGCAAGTATGGCCTCCTCAAAAGGGAGGCTTTCTTGTTTTAACGGAGCCAAGTATGTTCTTCCGAGTTCTCTTCGTGCTTGCGGCCGCGGTGTGTGCGGGTGCTCTGCCCGCTCAGGCCGAGACCGCAAGCTGGTACGAAATGGGGCATATAACCGCCAATGGGCGCTTGTTTAGCAGGGCGATCAGCGCAAGCAATCCTTACATCGCCGCCCACAAGACGCTCCCGTTCGGCACGCACGTGCTCATCACCAACCTTGGCAATGGCAGGCAGCAGTGCGTGTCCATAGAGGACCGCGGTCCGTATGTCGGCGGAGTGTCCTATGACCTTACGCGGGCCGCGGCCGAAAACCTCGGCTTCGACGGCCACGCGCGCGTCAAGGCCGAGGTGGGGAGCCGCTGCTGGGTGGGAAACCTCCCGCCGTTCGCGCATCGGAGCCTTCCGCTCCATGTTTCGAAGAAAAAGCACAAGAAGCCCCGGCGCTAGGCGCCGCGGCTGCGACTAGGGCGCGCCGGTGTGCGGCGCGCCCATTCTATATAAACGCCCCGCTCGTAAGCGGGGCTCTGCAATGCGAACGGGGAGCTAGATCCTCCTCCGCATAGGACTGACGATACCGTTGATGCTGCCGTACGGGACTGATACTTCGATACAATCGTCAGCTCCGTACTGAAACAGTATGCGGGCTTTGCGCCCGTCGTCCGGGTCGCTCCCCATGAACAGCCCGTCCGGGCCATGAGGCACCCCCGGCACCGAAACTTTGTCCATCCATCCGTATTTCCGCACCTCTTGAAGCATTCCACCCTCCTCGGTTGCAACTGGCTAGGAGCATACGGTAGCCAGGGGCTGCGGTCAAATGGTGATAACCGGCTAAAGCGCGAAGAGCAGATAGATGCCGGTGGGGAAGGCGATAACCGCGCAGAGATAGCAGCCATGGACGAGCCAATAGTGCATGCGCGGCGAGCGGACGCCGCTCCAGTAGAGCGCCGCGCACAAGAGGAGCGTGTATGCCGCTGCCGCGGGCAGATGCACCTGCCAGAAGAGCGCGCCGCCCTTGTTGCCCCACAGCAGCCGCGCCGCAGGCTCGATCGTAAGCACGGCGAGCACGGTCGCGCAAACGAGAATATCCTTCCATGCGCGATGATAGCCGAGCAATACCTCGCGCCGCGTATTCTCTGCCAATCTGGTGCGATACCCGTTGACTACGGTCATCGCCAAACTGACTGTCGCGACCAGGAACTCGATAACGATGATAACTTTAAGGAACCCCTGCATCACTGGCCTCCTTGGTGTTGGATCTTCTGGCGGCACTATACCAACCCGCGCCCCGCGAAGCAAAACAGCCGCCTTTCTTGGCGGCTGCATGCAGTATGGTGGAAGTGGGCGGAGTTGAACCGCCGTGCAATATAGGTCCGGAAACACATCTACAAGAGGTAGACTATCTTGCTTTGCTTAGGCTCAGTCGTAAGAGACAGACAGAATAAAACTGAGCTGCAGATTCTTTATCTTGGTCGGCAGCGAATCGCTTTACCAACCACAGCCCGATATATAACACCCTGACTCCCTACTCAGGCACTCAGGAGGGGATGGACCTTAGGCTCGCGCAGTGGCGAACGAAAGATCATTCACCGAGAAATACGGTGAGCTAACTGATTTTGCAGTTATGGTTTGAGACTTTTTAAGAAGATTCTCGCTTCTCTCTCGCATGTTTGCGGATAGATATATTGTCTAAGCCTGTCACTCCCCATCAAAACGCGAACGAGTCGCGTGCTGGTGGGGACGGCCTAGCGATTTTTCAAGGTTCTCCTGATCTCGCGCTCGGTGTCGCGCTCTTTTAAGACCGCGCGCTTGTCGTATTTCTTACGGCCGCGGACGGCCGCGATACGGAGCTTAAGATTCGTACCCTTATTATACACTGTTATAGGCACTATTGTCAAGCCTTTTTGGCCTTCGTAATTGGCTAATGCGACCAATTCCTTCTTAGTAAGGAGGAGCCTGCGGCTGCGGTCGGACTCGTAGTCAGGAGGCGTGTTGCCCGGCTGATACGGCGGGATATCCATGCCGACGATCCATGCCTCGCCCGCGCGTACTATTATATGTGCGCTATCAAGCTTGCCATGGCGCGAGCGGAGGCTCTTCACCTCGAACCCGAGCAATTCGATACCCGCCTCGTATTCCTCAAGGATTTCATAATCAAGCTGCGCCTTTTTATTCTCCAATAGATTCACCACGTGAATATAGCACGCGATATGGTACTATGTGGCAATCATGGCCGAGGGCGATAAGAATAAGCCTCAACAAGGCTCGGGGAAGCGCCCTGGGCGCCGTTCGCCCATACCACCCTTGCCCAAAATGCCGCGCGGGGACTCCTTCTGGTTCAACCTCGCGACCAGCGTAATGGTACTTCTTGTGCTCGTTGGTGCGTATACGTACCTTACCCAGGCCGGTAAGAACGCCCCCAAAGAGATCCCGCTTTCGCAACTCGCGCAGGATATCGAGGCGGGGAAGGTTGCTTCGATAACGGTGACTGGCGAGACGCTCGACATCACCTATGCCGACACGACGCAGATGGTTGCCAAGAAGGAGCCCGACACCGCGCTTACGACGACGCTCGCCAACTACGGGGTGCCTAAGGCGGCGCTCGATAAAATCACCATTGATATTCAGCAGGAGAGCGCGTGGCAATACTGGTTCAATATTTTGCTGCCCTTCCTGGGGCCCGCGCTCCTGGTCGTCTTCTTCGTATGGTATCTCTCGCGGCAGGTGCGCGGCGCGGGCATGCAGGCGTTCTCCTTCGGCCAAAGCAAGCCTCGCGTCATCGACCCCAACGACCAGAACTCGCGCGTGACCTTCAAGGATGTCGCGGGCGCCAAGGAGGCGAAGGAAGAATTGGCGGAGATCGTCGACTTTCTTAAAAACCCGAAGAAGTTTCTTGATATCGGCGCGCGCATTCCCAAAGGCATATTGCTCATGGGCGCGCCGGGCACGGGCAAGACCTTGCTCGCCCGTGCGGTAGCCGGCGAAGCCGGCGTGCCGTTCTTCTCGATCTCCGGCTCTGAATTCGTTGAGATGTTCGTGGGCGTAGGCGCCAGCCGCGTGCGGGACCTCTTCCTCACGGCTAAGAAGGCGGCGCCGGCGATTATCTTCGTCGACGAGATCGATGCCGTAGGCCGCGTGCGCGGCACCGGGGTGGGCGGCGGCAACGATGAACGCGAGCAGACGCTCAACCAGATACTTGTCGAGATGGACGGCTTCGAGCCGAATGAAAAGGTGATCGTCATGGCGGCGACCAACCGCCCCGACGTGCTCGACCCGGCGCTCCTGCGCCCCGGGCGCTTTGACCGGCGCGTCACGATCGACCTGCCCGACCGCCAGGACCGCCTCGAGATACTCAAAGTCCACGCGCGCAAGAAGCCGTTTGCTGAGGACGTAAACCTCGAGATTGTCGCCGAGCGCACGCCGGGCTTCTCGGGCGCCGACCTCTTCAGCCTCATGAACGAGGGCGCGATCCTGGCTGCGCGCGAGAATCGCCGCACCATCGGGCAGTTCGACCTCATTCGATCGATCGAGAAGGTGATGCTCGGCCCCGAGCGCAAGTCGCACGTGCTCAACAAGAAAGAGAAGGAGATTACGGCCTACCACGAGGCGGGCCACGCGCTCGTTGCGTCGGTCCTGCCGTACGCCGACCCGGTGCATAAAATATCGATCATTTCTCGCGGACGCGCTGCGGGTTATACGCTCAAGCTTCCGCTCGACGACCGCAAGATGCAGAGCAAGAAGGAGTTCCTCGATGACATCGCGATGAGTCTCGGCGGCTATATCGCCGAGAAAGAGATTTTCGGCGACGTGACCACGGGCCCGAGCAATGACCTGCAAGTTTTGACCGGCCTTGCTCGCGATATGGTCACGCGTTACGGCATGAGCGAGAAGATGGGTACGGTCGCGCTCGAGGGTGAGGGCGGGAGAGCGCTCTTCGGTCGCGGCGTCGAAGACAAAGCATATTCGGAAAAGGTCTCTGGCGAGATCGACGGGGAAGTAAAGCGCATCATCGACGAAGCGTTCAGGAAGGCGACCGATATCATCACCAAGCACCGCAAGCTCCTCGACGCGATAGCTATGCGACTCGTGGAAAAGGAGACGATCGAGCGCGACGAGTTCGAGCAGATGCTCGTTATCCACGGCATCCAGCCGAAGAAGAAGGAAGAGATCGCGATCGAGCCGCAGACAGTCAACTTCTAAATCGTAGAGAAAAGGAATCGCCGCGGCCCCTCAAGGGGCCGCGGCTTTTGAATGCTTGCTTATATGACGTGCGCCGCCCGCCAGTCCCCAAGCCAGTGCTGCCGGAAGCGCGAGTTCAGGGCGAATGCGAGCGCGAAGAGTGCCAGTGCGGGTCCCCCGAGCACAAGAATGCCTGTGACGACTACCACCACTTCCGCTCCTGCGACAAGCGCCACGACGAGCAGCAGCACCGCGACGATGATCCGAAGGGGAATATCTGAAGCGATTTGCATAGGAAGCTCTCCTTTCCAAACGAGCCGCTACTGGAGACAATACGCCTCTTCGTATAAAAGAGAAAGCCCGCCGCGGTTTCTTAAACCGCGGCGGGCCGTGTCATTAGTCGTTACTCGCCCAGGATCATTTCGAGAAGTGCCTTGCGCACCGGCACGCCGTTGTTGGACTGATGGATCCATGAGGCCTGCGGCATGCGCGACACTTCTTCGTCGATCTCGTCGACGCGAGGCAGCGGGTGCATGATGAAAGCGCCCGTGCGCATCTTCTCGGCAAGCGCCACCGTTAGGCGGTAGGAATGCTTGAGCCGCTCGTACTCCGTCGGGTCGCTGAAGCGCTCTTTCTGCACGCGCGTCATGTAGACGATATCCGCCTCGCCGATAACTTCGGCGAGATCGGGCGCTTGAACGAATTCGACCCCATGCCGCCGCATGTAGGCGAGCATATTATGGCCGATCGTCAGCTCCCACGGCGCTACCAGGATGATGCGGATGCCGGAATACTTGCCGAGCAAGTAGATGAGCGAACGCACCACGCGGCTGTGCTTGAGGTCGCCGACGATCACGATCGTGAGGTTCTCGATGCGCTTCCGCAGGTCGCGGATCGTGTAGAGGTCGAGCAGCGACTGCGTGGGGTGCTGCGCCTTGCCGCACCCGGCGTTGATGATCGGCACCCATACGTTGAAGCTTTGCAGGTAATCGCGCGCCAGCATCGCGGCATCGTCCGCCGGGTGTCGGAGGATAATCGCGTCGCCATACGCCGCGATCACCTGAATGCCTTCCTCGAACGGCTCGCCTTTGCCGAACGAGGAGAATTGCATCGCGTCTTCGGTGCTGATCCTGCTGCCGCCGAGGTCGTCGACGGCCGCCTCGAAGGACATCCTCGTGCGCGTGCTTTTCTCGAAGAAAAGGCTGATGACGCGCTTGTCCTTGAGCGCACCGCTTCTCGGCGCCTCTTTGAACTTGTCCGCCCGCTCGAATATCTCGTCGAGCAGCGGCATGTCGAAATCCTGCGACCAGATGATCGATTGGCCGCGCAACCGGTGTGGCATCTTTCTCTCCGTGTGTTGAAGAACCCGAGGGAAGGGTAGCACAGAGAGGGTGAGAAATGTAGTGGGCGCGCCAGGGATCGAACCTGGGACCATCCGTGTATAAGACGGACGCTCTACCGCTGAGCTACGCGCCCATTGAGGCTCACTATACCGCAGGGTTACTCAAAATGCATTGATTGCGCGCGGCGGGCGAGCGCTTCGGCGAGCATCGGATGCTTTTGTAAATTCTCGTCTCGGTGCACCAAGAGGAGCGCTTCGTTGCGCGCGGCCTCAACCAATTTTAAATTCTTTAAGGCTTCCATGCCGATGTCGGAGATGCCCCATTGCTGGCTGCCGCCCAGTTGCCCCGCGCCGCGCTGCATCAAGTCCATCTCTGCCAACTCAAACCCGTTCTTCGCTTTGGTGAGCGCCTTCAATCGCTCCATCGTCTTCTCGCCGCGCGTCGCAGGGCAGAGAAAACAGTATGCCTGATGCGTCGAGCGCACCACGCGCCCGCGCAGCTGGTGGAGCTGGGCGAGGCCGAAGCGCTCTGCGCCCTCTATCATAATGAGCGTTGCGTTGGGGACATTGACGCCGACCTCGACTACCGAGGTGGCGACAAGGATATCGATCTCGTGGTTGGCGAAGCGCTCCATTACCGTATCTTTCTCTTTCGGCGTCATCTTGCTGTGAAGGATCGCAATCTCATACTCGGGGAAAATGTCTTTCTTGAGCCGTTTGGCTTCGGCAGTCACTGACTTGGCTTGGAGCGCGAACTCCTTCTTGGGGTCGGGCTCGTCGATGCGCGGGCAGATCACGTACGCTTGCCGGCCTTCTTGGAGCTGTGCGCGCATGTGTTCGTAGGCGCTCGCGCGATCTTCGGGCTCAACGACTTCTGTTTTGATCGGCTTGCGGCCCGGCGGCATCTCGTCCAGGAGCGTCAGGTCGAGATCGCCATAGATAGTGAGCGCGAGCGTGCGCGGGATTGGGGTCGCCGTCATTGAGAGCAGATGAGGCAGGCGCAACCGCGACTCGTCGCGGTTCAACGTATCAGACTTTTTTGCTAGCGCCCTTCGTTGGTTGGTGCCGAAGCGATGCTGCTCGTCGATCACTACAAGCGCGAGGTGCTTGAACTGTACGGACTTCTGAATAAGCGCGTGCGTGCCGATGAGGACCGGGATCTCGCCGTTCTGGACCCACTTGAGCAATTGCGCGCGAGAAATCGTTGTCGGCTGGTCGCGGCGGACTTTAGATGGGAATTTATAGCAGCCCGAGCCGGTAATAAGCCCGATATTGATGGGGAAATTAGTAAAATACTTTATGAAAGATTCGAAATGCTGCTTCGCCAAGATCTCGGTCGGCGCCATATAGGCGACTTGGAGCGTGCCGAAGTTCTGGCCATTGGGCCGCGTGCGCACCGCCGCATACGTAGCTGTGGCCGCGACCGCGGTCTTGCCGCTCCCGACATCGCCTTCGAGAAGCCGCGACATCGGATGACCCGACTTCATATCCTTTAAGATTGCATCAATAGCTTTTTCTTGCGCTTTTGTTGCCGCAAAAGGGAAATCACCCACGAACTCGCTGATTGCGTCCTCGGGAGCGTCGACCGCGAAGCTTTGCTCGCGCGATTGCTGCAATCGCTCGCGCTGGCGCTCGAGCTGGATCAGAAACACTTCTTCGAAGGCAAAGCGCTTGCGCGCAGCCTCGGCATCCTTGAGGCTTTGCGGCGTATGCACCCAGATAAGCGCGCTGCGCAGCGTCGGCAAATTATATTTTTTGAGAAGTTCCGCAGGAATCGGATCTTCAATTTCTTCGAGCACACCGGAGCCGAAAACTTTTTGCACTGCGTGGCGCATCCAGAGCGAGGTTATTCCGCCGCTCTCCGGGTAGATTGCGAATAATTCTGGAGTCTCATCCTGCACAGAAAGATCTTCTGAAAAAGTCCTCGGGTCTCCTGTCTTCGCCGCAGAGCGGCTCGGCAGGCCAGACTTTTCCATAACATCTTTCTGCTCCGGGTCAAAAAGCCCTGCCTCGGTCGAAGAAATTCGCTCAAGCTCCGGATTGGCCAGATATTCTTTGCCGGGACTGCCGGTCACTTTGCCGACTGCTTTTACCAAGACGCCGTTGCCGTACATTTTGGCGATGTACGGCTGGTTGAACCAGCGCACCTTGATGCGCCCCGTCGCATCGCGCAAGTATCCTTCGGTTAACGGAATGCGCGACTTCCAGCCTTTCTTCGCCTCAAGTTTTTCCAACGTGCCGACAAGCGTTACCTCTTGCCCGCTGACGAGCCCCAAAATGCTCGTGCCCTCGCCGGCGACGTCGTAGCGCGCGGGGAAGTGGAATATAAGATCGCGCACCGTGCGGATGCCAAGGCGATGGAGCGCGCTTTTCTGCGGGTCGGCGAGCTTGAACGCGTTCGCGATGGGGTCGGTGAGGCGCATGTACGTATCATATATGCGCCCTATGAAGAAAGACAGCGCATGATAAGAGGCCGGCCCTAGGGGCCGGCCTCTTTGCGGTAAAGGTACAGCAGCGTTGTCAGATTGTCGCGGATGAGTGCGTTGTCCGCGCGCCTGACGCTGTGGTCGAGGTAATTCGTCACCACCGCGACGTAGTCGTCGCCGCGCACGAGCACGATTGCCGCGCCCGTGACGAAAAGATCGAACGCAAGGCTGCATGATGCGGCAAGGCGCTTCGCGTCATCGGCGATACTACTGTGCGCGATCGTGCTGCGTATCACCGCGATCTTCTCAATCGTATCCGGCGTGCCAAGGAACTGCATGAGCTCCTCGGCGGACGTACTCCACTCGTCTGCATCCTCCGCATGCTCTTCCGGCGGGTTTGATACCGCCAGGCGAAGGCGTGGTTTGGTCATTACGACTCCTTGCTACAGAACAGCCACCCTTATCTGGTGTACCCCTCGACGCATGAAGATGTCAAGAAATAGAGAAGAATCGCACATATCCAATAAACAGGCTAGAATAGGGCGACGTGAAAGGGGGCGACCCCTCATGCGTCTATATATGAGGGACCAAGAGGCGGCATTCGGCGAGGCCTACGAGCGCTACAGCGACGAGCTCTTTCGCCACGCAAGCCTCCGGCTCTCCGACCGCGAGCGCGCGCTCGAGCTGACCCAGGAGGCGTTCCTGAAGACCTGGCAGTATATCGCGGATGGAAAGGAAGTGCGGGAGGTGCGGCCGTTCCTTTACCGGACGCTCCGCAACCTCATCATCGACGAGTACCGCAAGGCAAAATCCTACTCGCTCGAGGGCATGCTCGATGAAGACGCGCACAGCATCGAGAACTTGCTCCCCGCCGACGAGACCAATACGCTGGAAGCGGCGATCGACCGCTTCGAAGGCTCCCGCGCCCTGCAGGCGCTCAAGACCCTTCCCGATTCCTACCGCGAAGTGCTCGTCATGCGCTATGTCGACAGCCTGACCCCCAAGGAGATCGGCGAGGCGCTTGAGGAAAGCGAAAACGCGGTCTCGGTACGCATCCACCGCGGGCTGCGCAAGCTCAAAGTCGCGCTCGAATCCGACCCCAAGATGAAATGATATGAATAATCCGCTTAGACAGCTCCAAACCGCCGCCAAGAACCTGCGCCTTTCGCGTGACGAGAAGGCCGTGATGCGCGCGCGGATTTTCGAGGTGATAGACGGCGCCAAATACGCCCCGCCGCGCCGGACGGTCGTGCGCAGCTCGTATTCTATTTTCTCCATGCGCTTCGCGATGCCGATCGCCGCCTTCCTACTGGTCGTCTTTGCCGGCGGCGGGACGGCTCTTGCTGCGCAGGGAGCGCTGCCGGGCGAGACTCTGTATCCGGTCAAGATCTATGTGAATGAAAATGTCGCGGGCGCGCTCGCTATCGGCGATGCGGCGAAGGCTTCCTACAATATTTCCGTCGCGCAGACGCGCCTTGAGGAGGCCGAGACGCTCGCAAGCATGGGCCGGCTCGACGCGACGACGACGAGCGAGCTGCAAGCCAACCTCGACGCGCATGTCGCGCAGGCCCGAGGCTCGGCCGATAGTCTTGCGCAGAGCGATCCGAGCGCTGCCGTTGAAGCGCAGGTAACGCTCGACTCCGCGCTCGCCGCGCATAGCAGCATCCTCTCTGGTATCGGCGACACGAGCACCGATACCGCAACCCAGGAAAATGCCGCGACGCTTGCAATGAACGTCGCGCCGGCTGCGAGCATCGGCTCCGGGTCGGGCGGCGCGCCAGTGGTGGTCATGAAAGCAATGGCTATGGTCGCGCCCAAGGCGCAGCCGATGACCATGTCCGCCTCCGACACGCTCGAGGTCCAGGCCAGCGGCACGGCAGAAATGTTCTCCGCTACGAATGCGCACGGGGAGGCGCCCGCGGCTTCGGCGCCAGTCGCGGGAAGCCCGGGCGCCACAGTCGACCAGACGGTCGCCGTGGGGCTTGAGAAGAAGGCAGAGGTGCAGATCACGCGCGTGCGCGCGCAATTTGCCGCCGCTCAGAACTCGCTCTCTACCACCACGGTCGCCAACATCCAGGCGCATCTCGATCAGTTCGATGCAACCATCCGCGCCGGCGACGATGCAATCGCGGGGCAGGATTACGCGACCGCGCGCGCGAAGTTCACGAGCGCACTCAAGCAGAGCATCGAGCTCGGCACGCTTATTACTGCAAGCAAGACCTTCAAGAAGGATTTCGTATGGCCGGTGGCGCCCATGAGGCCCGATCAAAGCTCGGCTTCGGCCGGATTCCCGATCGTCATAGAAGGGAGCGCTTCCTCTTCAGCAGGTGCTTCGGCGGACACGATATCGAATACGGCGACGAGCGGCGGCTCTTCTGTGGGCGCAACGAGCAGCGCGGTCAATACTTCCGGAACAATCGCCATTCCTCCGGTGTCGGGCGTGATACCCATCGGGCTTTAGTTCCGCGCCCGGCTAGAAGCCGAGCTTCTCTTTGACGAGGAGCACGTGAATGTGGCGGCCCATGTTCGGATTCTCGCGGTGCATGATGAGCGTCTTGGCGTGCGTCGTATGCATGTTGTGCTGTTTCATCAAACGGTCGTCCTCGAGCGGGACCACAAACTCATTGAGCCGCGCGAGCGCGTCCCCAAGCGTCGGCGTGATCTTTTTGGTACTCACGACAAGGATAATGTTGGGCGAAGTATAGACCAGGTGGGGGAGCTGGCTGCCGGTATTGGAGGCGATCACCATCTCGCCGGTTTCCGAAAGCGCGTGGACGCTGCCGAGGTAAAAGTCCGAGACGACCGACATGCGGCGCAGTTTTTGCTGCTCAGCCGGGTCCTGTTCGCTCAGAATCGCCTCGTGGAGGTTGTGCCAGTCGTGGTCGCCGGACTGCAGGTGGCCGACGAAGCCTATCTCGTCGAGCGTGCGCGAAGCGCCGTTCATGACCGAGGCTCCGGCGGGGATGAGTGCCTTGATCCGCTCGAGCGCCTCTTCCTTGGTATTCAAAATCTCCGGCTCGAAGTTGTGCTCTTTAAGCGAGGCGGCGGTTTTCTCGAGCGATGCATCTGATGCGAGCGTGTCGTACTCCATACTAGTGTTAGGTGCTGTGTAACCATTACTAATTATTAAGAATGTAGCCTTCAGTATACCGCCATATACTTTACAAAGTAAAGTAATTTATCCACTCCACCGCATGCTATACTGCCTATAAAAGGTATGAAGCCGACTACGACTACTTGCCCCGTTACCAAGACTGCCAAGCTCCTCTCGGACACCTGGACGATGCTCGTCGTCCGCGCCTTGCTGGAGGAGCGGAGTCCCATGCGCTTCTGCGAGTTCGAGCGCGCACTGCCGGGCATCTCTACCCGTACGCTTGCTCTCAAGCTCGCCAAGCTTGAGAGCGAGCGTATCATCCGCAAACGCGCCGACGGCACCTATAGCGCGACCAAGAAAGGGGAAGGGTTGCGAGGGGTGGAAAGAGCCATGCGCCGCTACGGGGAGAAATATCTATAAAAATGAGAGCGTGCGCGAGCCTCTGTTTTAGTGTAAGGTAATGAACATTGGAGGCGTGGCTACGAAACAGTATCTGCATACTGTTTCGTCTGATTCCGTTGAGGAAAAAGCCGTTGCTTGAGGCCCTGGCTCAAGCAGGCTTTAGGGAAGCCCTTGCGGCGAAGCACACGCCTCCGAAGTTCGCTAAAGCGAACGAGGAGGCGTGGCTGAGCGGTCGAAAGCAGCAACCTGCTAAGTTGTTGTCCGGGAAACTGGACCGAAGGTTCGAATCCTTCCGCCTCCGCACTAAATATTTTTTATCGGACAGACTCAAATGCCTCTGGATTTGCTATACTAGACTCATGAATAATTTGAACAACATGCCATACGCATTGGGCTTGGGTGCGCCGCTATGGATACCGGCCGCGGGGCTGATGCTTTTGGTGCTTGTGTGCTGGAGCGTGTTCTGGAAGGGCTTGGGTCTCTGGCATGCGGCACAGCGCGGGCATGTGGGGTGGTTCTTTTTTATCCTTATTCTCAATACCGCCGGGATACTCGAGATCATCTATCTCTTCTTTATCATCAAGGTCGGCGCTTCGGGACTCTTCAAAAATCATCACCGCAAGCAGTGATCAGCCGTAGTGAAAATCTGATTTCATCGCTCGTTCACTCGGCGTTTTAGATAGTAAATTACTTCTATGGCCGAATTGACTCGCGAGCATCTTGACCGGCACGTGCACTCGCGCCTGCGCAACCGCGTGCGACTGTACCTTGGAATATCGGCAGCTATTATCATTGCAATTATCTATCGCGTTATCGTGCACGGTGGGGGAGTCTGGTATCCGCTTGCCGTACTCGTAATTGGCATCGTCGTCGGAAGCCTCCTCTCGCGGATGTACATCACTTCCTGGGACGAAGACTCGGCGAAGGTCGTCTCGCGCATGGATATCTATGGCGGCATATTGCTGGGATGCTATATCGTGTTCGAGATTGCGGGCGAGCATTTTATTAGGCAATGGTTTGCCGGTCCCGAGGTGCTCACGATCATTCTTGCGCTTGCCGGAGGTGCGGTCCTAGGGAGGGGCGTCGGCATGGCGCGTAACATGCTCGCCGTTTTGCGAGAGAATATATAATGAAATAAAAAAGAGCCGCGCATCTTTCGATGGCGGCTCTGAAGACGGTTTCAGCTCTGCGTACTTCTCGACCGGCGTATCGCTGCTTCGATCTCCGAAAGAGAAACCTTCGCGTCGATAATTTTGCTGAGCAGATCGTCGGTCTCCCGTGGCTGTTGCCTCACAAAGCGATTGACTTCCTGCTTTGTGATAAGGTCCTCAGCGTCGGCAGCGGTGCGGCTGATCGAGTCGACTTTGTTGCCGAAAGATGTCCACAATTTGCGCGGCTCTACTTCCCGGGTCCGGATAGCCGAGCCCGCGCTCCGTGCGACCCGTACGACTTCGCCGCGCAGCCGGCTCAGAGAGATATCCCTGGCCAGGACGCGCGCAACGAGGCTGTCTTGCAGCTGCGGCTCTATTTTGGAGATTTGGATCGCAGCCGTAATAGGCAGCTGCTTGGCTTTCGGCAGATCGGGGTCGAGAAGCTTCTGATACTCAGGCTTGAGGCTCATGAGACCGTGTATCTGGTCTGCCCACGACCGGCTGATGCCGAGAAGGTTTGCAATCTCCTGCATCGGGAAACCGAATTTGAGATGCCGGTCGATAGTCGACATCGTCTCAAGAGCCGTATGACCTTCGCGGTTGAAATTGGTGATGCCGGAGATGAGATACTGGACCACATCGTCTTCGGCAACAATCAACTTCGCCCGGTACAGCGGACGGCGGAGTTCAGGTATGAGCCCGATGCTGCGCCAGCGGCGCTCGCCGTCGATCAATTCATACGTAGTATGTCCGGACACTCGACGCGGTACGATTTCGGGGCCCGTATCGGCCATTTCGTACCGGATATCAGCCGGCTTCTCACGAATTATCCCCGAGCTTGTCTGGCCGCCCGCGTCGATGGACGCGGACAACCGCCGGATGCCTTCCGCGTTAAAGCGTTGGCGCGGCTGTGTGGGATACGGCCGGATATCCGAGAACGGGATGCTGATCTCGCGGCCCGTCTCCAGAGCCTTTTTGACCCTTGCGAGCAGTTCGAGATAGGCGTATCCATTCGTCGGCTCCTCGGAGGAGGAGACGACCGTCAAAGCTGGCTTGGACATACAGTCCTCCTTCAAAGAGCAGAGTGTATCTTCTATTCCGTGCAAGAAAGTACCACATATTGTCCTTGGTGGCAAAAAAGAACCGCAGCCAAAGCCGCGGTTCATTACTCCTCCGGTCCGCCTCGCATGAGGTCGTCCAGCGTATCGTTATCGTAGTCGAGGGCGCCGGAGGCCACCAAATCTTCCCAGAGCTTGTCGCTCTTTGAGGTTTTGGCATGCTCGTTACTCTTCTGACTGCTATCCGATCCGTCGTCAACATCCTTGAGCCCGACGTAGAGTTCCTCATAGGCCTTCGCTATCGGATAGTACGGATGGTTTTGAGGTATGCCTTTCGTTGCGGTTTTGAGCGTCTCTAGCTTCACTGACTTCAGTACCGCTCCTTCCATAAGGACAAGGAGTTCCGCGCGGCTCCGATTGAGCCGCGACTTGATCGTACCGACGGCACAGTTAAGTATTCCTGCGGCCTCTTCATACGACATGCCGAGGTAGCCGACCGCGATGACCACGTCGCTCTGGTCGGCGGGCAGGCAGACCAGACAGAGCAAAAGCCGTTTGAAATCAAATGAAGCTTCCGCTCCGCCTTCCCCTAAGCCCGTGCTGAACATAAGCTTGTCTTCCAGTTCAGGGTTCCATTCCTGCTCCCGCTTTGATTTGCGGTAATCAGAACGGAAGTTGTTGCGCATGATTGTGAACAACCAGGCTGACATGTTGGTGCCAGATTTGAATTGCTTCAGGTTTGCCAGGCCTCGGAGCATCGTCTGCTGTACCAGGTCCTCAGCTCGGGACGCATTATGCGTCAACGACAAGGCAAACATCTTGAGGCGTGGTAGGCATTCCAGCATCTCTTGCTGAAGCTTGTGCCGTTCGGAATCCGAACGGCCGTCTCTTTTAGCCATAGTGGACTCCTCTTGGTTACTTCTGGATTAGAAATTACTATTATTTATTTAATTTGTCGATATATATATCTATGTTTTTAGCACTAAAATGCTATACTAGAACCATGATGTGGGGATATACATACGGCCCCTACCCGGGGCCGGGAGCATTTCTCTCGATACTCTCGTGGGTCGTCCTTATTATTGTGATCGTGTGGATCGTTCGATGGGCGTTCGGCTGGCATCGCCGCGGGCCGTGGATGATGGGTGGGCCGTATCACCACCCGTGGATGCACAACTCCGCACTCGATGTCCTCAAGGAGCGCTACGCCAAGGGGGAGATCACCAAAGCCGAATTCGACGAGAAGAAAAAGGATATCGAGAGCTGATCTCGCGATCAGCGCGGGCTTTTGTTTTTCTAGTTCCGTTGTAGTACAACGGATAGAATACCCTATGCAACGAATGTATCTCATTGCGGGCAGCGGGTTTGCCGCACTTATGGTGCTGCTCCTTGCGTTCGCCTACACGCAGGCAACGAGCGAACGGGCGGATCTCGTTTCGGATCTGCAATACCGAACCCGCGTTCTCTCCGACAGCCTCGAAGAGTCGATCAAGCCGTCGTTTGAGCAACAGGCGACGACAAGCGTCCAGAAAACCATAAATCATATCGCAGAGAATGAGCGCATTGCAGGCATTGCCGTATACGATAACACCGGCGCGATCGTAGCCCGCTCGGTTGCGTTCGTCCCCGGTCTCGTAAGCACGTCCTCAGTAAGCGGCGTAATGGACAGCGCCGTTTCGGTCGGCGTGGTCACGCGTGTCGCGACCAGCACGACCTATGTCTATATATCGCCCCTCGCTGATGCGAATTCAAACGTGATCGGCGCACTCCTGGTGGCACAGAACGCGCAATATATCGACGACAGTGTCGCGTATATCTGGGAGACCAATATCGAAAAGATACTTGCCGTCATGCTCGTGCTGGGCGGCATGCTTGTGCTCTTGTTCAGGTTCGTGTTCCGCAGCTCGCTGGCGCGCGTCACCACCGCGCTCGGGGCGATACGGCGCGGCGAGATGCAGGAAGAAGCATTCGATCAGAGAGGGATATTCGCGCCCGTCACCGCGGAGCTTTTTAAAGTGAACAAGAGCCTCCGGCAAGCGCGCTACAGCGCGAGCGAGGAAGCCCGCATGCGCCTCGAAAAGCTCGATTCGCCATGGACGGCGCAGCGCTTGCAGGAGTTTATGAAGGCATATTTCAAGAACAAGCAGATCTTTATCGTGTCCAACCGGGAGCCGTACGTGCACAAGAAGACGAAAAAGGGCGTGGCATATAGCGTGCCCGCCCACGGCATGGTGACCGCCATCGACGCGCTTATGCAGGCCTGCGGGGGAATGTGGATCGCGTATGGCAGCGGCGATGCTGACCGGACCGTCGTTGATGAGAACGATACGATCATGGTGCCGCCGGAAGAGCCGCGCTACGCGCTCAAGAGGATATGGCTCACCGACGAAGAGGTGCAAGGCCATTATGTCGGCTTCTCTAATGAGGCGCTCTTCCCGCTATGTCTCATGACGCATACGCGTCCTGTCTTCAGGCCTGCGGATTGGGCGGCATATCGTCGCGTCAATGCGAAATTTGCTGAGGCGCTCCTTGCCGAAATCCGCCATATCGAGCAGCCGCTCGTGCTCGTGCAGGACCTGCATTTCGCGCTTGTACCGCGCATCATCAAGCGCAGCCGCCCCGATGCGCAGGTCGCGCTCTTCTGGCATCATCCCTGGCCGACGGCGGAGCAATTCAGCATCTGCCCGTGGCGGAAGGAAATTCTCGAAGGCATGCTCGGAGCCGACCTCATAGGCTTCCATGTCCAGCAGCATTGCAACCTCTTCCTTGAGACGGTCGGCAAGGAGATCGAATCCAAGATAGACTTCGAACATTTCTCCATTACCAGCGGGGGTCATACCTCGTACGTGAAGCCGTTCCCCATATCGATCCCTTTCACCAATAGCAACAACGCGCCCAAGCAGGCTGCGCCTGCAGAGAAGCCATTTGCGGAGTACGGCGTGCGGACCGATCTTGTCGCGCTGGGCGTCGACCGGCTCGACTATACGAAGGGGATCGTTGAGCGCTTGCGCGGCATTGAGCAGTTCTTCATCTTGTACCCGGAGTACCGCAAACGGCTCACGTTCGTGCAAATCGCCGCGCCGAGCCGCGAGGCCGTTCAGAGGTACCGGCAATATGGTGTCGAGGTGGAGCAGGAGGTCGAGCGCATCAACGAAAGTCTGCAGTCCGCGTCATGGAAGCCCATCGTCTTCGTGCGCAGACATCTCTCGCATCAAGAACTGCGTCCGTTGTACCGCGCCGCACAGGTTTGCCTCGTTACCTCGCTGCATGACGGCATGAACCTGGTGGCAAAGGAGTATATCGCCGAGCATGAATCTTCCGGCGTGCTCATATTGAGCGCGTTCACCGGCGCGGCGCGCGAGCTGACCTCGGCGCTCATCATCAACCCGTATTCTCCCGAGGAAATCGCCGCCGCGCTTAAGCACGCGCTTGAGATGCCTCTGTCAGAACAATATCGGCGGATGCGAGCGCTGCGCGGTATCGTCAGCAATTACAACGTGTACCGCTGGGCGATGGAACTTATCAAGACGCTTGCCCAAGCCGCCGCATCATAGGGGAGGCACTATGAAGATAGTAACGAATGTGCAAATGAAGAAGGTCGGGGGGCTTGGCCGCGTGTTTTCCCAATTTGCATCGTATGTGCGGCGTTCAGGGACTCCCATCGAGATAATTCCGCTCGCCATCGGCAGCGTCGCCGACGGCCCCTTGTCCGTTTCCTGGGAACCCTATGAGGTTGAAGGAACCGTCGGCTGGTCGGCACGCATGTCCCCCAATTTCTACAAGCGCGCGCTTGCGCAGAGCCGCACGCTCGAAGACATGCGCCGCGCGATGGCTCCGCTTACTGAGGCGTACATTCGCAAGTTGGAAGAGATCCAGCCCGACGTGGTCCTTATCAACGGCACGTATTTCCGCCCATGGTGCCTCCTCATGGCCGCCCGCGCGTTGGGTATACCCGCGATCTTGCACTATCATGGCTCGGCGGAACAGGAGAGCGTAGGCGCCAACGCGTCGGCACGACAGCTTGCGCGCGCCATAGAAAGCGACTTCGCCGATGATGGCCCGTGTATATTTCCGTCTGAACTAGCGCGCGTTCAAGCGGCTCGATCGTTCCCGATATCCAGCCGGCAGACGCATATTATTCCTAATAGCGTTCCGGATATTTTCTTTAACCAGGCGAGCACGCGCGAGCCGCAGGCACTCGGTTTTGTCCTGCGCTGGGAGCCGGTAAAGAATACAGAATTTCTCGAGGCGTTATTCGAACGTAACGAGGCGCTCGACGAGCCGTACCGCCTGCGCCTGATCTCCGACCTTTTGCCGGCTCAGGAGGCGGCGATCGCCAAGCCGCACCTGTCGTTTTTGCCGCCGCGCGATACGGCGGACCTCGCCGCTTTCTACGCGTCATGCGGTGCCGTGATGTGCCCGTCGCTGTTTGAGACGTTCGGCAATGTCGCAGCTGAGGCGGTCGCAGCAGGCACGCCCGCTCTCACGGGCCGCAACACTGGTGTCGCCGAAGTGTTTCAACGGGTCGGCCTCGAGCGCCTGATAGCGGATTTCACCTCGCCTGACGACGTTTTTGCGCTGGTAAAAGCGATTATTGCGCGGGGGATCAGTGATGACGAGCGACAGCGCCTGCGAGAAGCGCTCTCCGAAGACGTTATCTATAAACGATTATGCGAGGTAGTGCTCCGCGCCGCTTCTGTTTGGAAGTGAGTGTATTTGCAGCTACAATCCCTCCATGACTCAAGATGAGGCGCTCGCGATACTGAAGACCGGCGCGAACGTGTTCCTCACCGGCGAGCCGGGCAGCGGCAAGACGTATACGGTCAATGCGTATGTCGCATGGCTGCATTCGCATGGTATCGAGCCCTCGATCACGGCTTCGACCGGCATCGCGGCGACCCACATCGGAGGCTATACGATCCACTCGTGGAGCGGCATCGGCATCAAGAAGCATCTCTCATCCTACGACCTCGACCGCATCGCGCAGAACGAGAAGGTGGCGAACCGCGTGCGCAGCGCGAAAATTTTAATAATTGATGAGATCTCGATGCTCTCGGCTGCGACCTTCAGTATGGTCGAGGCGGTATGCAGGGAAGTGCGGGAGAACCATCAGCCCTTCGGCGGGCTGCAGGTACTCCTCGTCGGAGATTTCTTCCAGCTGCCGCCGGTTGTCTCGCGTGAGGATAGTAAGGAAGAGGTAGATTTGTTTGGCGGGTCTAAGGGGTTGGAAATAGAGCCGGTTGTCGAGCATGAGCGAAGGGAGTCCGAGGTCAGAGGCTCTGTTTCCAACCTTTCCACACAATTTGCTTTTAGTTCTTCCGCGTGGAAGTCGCTTAATCCAATCGTTTGTTACCTCGAAGAGCAGCATCGCCAAGAAGACGACGACTTCCTCCAAATCCTCGGCGCCATACGCAGCGGCGATATCGACGACACGCACCGCGAGATGCTCGCCGGCCGTCGCAAGGCCAGGGCTGAGGCGGGGATTACGCAGCTTTTCTCGCATAATGCGGACGTCAATACGATTAATGATCAGGAGCTCGCGAAGATCGGCGAGCCTACGCGGGTCTTCTCCATGACGAGCCATGGATCGGAGCGATTGATTGAGGGGCTCAAGCGCGGCTGCCTCTCGCCCGAGATGCTTTCGCTCAAGGTCGGCGCGCGCGTCATGTTCACCAAGAATGATTTCGCAGGACGCTCGTATGTCAATGGCACGCTCGGCATCGTGACTGGCTTCGCGCAGACCGGGTATCCGGTTGTGCGAACGAACAGCGGCAGAAGTCTGGTAGTAGAGCCGGTCGAATGGCAGATTATCGACCAGGGGCGGGTGCTCGCGCAGATTACGCAGCTGCCGCTTAGGCTCGCGTGGGCGATGACTGTGCATAAAAGCCAGGGGATGTCGCTCGATGCTGCGCATATGGACCTCTCGAATGCTTTTGAATACGGGCAGGGATACGTCGCGCTCTCTCGCGTGCGCACGTTAAATGGCCTTTCACTTGCGGGGCTCAATGAACGCGCGCTTGAAGTGCATCCCGAGATCATAGAGAAAGACCGCGAACTGCGCGCGGCGTCTGACGCCGCGCGCCGGGCCTTCTTCGCCTTGCCCGAGCAGGAGCTCTCCGCCATGCAGAAGAATTTCGTCAAAGCATGCGGCGGCTCGGTCGAGCCCGTCGCGAAAGTTCCGCAGGAGGCGCCGCTTTCCAAGCTCGACCTCCTGCGCCAGAAGCATCCCAACGCGTACCGCCCTTGGAGCAGGGAGGAGGACGAGTCGCTCAAGGAGCTTTTTCTCTCAAACGCTTCCCAAAAGGAGCTCTCGACCCGTTTCGGCCGTCAGCGAGGCGCCATACGGGCAAGGCTTATCAAGCTCGGGCTCATCGATGAAGACAGCGCGTAAGCGCACCGCTCCTTGCCCGTCTTCCGTATATGTTCAGGCAAGGTTCGTTTACCAGCGTTCCTGACTATATATGAAATATAAGCTTGGTTCCCTTATTACCTCGGGTGCGGTGCTCGGCTCCCTCCTCATGGCGGCGCCCGCCTTCGCGCAGACCCCTTCGCACCCTATGTGGGGCGGCATGCAAGGCCGCATGATGCCGGGCGTCTTCGGCATCGTATCAAGTGTCGGCGCGACCTCGCTTACGCTTGAGGCGCGCGGCTTCGGCAAGAATACCGCAACGACCACCTACACGGTCGACGCCTCCGGCGCCACGGTCCTCAAAGACGGCGCGACCTCGACCCTCTCCGCAATCGCAGTCAATGACGCGGTCGTGGTGCAGGGGACGGTGAGCGGCACGTCGGTCGCGGCCAAGACGATCCGCGACGGATTTATGAAGATGGGCATGCGCCCAGCAAACGGCATGAAGCACGCAACAACGACGCCTGCGATCGCGGGCAACGGCGAGCCAGTCGTCGGCGGCAGCGTCACGGCGGTAAGCGGCTCGACCATAACGATCACCAACAAGAGCAACGTAACGTACACGATCGATGCGTCGAGCGCGACCATAACCAAGAAGGGCGCCTCATCCGCGACAATCTCCAACGTCGCGGTCGGCGACAACCTGCTCGTACAGGGTACGGTGAACGGCAATGCCGTCGCCGCCTCATCGGTCATCGACCAGGGCGGGGCACCCAGCTCGAGCGGCGCCGCCGCGCACGGCAACCCGATCGGCGGGTTCATGGGCCTCATCGGCGGGTTCGTCCACAGCCTCTTCGGCTTCTTCTAAAAGCCGGAATACGTTAGCGAGCAAGCGCGACGGTATACACCCGCCGCGCTTTCGCTTTGCGCAAAGCTCGAGCCGCCTCGGCTAACGTCGCGCCCGTGGTCGAGACGTCGTCGACGACGATGCAGACGCGCCCGCGCACCTTCTCGGCATCGATCACTTCCATCGACCGCTCGACGTTGGTAAGCCGCTTGCGGCGCGGGAGCCCCTGCTGGCGTACGGTCTCGCGCATGCGCGCGAGTGCCTCCGGCGCGTACTCGTATGTGGTGCCCAGATGCGCGAGCGCGGCTTTGCATAAAGACTCGGTCTGGTTGTGGCCGCGCTCGCGCCGGCGCTTGGCATGCATCGGCACCGGTATGAGGAGCGGCGTGCCGATTTCTTCCGCGGCGATGCCGAGCAGCTCTTCGGCAATAAATTCTCCCGCAAGCGCAAGCGCTTGCGGATTTTTGTTGTACTTGAGTTCCCAGATAAGTGCACACACGCTTGTATTTCGGTAGGGGAGCCCGTCGCTCGCGCGCAAGCGCTCGAGGTCCGCTGTCGTAAGCGCGTCGACGAGCGCTTCGGTGCGGCGCATCGGAATGATTGCGCGCAGGAGATGCGAGAAAAGTGAAGAAATCATAGTATGTCGCGTGCAGGCAGTGGTATACTTGGGGAAATGGACTTCTCGTTTTCGAAGTTATTCTCGCAGGAATCCAAGAGCGTGCTGGGCGTCGATATCGGCACGTCCTCCATAAAGGTGGTGCAGCTCAGGCGCGAGAAGGGCAGAGTGCTGCTGGAGACCTATGGCGCCATCGCGCTGGGCCCCTACGCGGGAGTCGAGATCGGCAGGGCGACCTCGCTCCCGGCGGAGAAGATAGCAGAAGCGCTCAAAGATGTCATCCGCGAGGCCAATGTGACGACGCAGGACGCCGCGGTCTCGATCCCGTACTCATCGAGCCTCATATCTATCATTAAGCTTCCGGCGACTGTAGAGAAGCAGCTCGCCCAGGTGGTGCCGATCGAGGCACGCAAGTATATCCCGGTTCCCATCAACGAAGTGCTGCTCGACTGGTTCGTCGTCTCGGGCGGGTCGTCGGGAACGAAAAGCAGCGAGCCGGGCAAGATCGACGTGCTCCTTGTCGCGATCCACAACGATACGATCGCCAAGTTCCGCTCGATCGCGAGCGACGCCTCGCTTGCGGTCGCATTCTTCGAGATCGAGGTCTTCAGCGCCGTGCGCGCTGCGCTCGACCACGGGCTTGCCCCCGTGGCTGTGATTGATATGGGCGCTGCGACCACCAAGTTCTACGTGGTCGAGCGCGGCCTCATCCACGAGAGCCACATCATCAACCACGGCAGCCAGGACCTCACCCTGGCCGCTTCACGCGCGCTCGGGGTCACGGTCGCGCAGGCCGAGGAACTCAAGCGCAAGGTGGGCCTCATGCCGGGCCCGGAGCAGATGAACGACCAGACCCAGAACCTGGTGCAGTCGCTCCAGCTCTCCCTCGGGCCCCTCATGTCGGAGCTCTCGCGCACGGTCGTGGGTTACGAGCAGCGCACCAACCAGACGCTGGGGAACCTGGTCGTAACCGGTGGTGGGGCGGGGCTCAAGGGCTTCAAACAATTCGCCCAGACTAAGATCCAGAACGAGATCCGCCTCGCCGACCCCTTCAGCAAGGCGCAGGCGCCCGCGTTCCTCGAAGGCATATTAAAGGAGGCGGGGCCGGAGTTCGCGGTCGCGGTCGGCTTGGCACTTCGTCGGCTCCAGGAAGTCGGCTAGTGTTGATAGAGAACATATAGCAATTTTTAGGCGGTATACTTGAATCTAATGGACCCTTCAGTTCAGGCCTCTTTCATACCGAAGAAACCTCTCAACGACGCACGCGGCGGCCACGGAGGTGCTGCGAGCCTGATCTTCATCGTCGCCCTCCTTATATTCATCGCGTCTATCGTCGCTGCTGCCGCTGCCTTCCTCTACAGCGGCTATTTGCAGAGCTCGCTTAATTCCAAAAAGGCTTCGCTCCAGAAGTACCAAGATTCCTACGACTTGCCGACCATTCAGGCGCTCGTGCGGTTTGACACGCGCATCCAGCAGGCACGCGTCATTCTGCAGAAGCACCTCGAGCCGTCTACTATCTTCTTCTTCCTGGCGCAGCAGACGCTTGCCAAGGTGCAGCTCACGGACTTCAGCTACTCGATAGGCGCCGACGGCACGCCGTCGATCTCACTCAGCGGCATTGCCGACAGCTTCTCGACCGTTGCGCTCCAGAGCGACCAGTTCGGCGGCAGCAAGATGCTCAAGGACGTCATCTTCTCCGATATCGCCGTCAATACCGACGGCACGGTCTCCTTCAAGGTGACTGCGGACGTCGATCCTTCGCTCATCCTCTTCAGCAAGAATCTCACCCAGCAGACGCTTCCCCCTGGAGACGCGGGCGCCTCGAGCACCAGCACCGCAACTACAACGCCATGAGAGGACTTATCGTACCCATCGTATTAGTAGTGGCAGCTGTCGGCCTTTTCATAGGGTTTACCAATCCTTGGTATGAGGGCACCAAGAGTATCCAGACGGAGGTGGCTACGTATGACGATGCGCTTAACAAATCCCAGCAGCTGCGCACGATCCGTGACCAGAAGGTCGCCGCCTTCAACACCTTCTCGGCGGACGAGAAGAGCAAGCTCGAGGACGTGCTCCCGGACAATGTCGATAATATCCACCTCATTATCGACATCAATAACATCGCGGCGCGCCACGGCCTCTCGCTCAAGGACGTACAGCTCGGCACCATCTCGGGCTCGTCCGGCGCCTCGACCGCGCTTACAGCCGGCAATGCCGGAGACCTGGTCGGCTCGGTTACGCTCGGTTTCGCAGTGAACGCATCCTACGATGATTTCCTCGCGTTCCTGCAGGATCTTGAACACAGCCTGCGCATTATCGACGTGGAGAAGATCGACTTCACGGCCGACCCCAAGGGCGGCAACAACGACTATTCGATGACGATCAGGACCTACTGGCTCCATTAACCGCGTATGCAATTCATCAAAGACAACAAGCTCTATATCGGCATCATCGCCATCCTGCTTCTGGGGGTGTGGGCGTACTTCTCGTTCTTCGGCGGCAGCGGCTCCTCCTCGCTTCTCACAGCCGCATCGCCAACCTCGCCACTCTCGCCGGACGTGCTCTCGACGCTTTCGAGCCTCAATACGATCAAGCTCGATCCGTCGATCTTCAGCGACCCAACGTTTACCGCGCTCTCCGACTACAGCGTCGCTATACCGACCGAGAGCGTCGGCCGCAGGAATCCGTTCTCGCCGATCTAGAGCGCCTATGTACGACTATGGACCTCATTCAACTCTTAATCGACGCGGGCGTCATTGACCCGAATTCCGGGCCTGCTTTGCGCTCCGAGCTCGCAAAACCCGGCGAGACGCCCGAAGGCGTGCTCCAGAAGAACGGCATCTCGCTGTCTGCGATACTGAAGGCCAAGGGCAATTATTACGGCCTCCCGACGCGCGAGGTGGGGGATAAGAGCGTGCCCTTCGACGTGCTCAAGTTCGTGCCCGAGGAAAGCGCCCGGCATTACCGCTTCGTGCCGCTGGGGATCGTCGACGGCGCGCTCGAGGTCGGCGTTACCGACCCGGACAACCTCGAGGCGCGCGACGCGCTGACCTTCATCTCCGCCAAGGTCGGCATGCCGTATAAGATCTATCTCATCACCGACACCGACTTCGATCATTTGCTTACGCAATACAAGGGCCTCTCGGGCGAAGTGGGGAAGGCCTTGGGCGAGCTTGAGACCGAGTTCAACGTCGAGACCCAGAAGGAAGAGAAGGAGGGCAAGAAGCGCGCGCTCAACTTCGAGGAAGACACGATCACCGACACCGGCGCGGAGGCGATCACCGAGGACGCGCCGGTCACCAAGATCGTGGCGACCGTGCTGCGCCACGCGGCTGAGCAGCGCGCCTCGGACATTCATATCGAGCCGATGGCCGACCAGACGCGCGTGCGCGTCCGCATCGACGGCGTCCTGGTCACCAACATCACGCTGCCGCCCAAGGTCCACAGTGCGGTCGTCGCGCGCATCAAGGTGCTCTCCAACATGCGCCTGGACGAGAAGCGCAAGCCGCAGGACGGCCGCTTCTCCGCGCGGGTGGGTGGCAATAAGGTGGACTTCCGCGTATCGACCTTCCCGACCTACTACGGCGAGAAAGTGGTGATGAGAATCTTGGGAGCCTCCGCGAAGGTCCTCAAACTCGAGGACTTCGGCCTTAGCCCGCGCAACCTTGAGATGGTGCGGGCGGCGATCAAAAAGCCCTATGGATTGATCCTCATCTCCGGCCCCACCGGCTCGGGCAAATCAACGACGCTCTACGCGCTCCTCAACGAAGTCGACCGCGAAAAGCAGAACGTGCTCAGCCTCGAGGACCCGGTCGAATATACGATCCCAGGCGTCAGCCAATCGCAAGTCAGGCCCGAGATCGGCTACACCTTCGCCAACGGGCTGCGCACGACGCTGCGCCAGGACCCCAACATCATCATGGTCGGCGAGATCCGCGACGCCGAGACCGCCAACCTCGCGGTCCAGGCCGCGCTCACCGGCCACTTGGTGCTCTCGACCATCCACACCAACAACTCGATCGGCATCGTGCCGCGCCTCCTCGATATGGGCGTCGAGCCGTACCTTATCCCGCCGGTTCTCATCCTCGGCATGGCGCAGCGCCTCGTGAAGACGCTCTGCCCCGGCGGCGGCAAAAAGATGCCCGTCGACGAGGCCATGAAGGAGATGCTCGTCAAGGAATTCGCCGACCTTCCGCCGGAGTATAACAAGGAAGTGCCGTCGTTCGACGAAGTGTACCGCCTCGACCCGACGCCGGAGTGCCCCTCCGGCACGCGCGGACGCGTCGCGGTGTACGAGATGTTCGATATGAACACCGAGCTCGAGCGCGCGATCCTTGCGGGCAAGCCGGAGGACGAGCTGTTCTCCATCGTGCGCAAGGGCGGCATGCTCACCATGAAGGAGGATGCTATGATCAAGTCAGCGCGCGGCGAGGTGCCGTTCGAGGAAGTAAACACGCTCGGCGGCGAATTCGAGCTCGATGACGACGCCTTGCAGGCGGCCGAGGCCGCGCCTGCGACGCCGACGGCCTTGGGCGAAGACGGCGAGACGGCGTCGCAGGCTGCAGCCCCTGCGGACGCAGAGCCTCAGGAGAAAGAAATTAAAGTATAGCCATGCCGCAGTACCAAGAGAGACTTTCCGGACTTATAGAAAAGGTGATCGCGCAGGGCGCGAGCGACCTTCACCTCGGCGCTGGCATCCAGCCCGTGATGCGCGTCTCGGGCGCGCTGGCGCCCCTTCTCTCCGATCCTATCCTTACGCCAGAGGACATGCGCGGGTTCCTGAGCGAGATGCTGCCGCCGGAGAAGGTCAAGAAATTCTTCGACACGCAGGAAGCGGACTTCTCGTACGCGTACGGCGAGAAGGCGCGCTTCCGCGGCAACGCATACATCGAGCGCGGGCAGGTAAGCGTGGCACTCCGGCTCATTCCTCGCGTTATCCGCACGATTGCCGAACTTAATCTCCCGCCCGCGCTCGAGTCATTCACCACGCGGCAGCAGGGGTTCTTCCTGGTCGTGGGCCCGGTAGGGCAGGGCAAGACGACGACGCTCGCCGCGCTCATAGAGAAAATCAACAACGAGCGCTCCGAGCACATCATCACGATCGAGGACCCGATCGAATATATTTTTGAAAACAAGAAGTCCCTTATCGACCAGCGCGAGGTGCGCGTCGATACCGCAGATTTCCAGATCGCGCTCCAGTCCGTCTTCCGCCAGGATGTCGATGTGCTTATGATCGGCGAGATGCGCACGCCCGAGACCATGGCGACTGCGGTCACCGCCGCCGAGACAGGGCACCTCGTGTTCTCCACGCTGCATACCAACAACGCTTCGCAGACGATCGACCGCATCATCGACTCCTTCCCGGCGGCCCAGCAGGAGCAGATACGCATCCAGCTCGCCGGCTCGCTCGCCGGGATATTCTCGCAGCGGCTTGTCCCGCGCATCGCGGGCGGGCTTATCCCGGCCTACGAACTGCTCATCTCCACCCCTGCGGTTGCCAATCTCATCCGCGAGAAGCGCAGCCATGAGATCCAGACCGTGATCGAGACCGGCGCCGACGAGGGCATGATCGACATGAACCGCAGCCTCGCGGAGCTGGTGCGCAGCGGCGAGATCACCGCCGAGAGCGCCTACGCCCGCTCGTGGAACCCGCAGACCCTGCAGCGCCTCTTATAATCAATGTATGGAATTCAAGTACGAAGCGCTCGATAGCAATGGCAAGCCGGTAAGCGGCATCGTAAACGCTGCCAATCAGGACGCCGCTATCGTAACCTTGCAGCGCAAGGGGCTCACCATAACCGCCTTCTCGTCCGGGGGAGCTAAAGGAATGCTCGCCAATATCGGCGGCATCACGATCTTCGGCGGCGTCTCCAACCGCGACCTGGTGCTCCTTTCGCGCCAGATAGCGACCCTCTTCGAAGCGCAGGTATCCGCCTTGCGCGTCTTCAAGCTCCTCTCCGAGCAGGCTGAAAAGCCGGTGATCCGCAACACGCTTGTCGATATCAGCGACGAGCTCCAGGCCGGAAGCTCGATCTCCAAGGCGCTCGCCAAGCACCCGAAGGTCTTCTCCGACTTCTACGTTAATATGGTGCGCGCGGGGGAGGAGTCCGGCAAGCTCGACCAGACCTTCCTCTTCCTTGCCGACTATATCGACCGTTCCTACGAGCTGACTTCCAAGGCCCGTAACGCGCTCGTCTACCCGGGGTTCATCATGCTGACCTTCATAGCCGTCATGACGCTCATGCTTACGGTCGTCATCCCCAAGATCGGCGCCATCATCGCCGACTCGGGGCAGAGCCTGCCGTTCATTACGCAGGTCGTGCTCGGGTTCAGCAATTTCCTCACCGACTACGGTATTTTTCTCCTGATCGCGATCATCATCGGCGGGTTCTTCCTTTTCCGCTTTGCGCGCACGCCGCAAGGCAAGTTCGCCGTCGACCACTTCGAGCTCTCGCTCCCAGTCATCGGCAAGCTCTATCAGAAGCTCTTTCTCGCCCGCATCGCCGACAACATGCACGTGATGCTTACCTCGGGCATCTCGGCGGTGCGGGCGCTCGAGATCACCTCCACGGTGGTGGGCAACTCCGTCTACGAAGGCGTGCTGCACGACGCTCTGGAGGCCGTGAAAGCGGGCAGCCCCATGTCCCAGGCGCTTAACAACTATCCCAAAGAAGTCCCCGCGATCATGGTGCAGATGATCCAGATCGGCGAGGAGACCGGCGAACTGGGGCCGATCCTCGAGCGCCTCGCCAAGTTCTACGACCGCGAGGTCAACGCGGCGGTCGACACACTCGTCTCCCTCATTGAGCCGGCGCTCATCATATTGCTCGCGCTCGGCGTCGGCTTCCTGCTCGCCTCTGTCCTCCTCCCGATCTACAACAGCGCCGGCAGCGTATAAACGGGGGATGAAGATATCCACACGGGGGAGTTGAGCCAGAAATAAGGAGATTATACTTAAGGCATCCGCAATTTAACGTTGATTATTAAAAATTATTAATAAATTCGGATATATTCCTATGTTGTTTAAAGGTCATATAACGGGTCGCAACAAGGGCTTCACCCTTATCGAACTCTTGGTCGTGATCGCCATCATCGGCATTTTGGCCGGTATCGTCCTCGCCAGCCTCGGCAATGCACGCAGCAAGGGCCAAGATGCTGCAGTTGAAGAGCAGATGAGTAGCATCAGAACCGCAGCAGAGATATTCTATAGTTCAAATAGCAATTCTTATTTGAGCGGCACTCAGACAGGCGCAGCCTGTACTGGTAGCGGCGCATCGGGCATATGGACCAATACGGCTTCGAATATGCTCACCCTCATAACCAGTACCCAGAGCCAAGTTGGAGGATCAGGTAATATAGACTGCGGAGTCACTGCGACTCAGTGGGCTGTGGCTGCCAAGCTCCCCAGTGGAGCCGGTTATATCTGTGTTGATTACACTGGTCAGTCAAAGACATATCCTTCGGCGACTGCTCTCACAGGTAGTGGTAATCCTAAATCCGCCGCCGCCGCCACTGTCTGTCAGTAGAATCCATATTGATAGTATTACAAAATCCCCAGGAGAGCCTGGGGATTTTGTTTTTGCCTGTATACTTAATACTACATGTATAGACTTTTTTCTTCTAAAGACAGGGGCTTTACTTTGATTGAGCTTATGGTCGTGATCGCCATCATCGGCATACTCTCGAGCATCGTGCTCGTGAGTCTCGGCGGCGCCAAGAGTAAAGGCCGCGACGCCAAGCGCATCAGCGATATTAAGAACATTCAGATAGCGCTTGCAGAGTATTATAACGACAATAATAAATATCCGACGACTTTATCATCACTTGCGCCCTCTTACATGTCTGTTGTGCCGCAAGATCCGAATAACACTGCATATATATATCGCGCATATGATACAAGTGCTGGATCAGGATTGTGTTCCAATGTGAGTTATCCCCCTATCAAATATCATCTTGGAGCGCTGCTTGAAAATACTCTTAATACTGCTACGCTGGGCGACGATGTAAATTATAATAGTGTGCCGTCGGGATATGCGGTATGTACCGGCTATAGCAATCCAAACGGCGACTTTCTCGGCAATTCGATAGATTGCAATAGTACGGCGGCAGGCGCTGGTGCAGACCAGTGCTACGACGTAACAAATAACTGATGCAGATAGACTTCATTCTTCCTGTTACGGCTGTCGTATTGGGTGCCATACTCGGGAGCTTCCTCAACGCTCTCTCGTACCGCTTCAACACGGGGCGGGGGATGGGTGGGCGGTCATCCTGCGACACGTGCGGGCACACGCTCTCGCCGCTCGACCTCGTGCCGGTATTCTCGTTCGTCTTCCTTGGCGGGCGGTGCCGCTACTGCTCTGCGCGCATCAGCATCCAGAACCCGCTCGTCGAAATTGCCGCCGCGATACTCTCGCTCATGGTCTACCTCGCGCATCCCGAGCCGCTCTCGTACGCTTTCTGGCTCGTGGTGTGGATGACATATCTTTTTGTCGTCGTATACGACCTCAAGCACACGATCATCCCCTGGTCGTGCTCAATCCTCCTCGCAGTCCTTACTTTTGCGGCACTCTTCGTGTCCTTTGACTGGTTCTCTATCCACCTCGTGCGGCCCGATATCTGGGCGCTCCTCGCCGGGCCGATACTCGCCGCCCCTCTGACCCTCCTCTCCCTTGTCTCGCACGGGCGGTGGATGGGCTGGGGCGACGGCGCGCTTGAGGTAAGCCTCGGCTGGATGCTCGGCCTCTCTATGGGTGCAACGGCGCTCATGCTCGCGTTCTGGATCGGCGCCGCGGTGGGGATTCTCCTCATGCTCCTTAAAAAAGGCCTTACAATGAAGAGTGAGCTCCCGTTCGCGCCCTTCCTCGTCCTTGGCGCGCTCGCGGTGTACTTCTTCCATGTGGATTTCTTCTCCTCAGTCGCATTCCTCTTCCAAGGCTAGGGGGCCTCGAGGATTTACGCTTATCGAGCTTATGGTCGTCGTGGCGATTATGACGGTCCTTACCGCCGTGCTCCTCCTACAGCAGAAGAAGTTCGACAGTTCGACCCTGCTGCGCAGCCTGGCCTATAGCATCGCACTCTCGGTGCAGCAAGCGCAGGTGTACGGCACGAGCGTGCGCCAATTCGGCACGACAGCCGGCGGCTTTTCCTACAGCTACGGCGTATCGTTTACGACTGGCGACCTCACTAACAATTACTACACGCTCTTCGCTGACATCAATGCTAACGGCCTCTACGACTCTGCTTCCGGCGAGCAGGTACAGCAATTCAAAATTTCCCCGGGCTACGGCGTGGTGAAGTTCTGCGGCGTGGTCGACGCCAATACGCAGGATTGCAGCGACAGCAGCGGAGGAGGCACGACTATTACCTCTCTTGGGATCTACTTCAAGCGGCCCAACACCGATGCGCAGTTCGCTACCGATGCGACAGGTCATACCTATTGCGCGGCCTATGTAGAGATCGAGGGCCCCGACCTCACCAACTTCCGCAATATCGAGGTAACCACGGCGGGGCAGATCCTCGTTACCGGCCTCAATGCCGCCGTGAGCGGCTGCTGATGTATGAAGAGGGGATTCACGCTTATCGAGCTTATGGTGTCAGTCGCGATCTTCTCGGTCGTGATGACGCTCGCGCTCGGCTCGCTCCTGTCGATCTCCACCGCCGAGCGCAAGGCCGAGACGATCCGCACGGCCGTGAGCAACCTGAGCTTCGCGCTCGACTCCATGACGCGTTCCATACGCACCGGCATCAATTATCACTGCGGTATCTCCGGCACGGTGACTTCTCCGCAGGACTGCGGATATTCGGGAGACAACCCGTATTCGAGCGGCCAGCCTTATTTCGCCTTCCAAGGCATACCCGGCTCTCTACAGGGCTGTGCGCAAGGCACTGTCTGTACAGTTGAATATCAGCTTGTCTCTACCGCGTCCGGCTGCGGACAGACGGGCGCCACAGCAGGGTGTATTAAGCGACGTATTACCAACACGGCTTCCTACGACAGCGGCTGGCTTCAGATCACAAGCCCCGACGTGTTCATTACGAACCTTACGTTCTATACCATCGGTTCCTGCGCCTCGAACCCGTCGTCAGGTTGTAACTCCGGCGCCGCCGACGCATTCCAACCCAAGGTTGCGATTACGTTGAGCGGCTACGCGCAGGTAAGCGACACGCAGCAGAGCGCATTCAATATACAGACGACCGTCACCCAGCGCGTCTTTGACCAATAATATGAAAGGCTTTACCCTCATCGAAACTCTCGTCGCTGTGCTGCTGCTCAGCATAGCTATCGCCGGGCCGCTCACGATCGCGGCGCGCGGCGCCAATGCCGCACAGATCGCCAAGGACCAGATCATTGCCTACTATCTCGCGCAGGACGCGGTGGAGTTCGTGCGCTTCGAGCGCGACAGCAGCTGCCTGCCGTCCACGCCGTGCGCGTCGACCGGTACGCCGCCCGCGTGGCTTGCTGGTGTTAGTGGCGCTCCGCTTACGCCGTGCGTAAGTACTGATGGTAGCGCCGCGTGCTATATCGACAGCAGGACAAACCAGACCGGCTCCTGTTTGGGTACGCCGGCATCGTGTTCAAGCCCCATCAAATACGACGGCGCTTCAGGCCGCGGCTATTATGTGTCAGTCCCACTTAAATCTCCCTATACATCGTGCTCTGGCACGTCGTGCATCACAACCACATTCTTGCGCAGCGTAAAAATCGTCTACTCCGCATCCACGCCGACCGAGGCCCTGCTTACGGTTACCGTATCGTGGACCGATGCTGGCAGCCTGTCGCACTCCGTCGTGCTGACCGAGGACATGTTCGATTGGGAATGATATGAGCAAAAGGGGATTCACAGCATTCTTCGCGGTACTGGTCGCAAGCTTGGCGCTTGCGGTGGGCTTGGCGATCTACGACCTCCTTTCGCGCGAGCTGGCGCTCTCGCAGGTGGCGACGCAGTCGCAGTATGCGATCTTCGCGGCCGACACCGGCGCCGAGTGCGCGCTCTACTGGGACAACAAGTACACGGGCGCCACGGCGCCGAGCGTCTTCGGCACGTCTTCGACTGCCGCATGGGGGGCATCGCCGATTAACTGCAACGGCATTGATATCACCACAAAGGGGCCGCCGGCCGTGGATTGGTCTTCGTATACCGATCCTACGTTGTACAACTGCCCCTCGAGCCCCGGCAGCGCATGGTGCATAGCAAGCTCGGCCAATGCGGCGACGACGACATTCTCCATGACTATGACCTCTGGCAGCCAGACCGTGTGCGCCACGGTCGTAGTCGCCAAAGTGGGGAATCCGGCGCAAACCATCGTTACATCGCACGGCTACAACACGTGCTCCGCGGGCGGCGTGCGCATTGAGCGCGCGCTTCAAGTCAACTACTAACTGCGCTTGGTTGGAGTATAGTGAAGGCATGACCGTGCCCAAAGAAATCCTCGCCCGCTATCAGAAATTGGTCCGCGAACTCAACCGGCATCGCCATCTCTACCACGTGCTCGACACGCCCGAGATCCCCGACCAAGCCTACGACGAGCTCGAGCAGGAGCTCCTGCGCATCGAGCGTGAATATCCCGATATCGTCGCTCCCGACTCGCCGACTTTGCGCGTGGGCGGCCCGGTGCTGCCGCAGTTCAAGAAGGTCGCGCATGCCGTCGCGCAATGGTCGTTCAACGACGCGTTCAGCGAGGCGGATATCCGCGCCTTCGACGCGCGCGTCAAAAAGGCGCTCGGCGTGGAAAGAGTCGAGTATGACTGCGAGCTCAAGATAGACGGGCTCAAGATAGTCCTTACGTATGAAAAGGGAGTGCTCAAGACGGCGGCAACGCGCGGCAACGGGCTCGTGGGGGAAGATGTAACACATAACGTGCGCACGATAGAATCGGTGCCGCTTTCGCTTGCCCGACCGGTCGACCTTATTGTCGAGGGCGAGGTCTGGATGAGCGAACGGTCGCTTGAGAAGCTCAACGAGGAGCGCAAGAAAAACAGCGAGCCGCCGTTCGCCAACCCGCGCAACGCGGCTGCGGGCTCGATCCGCCAGCTCGACCCTAAGATCGCCGCTGCGCGCAATCTCAATACTTTTATGTATGATGTGGCGCAAACAAGCGATACGCTGCCGCCCACGCAAGAAGAAGAACTGGAATATCTGCGCGGGCTCGGGCTCAAGGTAAATCCGCACCACGAAACCGTTTCCTCGGTGGAAGACGTCCTCGCCTATTGGGAAAAGTGGAAGGGGAGGAACCGGGCGGAGGGGTACTGGCTCGACGGCGTCGTTGTCAAAGTAAACGAGCGCGCGTATCAGGAGAGGCTCGGCTACACCGGCAAGGCGCCGCGCTTTGCCGTGGCATTCAAGTTCCCGGCCGAGCAGGTGACGACCGTCGTCGAGGATATCGTGCTCCAGGTCGGCCGCACGGGCGTCTTGACGCCGGTGGCGCACCTCAAGCCCGTCTCGGTCGCGGGCACGACCGTCTCGCGCGCAACGCTCCACAACGAAGACGAGATCAAGCGCCTCGACGTGCGCGTGGGCGACACCGTGATACTCCAGAAGGCCGGCGACGTGATTCCCGATATCGTAAAGGTTCTTGTAGAACTGCGCACCGGCAAAGAGAAACCCTACAAATGGCCGACTCATGTTGCCGAATGCGGCGGCGAAGGTGCCATAGAGCGCATACCCGGCGAGGCAGCATGGCGGTGCGTAGCGCGCGACTCCTTCGCAGTGAAGCGCCGCGTCCTGCGGCACTTCGCGAGCCGCGGCGCCCTCAATATCGAGGGGCTCGGCGAGTCAACGGTCGACGCGCTCCTCGAGAGCGGGCTCGTCGTAAACTTCGACGACTTCTTCACGCTTGAGGAGGGCGACGCGCTGACGCTCGAGGGCTTCGCTGAAGTGAGCGCCAAGAAATTGATCGCGTCGATTGCCAAAGTCGCCAAGCGCGTCCCGCTCTCGCGGCTTGTGACCGGCCTCTCGATCCCGCATGTGGGCGAGGAGACCGCGATACTCTTGGCGCAAAATTTCAAGACGATCGACGATGTTGCGAAGGCAAGCACGCAAGAGCTTGAGGATATCAATGGCATCGGCGAGGTCGTGGCGCAGGCGATACATGCTTGGTTTAAAGACAAGGACAATAAGAAATTAATCGAGCGGCTGAAGAAAGTCATAACTATCGTCTCTGAAAAGGCCTCCGCCCGCACAAACTTGCCGCTTGCCGGCAAGACGTTTGTGCTCACCGGCGGCCTCTCGACGCTTTCGCGCGACGAAGCGAAGGAAAGGATCCGCGCGCGTGGCGGCGATGTATCATCGTCGGTTTCCAAAAAGACGACGTATGTCGTGGCGGGGGATGACGCGGGCTCGAAGCTCGATAAGGCTCGAGAACTCGGCGTGCGGATGTTGAGCGAGGAGGAATTCCTCAAACTGCTCAAATAAGCTAGTATAGGCAGCATGATATCAAAGGAAGAGATCGACGGCCTCGCGGAGCTCGCGCGGCTCACGCTTGCCGAGGAAGAGAGGGCCAATCTTCAGAAGGATATTTCGAATATCCTCGAATATGTCGGGCAAGTCTCGGGCGTGCCGGCTGCAGAGGCGGGCGCGGTACCGCAGAATCACAACGTCATGCGCGCGGACGCTCCGCGTACCGAGGGAGACACGCTCCTTGGCAAGGAAGAGGCGCTGCGCGCTGCGTTCCCCAAACGCGAGGGCGCGTACAACGTCGTGCGCAAGATAATCCAAAAAGATGAGTAACGATCTTGCGAGACTTTCCATAGCAGAAGCCCGAAAGAAGCTTGACGCACGCGAGATCACCGCGCTCGACCTCGCGCGCGCCTGCAAAGCCAATATCGATGCGCGCAACAAGGAGCTCAACGTGTACCTTGAGGTCTTCGACGACATCGAGGAACAAGCCAAGCGCGCCGACGATCGGATCGCCAAGGGCGAGACGACGCCGCTCCTCGGCATCCCGCTTGCGATCAAAGACAATATTTTAATAGAAGGGAAGCGCGCATCCGCTGCATCGAAAATCCTCGAGAACTATGTTGCGAGTTACGACGCGATAGCGATCACCAAGCTCAAGGAGATGGGTGCCGTATTCCTCGGCCGCACTAATATGGACGAATTTGCGATGGGCGGCTCGACGGAGAACTCCGCGTTTGGGCCCACGCGCAATCCAGCTGACATTGCGCGCGTGGCCGGCGGTTCCTCGGGCGGGTCCGCCGCGGCCGTGGCAGCGGGTATGGCGCTGGGCGCCTTGGGCAGCGACACCGGCGGCTCTATCCGCGAGCCGGCGAGCTTCTGCGGCATTGTGGGAATGAAGCCTACCTACGGCGCAGTGTCGCGCTCGGGGCTTATGGCGCTGGGGAGCAGCCTCGACCAGATCGGCCCATTTGCAAAAACTCCTGAGGATGCACGCGTACTCTATGAAGCCGTGCTTGGCCGTGACGCGCTCGACAGCACATCGATCGACCTCTCGCTGTATCCCGCGCATGCGCCAAAAAAGCGCATCGGCGTGCCGCGCCAGCTCCTGTCGCAAGGCGTCGACGCCGACGTGCTCGAAAGGTTCGAGGCCGGGCTCGGGAAGCTGCGCGAGCAGGGCTACGAGATAGTTGATATCGAGCTGCCGTCTGCCGCGCTCGCGCTCGCGGTCTACTACATCATCATGCCGGCGGAGGCCTCGGCCAACCTCGCGCGCTTCGACGGCATACGCTACGGCCTCTCTGAGAAAGGCGACAACCTTTGGGAAGATTATGCCAAGACCCGGGGGAACGGCTTCGGCCCCGAGGTGCGCCGCCGCATCATGCTCGGCACCTATGTCCTCTCCGCCGGCTACTACGATGCGTATTACGGCAAAGCGACGACCGCCCGCGCGCAGCTCGCAGCAGAAGTGGCTCGCGCGCTTGAGGACGTTGACGCTATCGCCACGCCTACCGCGCCTTCACCTGCGCCCAAGGTCGGCGAGAAATCCGATCCGCTCGCTATGTATCTCATGGATATCTTTACCGTGACGGCCAACCTTACGGGCAACCCGGCGATCTCGGTCCCCATGGGTGCGGTCGAGCGCGAGGGCAAGCAGCTCCCCGTTGGCATCCAGCTCACCGCGGCGCACGGCGACGATTTGTCGCTCTTTAATCTCGGCGCGATTTTGTCGAGGTAGAATGTAGGGGATGGATCAAGTTCATTTTCTTAATCTCGAGTATCTGCTGCTGCGCGCGTACGATATCTTTTACGCGATCCTCGCCTGGCTCGGCATATCGATCCCTGCCGACGGTGCGAGCAGTACCATTGCCAATGGCGGTGAGGCAGCGCATACCGGCATCTTTTCAAACGTAGGCGCGCTCTTCACCTCAACAACCGGCGTCATCGCGCTTATCGGCATGACAGTTGCCGTTGCGCTCGTGGTGCTGGCTATCTGGGTGCGCGTGCGGCTCCTAGTCGTCGAGCACGAAGGGTATCATGGCCACGAAGCGCACGAGCATGCGCAAATCGAGGCGCATGCCGCCGAAGCCGTGCCTAAGAACGCGCAATGGGATCGCGTCTTCGTGCTTGCGGCCTCCGGCAACGAGAGCGATTGGCGCCGCGCCATCCTCGAGGCCGATATCATGCTCGGCGACATGCTCAAGAGCCTCGGCTATCGCGGCGATAGTGTTGGGGAGCGGCTGCGCGACGCCAACCCGCTTCAGTTCACGACGCTCGACCTGGCCTGGAAGGCGCACAAAGTCCGCAACGACATCGCGCATGGCGGCGAAGGGTATCATCTCTCCCAGCGCGAGGCGAACGCGACGATAGACCTCTACCGCAGAGTCTTCGAAGAATTCCACTATATATAAAGAAAAAGCGCCCAAGACGGCGCTTTTTCAAAACTTGTTGCGGGGGCAGGACTTGCACCTGCGACCTCAAGGTTATGAGCCTTGCGAGCTACTACTGCTCCACCCCGCTATGTCGAAACGTATACTATAGTATACCACAGGGAAGTGCTATACTACAAACTGCTTATAGAGTAACCACTATCTATGCCATTCACCTTTTCCATAAGAGAGGCGCTCAAATTCGGCTGGGCACAGACTAAGGCGCACAGCAAGGTCGTATTTCAAGTGGTCTTAAGCCTTTTCGCGCTTCAGGTCGCGCAGGCGATCGTGCAAGCTACGCTGCCCAACACGCTCATTGGCTGGCTTGCGGTCGCAGCGCTCGTGATTGCGCAGATAGTCATGGGCATCGGCCTCACACTCATCTCGCTCAAGATCGCCAAAGGGCAGCAGGTCTCCTACAATGACGCGTTCCCGCCCGCGAAGCTCTGCTGGCAGTATCTCGCGGCATCCGTGCTTGCCGGCTTTATCACCGTGCTCGGCCTGATCCTCCTTATCATCCCCGGCATTTATCTGGCGCTGCGCTTCTCGATGGTGCGCTACGCCGTGCTCGAGGGCGCGGGTATTACGGGGAGCATCAAGAAGAGCGGCAAGATAACCGATGGGGTCAAGTGGCAGCTGCTCGGTTTCATCATCGTCATCAGCCTCATCAACATCGTAGGCGCGATGGTCTTCATGGTCGGGCTTCTCGTCACGATCCCGGTCACCATGATCGCCTACGCGCACGTCTACGAGAAGTTAGACGCACATCACCACAAGGCTTAGATTGTCCTAACAATTGCGCGAGAGACGGGACTTGAACCCGCAACCCCCGCCGTGACAGGGCGGTGCTCTAACCAAATTGAGCTACTCCCGCAAACATGGCGATTGTAGCGCAAAAACAGGGAAATTCCAATGTGTCGGCGGAAGGACTTGCACCTTCGACCTTGGGTTTATGAGTCCCATGCTCTAACTACCTGAGCTACGCCGACGTGGATTCAAAGTAGCATTTTTGCCCCTCGCGTTCAATCGACACTAAAAGCAATGCTACAATCTCAGTATGAAAATCAAGCACCTACTGGGCTTGGATGGTGATACGATTACCGGTGGAAAATATTTTCTTATTAATCTTTTGCTTCCACTCTTAATCCCTATACTGAGTGGTGTTATCTCTGGGCTTACACCTCTTATATTTTTATGGTTTATACCTCAAGTCAATTCTGATTATTTGGTTACCCTAGTCTTCAATATCCTGTTTCTTTTAGGTCTCGTTCTTATATTGTATGTTCTTATAAGAACAACACGAAAAAGGCTTCGTACTATTGGAATGAATCAGAACTGGTTTTGGATCATGTTCGTCCCTCTTGTAAATGTAGTATTTCTTCTCTATCTCGCTATTACTGATGGTAGACCAAAAGTACAATCGTAAACCTTCTACTCGCTACCTTGACAAAATATTCTATTAGGTATATTATAAAGGGGTAGTTTACTTCTCCTTGTGTTAGTCATTATTTGAGGGGACGACTCTACTCACCTCACATGTATCAGAAACGTTTCTCGGGGAAGCCCTCGCGGTTTTCTCACGCGCGCCCTGCTCACGCCGGCGCGCATTCACACGGCCGCCCGCAGCAGGGCTCGCGCCGTCCGCAATTTACTCAGCAAAAAAAGCCCAACCGTGGCGGCGGGGAGTACATTGACCCTGCGCGCTTCGTCAACAAGGCGGTTATTACCGAAGAGGTCGAGCATTTCGTGCCCGAGCACCAGTTCGCCGACTTTGCTATCGACGAGGGTCTTAAGCGTGCCGTCGTGGCGAAGGGCTACGTAACGCCGACGCCGATCCAGGACCGCGCAATCCCGCACGTCCTCAAGGGCCAGGATGTCGTCGGTATTGCGAACACCGGCACTGGCAAAACTGCGGCATTTCTTATCCCGCTCATCAACAAAGTCCGCGCCGACCAGAAGTCGCAGGTGCTTATCGTGGTACCCACGCGCGAGCTCGCGATCCAGATAGAGGAAGAGCTCAAAGGTTTTACTAAAGGAATGAAAATCTTCTCGGTCGTGTGCGTCGGCGGCGCCTCGATCGTGCCGCAGATACGCGCGCTGCGCTATCGCAACCAGTTCGTCATCGGCACGCCGGGCCGCCTCAAGGATCTCATTGAGCAGAAGAAACTCAATCTCGCGCACTACAATACGATCGTGCTCGACGAGGCCGACCGCATGCTCGACATGGGCTTTATCGGCGACATGCGCTACCTCATGGCGGGGATGCCGACCCCGCGCCATACGCTCTTCTTCTCGGCGACGCTCTCACGCGAGATTGAAGGCCTCATCTCGCAATTCCTCCACGAGCCGGTGCGCATCTCGGTTAAGGTGGGCGATACCTCAAAGAACGTCGACCAGGACGTCGTACGTGTGAACGGCGCGCCCAAGCTCGACCTCCTGCATGATCTGCTCAATCAAAAAGAGTTCAGCAAAGTACTCATCTTCGGCCGCACCAAGCACGGGGTAGAACGCCTCTCGAAGACGCTCAACGAGCGCGGCTTCAAATCGGAGTCGATCCACGGCAACAAGAACCATGGCCAGCGCCAGCGCGCACTCAAAGCATTCAAGGACAACCAGGTGCAGATCCTCGTGGCGACCGATGTCGCCGCGCGCGGCCTCGATATCGCTGACGTAAGCCACGTCATCAACTACGATATCCCCGCGACGTACGAAGACTACGTGCATCGCGTCGGCCGCGCCGGGCGCGCGGGGAAGCGCGGCAAGGCGCTCACGTTTATCGAGAAGTAGCTACTCGTGCGGGTGGTGCTTGTCGACGCGCTCGCGGAGCTTGGTGAATTCCTGCTCGAGCTTCTCTATCTTTTTATCTGGGTCTTCTTCGACGCCGATGAGTGTGTCGCGAGCGGGGCGGCTTGCCTTGATGAGCTCGTCGAGCTGCAGATGGGTCGCCTGCGCGTCGCGGTTCTGCGTATTCTGGATCAGGAACACCATCAGGAACGTCACGACCGTGGTTATGGTGTTTATGAAAAGCTGCCAGGTGTTGGAGAAATTAAACAGCCACCCCGTCGCCGCCCAGAGGATCACGACGCTTGCCGCTAAGAGAAACGTCCACGGCGAGCCGGCGATCCTGCTCACACGATGCGCGATTTTGCGGAATGCTTCATTCATACTTCCAGTATAGCGCCTTTTTACTTTGGCAATTTGGCCTTTTTATTGTACCTTGTAGCGATAAGCCGAAGTAGCTCAGATGGTAGAGCAACTCCATGGTAAGGAGTAGGTCGCCGGTTCGATTCCGGCCTTCGGCTCACGCTCTCGTAGAGCGTCCGCCAGGCGAGAAATTTTGGCGGCACAGGCCGGAGTAGCTCAGTTGGTAGAGCAGCGGTATCGTAAACCGCAGGTCGCCGGTTCAAGCCCGGCCTCCGGCTCAGATGGAAAAGGAACAAAGAGACGAGCGCATCAAGGAGCTCGAGGCCGCGACGACCGCCGCGGATTTTTGGAGCAATCCCGCCCAGGCGCAAGCCATGATTAAGGAACTTCAAGAGCTCCAGGCCGAGGCCGCGGGCGGCGGCAGGTATGACGCGGGGCCGGCCATACTCTCGATCGTCGCGGGCGCGGGCGGCGACGATGCCGAGGACTTCGCGCGCATGCTCTATGAGATGTATCGCAAATACATAGAGAAGCGAGGCTGGACGTACAAGGTGCTCCACGAAAACCAGAATGATCACGGCGGCTACCGCAACCTCTCAATAGAAATTTCCGGCAAGAAGGCATATGGAATACTCAAAAACGAATACGGCGTGCACCGCCTCGTGCGCATATCGCCCTTCAATGCCAATCAGAAGCGCCAGACATCCTTCGTATTGGTCGAAGTCCTGCCGGTCCTCGAGAAGGTGGCTGATATCGAGATCCCGGAGACCGACCTCGAGATCAGCGTAGCGCGCTCGGGCGGCCCGGGCGGGCAGAACGTCAACAAGCGCGAGACGGCCGTGCGCGTGGTGCACCTGCCGACCGGCATCTCCTCGCATGTAGACGGCGAGCGCACGCAGGGCGCCAACAAGGAGAAGGCACTCGCCATTGTGAAGGCAAAATTGCTCCACCAGTTGGAAGCCGAGCGCAAGGAGAAGATCGACGACCTGACGCGCAACATGAAGATCGAGTGGGGCAATCAGATCCGCTCCTACGTGCTCCATCCGTACAAGCTCGTGAAGGATCACCGTACGGACGTCGAGGTCCGCGACGCCGAGGGCGTGCTCGAGGGCAACTTAGAGCCGTTCATAGAAAGTTTTGCACATCCGGGGGCGGGGGAGTAAAATAGATAGGTTCATGATTTACTACGACCGCGTCACGAAGGTGTACGCTGACAACTCTGTTGCACTGGAGGATGTCAGCTTCTCCGTAGAGCCAGGCGAGTTCATCTCTATCGTCGGGCATTCGGGGGCAGGCAAGACGACACTCGTCAAAATGCTCCTCGCGGAAGAGAAGCCGTCGAGCGGCTCCGTCTTTTTTGAATCCGTAAACGTGCACGAGGTGCCTTCGAGGCGCATCAACGACCTGCGCCGCAAGATCGGCACCGTCTTTCAGGACTTCCGCCTCCTGCCGCAGAAGACCGCGTATGAGAACGTCGCCTTCGCCATGGAGGCGGCGGGCCGCAGCGAGGAGGAAATCGCCTCCGATGTGCCGCACGTGCTCGAGCTCGTCGACCTCGGCGAGAAGATGAACAATTTCCCCGACGAGCTCTCCGGCGGCGAACAGCAGCGCGTCGCCATCGCGCGGGCGATAGTCAACCAGCCCGACGTCATCGTCGCCGACGAGCCGACCGGCAACCTCGACCCGGTCAACACCTTCGAGGTTGTGCAGATCCTCAAGAAGATCAACGATCTCGGCACGACGATCATCCTCACTACTCATAACAAGGGCGTCATCGACAGCCTGCGCAAGCGCGTCGTGACCCTCGATCGCGGCCACGTGGTGCGCGACGACCGCGAAGGAAAATACATCCTGTAATATAGCTATATGGCAAAGTGGGTAAACGTGAAGAGGGTCGTGCGGGCAGGCTTGCTCGATTTCTGGCGCAACGGCTTCGTCTCCTTCGCATCCGTCCTTATGATGGTGCTGACGCTCTTCGTGATCGGCCTCGCGATGTTCATCGGCGTAATCCTCGGCTCGACGCTCGAACAATTCCGCGACAAGGCCGACATGAACGTATACTTTACGACCGACGCGTCGGAGGAGAGCATCCTCGAGATCAAGTCCTCGCTCGAGGCCTTGCCGCAGGTGGAGACGGTAAGCTACATCTCCCGCGATGACGCACTAGCGCAATTCCGCGAACGGCATGCCAACGACCAGCTGACGCTGCAGGCGCTTGACGAGCTAGGCGACAACCCGCTGGGCGCTGTACTCAATGTCAAAGCCAAGGATCTCTCTGAATACGACGCTATTGCCAATTTCCTCAATGGGCAGGGGACCCTCAGCGACGCGTCCTCGTCTTCGCAGATTATCGAGAAGATCGATTATTATGACGACCAGCACCGCATGGCGATCGAGCGTCTGGGGCAGATCACCGATTCGGCGAAATGGATCGGCATCGTCATCATAGCCATCCTGGTCATATTTACGATCGCGATCGCCTTCAACACGCTGCGGTTGGCTATCTACTCCTCGCGCGACGAGATACAGGTCATGCGGCTCGTGGGAGCGGGCAAGAGCTATATCCGCGCCCCGTTCATGGTCGAGGGCATCCTCTACGGGCTCATTGCGGCTCTGATCGCGCTCGTACTCTTCTATCCGCTCACATGGTGGATGGGCGGCGCCACGGAGAACTTTTTCGGCGGGATCAACGTCTTCAGCTATTTCATCACGCACTTCCCGCTCTTCTTCCTCGTGATCGCCGGCTCGGGCGTCCTCCTCGGCGCGGTGGCGAGCTTCCTTGCCGTGCGGCGCTACCTTAAGGTTTAATAGGAAAAATGCCGAAATATATATTCGTAGTTGGCGGGGTGATGTCGGGCATAGGCAAGGGCATCGCCACCTCTTCGATTGGGCGGATTTTGAAGTCAAAAGGCTTCGCGGTCACCGCGCTCAAGATCGACCCGTACATTAATGTCGACGCGGGTACCATGAACCCGACCGAGCACGGCGAGGTCTTCGTGCTTGAGGACGGCGACGAGTGCGACCAGGACATGGGCAATTATGAGCGCTTCCTCGATACGACGCTTACGCGCACCAACTACATGACGACGGGGCGCGTGTACCAGGAGGTGATCCGCCGCGAGCGCAACCTCGAGTACAAGGGTCGCAACGTGCAGGTGGTGCCCGACGTGCCGGCTGAAGTGATTCGCCGCGTCAAAGAAGCGCAAAAGAAGGCGGGCGCCGATATCACGATCGTCGAGGTCGGTGGCACGGTGGGCGAGTACGAGAACATCCTTTTCCTCGAAGCGGCGCGCATGCTCAAGCACGAGTCGCCTAAAGATGTTGCGATCGTCATGCTCTCCTACGTGCCCATCCCCAACAATATCGGCGAGATGAAGACCAAGCCCACCCAGCACGCCTCGAGGGAACTCAATTCAGTGGGCCTCCAGGCCGATGTCATACTTGCGCGCGCACAGGTGCCGCTCGATAGCAAGCGCAAGGAGAAGATCGCGCTCTTCTGCAACGTCAGCCCCGAGCGCGTCATCAGCGCGCCCGATGTCGACAGCATCTACGACGTGCCGCTCAATTACGAGAAAGACGGTCTCGGCGACACACTGTGCGACGTGCTCGGGCTCGAGAAGAAAGCCAGCGACCTTTCTGATTGGGCCGCCTATGTCGCGAAGTCCAAGAATGGGAGCAAAGCGGTGAAGGTTGCGGTCGTGGGGAAGTATTTCAAGTCCGGCGAGTACGTGCTGGCCGACGTGTATATATCGGTGATCGAAGCCATCAAAGCCGCGGCGTATCATCAGAGCCTTAAGCCGGAGATCTCATATCTCGACTCCAATGACTTCGAAAGCGGCGCGCGGCCGCTCGAGGAACTCTCGCAGTATGACGGTATTATCGTGCCGGGCGGCTTCGGCGAGCGAGGCGTAGAGGGCTTGGTACTTGCCATACAGTACGTGCGCGAGCACAAAATCCCGTACCTGGGGCTGTGCTACGGCATGCAATGGCTCACCATCGAGTACGCGCGCAACATGGCGGGACTCGCGGGCGCCAACACGGCGGAAGTAAATAAAGACGCACCGCATCCGGTCATCGATATCATGCCCGACCAGAAGGAGAAATTGTCCAAGCAAGACTACGGCGGCACGATGCGCCTGGGCACGTATGTCGCCGACCTCAAAGAGGGGAGCATCGCGCGCGAGGTGTATGGTGCGGCGCAGGTGAGCGAGCGCCATCGCCATCGCTACGAGGTCAACCCGGAATATATAGAGAAGCTCGAGGCCGCAGGGCTCGTGTTCTCGGGCAAGTCGCCGGACGGCCAGCTCTGCGAGATTGCCGAGCTGCCCAAGAGTGTCCACCCGTTCTTTCTCGCGACCCAATTCCACCCCGAGTTCCTCTCGCGCCCGCTCCACCCGCATCCCTTATTTTCAGCATTCATAAAGGCCGCGAGCGAGAAAAAATAACCAGCAGCGCGGTTGAGTTTTGGCCCGATTTCGGGTATCTTTGCTCTGTATTGCCAGATCGTCTAATGGTAGGACAACGGACTCTGAATCCGTTTATCTTGGTTCGAATCCAAGTCTGGCAGCCAAGTAGGACACGGCACCGTATGACCAGAGTGGGTCGTTGCGCCGTAAGGATATTTTAGAAAATCATCATTTCCGTCCAAGACGGGTCAATTTCTCGTTTCTATATTTTAAGCTACAAAATCGGTTCGAATCCAAAAAGGTTTTTCGTGTGGGATGCTATTATTAAGTGTGTATGCTTAGGAAAGCAGGTTTCTTCCTACCTATCTTTTTTGTTGCCTCTCTCTTGTTTCTCGCGACGCCCCCTCAGGCACATGCGGCGCTCATCGGCCATTGGACTTTGGATGCGGACGATATTAATTGGTCTACTGGGGCAGTCACCGATACCTCCGGCAACGGCAACAATGGCACCGTGCATAATCTTGACGCGAGCGACGAGACTGCCGGCCAAGTAGATGGCGGGCTCAACTTCAACGGTACGAATTCCTATATCAGCGTGCCCGTGAACGGGTCGTTCCCCCCTTCAGGCAACAGTGCCCGGACCGTCTGCATGTGGTTTAAGCCGACCGACGACTCATGGACTCCGGACGTGAATTCTATTTTCGAATACGGCGTTGGCGGCGACTCTTTCGGCATAGACATGGACAGTTTCCCCAACATTCAGTTCTACACCTGGCACAACGACTTGTTGGTGGCGATGGGGATTGCGGGGCACAAGGATGATTGGCTCCAGATCTGCTGGGTCTGGGACGGCACGAGCAGCTCGCTCCTCTACAGCAACGGCGTCCTGCGTGGCTCGCAAAACTTTGGCAGCAGCATCAACACTCCGCAGACCGAGGTGAGCATTGGCCGCTCCGCTCTCACGGCCGGCTATTTCCCCGGCACCATAGACGACGTGCGCATGTATGATACGGCGTTCACGGATGACCAGATAGCGTCGCTCTACGACGAGGCCACTAACCCAGTCGCTATCTCAAACATCGCCTCGACTACCGGAGAAACAACCGCAACCGTTACCTGGGATACTGCCGCGACGTCTTCCGACTCTACGGTGTGGTACGGTGCTTCTTCCGGCACTTACACCATCAAAATCAGTTCGACGCCCCTCATCATCAATCACTCCATAGGTCTTACCGGTCTTACGCCTTTTACCACCTACTATTACGTCGTCGTTTCAAAAGACAATGCCGGCGATATCGCCACCTCTTCGGAGCAAACGCTTACAACCGTCGATCTTACTCCGCCGGTCATCTCTAGCGTCGTTGCTTCGCCTAGTAGCAACAGCGCAACGGTCACCTGGACCACCAATGAATCTGCTTCGACTCGATTGGCATATGGGCTGACTTCGGCATACTCTACCTATACCTCCGAAACGGACACCTCGCCGCGGGTAACATCGCATTCGAAGAACATGTCTTCGCTTCTTGCGTGCACTATATACCACTACGGTGCAGTATCCCGCGATGCGGCAGGGAACACCGCTACGTCAAGCGATGAGACTTTTACCACAAGCGGTTGCGACTATAGCGCTACGCCAACCTCTTCTTCATCCGGTACGATCAACGCACATACTACCGCTACCACCACTGTCACTGACAGCGGAAAAAGTTTCTCAGTTGGTTTTACTGCCACCTCGACTTCTCTCGTGATACAGATCAAGGCCATACCGAGCACTCCCGTGCTTGATACCTACGGCAAGCCCGAAGCTTCACCGCAAACAGTTGGCGTCACCGTCTTTGATGTAAAAGCGATTATCAACGGGTCCACTGTTTTAGATTCTTTTGATGTGCCCGTCACTATTACGTATCAATATACCGACAGCGAGATTTCCGGTTTGGACGAGTCGTCTCTCAAGCTGTATCACTATCATGACGGCGCATGGGTGGCGCTTGATAACTGCTCGGTCAATGAATCCGCCAATACCATTTCCTGCACCACGTCTTCTTTCTCCGTATTCGGCCTCTTCGGATCGTCTTTGCCTTCCTCAAGCTCCTCTCCTTCAGGAGGAGGGAGTTTGCCTTGGTGTTCGGGTCCCCAAGCCCCGGGATGGAATTCTTCTCTTCCTAATGGCGGTTGTGGTACGACTACGACTGTTTTCGCGCGAACAAATACCGGAACATTCTGCCCCTACTACCATTTCACCCGCCAATTGCGCTTTGGCGACAAGGGCCCGGATGTGCAGGCGCTGCAAAAATTCCTCAATTGCGCAGGATTCTCTCTCGGCTCCTCCGGCCCCGGCTCCCCGGGCCAGGAGACAACCTACTTCGTCGACCGCACTCTCGCTTCGCTTAAGAAGTTCCAGCAAGCCTATGCTTCCGAGATTCTTGCGCCGATCGGCACGACCGTGCCGACAGGTATCTTTGCGCAGTATTCGCAGAAAGAGGCGTATAGCCTGATGGAAGCCCAGTAACGCCCATCTGAGCTCGAACCGGATAAACCGATATTTAAGGGCTAAAATAAAAAGTGACATTCCTAGAGGAGCAGTAAAATTGGTCGTATAGTTAGGGTATGAAATATTTCATAGGATTCGTGGCGCTCATTATTATTCTAGCGGGTGCAGGGTATTGGCTGATGCACCGCGGCGGATTACCAGTACCGGTCCAGAATACAAATGACCCCAAGAATGCTACGTATAATATCGACGGAACATCCGTGACGCTTGTGAACGGGAGCAGCAACGTTGCGCAGGACAATTCCTCGGCGCCGATCGTGACGCAGTACTTCGGCAATGAGGCGACCGGCGACCTCAACGGCGACGGCATGCCCGACGCCGTATTTATTCTTACGCAGACCTCGGGCGGCAGCGGCACCTTCTACTACGCGGCCGCCGACGTCTCGACCCCAGACGGATATCGGGGGACCAACGCGGTGCTCCTGGGCGACCGAATCGCTCCCCAGACGACTCAAATACAAAACGGAGAAATCATCGTGAATTATGCCGACCGTGCGCCGACTGACCCCATGACCGCGCAGCCATCGGTCGGCGTGTCGAAGTATCTCCAAGTCTCGGGCACGCAGCTCAGCGAGGTACACTAAAGGTATGAACAAGATACTCGTTCTCATTGGTATCGTGGTTATGGTGGTGGTTATTGTCGGCGTCGACGTGCTGTTCTTCAGGGATCACTTCTGGGAGCGGCTTATCGTCAACGTCGGCATCGTGCTCGCGTTCGCTGCCTTGTATTGGTGGTTTCTTAGATAGGACGAGGCTGCGTAAGCGCAGAGTGCGGCGGTTTGCATCGATGTAGCATATATGCTACATTATGTCGTATGGATGCTACACCGAAAATCACCAACCGTTTGAAGGTCCTCCGGGCAGAGAAGGATATTACCCAGGCCGAGCTGGCCGAGCTGGTCGGCGTCACGCGCTCGACCATTAACTATCTGGAAAAGAATGAGTACACGCCGTCACTACCTTTGGCCATGCGGCTTGCGCGCTACTTCGGCCAGCCGATCGAGAAGATATTTATCTTAGAAGACTAATAATCAAATTATGAACAACGCGCTTTTTGAGAAGACCGGTATCAAGCTCACAAATATTCAGATTGGGATCTTGAAGGATTTCTTCTGGGGGATTATAAAATCGCTCGCCATCGTGCTTGCGGTGCTCGCCGTAGCTTTCCTGTTGCATATACTTACCCCGGATTGCGCGTACACTATTGCGGCTAACTTCTTTTCGGGCTCTCACGGGCTGAGCTGTTTGAGCCATAACCCGATGGTGCCCGCCTGGGCATCGGGCGTCGTCGTAGCGCTCTTGGTCTGGGCGTTCGTGCCGTTTCTCACCCATGGCGCTACGTACCTCAGCTCTCTCGTGTCGAATCGCGACTTCCGCGAGAAGGAGATGGCAGCTTCGGTTGATTTTCAGGAAGAAGACGAGCGCGAACAGCTCCTCACGATGCGCGCGACGCGACGCGCCTATATGGTGCTCAACTTCACGCTGCTCGTATTCTGGCTCGTATCGTTGATTACGGGCAACTTTGGCACGGCCGTGACGCTGTTTATTGTGCAGGCAATCGGCGCCATCAGCTATCGCCACGGGATACGAGGCTAAGTGGCGGCAGGGCAGTTTGCTATACTTGCCCATATCCAACGCCCGATAGTGCCTCGTTCGAAGCCGCGCATACGTAATCGCATGAAACGAAAAAGCATGTATATAGGCATAAGAGCAGGCATCCTTCTGGCGCTCGTCGCGGCGGGAGCATGCGCTGTGTGGTACACCTACGACCGACACGGCCCCGGCTCGTATGCGGCCGCCATTCTTGCGTGTCATTCCGAAAACCCGAGCGGCACCGTGAATACGCCGATATCGAATAATTCCGTCCAATATGTGAAGGACACGACGCGCCTCTTCATCAATACGCCAAAAAGTTTGTATCCCGAGGACATCCTCCATTCCTGGACCACTGTCTCAGGCAACGCCACGGGAGGATATATATCGAACGGCGGTCTTCCCGGCGAAGCGTACGAGGCTACGCCGGAATGCTGGTCGACACAGGTGGAGCTTGATGGGAATGGTGAAGTCGACCTGCGCGTAAAGAGCGTTGTTCAGGGAGCGCCGGATTACTTCGTTCGCTTCATCGTTGCCCCTTCATAATAAAATGATTGTCTGCAGTATGTCCTGAACGCCAAAGCCATGCGAAAAAAGATTATTTTCGGAGCCGCCGCAGCCCTTATGCTTACCGTAGGTGGGCTGTATATTCTTCTGTTCAAGGCACCGTCAGCAACCCCCGTGCAGATCACCTGGCTTCCTGTAAGCGCGCTGCCGATGAATTGGGTCAACGGCCAAGGCTTTACCTGGTTTTCGCGGCAGGACACTACCGTATATTGCATGGGCAACGCTATGCCTGAGGCAGATTACGCAACGTTCCAGGTCTCTTCGCTCGGCAATTACGGCAAGGACAGGCACTACGTGTATTGGTGCAATCAGATCGTCAACGACGCAGACCCTGCGACCTTCACGGTCATCAACGGAGAATACGCCGAGGATGCATCTCATGTATATTGGGAAGGGTATTATCTTCTGCCGGGCGCTGACCCCAAGACATTCAGCATCGTGCCGGTGCCGGGGTCGGACAACATGCAGACCGGCTACGGCAAAGATGCGACTCATGTCTACAACCTCTACCGGCCGCTTCAGGGCGCCGACGCGGCGACCTTTACTCTCGTACCTGTTCCTCACGACAAGAATTTTATTTATCAAAACTCCGACGTGATCGGCCCGGTGAGCCTCATGACCGATAATACTCAGTACGCCAAGGCGCTGCCCGCGGCGTGCAACACATCGAGCACCGATATCATTTACCCGCAGGTATATCCGCCAGCGTTTTCGCAAGACGGCAGCGTGATCGGCTACCCCAATGACAACGCAATCTGTATCATCGACAAGAACGCCGACACCGTACAAGTGTTTCCCTACGGCACGCAGCAGGGAGTATCGATCTCCAAAGATGGCTTGAAAATATTATTCTTTAAATATCAAAAGGGAGATGGCGAGGGAGAGCAGGCATGCCCAGACTGCGGCCAGTATTCCTACGACCGCGCGACCGGCGCTATTTCCCGGGTGCCGTCGCCATAATATTGATCTGATTCGCTAGATTTAGGAAACGATCTTTTGCACAAGCGCCGGCGGCGTGGCGCGCAGGAGGATGATTGCTACCAGTACGCCGCAGATGCCCATGATAGCGAAGGAGTGCTGCACGCCGAAAATCTGCGCCGCATAGCCGCCGAGCATGGGGCCTAAGGTGTCACCGATATTGGTGAACCAGTCGCCGATGGTCTCGATCTCTTCGTGATATTGGGGCGAGGCGGCGATTGTGTCCTCGAACGCGCCGTTGATCGTAGGCCAGATGAGCGAGAAGAATATCGACACCAAGAATATCGCGCCCACCAGCGCCGCGGCCGAGCTCATGACGCCGATCGGTATGAGGAGGAGCGATCCGATAAGAAGCGAACCCATGCCTACGCGCTTGGCGCCCCTGCGCGCGACGAGCGACCCCACGAACCATCCGACAATAAGCGGCGGGATCGTATAGGCGAGCATGAACGCGCCGCCGGTGAGCCCGCCGGGGATCGAGAGCGACTCGGAGAAGAGGGGGCCAATCGTCCACACGGCAGCGTCGACGAGATTGATGATGAGCGTGAGGAGGAGAAGGGGGAATATCACGCGGCCGATCGAGCGCCAAATGCCGATCTGCACCAGCGTGCTGAGCGCATCTCTCTTCTTGTGTTCGACGACGCGCGGTCTCGCACGGCGCAGAGCCAGCAGCATGAAGAGCATAAAGGCGATCATGAGCGGCAGAAAGATCCACGCCGGCATCGGATATGCCGCAGAGATTGTCAGCAGGACCAGCGAGCCAAAGAAGGGCGCCAGCAGATATCCCAGCCCCTCGAAGACCTTGAGCACGCCGAAGGAGGACGTGTGCTCATGTACGCCCGCGCTCTGCCGCACGAAGTCGAGCGAGCCGATAAAGTAGAGATTGTAATAGAGGCCCCATGCCGCCATCGCGAGGAGATAAAACGTGACGGTATTCTGCGCGAAGAGGAAGTACGGCACGGTGAGCGCCACGAGGAACATGTAAGAAAATATCGCGCGATAGCCGGTGTTCTCGAGGGCTCTGAGCAGGATCACATCGAAGCACATCCCCGCGACCGACGAGAGGCCGAGCAGGAGGCCGATGGTGCCGAGCGACACGCCCGCGTTCTGCATCACGATGGGTGCGAGGTACATGATGATCCCGTCGAAAATGACGAAGAAGAACACCATGCCCGACATGACTCCGAGCCGCCACCGCGAGCCGGCGCGGGGGAGGCGATGCTTTACTTCGCGGAGCCTGCGCATACAATAATGCGTTTATTATGCCATGTTCTTTTTCCCACAACGTTCGTGTACAATCATGCTCATGCAATCACTATACGATTTCATCGTGCCTGTATTTATCAAATCCCTCGGCGGCCTCAAGACCGTCCTCGCCAAGGCGAAGTCCCACGGCCTCGACGAAGCGGCGCTGCTTGCCGACCGTCTTGCGCCCGATATGTTCCCATTCGTGAAGCAGGTGCAGACCGCCTGCGACCACGCTAAGGGCGCGACCGCACGTTTGGCAGGCATCGAGCCGCCGAAGATGGAAGATACCGAGTCTACAGTGGATGAGCTCCTCGCACGCATCGACAAGACGATCGCGTTTGTCGAGTCAGTATCCAAGGAATCCTTTGAGGGCGCCCCTGAGCGCCGCGTCACGCTGCCGTATTGGAAGGAAAAGAGCATGCCGGGCCTCGATTACGCGCGCTACTATGCGCTGCCGAACTTCTTCTTCCACGTTACGATCGCGTACGGCCTCGTGCGCAAGAACGATGTCGCAATCGGCAAGGCGGACTATATCAATGGCCTTCCGTTTGACGAGACTGCATAACCAATCCTGCAGCGCTCCATATAATCGCGCCATGAAAGTATCTTCAGGAACAGTACACACGCTGCCGCCGGACCTCAAGAAAGCCCTCGTGGCGGATCGCAAAGCGCTTGCGGCCTGGGAAGATATCTCGCCGCTTGCGCGCAACGAGTGGATTTGCTGGACTATCTCGGTCAAGAAGGCGGAGACCAGGGATGACCATGTGCGCAGAGTCGTCTCTGAACTTACGGAAGGGATGCGCCGGCCGTGCTGCTGGATCGGCTGCATCCATCGCACCGACAAAAAGATAAGCCCGTCGGTTCGGGGAGTGCTCGCCGCGCGGAAGAAGCGCGTATAACCCGTATGCAGATCCTCATTATTTCTCCCGGTAAGGCGCACGATGACACGGTTGCCGACGGTATTGCCGAATACGAAAAGCGGCTCGGTAAAAAATTCTCCATCGCGTGGGCGATGCCGCCCGCAGGCACAAAAGACAAAGAGGGCGAGGCGATAGTGAAATTAATTAAAGACAGCGACAAGGTCGTGCTCCTCGACGAGCGTGGCAAAGATAGTACAACACCGGCTTTCTCCGCGATGATCGGCCGCCACATGCAGGAGGGGACCAAGCGGCTCGTATTCGTGATCGGCGGCGCGTTCGGCGTTGCCGACAGCGTGCGCGAGCGCGCCGATATGACCCTGAAGCTCTCCTCGCTCGTCTTCCCGCATATGCTCGTGCGGCTCATACTAATGGAGCAGCTCTACCGTGCCGCTTCGATACTCGAGGGCGGCAAATATCACCACGCCTGATGCTCGTGGTACGATAGGGTTCATGAAAAACATCATCAATCGCATGAGCCGGTTTTGGTATCGCCGCTCATTGGGCGTGCTCCTCGTGCGGGTAGCGACCGGCATAGTCTTCGTCGCGCATGGCTGGATGAAGATCCACAATACCGCGATGGTAAGCGGCATGATGCTCCATCTCGGCGTCTTCTGGCCATGGTTCTTCGGGCCGTTCATCTCCTGGCTTGAGGTCATTGGCGGCCTCATGCTCATACTCGGCATCTTTACGCGCCCCATTGCGGTCGCGCTCGGCATCGAAATGGTCTTCGCGATATTCTTGACCGGCTTCGGCCGCGGCTGGAGCCCGCATGAACTCGAGGCGGTCCTCGCGCTCAATTCCTTCGCGATCGCGCTTATGGCGTCGGGCCGCTTCGCGCTCTACCCGATGGAGTGCCGTCAGTGCGCGGGCATGCTGTGCTGGGGCGGGGAGAATTGCCCACACGAGCCGGAGCGCTAGCTACGCGATCCGCTCAAGCGCTTCTTTAAGCACCAGCGCATGATTGTGGAGCGGGTCTTTGGCGCCATACACGAGAGTCAGGCGTCTCGCACTCTTTTTGAGGGCAACGAGCTTCTGCTTGTGGCCGCGCAGCTCGGCCTTGTAGCGCTTCTTAAATTCGACCCAGTGCTTTGGGTCGTGGCCGAACCATTTCCGCAGGGCGGTCGTGGGGGCGATGTCTTTCTCCCATGCATCGAGCTGTGCTTCCGCTTTCGAGACGCCGCGGGGCCACAGGCGGTCCACCAGCACCCGACGCCCATCCGATGCCTCCGCCTTATCGTAGGCGCGCTTGATCTTGATCATATGTTTCCATACTACATCTTCGGCAGACGGAGTAGAAGAGGGTAGCGTGCCCGGTCCGTCTGGTACTCCTGGTACTATAGAGCCATGTCGGAGCTCTTGCTGGTGTCCCTCCTCGCGGGCGCGCTCACGGTGCTGGCGCCCTGCATCCTGCCCTTATTGCCGGTCATTATCGGCGGCTCGGTTGCAGGAGAGGCGAACGCGCGCCGTGCCGTCGTCATCGTTACGGCGCTTGCGGCGTCCGTCTTCGCCTTTACGTTGATCCTCAAAGTCAGCACGGTGTTTGTCTCAATCCCTGCGATCTTCTGGCAGCTTCTCTCGGGCATCCTGCTCATCCTCTTCGGCCTTGTCACTTTATTTCCGTCGCTCTGGGACATGATCCCCGGCACCCAGGCGCTCTATCAAAGCTCCAACAAGCTGCTTGGCAGCGGCTATCGCAAGCACAGCCTTTGGGGCGACATCATCATGGGCGCCGCGCTCGGGCCTGTATTCTCCTCGTGCAGCCCGACGTATTTCGTCATACTTGCGGCAGTTTTGCCCGCCAACTTCACAGCCGGGGTGCTGTACCTCGCGGCGTATGTCATCGGCCTCGGGCTCTCGCTATTCATAATCGCGTATCTCGGCCAGCGCGCGGCCACCTGGCTCGGCCTCGCGTCGGATGCGAACGGATGGTTTAAGAAATTGATCGGCATGCTTTTTGTGCTCATCGGGCTTGCGGTTATCCTGGGCCTCGACAAGAAGCTCGAGGCGGCGCTTCCGGCGGCGGCCTTCGGCGAAACGCAGATCGAGCAGATGCTGCTCGGCGGCGGCAATGATAACTCCGCGGCGACCTCGACGCCCGCGGGCGCATTTCTCTCGCCTATGGCGAAGGCGCTCGCGTACCAGAAGGCCCCGGAGCTCGCTGGCATCGACGGCTATATCAACACCGACGGCCAGCCGATCGATCTCGCACAATACATCGGCAAGGACGTGGTGCTGATCGACTTCTGGGACTATAGCTGCATCAATTGCGAGCGCACGACGCCGTATCTCAATGCGTGGTATGAGAAATACAAGGGCCAGGGACTTGTCATCATCGGCGTGCACACGCCGGAGTTCTCCTTCGAGCACGAACTTGCCAATGTGCAGGCGGCGGTGAATGCGGCGGGCATCAAGTACCCGGTCGTGCTCGACAACGAATACAAGACATGGAACGCGTATCAGAACGAGTACTGGCCGAATGAATATTTGATCGACATCGACGGCTATGTCGTGCATGAGCACGCGGGCGAAGGGGAGTACGCAGAGACCGAGGCGGCGATACAGGCCGCGCTTGCCGAGCGCGCGGCGCGCCTGGGCGGCAGTGCGGTTGCCACGTCGACTGTCACTATCGCGCCGACGGATTTCTCCGCGATACAGAGCCCGGAGACGTACTTCGGCTCCAATCGCAATGAGTATCTCGGCAACGGCCAGCAAGGCGTTGCGGGCGCGCAGGCCTTTACCTTGCCGCAATCCGCCCCCGCGCCCAACACGCTTTACCTCGGCGGTGCGTGGACGGTTGCTCCGGAGTATGCGGAAGGGGGCGCGGGGGCGGACATACTCTACCAGTACAGCGCGCATGACATATATATGGTAGCGGCGCCCGCGGGCGGCGCGCCGGCGGTTGTCAGGGTGCTGCTCGATGGCAAGCCCGTGGGCGCCCTTGCGGGGAGCGACGTCGACCCTGCGAGCGGCACGGCAACTATCGACAGCGACCGGCTCTACAAGCTCGCGCACGACGTCTCGCCCGGCATTCATACGATCGAAATCGAGGTCGTCTCGGGCACGCTCGACGCGTACACCTTCACCTTCGGCTGATCTGCCGCTTCATCGAGACTTTAGCGCTGCAGGCATAGAATTGATGCATGAGCATCGTCATTATCCTGTTATCACTCATACTCCTAGCCGTCTTTATCGTCGGCGTGGGCACGCGCATCAGCGAAGCCGAATATATCGACGAGGAAGAGATGCGCCGCGTCGGCGCCCGCTAGGCGCGCCTGATTTCGGCCTTGTGGCGGCAAGGCGCGGCTCCTTAACCCGCGCTTCAGCGAGGGTTTCGTATGCTAGGCCGAGGTCGATGGGCAATATTATCGGTGCTTGCATAAGCAGTAAAAATTATGAACAACGACGAAAAGCGCAACGACCAGCAGAATCATCAGCAGAACAAAGGCGACAACCGCAACACTACCTCCGACATGCCTGGTTCTGACAATTCTTCCAATTCTTAGCAGAGCTTGACGCTCGGGCATGAGCGGCCACCCCACAAGGGTGGCCGTTGTGCTCTAAAGGTTTTTGGGGTATTCTGTATGTGTGTCCGGGAGCCGCCCGGCCTTTTTAATTCAATGGAGATACGCAATATCGCAATTATCGCGCACGTCGACCACGGCAAGACGACGCTCACCGACGCCATGCTCAAGCAATGCGGCGTGGGGGAGGAAGGGGTGTCTATGGATAGCAACACGCTCGAACGCGAGCGCGGCATTACCATCTATGCCAAGAACGCGTCGATCCCGTACAAGGGGACCAAGATCAACATCGTCGATACGCCGGGCCATGCCGACTTCGGCAGCGAGGTCGAGCGCGTGCTGCGCTCGATCGACTCGGTGCTCCTCGTCGTCGACGCGCAGGAGGGCCCGATGCCGCAGACGCGCTTCGTGCTCAAGAAGTCCCTCGAGCTCGGCCTCAAGCCCATCGTTGTCATCAACAAGATCGACAAGCCCGCCGCCAACCCCGCCCAGGCGGAAGAATCGGTGCTCGAGCTCTTTCTCGAACTCGGCGCCAGCGATGAGCAGAGCAATTTCCCAGTCGTCTATGCGATCGGCCGCGAAGGTGTTGCCAAGATAAAGCTTACGGACGAGTCGAAGGATTTGACGCCGCTCCTCGATACGATTCTTGAAAAAGTTCCGGCAGCCAACGCGCCCGGCATGGAGGAGGGCGCTCTTATGATGCAGCCGTTTAACTTGGGCTACGATAATTTCCTCGGCCGCCTCGCCTTCGCGCGCATCTATCAGGGCAAGGCTTCAGTCAACGATGGCGTGTTCATAAAAAAGCCCGACGGCGAAACGCGTGCGGGAAAGATCACCAAGCTCTATACCTTTAAGGGCCTCCAGAAAGTAGAGACTGCGAGCGCCGAGGCGGGCGATATCGTGCTTGTGGCCGGGTTGCCCGATATCTTTATCGGCGAGACCGTAACGAGCGACAAGGATGCCGCTCCACTTCCTGCAATCGCGATCGATGAGCCCACGATCACGCTCGACTTTCTCGTGAACTCCTCGCCCTTCGCCGGCCGCGAAGGGAAGTTCGTCACCTCGCGCCAGATTCGCGAGCGCCTCGAGCGCGAGCTCGAGGTCAATGTCGGCCTCAGGGTCGACTTCGACTCGAGCGAGACCTTCCATGTATCCGGCCGCGGCGAGCTCCACATCTCCATATTGCTTGAGAACATGCGCCGCGAGGGCTATGAGGTCCAAGTCTCGCAGCCGCACGTGATCCTCGAAGAGCGGGACGGCAAAGTATTCGAGCCGTTCGAGGAGATCGTCATCGATACGCCGTCGCAATTCCAGGGTGCAATCATCGAGAAGCTGGGCCTGCGCAAATGCATCCTTAAAGATATGCGTCAGCACAGCGAGACCGTGCGCATGACCTTCGAGGGCCCGACGCGCGGACTCCTCGGCTACCGCTCGCAATTCGTCCTCGACACCAAGGGCGAGGGGATCCTCTCGAGCCGCTTCGCCGAGTTCAGGGCGTATGCGGGCGAGATCGTCAAGCGCGCTCAAGGATCGATGATATCCATGGCCGCGGGCAAGGCGCTGGGCTTCAGCCTCTGGAACCTCCAGGACCGCGGCGTGCTCTATATCACCCCCGCGACCGAGGTCTACGAGGGCCAGGTTATCGGCAACACCTCCAAGGGCGAGGAGATGGAGGTCAACCCCACCAAGGGCAAGCAGCTCACCAACATGCGCGCCTCCGGCTCCGACGAGGCGATCATGCTCGTGCCACCCTACACGCTCACGATCGAGCGCGGGCTTGAAGTCATGGCCGAGGATGAGTATCTTGAGGTTACGCCCGCAAGCGTGCGCCTGCGCAAGAAGCCGAGTGGCAAGCGCCAGGGTCACTCGTAAGCCGCTTCATCTTCGGTACAGATTACTTACGCTATTCTCCTTTCATCATGCCGTCCCAAAACGACTCTTCGTCAGATGTGCGCAAAACATACGGGCTTTCGGTCATCGTAGCCCTTCTTATCATCGTAGGGCTCGGGGGCTGGTTCGTGTACTACACCTTCCACGAGGGCTCCCTGGTCGATGACACTTTGCGCGAGCAGTTTGTCTGGCACTTGGTGCCAGCCGCGCCGCTTCCGGATACGCCAGGACCGCAGACCGCGATAACGCTTGAGATCGCGGGTGCTGACCTTCCGACCGGCACGTACGCGGGCACGTGCAGCATCATCGACGGCGCAAATGCGACGCTCATGTCCGGCGAGCTCTCGGGCGTCATCTGCCGCACCGACGCGGGCGGCACCGAGATAGCGGTCTTCCGCGACGCTGACGACAAGCTCGTCCTCAAGAAGGGCGCGATCACGACGGCCGGCGGTCGCGGGCAGGACTTCACGCCGGTCGTGCAATCGACCACGACCCAGCCGTAAGAGCGCGCACATGCGTTCGTCATCGGGTATACTGAAATTATGCAGCGGCGATTTTTCTTTGGAATACTGTTCGCATTGGGGCTTGTCTCGCTCACGCCTTCCTTCGCGCACGCGGCGCAGCTGAAATCTTCGCTCGAGGTGGGCGGATGGATCCCGTACTGGCGCGAGGATCAGGGCGTGGCCGACGTGCTGCCGCACATCGACGATTTCACCGCGATCTACCCCTTCGGCTATACGGTGTCGAGCGACGGCGTGCTCTACGATGCCATGGGCATCGCCGACGATCCGTGGAAAGGCCTCATCGCGCAGGCGAAAGCCGACCACGTGCGGGTCATACCCACCATCATGTGGAGCGACGGGGCTCAGATCTACAATACGCTTTCAAATTCCACGACGCGCATCGCGCTCGAAGACCAGATCGCCGCGCTCGTCATGCGCGAGGGCTTTGACGGCATCGACATCGACTTCGAAAACAAGACCGCTGCAACCAAGGATTACTTCTCGACCTTCCTCAAGGGCCTCTACCAGCGCATGGGGCAAAAGTGGGTCTATTGTACGATCGAGTCCCGTACGCCGCTCTCCTCGCGCTATACCGGTACGCCGCCCGCCGATGCGACGATCTATGCCAACGACTTCGCCCAGATCAACAACTACTGCGACCGCGTGCAGATCATGGCGTACGACCAAGGCACCATAGACGTGAAGCTCAACGCCGCCGCCAATAACGCGCCCTATGCGCCAGTCGCCGACCCGGCGTGGGTCACCAAGGTGGTCCAGGTTGCCGAGCAGTCGATCTCCAAGAAGAAGATCATCCTCGGCATCCCGACCTACGGCTACGAGTATCAGGTGACGCCGCTCTCCCAGCAGGGCTTCAGCTACGACACGCTCTGGTCCTTCGACCCCAACTATGCGCTAGAGCTCGCCGCATCCTACGGCATCACGCCGATGCGCAATACCGCCGGCGAGCTCTCGTTCAGCTATATCCCAAGCTCCACGCCTGCAGTGGCCGGCGTGCCTACAGCGGCGACGGCGCTCGGCCCCGCCGCGGCCTCGGCGCAGACTTTCAATCTCCTCTGGTGGGACGACGCCGTCTCCGTGGCGCAGAAGATCGCGCTCGCGAAGCAATTGGGCCTGCGCGGCGTTGCCATCTTCAAGCTCGACGGTGGGGAAGATCAGCGCATCTGGGGCGTGCTCGACTAGCCTGCTTCGCGGCGCTCATGTATGCTTCAGGATGTAAGGTTCATGCTTACCGGGCGTCAGATACCAATATAATTTCTTAGTCACATGAAAACATCAACCGCTATTATTGTCATTGTCGTACTGCTTGCGCTCCTGGGCCTGGGCTGGTGGTATATCGGCCAGAACGCCGCGCCGGCGGGGCAGCAGAACCAGCAGCCCATCGCTACCGCTTCCTTCGCATGCGATGCGGGCAAGTCAATCAGCGCCTCCTTCTACGAAGGTTCCTCGACGCCTTCGAATGACCCCAACCAGCCGCCTACGCCTGGCGGCAGCGTGGCGCTTACGCTCAGCGATGGCCGCAGCATGACCATACCGCAGACGATCTCTGCCTCCGGCGTGCGCTATGCCAATGCCGACGAGTCGTTCATCTTCTGGGGCAAGGGCAATACCGCTTTCGTACAGGAAGGCGCGGATCAGACGCAGACCTATACGGGCTGCATAATCGTAGCGCCCGATCCTACCGGCGTCCTCAGCCAGATTTATGCTACCTCGACCGCGGGCTTCTCGATCCGCTTCCCGCAAGGCTACACGCTTGACCCCAATTACAGCTATCAGGCGCTCGGCCCCGGCAAGAGCATCCCGGGCGTTAAGATCACGATCCCGGCTTCGGTCGCGACCGGGACCAACCTCGCAAGCGATACGTATGCCAGCGTCGAATGGCTCCCCAAGGCGACCGCCTCGTGCACTGCAGACCTCTTCCTCGACATGGGCAACGGGGGCAAGGTAACCACGTTCAGCGATAATGGCGTCGACTATTCAGTCGCCACGACCACCGACGCCGCCGCCGGCAACCGGTATGACGAGGCGGTCTTCGCGATCCCCGGCACCAACCCTTGCACGGCGATACGCTACATGATCCACTATGGCGTCATAGAGAATTATCCGGCCGGTGCGGTGACTGAGTTCGATCGCACGTCGCTCGTCAATACCTTCGATGCGATCCGCCGCACGCTGGTCTTGGGGAGATAATAAAATTAAAGATAAAGATATAGAAAAAGGGCCGCTCTTGTGAGCGGCCCTTTGCATTATTCCGCCGCGATTATGCGGCGAGCGCGATGCCGATGACCTTGTTGATCTTGAGGACGATATTCTTGTCCTTGAGAAGCACGCGGTCGGTGGCCGGCTTGGCAAGCGTGCACTTGGCAAGCGATATCTTAGTCGGCGATTCGAACCCTTGCATGATGCCGACCGCTTCCCAGGAAGATTTCTTGCTGCGCAGGACATTCAGGCGTACGCGCTGACCCTCGCATTGCTTGAGGAGCATCTGGCGTACGCGGTATTCGAGACCCTTCTCGCTGTAGAACTCCGGTTCGTACTTGAGCGTGGCGAATTTGACCATGTGCTCGCGCACCCCGCCTTTGGCCCGCTCCCGGCTTGCGCCAATCATGTCGGCGTTTGTCTTGATGAACAAGACGATGTCGGCGACCGGCATGGCGAGCGGCATAGTGTCGCAGATCAAGAACGGTTTACCCTCCCAATCAGTGTTGTGGGCGGGCCAGCGATGTTTGAGCGATTTGGCGTGGTAGATGCCATGGGCAAGCGTATGAGCAGTCAAGGCATTCCTCCTCTAACGGCTTCTGAGATGAAGTACCAAAGTCTTTTTGCACTGTACCACAAAGCTAGTGTACGCTTAAGGGGTGAAGCAACCCAAGGTTTATATCTACGGTAGGCATGCGGTCGCCGAAGCGCTCCTCCACGCGCGCGAGTCGGTGCTTAAAGTGTATGCCGACACGCGGGAGCTTGACCCCGGTATGCGCTCCTTGGTAAGCGGCTCGGGCGTCGCGCTTGAGCCGCTTGCGGCGGGCGTCGCTCGGGCGGACCTCAAGGCAGGGAGCGCGCATCAGAACGTCATCGCGCAGCTCTCGGTCTTTACCCTCACGAAAAAGTACGAAGACTTCGTGCGCGGGCTCGAGATCACTCCGGCGAGCTGTCTTGTCGTGCTCGCGGGCATCCAAGACCCGCACAACACCGGCGCCATCATCCGCTCGGCCGCGGGCTTTGGCGCGAGCGGGGTCCTCATGCCGCAAAAGAATCAGTCGCCCATCACGAGCGCGGTTATCAAAGTCTCAGCAGGGATGGCCTTCCGCATCCCGCTCGTCTCGATCGACGATGCGGAGAAGGCGGTCTACGACCTCAAGAAGCGCGGGTTTAAAGTCTACGCGCTCGCAGGCGAGGGGAAGAAAAGTATCGTTGAGGAATCGTTCAGTTCGCCCACGGTTATCGTGATGGGCAATGAGGGCGAGGGCATTCCGCGCAGCCTGCGCGTCTTGTGCGACGCGGTCCTTAAGGTCCCCATGCACTCGCGCGCTGAGTCGCTCAATGTTGCAGCCGCCGCTGCGGTGGCGCTCTTCCAGTGGAGCAGCAAGCATCCCGAAGCGCTTGCATAAAATAAGGATGCACAAAGGTAAAGAAAGCGCCGCGACCTTAGAGGTCGCGGCGCGCCGTGCTACTTGTCCTGGGGAAGGAAAAATTCTCTCATCGCGCCGGCAAGCTTGGCGCTGAAGTAGATCCACGCCACGCACAGCGGGAACGCGATTATCCAGAACTCCACGCGTCCGAGGAATTCCCACCAATGGGTTGGGAAAAGGGAGTTGAGCGTTTGCTCCCATTGCGCCTCCTGAGCGTACAGGTAATCCATTGCATCCTCCCTGGAGTTTGTTTGCCACGCGGGCCCGCGCAAAGATCGAGTCACTGCCACCATACCACTGACCTGCGCCGAGTCAATTTGCTACAATAGCCTCATGACCATCTACAGCTGGATCATCGTCGCGTGCTGGGCAGTATTTCTTGCGGTGTGGATCATCGCCGCGCTGGGGGCCAAGCGCAACCTGCGCAGCCACCGCGGCTTCTTTATCTTCCGCATCGTCGCGTTCTTCGTGGTGGTGATAGCACTCGGCATGTCGCGCGCGACGCGCTATATCTCGCTGGCGCTCCCGGTCTCCGCGGCGTCCGCATGGGCGCCAGTCGGCGCGCTCTTGTGCGTCGCGGGGATCGGTTTTGCAGTCTGGGCGCGCTTCTATCTTGGTAAGAACTGGGGCATGCCGATGTCGGTTAAAGATTCGCCCGAGCTCGTGACCAGCGGCCCCTATACGTATGTACGGCACCCAATCTATACCGGCGTGCTGCTTGCCGTGCTCGGCTCGGCGCTCGCAACAGGCTGGGTGTGGCTCGTATGGTTCGCAGCCTCGGGCGCCTACTTTATCTACAGCGCGACGCAGGAGGAGAAGCTTCTAAGCAAGGAATTCCTCGATGCGTACCCCGCGTACAAAAAGCGCACCAAGATGCTGGTCCCCTTTATCTTCTAGCCATGAAAACATTCAGCGAGAAGGTACTCGAGCTTGCGCTCTCGGTGCCGCCGGGGCGCGTCACCACCTACGGCCGCATCGCGATCGCCGCGGGCGCGGGGCCCATGGCCTCGCAAAGCATCACCGCGATACTCGGCAAGGCGTGGGACAAGGGCGAGCATACAATCCCATGGCACCGCATCGTCTATGCTGACGGCAGGGTGTGGATGAGCCCCGAGTACGAGAAGAAGCGCCGCGCGCTGTATAAAAAAGAGGGGATCGAGCTCGACAAGAACGACAAGATAGTAAACTTCCGCGACGTGCTGTGGGAATTTAAGTAAATAAAAAGAAAGCGCCGCGCGGACTAGTCCGCGCGGCGCTGGGGCTTGTGATTATCGGTACATCTGCGTGCGCCTGCCCTTAGCCGGGCGCGCCGCGGGAGCAGCGGCCTCTATACGCCGCATGTGCGCGTGCTCGTACCGGTTGTCATGCTCGTGCAGTCCAGACGGAACATGCCCTTCGTTTACGATTATCATGCCCTCATCCTCTAGGTCGGTAAGGATGTCGCACAGGGTGGCTGTGCTGAGTGTGCGCAGCCTTCGCAGGAAGAGAGTCCTCTCGCCGCGCTTTTTCCACGCGTCATTTACCGCATCGAGTATGATCGTCACATCCCTCCACCGGTCCGGCATGATCGCCGCCAGCACATCGGACTTCATTGTCTGAAAGTTCACTACAATTCCTCCTCGGATTGATTGTCAAGGACACAAGTACAAATTCTTTTGTACTTTAGCAAAATCTCCACGCAAAATAAAGCATCAAGCGTCGATGGAATGAAAAGAGCCCTCGCAAAATTACGAAGGGCTCTGGGATTGAGGCTCGCGCATCGAGCCTCTGGTTCGTCGTTCGTCCGCAAAAAGGCGGACATGCAGCTTCGGCGGGCGCTCGCGCGCAAAACCTGCCACAAGCTGAGAACCTTTGAAGATGTCGTGGCGCTAAGCCGCATGGAGATCGTACCGCTCGGACAAAAACATCCGCGGGGCTGCCTCGTCATGCACTGGACTTAGTCTCGGTAGCCTGCAAAGCACGGCCTACCTTTGAGATTGCGGGCGCTTCTTCAGCGCGGTGTCCGCTTAGCCAAAGATCTTCTGATATTTATACTACACCAATATTAAATATATGTCAAGTATCCCGCGGCATCTGATAGTATAAGGCCTGAAATAAGGGTTTTCTATACGAAAGAGCTCCGCGATCACGCGTGATCGCGGAGCCCGCTGTCGCCTAATGTTGGGTGGGGAGCGGAGCGGCTGCGGGGACCGGGCCGAGGCCATCGTCCATCTCGCGGCTCATATCGACTAGAGCTTCTAAAGCTCTGAGCTGGAGCTCGTGAGCTTCCGTCTTGGTAAAGCCCCACAGCCGCTCAAGCGCGCGCAGGTTGCGGCCTTCCCGTATGTAGCCCTTGTCGTCGTCGGCGATAACAAAACGAGTAAATGACCTGATGTACCAGCTTTCCTGGTGCTCGCGCGGCCAAGCCCGCATATCGTCCGCAGTCTCAAACCCTTGTTTGGCAGGCATGTCGCTAACCTCTCGTAAGTGGTTCTCCTAAACCCAATCTAGCAGAACCCTCAAGGGCTGACAAAGCAAAAGACCCCTTGCAGGGTCTTTTGGTTATTGGCTGCTGTCGTTGGAGGAGCCCACGTTGATATTGAGGCCGTTTTGCTGCTGGGCCGGCTGCGCGTGGCCGGGGCCGTAGGTCTCGTACCACCAGACGCCTGCGCCCACCAGGAGGACTAATATTACGACGATCAGGATCGTATTAACATTGCTGCCGTTCATATATAATGAAATACTATGGGTAATTGACCGTCTTTAGTATATAACGAAAGCCTATGAAATCATCGACCATTATCGGCATAATCGTAGTGCTCGTCATCGCCGCCGCGGCTATATATTGGCTCTGGGGCGAGCAGGCGCAGGCGCCCACGACCAACAATTCGGCGCCGCTGCTTGCGGCAGACGCCTATCCGCTCTATACGGGTGTGGCGTGGGGAAGCGTCGCTTCGGCAACGCTTGAAGACTTGATAGGGGTCGAGGTTACCTCGCAGGCGGCGACCGATATCACCAACATCGCCTCGACCTCGCAGCCTTTTGAGGATTATTACAGACAGAAGCTCCTTGCCGCCGGCTGGAGCGTCGATATCGCGCGCGCGGCGGGCGGGCCAGGGAGCGACATAACGGTCTATAGCAAGGGGGGTGATTTTATCGCGACCCAGGTCTCGACCGATTTCAAGGGCACGCAGCCGAACGAGCCGGTGCAGTGCCCGTGCGACGTGACCTTGCGCGTGTTCTCGGGGTCTGCGCAGTAATCGTATAGTAGACATCTATGCATCTCGTCATTCCGCACAAAACCTCCCGCCAAGCGGCGGTAGAGAAGATCAAGTCTGCCTTGACCGAGCACCGCGCGCAGCTCATAGAGCACGCCACGGTCAAGAAGGAGGAGTGGCTGGGCGATACACTTAATTTCGATGTTGACCTCCAGGGCAAGTCGATCAGCGGCACGCTTGAGGTCACCGACAGCGAGTATATCCTCGACGCCAAGCTGCCTTTGCTCTGGCGCATGTTTGAGGGCCGCATCGAGTCGGAGATCGCTAAGCAAGTGAAGGGGATATAGCCATGGACCGCTCAGTACTCATCATTTTTCCGATCCTCCTCGCGCTTGCGCTCGGCGCCTGGTGGTACCTCGGCCATACGCCAAACGGCGCGCCGAGCCTGGGGTATGCGACCACGACGCCAGAGCAGGGCGCCGACGCAAATCAGAACTTTGGCGCGCCGACCGATACTAGCCAACCGCAGCAAGGAAGCAGCGGCTCGCAGCCGGCCGGCGCGAATTCCTCGTCACCCGTTAGTACTACTAATCAACAAACCATCATGCACGCAACGCTTCACACTAGCCTGGGCGACATTACGATCGAGTTCGACAATGCCGCGCCCCAGACCGTTGCCAACTTCGTGAAGCTGGCGCAGAGCGGCTACTACAACGGCGTGAAGTTCCACCGCGTGATCAAAGGCTTTATGGACCAGGCCGGCGATCCGCTTACGAAAGACGACTCCCAGCAGGCGCGCTGGGGCACCGGCGGCCCGGGGTATACGATTCCGGATGAAAATATGAGCGGCCACAACGCCGCAGGTGTTGTCTCCATGGCCAATACGGGGCAACCTAACTCGGGCGGGTCGCAATTCTTTATCAATGCGGTCGACAACTCCTTCCTCGACGGCAAGTACGCCGTTTTCGCCAAGGTGACGGCGGGCATGGATGTCGTGGAAGCGATCAATAACGCGGCTACCGATAGCAGCGACCGCCCCACGACGCCGATCGTGATCAATTCAGTCGATCTGTCCAACTAAGCCGCCGTTGGCGCGGCGCGCACGTCATAGAAGTCGTTCGGCACGACTTGATAGCGCTCAAGGATGCGCTCGGCCGTATGTGCATGGGCCTTGCGGACGTGGTTCCACATGATGATCTTATTCATCAAGTCGCCGTCGGTCGAACCCCACGCGGCGTAGCTACACTGCATGCACGTAAGCAAGACTTTCATAGAGTTGTAAAGATTAGGCTCATAACATAAATCGACGCATGAGTGCAGTATGACGCATTCATCCTGAGGCAAGCATGAAGGGGTATACTGTCTCGATGCGCCGCGGCACCAGGCATCATTATCTTAAGCACAAGGAAGCCGCGCGTGCGCTGGCGCACGCGCGGCTCGCCCATTTCAACCGGTTTTACGGCTTCCCGTACCGCAGAGTCTTCATCAAGAATCTTCGCTCCCGCTGGGGGAGCTGCTCGGAATTCCGCAACCTCAACTTCAATTACAAAATCATTTTTTTGCCGGTAAAGCTTGCCGATTACGTGATCCTCCACGAGCTGTGCCACCTCGGCGAGTTCAACCATTCGCCCAGGTTTTGGACTCTGGTCGGGCAAGCGATGCCCGACTACAAGCACCACCGCGCGCAGCTCAATCGCATACGCTAGTATTTATCCACAATTTGTGTATGTTGTGTATTTGACACTAGTTTTGTGCAGAATATAATGATGCTATGCAGCAGGCTCTCACGATCAAACAGCAGCGCGTGCTCGATACACTCGAGGCCTACATGCTCAAGCATCGCGAGCCGCCGACCATCGACGAGCTCCGGAAGCTTCTCAAGGTAAGCTCCCTACGCACGGTGACGCAGTACCTTGAGGCGCTCGAGGAAAAGGGCTACATCGTGCGCCGCAAGCACGCGCGCCGCAATATCGAGTTGCGCGGCGCAGATGCCGACGGCATGCCTACTCAGGAAACAGTCTCCGTGCCGGTCGTGGCCAACGTGGGCTGCGACGACCTTTCCCTCTTTGCGCAGGAGGAGCAGGACGAATTTCTCGAAGTAGACAAGGCGCTGGCAGAAAGCCCTCGCGGCGACGAAGGCAGCATCGTGGCGGTGCGCGCGGTAGGTGACAGCATGGAGGACGCGGGCATCCATCCGGGCGATTACGTGCTTATCCGCTTCACCAGCGAGGCCCAGGACGGCGACCGCGTGGCGGCAATCGTTGGCGACATGGTGACGGTTAAGCGCTATGAGAGGCGCGAAGGCGTTACCGTCCTTTACCCAGAGTCCAAGAATCCCAAGTATAAGCCCATTGTCCTGCGCGAGGACTTCAAGATCGCCGGCAAGGTGCTGTGCGTCATCCCCAATCCTCATGCCGAGATCACTGAAGTAGTGTATGACTAGATTTGAGTATACTTACAGATATCAATTTACCAGTAAGCGCACTAATCCTATGAATCCGCGTGAAAATATGCCTCAAGACGAGGCCGGTTGGAAAAATAAGCTCTCAGCCGAACAATATGCGATCCTGCGCGAAAAGGGGACCGAAGCCCCCTTCAGCGGCAAGCTCCTGCATGAGGATCGTGACGGTGTCTACCGCTGCGCGGCATGCGGCAACCCGCTCTTCTCCTCCGATGCTAAGTTCGACTCGGGCACCGGCTGGCCGTCCTTCGACCAGGCGCTCCCGGGCGCGGTCGAGTTCAAGGCCGACAACGCCTATGGCATGCATCGTACCGAGGTCTTGTGCGCGCAATGCGGCAGCCACTTGGGGCATGTCTTCGACGACGGGCCCACGGCTACCGGCAAGCGCTATTGCCTTAACTCGGTGTGCCTCGACCTCGAGCCCACCGAAGAGGAAAAGAAGCTCCTCAAAGATTCTTGAAAAGGAGTATACTTGAGAGCGCCAGCTTACTAAGGTAATCTCTCGTGTATTTCTCATCATGATGAAATGGATTGTCGGTCTCGCGTTAGTCATTATTGCGGGCGCAGGGCTCTGGTTCAGCGGGCTCCTCAAGCCGTATCTGCCCGGCGCCACAGCGCTCCTTCAGCAGGCTACTACGACGCCTCAGGTTCAACAGCAGCAGGCTCAGCAGCCAGTCAGCGACTTGCCGACGGCCTCGGACGATGATTCCGACGCGGCGATCATGCAAGACTCCGCGGCTGTCGATACCCAAATGAAGAGCCTCGGTTCCGACCAAACCAACGTCGACAGCAGCCTCAATGACCAGCCAACCCAGCAGGAATTCTAATATGAACCTCGCCAATCTTCTTCGCAGTATCAGCGCAATCGTGCTCGGGGCGGCCTTCCTCGTCCCTGTTTTCGCCATGGCTGACAGCGACATCGACACTGCTCTCCAGCAGACCGCGGCAGTGAGCGCCAGCGCCAATGCGAGCGTCGACACTACAGGCGTCAAAGCGACCGCATCGACTACGATCAGCGCCACGGTCGTGGCTCGCGCCAAGACCAAAGCTGACACCGAGATAGACCGCCGCACCAAGGCGCTTACCGATCTCAATGCGCGCGTAGAGCAGATGACCAAGGTCTCTGCGCAGCTCAAGACAAATATCGTTACCAACATTCAGAACCAGCTCACGGGCTTAGTCCAGCTCAAATCGAAGATCGATGCGGAAACCGACGGCGCGACGCTCAAGGCCGACGTTCAGTCGATCACGCAGTCATACCGCATCTTCGCGCTCGTCATGCCGCAAGCCAGGATAGCCGCTGCTGCTGATCGTGAGGCGACGATCATCAATATGCTGGCAGGCATCGGCTCCAAACTCCAGGCGCGCGTGCAGGCCGACCAGGGGGCAGGTGTCGATGTGACTGCGATGATCTCGACCCTCAACGATATGAGCACCCACCTTACGAGCGCGCAGGGCCACGCCCAGGCTGCGATCAATGGCACCGCGACGCTTACCCCTGACAACGGTGACAAAACGGCCATGGCGTCCAACACGGCGGCGCTCAAGACCGGCCGCGACGAGATCACGAATGGCCAGAAGGACCTCGTGGCCGCGCGCAAAGATGTGGACACGATCATGAAGGCGCTCGCTTCGGCCAAAGTCTCGGCGACCGCCTCGAGCACGACCTCAGTCGGACAATAATCTCGTATGCTGATCGCGATAGCCGCAGCCACATGCATCGCCACCTTGCTCGGCGGGCTCTTCGCGCTTTCGCTGCGCGATAAGCTCCATCTCATACTCGGCTTCAGCGCCGGAGCAGTGGTAGCCGTAGCCTTCTTCGACCTCCTGCCCGAGGCGCTCGATCTTGCGAGCGCGCAGTATGCTGACGCGACCGTGCTTGCAGTTACTGCAGCAGGCTTCTTCACCTATCTCCTCATCGATCGGTTCCTGCTGCTCCACACCCATGAGCATGACGAAGAGCCGCATCACCACGAGCACACCGCGCGGCGCGGGATTGCTGGCGCATCGGCGCTTTCGTTCCACAGCCTGCTGGACGGCATCGGCATCGGGCTCGCGTTCCAGGTCTCGACCGCGGTGGGCGTGGTCGTTGCCGCAGCGGTCTTAACGCACGATTTCTCCGACGGCATCAATACCGTCAATATGATTATTAAAAACGCGGGCGAGCGGGCACGAGCATTGCGCTGGCTCATAGTCGATGCGCTCGCACCCGTCGTAGGCGTTGCCGCAACGATGCTCTTCAGCATATCCGACGAGCACCTCGGGCTTCTGCTCGCGCTCTTCGCCGGCTTCTTTCTGTATATCGGCGCAAGCGACCTCATACCCGAGAGCCATCACCGCCATCCGACCGCATGGACGACGCTCGTGACCGTGCTCGGCGCGCTTGTGCTCTTTGCCGCGATCAAGATCGCGGGATAGCGATTACGCGTCGACGTGGAGCGGCTGCAAAAGCTTCTTCTCCGGGATTTTGAGCCACAACGAGGCGATGGCACCTGCGATCAGCGTCCACATGCCGACGAGGAAGATCGTGTGATAAGCATCCACTTGCGCCTTTAATTCTATAAGCGCGATAAATTGCTGCATTGCGGCGGCCGAATGCACGTAGAGCGTGCTATTTTGCGCGATTGAGAGGACATTGTTCTCGGTGGCGCTGTTGAGGATGGTCGAGAAGACGGCCACGCCGAAGGCGCCCGAGATGTTGCGCACGAGCGCCAGGACCGACGAAGCGCTGCCCATCTCGTGTGTGTCGACGACCGATGCCACCGCATTGGTGCGCTGCGCCATCCCGAAGCCGAGCCCGAACGCCATCACCATGAGCGGGATCATAATGTCGATCGCAGTCGCGCGGACGTCGATGAGCACGGCGAAGAGGAAGAGGCCCAGCGCCGCGACCAGCGTCGAGGCGATGATGACAACACGCGCCTCAACCCGCCCCGTGAGCGCGCCGCCCAGAGGCGAGGCGAGCATGAGCGCTGCTGCCATCGGGATGAAGAGGTAGCCGGTCTGGGTCGCGTCGTAGCCGAGGAATGTTTGCGCGAAGATGGGGATGAGGAATATCGCGCCCATGAGCCCCATGAATACAATGAAATTGTTAAGGAGCGTATTGACGAAAACGCTATTTTTGAAGAATTTAAGATCGACGATTGGCTCCTTGTGCCCGATCTCTATGAAATAGAATATGATGCCGAAAATGACGGTCGCCGCGTAGCAGATGAGCGCGCTTCCCGAGAGCCAGCCCCAGTCGGGCCCCTTGTCGAGGATGAGCACCAGCGCGGAGAGCGCGCCGCCAAGGAACATGGCGCCCCACCAGTCGAAGCTTTCTGTCTTGCGACCGGTCGACTCGGGTATGAAGGCGAGCGCAAGCATAAGGCCCACGAGCCCAACCGGGATATTGATGAAAAAGACCCACCGCCAGCCGAGGTGGTCGATCAAGGGGCCGCCGAGCAAGGGACCCACGACCGCCGATGCGGCGAAAACGCTCGACCAGATGCCGAGCGCCTGGGCGCGCTCGCGGCCTTCGCTAAAGGTGAATGCGATGATGGCCATCGCGGTGGGATAGTCGGCCGAGGACGCGATCGCCTGGATGACGCGGAAGACGATCATCGAGTCCAGGTCCCACGAGAACCCGGCAAGCGCGGAACCGAAGATGAATATGCCGAAGCCGAGGATGTACACGCGCTTGCGCCCGATCGTGTCGCCAAGCTTGCCCCACACCGGCACGAAGACGGCGTTCGCGAGGATATAGGCGGTCGCGATCCAGCCCGCGGCGGATACGGTGATCGAGAAGTCGCTGATGATCTTGGGAAGCGCTAACCCTACGATCGTCTGGTCGAGGCGCCCCAAGAATGTCCCGACCATCACGGTCGCGAGGATGAGCCACTTGAGGTTGCCGTTCTCTTGTGCTGCTTGCATTAGTTCTTATAAACCCAGATCTTAGCCGACATGCCGTTGCGCAGCTGCGGATATTGCGCGGTATCAAAGCGCACCTTGACGTCGAAGTCCTGCTCCTCGCGCTTGTCGGAGACCGAGAAGACCACGTCGCCCGCATTAGAAGTCGGGCTGATTTCGTCGACGACGCCCTGGAACTTCTGCCCGCCGAACGCGTCGACGGTAAAGGTGGCGGTATCGCCGACTTTGATATCCGTGAGGCCCTTATCTTCCTGCACTTCGCCGACCGCGCGCAGCGCCGTAGGATCGATCGTTGTCACGACTGCGGTGCCCGGAGCTATCGAGGTGCCGAGGTCGGTGCGCGCGTCGATCACAAGCCCGCCATTCGTTGATTTGATCAGCTCGACGCCAACCTGCGCCACGACCGTGTTGGGCGCGATGATGTCGCCGACCGAGACGTAAGTATGCTGCAATATGCCGGCGGTCGTAGGCGCGAGCGTCGTCTCGGGCGCGGAGATGGTGGCCTTGTCGATATAGACGGTTTTTGCGGCCACGCCGAGGTAGGCGAGCACGGCGATCCCGCCGCCGATCACGACTACGATAAACGCGGCGATGGCAAGGGCGCGGCGGTCCATGGACTTTTTCTTTTCACTCATATGATTATTTGATAGTTACGTTGGCGGTCATGCCCGAGGTGATCGATGGATCGCTTGCCTCGAACTGCAGCGTCACCTTGTAGGCGGGCACGCCGTTCTGGGTCGTCGGCGAACGGTCGACTGATACCACAGTCGCGGGGAAGACCCGCCCGCTCCCGTACGCGTCGAGCGTGACATCAGCGCTCTGGCCCGCGGAAATCGATGCAACATCGGACTCCGAGAAATACGCGTTCACCTGGAGGGCGCTTTGCGGCGTGAGCGAGATTGCGGAGTTGTCGGCGGCAACGATGTCGCCGACCTTCACATGGACGCTCGATACCGTGCCGCTGAAGGGCGCCGTAATAACCGCCTTGGCGATTTGCGCGTCGATCGCGGCGACATTGGCTTGCGCCGCCTCGACCTGCGCCTGTTGCGCTTGGATCTGCTGCTGTGTCGAGCCCGCAAGCGTCGAATTGAGCGCGTCCTGCGCTGATTGCACGGCGAGCTTGGCGGTAGCGATCTGCTGGCTGAGGGTCGAGAGCGCGCTTATGCGGCCGGCGACCGTGTCGTGCAGCGAGCTGACTGCGGCGATCGATGTATTTATCGAAGCCTGCGGGAAAGAGGTTGACGGAATCGCTGCGCTGAGGACCTGTGCCATCGTGTCCGTGTACTGGCGCGCGACGTTCAAGTGGGCCTGAGCCGTCGTGAGGGCGGCCTCAAGCGTCGAGGGATCAGCCGAGCCGGAGAGCGCGTCGAGTTCGCCCTTCCATTGCGCAAGGTCGCTCGTGACGGCGGTGCGCGTGCTGATCGCATTCGACGCCAGCTGGCTATTGCTGACGGTTACCGCGAGGGTTGCGTTGACCGAGTCGGGGTTCGAGAAGAGAGCATCGGTGTCGATATGCACCGCGCTATAGGCCTTGCCGTATGCGTCGTTGAGCGTGTCATATACAGTCGAGTAGAGGTTGGCGAGAGCGAGCTGCGCTTGCGAGACCGCAGTCTGCTTGGCGGCGACGTCGACGTCCCGCGGGCCCGCCTGCATCTGCGAGAGGTTCGCCTCCTGCGCGTCGAGGCTTGCGACCGCTTGCGCGCGCTGGGCGAGGAGGGCGCTGTTGTCGAGGCTCGCAAGGGTCTGGCCGCGGGCAACAGTATCGCCCACGCTTACGCGCACGCTTGCGACCTTGCCGCTGGCCTCGAAGGCGAGGTCGGGGTTCTCGGCGGGCTCAACGGTTCCGGTGCCGGTAACGGTACTCGTAGCACTCGATGCCGGCGGAAGCTGCGCCAGGGAAGGCGTCCTGCTCTCGAGCAGGTAATAGCCGGCGCTGCCGACCGCGATGACGGCTGCGATGCCTATGGCGCCCAAAATAACCGGATTATTAAAAGATGTTTTCATGCTTATTGACTATTGATAATTTTGCGCAGCACGCGGTTAAGATTCTCCCGATCCTCATGGTCGAGGGGCTGGAGCAAGCGGGCAAAGACTGCTTTGCGCTTGCGCATGATCTCGCTCGCGATGCGCTTGCCCTTGGGGGTAAGGGTGAGCGCTATCCTGCGGCGGTCTTCGCGCGCTGCGCCGCGCTTGAGGTACCCTTGGCGGGCCAGCTCGTCGATGAGCGAGGTCGCCGAAGGCGCCGTTATACGCAGCGTGCGCGCCACTTCGCGCATACTGGCGCGGGGAAGCTCCTCGACGAGCTTGAGCGCCTCGCACTGGGCGAAGGGGAGCGGCAGCGCCGAACCCATGTCGCGCTTGATGGCGCGGCCCACGTCGAGAAACAGGTTCAGCGTCGTTGCATGCTCCTGCATAGTACTTAAACCTAATAGTTAGGTTGTCTAAATATATATCCGCAGGATGAAAGTGTCAAGAAGGCCGGCATCGGGCTGGGGACAGCTCCTGAAGGGGGTGTATACTACCGGGTAATGAACGAACAGCTCGACCGCATGGAGATCAAGCTTGCCGAGCTGGAGGGGAAGATCGACGCCACCTTCCAGTCGAGCGAAAAGATGCGCAAGTATATGCTCTGGGGCTTCTGGATCACGGTAGGGGCGATCGTGATCCCACTCCTTATACTCCCGGCGGTCATACCGGCCTTCCTCTCGAGCGTTACGCTCCCGGCGGGCTACTAATCGGATGCCTCGGTGTGCTACAATGGGGATAGTCCTGGGCCTGCTCGTTTTTATAATTTAAATTGTCCTACCGCTATGAAATCATTCAAGCGCTCTCTTGCAGTGTTCGTGTCCTCGTTCGCGCTTCTGCTGGGCATCCTCGTTCCTGTTGCGGCCTCTGCCGACACGCTCTATGCGCCCGGCTATTATCAATACCAATATGGCTACAACAATAATTGCGGCTGGAATAACAATTACGGATATTCCTACGGCTATTGGAATTGCAATAATTCCACGCAGGGAAGCGTGACTGTCTATGTAACGGTTAATAACCAGTATCAATACGGTCAGTACAAGTCGCCGAGCGACTTTACGTTCTATGTCGCGGGCGCCAACAGCAACCAGCAGTACTTCCAGGGCTCCTCAAACGGCACGACCGTGTGGGTGAATGGGTCGTACTCGGTTTCGGTCTATAATCAGACAGGGTACACGCCCTCCTATTCAGGCAGCTGTTCCGGCACTGTAGCCAATGGCTCCAACGCCGCATGCTACATCACGCTCACGCCGACATACGCGTATGGCAGCGGCTACTACAATTACCCCTACGGCTATCAATATCCGAGCTACTCCTATACGCAGCCGGCCCAGCCTGTGCAGACATCCGTCGCGGCCGTGACGGTCGTCTCCAAATATGTACCGTCGCTTCCGAACACCGGCTTCGAGCCGATTTCAGCGTACGCTTTACCCCTGGCCTTGGCGCTTGTGCTCCTTGTGGTTGCGGGCGTAGTATTGCAACCGTATGTCAGAAAGGCAGTTGCTACTCTCATCCGCTAAGTCGGGCGTTATCATACACCACCGCAGGCCGCACTGGACGAGGAATGTCTTTGTCGCCTTCGGCGTGCTTGCGATAGTGATCGGCGCGGCGGGCGCGCTCTCGACCCTCTCGAAAAACGCGTTCGGCGCGAATGCCGCTTTCGTCGCCTTCGCGCCGGCTGCGGCGATTACCGACCCTTCGCTTCTCAACGCGCCGGCTGCTGGTCCTGCCACCACTACGCCGCTCGTGCCCGTGCACCTCGCCATACCCTCGATCGGGGTCTCGGCCAAGGTCGAGAGCGTCGGGCAAAAGTCAGACGGCTCGATGGCCACACCCTCCACCTGGCAGGACGTCGCCTGGTATAACCTCGGCCCTAAGCCCGGAGAGGCTGGCAACGCCGTCATCGACGGGCATGTCAACAATGCGCTTACGACCGCGGGCGTCTTCGAGCACCTCGGCCAAATCGCGGTTGGCGACTCGGTCGTCGTGTCCGACGCCTCGGGCCGGAGCCTTACGTATACCGTCTCCTCAATTGAGGATTACGACACCAACGCGGCGCCCCTTAACGAGATCTTCTCCACAGCCGGCCCTTCCCAAATAGTCCTTATAACCTGCGCCGGAGACTGGGACCCGCACGCGCACGCCTTCGACAAGCGCCTCGTCGTGGTTGCGCGCCTCTCGTCGCTATGATAAGGTGAGGGCGTTCCGAGTCAAGTGCTCCTGGTGCGCCCCTGGCGCGGTTATCGGAGGGTCGACTTACAACGGAACTTAGTTAATTCATTGTATTTCGCGAATATGGTACGCAAACTGTTCGTGGGAGGCCTTCCGTACCGCACTACGGGCGACGAGTTGAGAGACGCGTTTGCCAAGGCGGGCGAGGTAGCCACCGCGTCCATTGTTACTGATCGTGAGACTGGTCGCTCCCGTGGCTTCGGCTTCGTGGAGATGGCCGACGATGCCGGCGGCGAAGCTGCTATTGCCATGTGGAATGGCAAGGAGTTCGACGGCCGCACGCTCACGGTCTCCGATGCCCGCCCGAAGGCATAAGCCCTCTGGCCTGCAATCAAAAAGCCCCGCTTCGGCGGGGCTTTTTGTTATCATAGGCAAGCAATACTGTTTTGCTGAATATATGCCGCGACTTCTCCGAGATTTGAAAAGCTTTTACAAGACGCAGGCGCGCAGCCACTTGCCTTGGCGGCAGACGCACGACCCGTACAAGATTATGGTCTCCGAAGTGATGCTCCAGCAAACGCAAGTCGACCGCGTGATCCCGTTCTACGAGCGGTTTATAAAAAAGTTCCCGACGCCGCAAAAATTAGCCAAAGCGCAACTGAGCGAAGTGCTCACGCTGTGGCAAGGCCTCGGCTACAATCGCAGAGGCAAATATCTGTGGGAAGCGGGGAAGATCCTTGCTCGTGAGGGTTGGACCGGTCAGAAACTCCCCGGTGTTGGCCCGTATACAGCCGCAGCGGTAGAGGCCTTTGCGCACAATAAGCCAACGGTGTTTATCGAGACGAATATTCGCACCGTATTTCTCAAATATTGCTTCAGGGGCGGCAGCAAAGAGGTGCTTGTGTCCGACGCACAGATTTTGCCGCTCGTAGAGAAAGCACTCAAGCAGTCGCGCATGGACCCACGAGACTTCTACGCGGCACTCATGGATTACGGGTCATTCTTGAAGGCTCAAGGCTTGCGCATCAACAGTAGGAGCAAGCATTATGCCAAACAGAGCAAGTTCGAGGGCTCTTACCGCCAACTGCGTGGAGCGGTGCTGCGCGCAGTCTTGGAGAAACCCAAGACAATGGATGAGTTGATCGACATAACCAACCGTGCGCACGGCGACGTGGCAAGAGTGGTGGCCAACCTCGCAGGCGAGGGAATAATAGAAATAAAAAACAAAAAGATTTCAGTAGCGAAATAGAAAAGGCGCGGATTTCTCCGCGCCTCGACCTAGTATTAGGTCTGATCGTCCATGAGAACCACCTCCTTCGGACTTGAGATGGAGTGTAGCAGATTACACACCCAAAATTACGGGGATCACGATCGGGCGTTTGTTGGTCTTCTCGAAGAGGAATCTTGCTACCGCGTCGGTGACGTTGTTCTTGACGAAGTCGAAGTTGACTGGCTGCTGATTCTTGGTCGTGTCTTCGATCGTCTTCTTTACGATGATGCGCGCTTGCTGGAGGAGCTCCTGCGATTCGCGCAAGTACACGAACCCGCGCGAGATGATGTCGGGCGACTTGCGTAGGCGGCCGTTCTTGGGGTTGACTGTCGCGATGATGACGAACATGCCTTCTGCCGCGAGCACGGTACGGTCGCGGATAACGACCTCCTGGATGTCGCCGATCGCGAAGCCGTCTACCAGGCGCAGACCTGCCGGCGCCATTTCCTTAAGGCGCACGATACGCGAGCCCTCGTCGCGGATTTCGATCACGGCGCTGTTGTCAGGGACGATGATCTCGTCCTCGGCGCGGCCGCAGGCCTTGGCGATGTCGGCGTGGACGCGCAGCATGTAGTGGTAGCCATGGAGCGGCATGAAGAACCGAGGGTTGATCTTCTGGTGGATCCAGAAGGTCTCATCGCGGTTGGCGTGGCCGGAGGCGTGCACGTCCATGGTGTCGCGGTGGATGATGCGCGCGCCCTGGCGGGAGAGGTTGTCCTTAAGCTTCTGAACCGAGCGCTCATTGCCCGGCACGATCGAAGAAGAGAGCACGATGGTGTCGCCGGGCTTGATCTTCACGTATTTGTGCGACTTCATGGCAACGCGCATGAGTGCCGCGAACTCGTCGCCCTGGGCGCCCGTCGCGAGTATGAGCACTTTGCTGTCAGGGATGGATTCGAGCTGCTCGGGAGAAATAAATGTCTTCTCGTTTACTTTGAGCAATCCTAAATGTTTTACGATCTCGAGGTTGACCTTCATTGAGCGGCCCTCGACGAGGACTTTGCGGCCGACGCGCTCGGCTTGTTCGACGATGCGCATGAGGCGCTCGAGCTGCGAGGAGAAGGTGCCGATAATGAGTCTGCCGGGCGTCGTGGCGATGATCTCGTCCATGTTCTTCTTGACCACGCGCTCGGGGATAGAGAAGCCGGAGCGCTCGACATTGGTCGAGTCCGCGGCGAGGAAGAGCACCTTCTTATCCTTGAAGAATGCGAACTCCTTCTCCTCGGCCTCGGTCGGGACGCCGTCGACGTGGTCGAGCTTGAGGTCGCCGGTGAAGACGACCAATCCGTACGGCGTCTCGATGATGATGCCCATCGCGTCGGGGATAGTGTGGGTCACCGAGAAGAAGCGCACGCGCAGGTCGCCGACCTTGATCGTGTCTTCCTTTTCGACCTCATGAATATCCAAAGGCTTCAAGTGCGGGAATTCCTCCTGGCGCTTGCGGATCATGATCGCGGTCAGCTTGCGCGTGAAGATCGGCGGGTAGCCGATGCGGTCGATGACGTAGGGGATGCCGCCGATGTGGTCGAGGTGGCCGTGCGTAATAAACATACCTCTAATCTTGTCCTGGCGGTCTTCGAGGTATTTGGTATTGGGCAGAATGTAATCGATACCCGGGGTGTCCTGTTCTCGGAACTGGAACCCGCAGTCGACGATAATGATGTCGTTGCCGAATTCGACCGCCGTCATGTTGCGGCCGATCTCTTCGACGCCGCCAAGCGGGATGATGCGGATGTTGCCGGCCTCTAAAGGCGGGATCGGCTTCTCGTCGCCGGCGCCATTGGTGCCGCTTTGCTCGCGGATCTCGCGCGGCGGAGGCGTCTGATGAGGGCGAGGACCCTCGCGACGAAGCTTGCGGCCGCCGAAGCTGCCGCGCCCGCGCCCGCCGCTAGGGCGGCGGGTCTTAAAACCTTTCTTCTTTTCTTCCATTGTAATTACTTGCTGTTAAATATGGGCCACACGTAGTCTGTCTCCCGATGCCATTGAGGGGCTGAGAGAAAACGGTCGCTTGGCGTTTCTATAAAACCCAGGTCGAGCCCTTGGATGTCGTTGGGTATACTATACACGAAATCGGGCGCGTAGAGAAATACCGCGGGGATGTCCTGGTTGAACTGGGCAAGGAACTGGCTGTAGAGGCTTGCGCGCGTGGCGTCGTCGGTCGTTTGGCGGAGCTGCTCGACGATTTTGTCGACGGTGGAATTGGCATACAAAGCGACGTTAAGGCCGGGGTCGTTGCGCTGGCTGCTGTCCCAGAAGGCGTAGAGGTCGAGCTCGCGGCCGATCACCTCGCCGAAGAGGAGCGCGTCATACTTGCGCGGGCGGATCACGTTCTGCGAGAGGTCGCCTTGCTCGAATATCTTTACGTCGACCGCGGCACCCATCTCGCTCCACTGCCGGCGCAGGTACTCCGCCGCCGCGCGCAGCTCGGGCACGTTGGCTGTCGAGAGGGAGAAGGAAAGTATTTCAGTCTTCGCGTCCTTGCCTTTGCCGGTCGTCTTGGTTAAGACGCCGTCATCCCCTAACACCCAGCCTTTCTTTATGAGCTCTTGCTGTGAGAGAAGAGCGATGTCGGTAGTCGTGCCTATAGCCGCCGGTGTCGAAGATGCAGCGATCGTCGTAGTCGCGCCGAGGAGCTCCGGCGGCACGGGCCCCGTAAGTGGGGTGCCGTAGCCGCCAAGCACCTGATTCACAAGATCTTGCTGGTTTATGGCGTCGCGCAGCGCCTCGCGCACGTCCGGGTCGCGCAATACTTCCGACTGGTTCTGGTTGAAGAAGACGCCGAAGACGCGGTTGAGCGGCGCCGTCTCTATGTTCGCGTCCTTGATATCGGTGAGCGAGGCGGGCGAGAGGCCGCTTGCCGCCTCGACGTCGCCGCGCGCGAGCGCGTCCGAAAGGTCGCTCTCATTCTGATAGAACCGCAGGTATATTTCCGAGAGGTAGGGCGCGCCGAGCGCGTACTCTTGATTCGCGTCAAGTTCGTAGGAGGACGGCAGGCCCGATGCCGAGCGCGAAATTTTGCCGATCTTGAAGGGGCCGGAGCCTACGGGCGAAGTGTTGAGGTCGCTGAAAGGAAACTCCTCATCGCTCACGTTAGCCCAGAGATGCTTGGGGAGGATACCGAGTGTCAAGTTCTGGATGAACGGCGCGTAGCGCGACTTGAGCGTAAATTGCACGGTCTCCGGGTCGACTTCGGTTACCGTGACTCCCACCCAGTCGGCGCGGGCGGGGCTCTTGAGCGCCGCGTCCTGGATCTTGTTTATCGTAAAGACCACGTCGTCGGCGGTGACCTTGCTGCCGTCATGGAACGTGGCATTCGGCCGCAGGTGGAAGGTGTATGTCGTGCCATCGCTCGAGATGTCATAGCTTGAGGCCAAATCGGGCACGTAGTCGCCCTCGGGTGTCGCGCGCAGGAGGCCGGAGTAGACCAGTATCGAGAGGTCGTGGTCGGCGTCGGAGACCGCAAGCACGGGGTTGATGAACCGCGGGCTCCCGATAATCCCCTCGGTGAGGCTGCCGCCGTAGCCAGGCGTGGCCGAGAGCATCGAGCTGTTGAGCATATAGAGGAGCGCCACGCTGCTCACTACCATCACCGATGCAAGAAATATGAAAACGCCCCTGCCGGTGCGCGAGAAGGCATGGTATGCGTCCTCTGCCTTGTCGGCGAGCGGGATATACACGGGCCGCGTAAGCGTGCGCCAAAGTGAACCCATAAAGAATTTAGAGAAGCGTGGATTTAGTGTACCACGAGCGTTGCGAATGACGACAAAGCGAGAACGGTGCCAAGGATAATCGTGGCGTAGAAGAGCGTTTTCTCGAGGCCGCGGCGCGTGTGGTAGGAGGCGCTGAAATTGTCGCCGCCGAATGCGCCGCCCATGGATGCGCCGGTCTGCTGCAGAAGCACGCAGATAATAAGCGCTACCGAGACTACGATCTGTATATAAGGGATAATCCCCGCTGCGGTCATTGCTCATGAGCGTACCACGCTTTGCGATCCCGCGCAATCTGCTCCGAGCGCCGTCGGTTTTGACAAGGAGTAAATATGTATAGTACATTTTTTGGCGATGAAAAAGGCCAAATCTAAAGGGAAGGCCCCCAAAAAGGCCGCAAAAAAGGTTATTTCTAAGCCGTCCGCAAAGTCCGCTCACAAGGTCGCGAAGAATTCTTCCGGTGTGGCGCCGCTCGGCGACCGCGTGCTTATCAAGCCGCTCTCGCCTGAGGAAATGGAGGGCGCGACGACCTCCTTCGGCATCATCATCCCCGAGACGGTTAATAAAGAGAAGCCTGAGCAGGGAACGGTGGTGGCGGTCGGTCCCGGCAAAATGGGCGAGGACGGCAAACTCTCTACGATGACCGTCAAGGTTGGCGACAAAGTGATGTTCTCCAAGTACAACTTCGACGAAGTGAAGGTAAAAGGCGTCGAATATTACATTGTGAGCGAGTCCAATATCCTGGCAGTGATTAACTAATTTATCTATGGCAAAGCAAATCCTCTTCAACGAAAAAGCGCGCCGCGCGCTCAAGGCCGGCCTCGACAAGGCGGCCAACACGGTCAAGATCACGCTCGGCCCCCGCGGCAGGAACGTCGCGCTCGACAAGGGCTACGGCGGCCCGACGATCACCAACGACGGCGTATCGATTGCCAAGGAAATCTCGCTTCGCGATAAATTCGAGAATATGGGCGCCGAGATCGTGAAGGAAGTAGCATCGAAGACCAACGACATCGCCGGCGACGGTACCACGACCTCGGTCGTGCTGCTTCAGGCGATTGTCGAGGAGGGCATGAAGCACACCGAAGCGGGGCTCAATGCGATGGGCGTGCGCGCGGGCATCGAGGCTGCGGCGGCAGAGTCTGTTGCGGCGCTCAAGTCATTTGCAAAGAAGATCGGCAACGACGAGGAGATCCGCCAAGTCGCAAATATATCTGCAGAATCACAAGAAATTGGGGGAATTATTGCAGATACTATTAAAAAAGTTGGTAAAGATGGCGTTGTAACTGTTGAGGAATCTCAAGCGCTTGGAATTGACCATGATGTCGTAGAAGGTCTTGAGTTCGATAAGGGTTATGTTTCCGCCCTAATGGTCACCAATTCTGAGAGAATGGAAGCGTACTATAACGATCCTGATATTCTCATTACCGACAGCAAAATCAGTTCAATTCAAACAATTCTTCCTATTCTTGAAAAACTTGCACAAAAGGGGAGGAAGCAACTTGTCATAATTGCTGAAGATGTAGACGGTGATGCACTGACAACGCTTGTCGTTAATAAATTGCGTGGAGCATTCAATTCAGTTGCAGTGAAGGCACCTGGTTACGGAGATCGTAAGAAGGAAATGTTGGAAGATATTGCCGTAATCACCGGTGGAACAGTAATTTCGGAATCTGTTGGACTGAAGTTGGAAGAGGCTACTCTTGAGATGCTCGGTCGTGCTACTCGAGTAATCGCTAAAAAAGATTCGACCGTGGTTGTCGGCGGCAAGGGTACCAAGAAAGACATCGACACGCGCGTGGCGCAGATCAAGGCGCAGGTTGCAGAGACCACGAGCAAATTTGATAAAGAAAAATTGAACGAGCGCCTTGCGAAATTGACGGGCGGCGTAGCGGTCATCCGCGTCGGCGCGGCTACCGAGACCGAGATGAAGTATCTCAAGCTCAAGATCGAGGACGCCGTCAACGCGACCAAGGCCGCGATCGAGGAGGGGATTGTTCCGGGCGGAGGTACCGCGCTTGTACGCGCGATGGCAAAGGCAGCCGAGCAATTCGAGAAGTCGCGCGAGAAATTTAGCCCTGCCGAGCAAGTCGGCTGGGTCGTCCTTCTCAAAGCGCTCGAGCGCCCGCTGCGCCAGATTGCATCCAATGCTGGCTATGACGAGGGCGTCGCGCTCGCCAAAGTACTCGAGGCCAAGGGCAACGCCGGCTACGACGCGCTCACGGGCAGCGTCATTGCCGACATGGTGGCGCAGGGCATCGTTGACCCGGTCAAAGTAACGCGCACCGGCCTCGAGCGCGCAGCCTCGGCAGCAGCAATCCTCCTCACGACCGAAGCGGCCGTAGCCGAAGAGCCGAAAGAGACTCCGCCGGCAGGAGCAGCTGGCATGCCGGGAGGCATGGGAATGGGCGACATGGATTATTAGAAAGAACCCCGCGCGAGCGGGGTTTTGCATATCATAAAATTTATGACACCAGAAGAACAAGCAAAGACGGAACAAGAGATTCAGAATGAGCAAGAAATCCAACGAATTGCAAAGACACCTAAATCTTTCTCCGAAAATGTAAGAGTATTATTTGGAGAAGGTCATTTCGTACTTACCGTTTATAAGGGAGAAATGTCGGAAAGTTATGTGTTGACACCTCATCACACCAAAAGATTGTCTCAATTACTCTCTTTCCAAATCTCCGAATATGAGAGACAGAATGGTGAGATACCGGCTATGCTCGATCTAAGAATCCCCAGTCCTTTCCAGAATGATTTGCAAGGACCAAAGAGTGACGGGGAATCTAAACAAGACGGAAAGGATAAGCCTGGATCTACAAAAAAATGAAAACAATCGCCCCGGAGAAAATCTCCGGGGCGGTTTTCGTAGTGGTTAACCAGAAGATGGCGTTAAGAACTTATCCAAGTTGGCCAGGACCTGTCGATTGACCCTGGCTGTATAGCTAAGATCATATCGAATGCCAACCATGAATCGTGCCACGTCATCCTGCAGTATCGTGGTGTTGTACTTCTTGGGCGGATCAGGAAGATCAATCGTCAGGACATGGCTCAAAGTTTTCTTTACCCCCAGAATATTTAGTTCGCCATGAACTTTGCAGACGACGCAATCCGGCGTGCGGTGGGTTGATCGAAATCGGATGACCTCGACATACTTTGCAACGTCATTTTCCCGTAACTCCGAGACGATAGCGACAGCTAACGTACTCGCTCCCAACAGAGCGTGTGCCGGCACTTCAACACCCGTGTCACGATACTGCCCTTCCGAGTAGCAAGTGTCGATACTGATTTTCACAACGTCCTCCTTTAGGCTCTAGGAGCCCCTAGTGACGCTGTTCGCTAGGGAACAGCCAATGCGAAAATACCACAACTTTTTATTTTTATAAAGTAAAACAATCGCCCCGGAGAAAATCTCCGGGGCGGTTTTTATTGCACAACCATTCTTTTACGCGGCTGAGAGAGATTTGAAGAAGGGGATATTCCTCTCAAAGCTGTCTGCCAGCGCTCCGAATTTTCGGTCGAGCTCGGCACGGTCGGCGGCAGGCGCATTCGTGAGGGCCTTGAGCAGCGTGCGCAGGCTATCAAGCGGAGTAATAGGCGGCGTGGTGCTCGAGTTGCCGAGCATAAACCTTCCTTTGCCCTCTGCATCTCCCGAGTCTGAATAGACCGATGGGAACTGCTTGCCGACATCGCTCGTGAGCATGTCGATAAATCTCAGCGTGCCTGGCCCAAGCGCATTGTCGCGGGCTTCTTTCTCGATCGTAGACATGACGTAGCTCCTTGTGGACGGTGTCTAAACTTACCTTACACTGCCTCGAAACCCCTTGCAATCTGTATAAAAGTTGTATAATCGCTATATGACAATCCTGTATATTATTTTAGCAGTCGTTGTGGTGCTCGTGCTGTGGGTCGTCTTCGCCTACAACCGCTTTGTTACCCTTATGCAGCGCTCCAAGGAAGCGTGGGCAGATATTGATGTACAACTCAAGCGCCGCTATGACCTCATCCCCAATCTTGTTGAAACAGTTAAGGGCTACGCGACGCACGAGAGCCAGGCTTTTGAAAATGTTACCAAAGCGCGCGCGGCGGCGATAAGCGCGCAAGGCCCGGAAGAGAAGGGTCAGGCAGAAAATATGCTCAGTGGCGCGCTGAAATCCCTTTTCGCCGTTGCCGAGGCGTACCCCGACCTCAAAGCCAACCAGAATTTCTTGGCGCTCCAGTCGCAGCTCACCGACACCGAGGACAAGATCCAAGCCGCGCGCCGCTTCTACAACGGCAACGTCCGCGACCTCACGACCGCCATGCAGCGCTTCCCGGGCAACATCATCGCCGGCATGTTCCACTTCTCTCCTATGGAGTACTTCGCGCTTGACGACGCAGATGCGGCAGTCCGCGAGCCGGTCAAGGTGCAATTTTAAAACTTCTTGCTCGCAGAGCGAGTTATGGTAGGGTAGAGTGCAGCCTGTAATCAGAGGAGGAAGCCGTGCAGGTCTACAACAAATTAGTGCGGGACAAGATCCCCGATAAGATTCTGAGGAACAGGACGCCTCTTGAAGCGGTGCGGGGAGTAAAGCCGCGCGTGCGCGTCCTTTCGCCGAAGGAGTTCAAAGCGGAGCTTCGGCGCAAACTTCTTGAAGAATACAACGAGCTCGTAAGCGCCACGACCCGTGAGGACATCCTTACCGAAATGGCAGATCTTGCGGAGGTCCTCGACGCCCTCCGCCGGGCGGAGGGGATAGGCGATACCGAGCTCATGGGGGCGCGTGCCGCGAAGAACTCGCTCGCCGGAGCCTTCGACAAGTGCATCTTTCTCGAGACAGTGGGGTAGCCGCGAGGCTACCCCTTCGCTTTTCTATAATCCGCTTTTGCTATAGTGTTATCTTATGGCAACGCTCTATACCCACCGCGAGGAAAACATCGCCAAGACATGGGTGCTCATGCTCGTCTTTTTGTGCATCGTGATGGCGATTGGCTGGGCGCTCTCAGTCTATTTCAACAATTCCGCGATCGTGGTTGCCGCCGTCGTCTTCGCGATACTCACCAACATCTGGAGCTACTGGTTCTCCGACAAAGTCGTTATAGCAATGGAAAAGGCAAAGCCCGCAAGCGAGGAAGAATATCCCGACCTCAACCGTATCGTCGAGAATCTCTCGATTACCGCGGGGCTCCCGAAGCCAAAAGTGTATGTGATCGACGACCCGGCGCCCAATGCCTTCTCGACTGGGCGCAATGCCAAGCATGCGGCAGTGGCAGCGACGACAGGACTCCTCACCATGATGAACCACACTGAATTGGAGGGCGTCATCGCTCATGAGCTAAGCCACATCGGCAACCGCGACATGCTGGTCTCGACCGTCGCCGTGGTCTTGGTCGGCTTCGCGACGCTCGCGTCGAACTTCTTCCTGCGCATGAGCATCTTCGGCGGGGGAGGCCGCGACCGCGACAATAGGAACAATCCGATCCTTATGGTCTTCGCGATCGCGCTGATTATACTTGCGCCTCTGCTTGCCACGCTCTTGCAGCTTGCAATCTCGCGCAAGCGCGAGTATTTGGCCGATGCGTCGGGCGCCTTACTCACACGCTACCCCGAAGGCCTCGCGAATGCTTTGCGCAAGCTCGGTGCCTACGAGGCACCGATGAGGACCGCGAGTACCGCGACCGCGCACCTCTACATCACCAACCCCTTCGGTGCGCATGCGGCGACGAGCGCCATCGCGAAGCTCTTCCAAACCCATCCGCCGATCGAGGACCGTATCAGGGCGCTTGTTGGAGATGATAGATAAAACTGTCTTAATTTGATAAGGTAATTGCACTGGAGGGTTCGCATAGTGGTCTAGTGCGCACGCTTGGAAAGCGTGTGTGCCGCAAGGCACCGAGAGTTCGAATCTCTCACCCTCCGCTCGTCGGTCGGACTATGCTTGTAGGTATGAACTATCTCCGCGGTGCAGAGGAACGGGTGGCGATTGCGTGGATGAACGAGGCGGCTGCGGCAGCACAGAAGGCCTTGTGTCTCAGGGCGAAGTGCGGCACGGTGATCGTGAAGGATGGGCTGATTATCGGCGTCGGCTATAACGCGCCGCCGCTCGACGATATCGCTAGCAGAAGGTGCCTTGAAGAGTACGACTTTTCTGGCAAGCCGAAGTACGATCATACCTGTTGCATGCACGCCGAGTGGCGAGCCATTCTTGACGCGATGAAGGGAAATCCGGAGAAACTGCAAGGATCGCAGCTCTACTTTGTCCGGATCGATACGGACGGGAATATAAAAAAATCAGGAGAGCCGTATTGTACGGTATGCAGCAGGCTCGCGCTCGACGCGGGCATCGCGGAATTTCTCTTGTGGCATGAAGACGGCATCGGCGCGTATCCGACGGACGAGTACAACGAGCGGTCGTATAGGTATCGGATCTAAGTTCTGTTAAGCCAAAATGCTATACTAGCGCTATGGCGACTATTGATACATCGATGGTTACGACCGCTTTCGTTCTTGATGGTTATAAGATAAGCAGGGATTTGGGCATTACTCGGGGCATTATCGTGCGCTCGCGCTCTTTGGTGGGCAACATCGGCGCGGGGATTCAGACGCTCTTCGGCGGCAACATCACGCTCTATACGGCGCTGTGCGAGCAGGCCCGTACCCACGCCTACGACCTCATGGTCGAGCATGCCGAGCAAATGGGTGCCAACGCGATCGTTGGCTTCCGCTACGACGCGACGGAGATCGCCGGCGGCGTCACCGAAGTCCTGGCCTACGGTACGGCAGTTATAGCCGAGCGGGCGTAGGTCCGTTCGGCAGCAAGCGTTTTGCGGGCTGCACCGTTTCTGCGGCGCGTGCGTATATATAGGCAGAAGGCTTCCCGAGGCCTCGCGCATTATTCCTTTCTATTTATATACGCTATGTCCGCCAAGATACGAGCAGCAGTAGCGCTAGGTGCGGTTCTCCTCTTTGCGCCGCCCGCGTACGCGAGCGTATCGCTCTCGGTCGGCTCGCTCTCGCCGAGCACCAATATCTCGGCCGGCACGAATGTCTCCTTTACCGTTAACGCGTCCGGCTTCTCCGGCCCCACGTACAGCCTTACCGACTCTTTCAGCGGCGCTACGGACTCAAGCGCAAATATCAACTCTTCCGGCAACTTTTCCTGGACGCCGACCACCGCCGAGATCGGCACGCATAACATCACGGTCACGGTCAGCGACTCTTCCGGCAATACCGCGACTACGGTCGAGCAGATCACGGTAAGCCAGCCCGTCTCGCTCTCCATACAATCGCTCTCGCCGAGTTCATCCCTCGGCACCGGGCAAACACTCACCTTCAGTGCGGTAGCGAGCGGGTTTTCCAGCCCGGTCTATACGATCAGCGACTCCTTCAGCGGCAGCACGATATCCAACGCCGACATCAATTCCTCCGGCACGTTCTCGTGGATTCCTGATTCGACGCAGGTCGGCAATCACACCATCACCTTTTACGCGACCGATTCGTATGGCCACAGCGCCAATACCAATATTGTGGTAGCGGTCACTCCTGGGGCGGCAGCTGCCGTGACAACGACCACGGGCAGCGGCCTCGCGCAGAACAAGATTCAGTCGATCGTCTCGCTCCTGCAGTCCTTCGGCGCCGACCAGTCGGTGGTCAACCAAGTCGCGGCCGAGCTCGGCGGCTTGCAGACCTCGACCGCTGCGCCGACTGATGCGACTGTGGCGAACTCCTATACATTTACCTCCTATCTCTCGCCCGGCGACAGCAGCGACGAGGTGCTGGCGCTGCAGAATCTGCTTGCAAAAGAGGGCTATCTCACGGCGACTCCCAACGGCTACTACGGCCCGGCGACCACTGCGGCGGTCGAGGCCTTCCAGGCGGCGCATGGCATCGAGCAGCTTGGGGTCGTCGGCCCCTCGACACGCGCAGCACTCAACAGCGCGGAGTCTTCTCCCTCATCTTCAGCGAACGCGACATTCGTAAGCTTCCTTGATGTAGGCTCAACAGGCGACGAGGTGACTGCGCTGCAGGAGAAGCTCGCCGCGCTCGGCTACTTCAGCGCCGTGGCGACCGGGTACTTCGGATCGGCGACGCAGGCTGCGGTCGAGGCGTTCCAGTCCGCGCATGGCATAGATGCGGTAGGATATGTGGGACCCGCGACCCGGGCCGCACTCAATGCTCAGTAGCCGTTCTTACATCCCGTATGTCCTGGCCGCGCTTGTATGCTTGGCGCTCGCGCTCGGCGCGTACATTTACTATAGTCACCCTATGCAATCAACCGGGCGTGCAGAATCATACGTCGCCTTTGGCACCACGACCGTAAGCGTAGAAATCGCCTCGACGTCAGCCGAGCAGGAACAGGGCCTCTCCGGCCGCACAAGCCTGGCGGAGGGAAGCGGGATGCTCTTCGTATTTCCCGACGGCTCGCAACCGGGCTTCTGGATGAAAGGAATGAACTTCTCGCTTGATATTATTTTTATAACGAGTAGTGGCAAAGTGATTACGATCGATCGCGATCTCGCGCCCGATACGTACCCGCAAGCATTCTATCCAAGCGGACCCATTCGCTACGCGCTCGAAGTCCCCGCGGGATTTGCCGCCGCGCACACCATCGAGGAGGGAAGCATGGCAGAGGTGCACATTATATAGGACTCGTCTCGGCGCCTAGACAGACGCGCAAATCCCGCCTTGTAAGGCGGGATCTACACCGAGCGCGCGCATCGATAAGCCGAATTCTGTCGCGGAAAGCAATTTATCTGGTCCTTCGGTCGCCCTCAGGATCAAGCGGCACTTCCTTCGATTTCTCTCAGGACACGGCCTTGCACTCCGATAGGGATTTAGCCGTTTCACCCGGACTTAACCGGTTCGTCACTGTTCGCACCCCTCCTGCCCGCTTGGAGCAGATGGCAGGCGTTACCTGCTACCGTTCCAAAAGATCGCTCTTCTGGCGAGTGTTCGGACTTTCCTCCCCGGCCGATGAAGCCGAGGCTGCTTTCTGATGCGCTTCTCATAGTATACCACATTTCGATGCCTGTGAGTATCTCGCCTTGTAAGCCTCGGAGAGGGGTATACTGAAAAAGGCCGTATTAATAGTAGGGAGGTATTGTTCCTCCCGTAAGCATTATTGTATATGCACTCAAAACTCGTGAGCTGGTCACGGTATGTATTCCTGGCCGCTCTTGTGCTCGCTCTCTTGCTCATTATTCCGACCGTCTGGTTCCCGCTCCAGGTGGGGAAGGTGGCGGTTTTCGCCGCGCTCCTCTTCGTGGCGCTCTTTCTCTATGCCTTGGGCGGGGGAGGCCGCGACCTCGTGCGCGCGCACGGCCTCAACCTTGCGCTCCTCATGCTTGCGCTTCCGGTCGCATACCTTATATCCGCGTTCTTCTCGGTCGATCCCGTGCTCGGGTATATCGGCGCGGGCCTCGAATCCGACACGGTGCTGGTAAGCGTCCTCGTATTTCTCACCTTCCTCGCGTCCTTCGCGCTCTTCCGCACCTTGCGCACGGCGGGGATCCTCTTGCGCGTGATCTCGATAACCCTCATGGTTGCAGTCCTGTTTCAGTGGATTGTCGTCCTCTTCGGCACGACGTTGGTGCCCTTCTCGATATTCTCCGATCGCTCGGTCAACCTTATCGGCAAGTGGAATGACCTCGGCCTCCTGGCGGGGCTGCTGGGCGTAATGATCTTGGCGCGCCTCGAGCTTGGCGCCGCGCAGACCATCATCTGGCGCGGGCTTACGGTAGCGCTCGGCATTGTCATTATCGCGCTTCTGGCGATCATCAACTTCTCGCTCGTCTGGGGCTTCATACTCGCGGCTGCGATCGCCGTTGCGATCATAAAATTCCTGACCCAACGCATCCCCGAATCCGAGATGGCGGGCATGGCTCCCGCTTCACGCACGTTGCTCGAACGCACGCCGTGGTGGGCGGTCGGCACGGTCCTTGTCGCGATCGTGTTCCTCCTCTTCGGCTCGAACTTCAACGCCTCCATCACCAGCAGCATCCCGGTTACCTCGCTTGAGGTCCGTCCTTCGTATTCCTCGACGGTCGACGTCATCAACGCGGCGCGCGGCGGCTCGGTTGAGCGCATGGTTGTCGGCACTGGCCCCAACACGTTCGTAGATTCCTGGCTCGCACATAAGCCTGCCGCGGTCAACCAATCGGCGTTCTGGAGCCTCGACTTTTCGGTCGGCTTCTCCTCGATCATGACGGCGCTCGGGACCGTCGGCCTCTTGGGTATCATCGCCTGGCTTGTGCCGATGGTGCTGGTCATCATGAGCCTTGTGCGCGCGGTGCGCTTGGGCGTTCTCTCCCGCGAAGAGCGCGTTATTGCGGCGACGCTAGGCTTGTCGAGCCTCTACTTCTTCGCTTCGCTTATCTTCTACGTGCCGAGCCAGAATATGCTCCTGCTTGGTATTGTGCTCGCGGGAGCTACGTTCGGCTTCCTCTGGAGGCAGGGCCGCTCCACCCAGGGCGAGGACGACACGCGGCCGTTGCTTGCGCGCGTGATGATGATCGGCGGCATGCCGGTCATACTCCTGGTCGCGCTCTGGGTCGGCTTCGCGTCGAACCGGCATTATATTGCCGAAGCGGCGGTCGGCCAGGGCAGCGATGCGCTTCAGAGCGGCGACTTCGACGCCGCTATGACCAAGGCCACGCATGCCGCCTCGGTCGAGAATTCAAACCCCGACTCTTTGCGCCTCATGGTGCTGGCAGGCAGCAATAAGCTCCAGCAGATAGCGCAATCTTCTCCCACGGCCGACGCGCAGACCCAGTTCACGACGCTTGCGCAGCAGATCGTCGGCGTGGGCCAGCAGCTCGTCGCCAAAGACCCGCATGATTACCGCTCGTACTTCCTCTTGGGGCAGGTGTATGACCTCTTCGCGAGCCTCAAGGTGCAGGGCGCGTACGACAAGGCAAAAGAGGCGTACGTGCAGGCCGCGGCGCTCGCGCCGAGCAACCCGCAGATCCCGCTCTTCATCGCGCGGCTCGATGCGGGGCAGAATAACGTGACTGAGGTGCAGAAATATCTCTCGCAGTCGCTCACCCTCAAGCCCAATTACACCGATGCGATCCTCTTCCTCGTGCAGCTCAACGTCGCTAACAACGACCTTCAGAACGCGATCCAGGCCGCGCAGGCCGCCGTGCAGTCGGCGCCCGGCGTAGCGCCGATCTGGTTCGAGCTCGGGCTTCTCTACTACTCCGCCAACGACAGCAAGGACGCGATAACCGCGCTCGAGCAGGCGGTAGCGCTCCAGCCGGACTACGCCAACGCGCAATACTTCCTCGGCCTCTCGTACTATGCGCAGAAGAGGACGGACGACGCGATCGCCGAGTTCCAGGCGATCGTAAAGACCAACCCTGATTCCTCCGAAGCGCGGCTTATCCTGAGCAACTTGCAGGCGGGCAAGGCGCCGTTTGACGCCGCGACGCCGCCCGCAACGACGCCTCCTCAAGACCGCACGACCGCCCCGATCAACGAGTAACCAACGCCTATGGTGCGCTCCTTCCTCGCAGCCCTAATGACAAAAGAAGTGAAGGGGATGCATCAGGCAGCCTACCTTCTGGCGGGTTTCGCGCTCGGCTCGCAGGCGCTCGCGCTCATCCGCGACCGCCTGCTGGCCTCCGCGTTTGGCGCGGGGCACACGCTCGACCTCTACTACGCGGCCTTCCGCATACCCGATTTCCTCTTCGCGACCGTTGCATCGCTCCTGTCGCTCTACGCGCTCCTGCCGGTCCTCTCGCGGCTCGAGGCGGAGCGCGCGGGGCAGGGCGTCGCATTCCTGCGCGACTCGCTCCTCATCTTCTTCCTGGGGATGGGGGCAGTGTGCGGCGCGGCATGGCTCCTGGCGCCGCAAATCATCGCCTTCATCGCGCCCGGCTTCGTCCATGGCGACGCTGACACGCTGGTCATGCTCACGCGCATCCTCCTGCTCCAGCCGATCCTTCTGGGGTTGTCCAACCTCTTTGCGAATCTCACCCAGCTGCGGCATCGGTTCCTGCTCTACTCCATAAGCCCGCTGCTCTACAATGTGGGCATCATCTGCGGAGTGCTCTTCTTCTACCCGCGCTTCGGCATCGCGGGGCTGGGATGGGGCGTCGTCTTGGGTGCGGCAATGCACGCACTTGTGCAAGCGCCGTTCTTCTTCAGCGAGAAGGCCGAGGGCCGTCTCCCGCTGCGCCGGGTCCTGCCGATAGTGCGCGAGGTGCTCGCGCTCTCGATCCCGCGCACGCTCTCGCTCTCTGCCAACCAACTGGTGCTGCTCGGCATCATCGCCCTAGCTTCGTTTCTTTCGGTAGGATCGATATCGGTCTTCACCTTCGCCTCCAATCTTCAGGCCGTGCCGATCGCGATCATCGGCGTCTCGTATTCCGTTGCCGCGTTCCCGACGCTCTCGCGGTTCTTCGCCGGAGGGCAAAAGCACGAGTTCGTGAGCCATATTGAGACCGCGCTGCGGCATATTATCTTCTGGTCCCTGCCCGCGACGGTGCTGGTGATCGTTCTGCGTGCCTACATCGTGCGCGCAATACTGGGTGCGGGAGCGTTCGACTGGTCCGCGACGCGCCTCACTGCCGCGGCGCTGGCGCTCTTCATGGTCGGCTTTCTGGCGCAATCGCTCGTGCTGCTTATTGCGCGTGCGTACTATGCGGCGGGCAACACGAAGACACCGCTCATGCTCGCCTTGCTCGACATCGTCATCTCGCTGGCTTCTTCGCTTGGACTACTTTTACTCTTTATACAGAGTCAGAATTTTAGCTCCTTCATTGAGTCCTTGCTGCGCGTTGACGGCGTACCGGGGACCTCGGTCTTGATGCTTGCGCTTGGCGACTCGCTGGGCGCTATTGTGCAATGCCTCGTAGGGGTTATACTGCTGGCGCGAGACTTTTCGATGCCGACCTGGGGCTTGGGGAGGCTGTTCTTCCAGAGCTTCAGTTCGTCTATTGTCGGGGGGGCCTGCGCATACGCGACGCTTACGTTCTTCGGTCCTCTGGTGGACACGACCACCGTCGTCGGCATCGTCTCGCAAGGCGCTGCCGCCGGGGTGGTGGGGCTTTTCGCCACCGCGCTCGTGCTGGCGCTCTTGCAGAGCCGCGAGCTCGCTGAAATCGTAAGCGCTCTAGGCAGGCGTCTTGGAAGGACCGCGCAGCATATCGCGGTCGAGCCGTCCGATGTCTCGTAATCCTCATGCATCACATACGGAATTTTTCCATCATTGCGCATATTGATCACGGCAAGTCTACGCTTGCCGATCGTTTTCTTGAGCGTACGGGGACGATCGAGAAGCGCCTCATGCGCGAGCAGGTGCTCGACTCGATGGAGCTTGAGCGCGAGCGCGGCATCACGATCAAGATGCAGCCCGTCCGCATGCAGTATGAAAAAGGCGGTACGCGCTACGAGCTTAACCTGATCGACACGCCAGGGCACATCGATTTCTCTTACGAGGTGTCGCGCGCTCTCTCGGCGGTCGAGGGCGCGATATTGCTCGTTGACGCGACGCAGGGCGTGCAGGCGCAGACGCTTACCACGCTGCGCAGCGCCCGCGAGCAGGGCCTTGTCATCGTGCCGGCGATCTCCAAGATCGACTCGCCGCTTGCGGAAGTGGAGCGGGTAAAGACTCAGATGGCAAAGCTACTCGATATCTCAGAAGATTCCATAATCTTATGCTCGGGCCGTACGGGCGAGGGCGTCGACAAACTTCTCGATACGGTTATTGAGCGCGTGCCGCCTCCCGAACATCAGAACCTTGACCGAGCAAATAGTCTGGGAAGCTCCCCGAGGACTTTTGTGAGGCAAGATTCTGATGTTCGGTCGCTCGTGTTCGACTTTCAATATTCCGATCATCAGGGCGTGATCGTGTATCTGCGCATGTTCGAGGGGAAGATTGAGAAGGGGATGGAGCTCGAGTTTGCCGCAAGCGGCAAGAAGTTCGTCGCGCTCGAGGCTGGCACATTTTCTCCGAAGCCCAAGGCCGCCGCGCATCTTAGCGAAGGATCGATCGGTTATGTCGTGACCGGCATCAAGGAGGCGGGCTTTGCGCGCGTCGGCGACACGATCCGCACGCGGGGGAGCAAGACGCTTCCTCTTTCCGGCTATGCTGAGCCAAAACCCGTCGTGTGGGCGAGTATCTATCCCGAGTCGCAGGACGATTTCCCGCAGCTGCGCGCGGCGCTTGAGCGTCTGCGCCTCAGCGACTCGGCGCTCTCGTTTGAGGAAGAATCATCCGGCGTGCTTGGCCGCGGCTACCGCTGCGGGCTCCTCGGCATGCTCCACCTCGAGATCGTCACCGAGCGCTTGCGCCGCGAGGGCCGCCTCGCGCTTATCGTCACGACGCCGACCATCACGTATGAGGTGGAGACCGAGGATGGTAAGCGACATACTATCTACTCGCCATCGGCATTCCCCGAGTATGGCATCATCACGAAAGTTTGGGAGCCATACGTGTGCGCGGAAATCCTCTTGCCCGCGGAGCAGGTAGGCTCTTTGATGCCGCTCCTCTACGAGCACGAGGGCGTCGTCGAGTCGACTGAAATATTTTCGGAAGGAAGGATGATCGTGCGCGTCGTGATGCCGCTGCGCGAGCTCATGCGCAACTTCTTCGATAAGGTAAAAAGCTTATCCAGCGGCTACGCCTCGGTGTCGTACGAAATGCGCGAACTCCGCGAGGCCGACGTCGCGCGCCTCGACCTTCTTGTCGCCGAAGATTTGGTGCCTGCCTTCACCCGCATCGTCGCAGCGGGCAAGGCCTACGACGAAGGCAAGTCAGCGGTCGAGAAGCTGTACACTATCTTGCCGCGGCAGATGTTCGCGACCAAGATCCAGGCCGTGGCACTCGGCCGTATCCTCTCGTCGAAGACCCTCCCGGCCATGAGCAAGAATGTCACCCAGCATATGTACGGCGGCGACCGCACCCGCAAGATGAAGCTCTGGAAGAAGCAGAAGGAGGGCAAGGCGCGCATGAAGGCCGCCGGCCACGTGAACATCCCGGAGGAGGTCTTCCTCAAGATGGTAAAGTCCGAGTAGGCTACCTCGCATAGCCGATATCACTATATTTTAGAGCCTCTTTTAGAGGCAACAGGAAAGCAAGTTCTCAGGAGTACACAAATTTTCTGCTGAAAATTTGCTCGGTCCTCGCGCCGTCGCGCTGCGGAGCCTCCTTCAAACTTCTTTCCTGTCGCCTCTATATATAGAAAGGTTATTTCGCCAGCTATCCACAGAGCCGACATTTTTATTGTTGTGCCTCCTGCGCGTTCGGCAGTATGCTGATAAGCAACAGGGCAGATCGCAATCGGCGATCTGCCCTTTCTGCGTCTCGCTATTTCGCCAAGCGCCATGGAACAAGATTTTGAGAAGAATAAAATCCCCTCGGCCGAAGCGGCCAAGCTCTTCGGCGTAACCGGCGATTACGTAACCCTGCTATGCCGTCGCGGCAAAGTGGAAGGGGAGCTCAGAGGCCGCACGTGGTACGTGAGCGCGTGGTCTCTGGAGAAGTACCTTCGGGAGATGAAAAATATTAAGGAGGCCCGGAAGACCCAGCTCTCCGAGGACCTTAAGCGTGAATATCAGTCGGTGGCGCCGGAGCGCAAGCCAAAAAAGAAAAAGCAGGCGAACAACTTCTCGCCGTTCTTCCGCTACAACGCGCTCGCTCCGCTCGCGGTGCTCATCATCTTCGTAGGCGCCTGGGCGCTCTCGTTTGCGCAATCACTTCCGCTCTCAGTGCTGGCCGATGCGTATCGACAGCCGGCGTCGTATAAGAGCATCGAAGTCGTGCCTCTGATGGCTGCTGCCCCGCTGCCGCGCGATAATGCCGCTGCGGTGCTTGCCGCGGCGCGTGCCGACATGTCTCAAACCCTGACCCTTGAGAATTTTGCAAGCGGGGCGAACTTAGTTGCCGCAGTCCCGCTCGCCCTGTCTAGGAATATTCAGGATCGCGTCGCCCTCGATACGCAAGCGGCATCTGTTGGCTATGGCTTGATCACTAACGCTGTGAATGTCGCGCTTGCCGCGCAGACTGAGATTGAATTTTCATTCACTCGGAACTTCGTCGATTGGGCCGACGACATGAGCGACGCGCAGGCAGGCATCTACGCGGCGCTCGGCGACGCGGTGACGACCGACCTGCAAAGCTCTGCGCGCGCGGTAGCCTTTTGGAATGACGGCGCGCGGCCGCTCGCACGCAGTATCGCCTCGGTCCCGCTTGCGTTCATGCGCGATATGACGAGCGCCATGGTGCAGGAGACTGCCGGTACGTACTACGCCTTGCAATCGGCAGGCAACGCGATGGCCGACACCCAAGCGGCCCTGTATTACAACATCGGCAATGCGTTCGTTGCGTGGGCCGATGCGATGGGCGATGCGCAAGCGCATATGTATCAAACGCTTGCCGACGGCGTTACGACGCAAGTAAACGCCGGCGCAGCGGCGCTCGGCTTCTGGCTTGAGGGAAGCCTCTCGGTCGCGCAAAACGCATCCGATGCTGCCGCAGCGTCGCTCGCATATGTAAGCGACGTTCCTTCGCATATGTCCCTGCCACGTATCGCGATTGCACAGGGCAACACGGCATCGGTTTGGAACGCAGTGGGCGATTGGTGGAACAGCATCTTTGCTCCCGCTCAGCCGGATCTTGCCATAGCGCCTCAAGGCAACCCCACTACGACCGTTGTTGTGCCTGTCCAAAGCGCTCCGGGCGCAGACATGGCTGCCCTGTCGCAAGGCGAAGATGCTCATTCTCCGGCAATAAAGAATGCGCAGCCCGTGCAATCCGCTCCGGCAGCTATTGTGCCGGCGCCCTCCACACAATTCCTCGCTTCCAACTACGTTACGCAATCTTCGCTTGCCGACCAGCTGAGCCAATTGAACAACAACCTCCGCAGCCTGATCTACCAGAATGCGGGCTCGGTGCAGCCGCAGGGGAGCACGATAGATTACGGGCAATACTCGACCGGCGGCTACACCAACAACGTGGCGCTCAGCCAGATTGTGAGCAATTTGAGCGGCGTCACGATCACTAATGCGACTATCACCAACTCCACCTTCAACGGCTCAAGCACTGGCGGCGCTTCGGCACTCTCCGCGCTCACCGATGTCGATGCCTCTTCGCCCGCATGGGGCGACCTGCTCCAATACGACGGCAGCAAGTGGGTCAACGTTTCCACATCGAGCCTTGGGATCATTGGCGGCGGAGGCTCAGTCAATCTTTACGCCTCGACCACTATTGGCGACGGCGCGCCGGCGGGCGGCCTCACGATAAGCGGCGGCGCCACAACGACCGGGAACGCATACTTCGGCGGCAACATAGATATCGGCGGATATGATCCTCTTGAAACCCTTTTCGCTCAGAAGAGCGTTAACAATTCGCGCGGCGTGCGCTATACGCTCTCGAATACCAACACGAGCGGCCAGTCCTACGCGGGGGCGATCCTCTATGCGGATAACCAAGCAGTCGCCTCGCAATTCTATGCCGACGGCCTCGGCACCGGCCCCTTGGGCACGCCAGGCTTCTATATCGGCAACTTCTCAAATCATCCGATAGGATTCTTCACCAATAATACGGAGAAGGCTCGCCTCACCGCCGACGGCAGCTTCGGCATCGGCACCACCTCGCCGTGGGCGCAGCTCTCGGTAAACCCCAACGGCATCTCGGGCCCTGCATTCGTGATCGGCTCTTCCACTAAGACGCTCTTTACGATCGATACCCTGGGCAACGTGGGGATCGGTAGGCTGCCTTCGGCGAGCATTAGCAGCTTTTTCTCCGCGAACGGGACCCTTCAATTGTCGGGGACATCGGCATTATATCTCAGCAACTCTAACTCGGTTCTTACGGCGGCTAGCGGACAGGCAGGAGTGAACGTATTCAATAATTTCAATAACTCGACGGGATTGATCGTGCGCAAGAATGGCACCGGCTCGGGGGATTATCTCTCGGTTGAAGATAATTCGATCAATCCGCAATTCGTTATCAAGTCGTCCGGCAATGTAGGTGTTGGTACCTCTTCGCCCTATGCCAAGCTCACGGTATGGGGCGGCTCATCGACTGCGGGCAACGCGCTCGAGGTTGCCAACTCTGCCTCGACTTCCATTCTCACGGTCTCAAACAGCGGCGTCTTCTCCGTCGGCGCCAACGGCTCCAACGCCTTCACCGTTGACTCCTCAAGCGGCACGACGACCATCAGCAACCTCTCGATAGGCAATCTCTCCTTCGACACCGACGCGGGCGTGGTGGCACTCTCTAACATTCCGGTCGACAGCGGCGCCGCGGCAGGCGTCATACAATCGCAATCGATCAATATCGGCGACACGTCGGTGCTCACCGTCTACGGCGAGAGCAATGGCACTGGCGGAGTGCAGAACCTCCGCGTCGGCATCGGCACGACGTCGCCTGCAGCATCGCTTAGCATACTCGGCACCGCGGGCTATAATCCGTTCACCATCGCCTCGACGAGCGGCTCGTCGCTCTTCTCGATAGATCAAACTGGTTCAGCCACCGTCGCCAACGGCATCAACATCACGAGCGGCTGTTATGCGATAAATGGCACCTGTCTCGCGGCCGGCGGCGGATCGCTTAACCTCTATGCCTCAACGACGATAGGCGATGGCACGCAGCAGGGCGGCCTCACTATTTCAGGCGGTGCCACAACGACAGGTACTGCGTACTTTGGCAGCAATGTTGGCATCGGCACGACGAGTCCCATCGCGTCGCTCTCGATAAGCGGAAGTTCGGGCAATGCAAGCGTCGGACCCGGACTCCTCAACATGACTCTTACCAATGACACGACGTATGTATGGGGCGGAGTAGTGCTTGCACCGAATCTCACGACCGGCCATATCCTGTTGACGCAGCTTACCGGAGTGAATGCGGCACTTAACAACAGCGGCTATATGGGCTTCAAATATTCCTCAAGCGGCTCATCAAGTAACGCGCTCACGTGGGGCTTCTATTCCAACGATCAGCTTGTTAATCTTTTAGCAACCGGCAACCTAGGCATTGGCACTACCTCTCCCTATGCAAGACTTTCAGTAGCTGGCGATATTGTCGGCGCTACCATTAACGCCACTTCTACTACCGCAACCTCGACTATCTCCGGGGGATTGAATGTCGGCAATGGCAATCTGGTCTACAACCTCAACAGCGGCATTACATCAATCAACAACCTCGCGATCGGCTCGCTCAACTTCGACACCGACGCGGGCATCGTAAGCTGGGCCGATCTCCCCGTCGATTCTTCCGCATCGGCCGGCACGGTCGAAAGCTACACGGCAAACGTGGGTGGATCGCCGGTGCTCACGATCTACGGCACGGCCGATGGCACGGGTAATATCAATAATCTCGGCGTCGGTATCGGGACCCAGGCGCCCGCGTACCTCCTCGATGTCGCCACCTCGACGACCGGCGCTATCGTCGCGCGCTTCACCAACGGCACCGGCTCGTGCACCATCAACCCAACATCCGGCTCGGTTGGCTGCTCCTCCGACGAGCGCCTCAAGACCAACATCACGTCGATCAATGCCTCTTCATCGCTCGCCTTGGTAATGGCACTCGATCCGGTCTTCTACAACTGGCTCACCGAGGCCACCGGCACGCCGGAGCATAGCGGCTTCATCGCGCAGGATGTTCAGAAAGTCTTCCCCGACCTTGTAGCGACCGACACCGCCAGCGGCTACCTTACGCTCAATTACGCGGGCTTCACGCCGTATCTTGCCGCGGCCATACAGCAGATAGCCAACCTCGGTGACAACTTCAAAGCGACGCTCATCGCATGGCTCGGCGATGCGCAGAATGGCATCCACGACCTCTACGCGACGATCTTCCACGCCAAGGAGGTCGACACCGACAAGCTGTGCGTTGGTAGCGTGTGCGTGACGCAGGCGCAGTTCCTTGCGATGGTCAATGCAAGCGGGCAGGGGAGCGCGGGTACCCCGTCTCCTGCGCCTACGCCTTCCGACGACGCGACATCAACGCCTACGGCGTCCAGCGATGATGCGACCTCGACTCCACCTACTTCAAGCGACGACACCGCAAGCTCTACGCCACTCACCGTAGAGACACCGCCCGCGCCCGACACCGACGCATCGTCAACGCCGCCCGTAAGCGACCCTGCACCGAGCGACTCGTCGGACGCTTCCTCAACTCCGCAAAATTAATCGCTATCGTTTACAGACAATGATGTACCCATTTAGAAAAAAGCGGACCATCTTTCTAGTCGCAATAGCGCTCATACTCTTGGGCTTTGCCGCATATGGTGCGACAAAATTGGTCCCCGCATCCTGGGCTCCTTCTAGCGATCAACCATCGCAGCCGCCCTACGTCGTGCCCGCGCTCACCAAAGAGTACGACAACTCTATCTACAACTTCTCGCTCAAAATGCCTGCCGACTTCACCGCGCAGGATATCCCCGGCGACCCGGATGGCACGCCTGAGACTATCGTGCTCCAAGACCAGAACGATAACGGCATCCAGATAGCGGTATCGCCCTTCGATGAGGATACAACAGGGAGCTACACGCTCACGGCCGACCGCATCCACCAAGACGTGCCCGACCTCGAGATCCTCGACCCGCAGCCGGTCGAGGTCGGCGAACATTACACGGGGCTCGCTTTCAAGAGCAACAACGATGCCTTCGGCGGCGACTCGCGCGAAGTATGGTTTGTCTTCCGCGGCAACCTCTACCAGATCTCGACCTATGCGCGACTGGACGACCTCCTGCGGCAGATATTCCAAACATGGCAATTTCGCTAAAACATAAGATTATCCTCGCGAGTATTATCGTCTACGTCGCCTTTGCATGGGCGAATGCTGCGCAGGCTGCGATCATCACGCCCGCCAACAATTTCGGTCTCTTGAGTTATTGGAAGTTTGACGAAGGAAGCGGTGCCACGGCACGCGACTACAGCGGAAACGGCTACAATCTTGATCTCTACAACTCTCCAACATGGACTCCCGGCAAGATTGGTTCCTCACTATCGTTTAACAGCTCTTCCATTCAGGTCGCGAGCCGCGGATTTACTTCTGCCTATAATTTTGGTACGGGAGATTTTTCCGTCTCGTTTTGGATCAAACCTTCTTCGCCATGGGGCACCGGCGCAACAATCGGGCTCATAGGCCAAAAATCGAGTGACTCGGACAATGGGTGGCAGATATACCAAGACTCTGGTCATCCGGGACACCTTGATGTGCGACTTACGCAACAGCACAATTTCCTTACTACTGCCACGATTCCGACAGGAGTGTGGACGCTGGCCACGTTTGTGCGCACCGGCGGGACCATCTATTGGTATGTTAACGGCGTACTCGATAGCAGCAGTACTGATACCGCCAACATCATCGGTGCAGCACCGTTTTATATAGGCTACGCACAAACGTGGGGTGCCTACTATAACGGCTCGCTCGACGACATCCGCATCTACAATCGCGCGCTTTCGGCAGGCGAGGTAGCCAACTTCTACAACGCCACGAGCGTAAAGTACAACACCTCGGCGGGCACGCTCGCGGGCGGCTCGACCTTAAAAAACGGCCTGGTCGGCTGGTGGACCTTTGACGGTTCGACCATAGGCACCACCATCCAGGACAGTAGCGGGCAGGGGAATAACGGCTACGTCGGTGGAGGGGTTGCGACTAGTTCGATGCTCGTGCAGGGAAAACTGGGGCAGGCGCTTTCGTTAAGCGGCAGCTCATATGTCAACCTCGGCAATATACTGAGCTTTTCCGGCACTGCGCCGTTCGCCGTAAGCGCGTGGGTAAAGACCACGGCTACCGGAGCGCAAACCATCGTATCCAAGTTTAATTCGGGCGTTACGGGTCAGTGGATCTTGAACCTCTCATCGACGAACCACCTTCAATTGCAGCGCGATTGTGGCTCGTTTACTCTCACGTCCAATGCGGTACTCTCTCCCGGTGCGTGGTATCACGTCGTCGGCGTCTTCGATGGGACCACGAAGTATCTCTATATCAACGGCACGCTCGATACTTCGACGGTCGATGCCTGCAGCACGCCTACCCCCACGACCAATGTGCTCATCGGCTCCGAGTATGTGTCAAACTCGCCGGGCAACTTTTTCAAGGGTCCTATCGACGACGTACGGGTCTACAACCGCGCGCTTTCGGCAGGCGAAGTAAAACAGCTCTATCAAGAAGGCGCGGCTAAAGTCGCGAACGCAATCACCCTCTCCGACAATTCTTCGCTCGCGAGCGGGCTCGTGGCATACTGGAGCCTCAACGGCATCGATGTGACCGATAAAATTTATGACAGGATCGGCGGCTACAATGGCTACGCCGACGGCTCGGTGGCGACTAGCTCGATGAAGGTCGCGGGCAAGCTCGGCCAGGCGCTTCACTTCAACGGCATGGGCGATTATATCCGCAATACCTCGGTCGTCTCCGCGATTTCCGGCAACACTCAGGGGAGTGTGAGCGTGTGGTTCCGCCGCACGGCCGACACTAACGGCTCGCTCATTTACCTCGGCCAGTCGGGCACCAACAACAACATCTTCCGCCTGCTCTACACTGCTGGCGGCACCATCTCTCTCTTGCTCAAGGGCTCAAGCGACTTCTATCGGGCCACGGCGACCCTGGCCTACGACACCAAGTGGCATCAGCTGACCTTCACCGTCAATTCTTTAGGCAATACGCTCTATATCGACGGCTCCGCCGTGGGGCTGGGCTATACGAGCGGGAGCTCATCGACATCGAACTGGTTCTCGAGTATTGGCAGCATGGACCTCTGGACCGACGGCTACGAGCTCATTAGCTCCCCCTCGTCGCCCTTTGCAGGTGATATCGACGAGATACGCGTCTACAACCGCGCTCTCTCCGCAAACGAAGCGAAGCAGCTCTACAATCTCGGCAAATGAAAAAGACTTTCTACATGCTCTTTGCCGCGCTGTTTTTCCTGCCGCTTACGGCTGACGCCGCAGCGCGGATCAGCACGATCTCGGTGCCGGCTAATCAGCTGGGCGTGACCGCGTACTGGTCCTTCGATTCCAGTACGGTCAGCGGCAACACGGTCTCCGACCTCTCGGGCAACGGGCACAATCTCACGCTCGTCAATGGCGCATCCGTCGCCGCCGGCCACAATGGCCAGGCGCTCACGCTTGATGGTACCAATCAATACGCCTGGGGCCTCATCGGCTCGCTCCCGACCTCCGTCTCGCTCTCGATGTGGGTAAAGGCTAATGACGTGGCCACCGAGCAGAGTGTCCTCACCGAAGAAGGCGATGGCGCGCCGAGCTCGGGCTACCACTATACGCTCGTCGGCATCTACAACGGCGCATTTTATGCCGGCTTCTGGAACATCGGCGACATCGCTTCTTCTCCTATCAACGCGGGGCAATGGTACAACGTCGTCCTCTATTACGACGGCATAGCGCAGACGCAGTCGCTCTATGTTGACGGAGTGCTCCAGGGCACACAAAGCGGCGCGTGGGCGCCGCCCGACGACATTTACTTTCTCGCGGGCTACCCGCAGCAGGGCTGCAGCTTCACCAGCGCTTCGGGCCACTGCAGCGATCTTGCGAACTATTTCAACGGCCAGATAGACGACCTCAAGGGATATAATCGCGCGCTTACCCAAAGCGACATCAGCTCCCTACAGAGTCAGAGAGCCACCCTCGGCCACTCGAGCGCCGCACCGCTCTCTAAGGGCCTGGTTGACTATTGGCCTATGGACGGCAACACCACTAATTGGGCGGGCCCGACGACGCAGGATATCGTCGGCAGCATCACCGGCACGCTTACCTCTGTGAGCGGTGCCATAACTGCCGTGGCAGGGAAGATAGGTCAGGCGCTCTCGCTTGCATCGGGAGCGTATATCCCCACATCGGGCTCAAATGTCTCCGCACCATGCACGGTTACCGGCTGGGTAAACTTGCGCAACAGCGCCAGCCAGTCGCACGGCTACCCGATGATGGATAGCGGCCAATACAGTTTGCGCGTGCAGCAGGTGGGCAATACCATAGCCGGCGAGACGGCGTACGGTGTCTCGGACGACACCTTTTCGCCCTCCTATACCGTGCCGCAGAACGCCTGGACGTATCTCGTCTTCGTCAACAACACCGGTACCGCGACGCTCTATGCCAACGGCGCGGCTGTGGGAACCATTTCAAAAACCTACGGGTGTCCGGTCGCCTTCGTGGGCGGGAATTCGGGCGACTGGTTCTCGGGCTATCTCGATGATATCCGCGTCTACAACCGCGCTCTCTCCGCTAGCGAGGTGTCCCAGCTCTATCGTCTCGGTCAGACCAATATCGCACACTCGCCGGGGCCTACGACTAATGCAGGGAATATCAACTCCGGCCTGGTCGGCTATTGGACTATGGACGGCTCGACCATCAACTGGCGCTCAAATACGATCGCCGATATGAGCGGCACGGGCAACACCGGCACGCTCGTGAGCTTGGGCACGACCACCGCGCCCGTGGCAGGGAAGGTCGGCCAGGCGCTCAAATTTGACGGCAGTGCCTCATATATCTCGATACCGCGCAGCGTCACGCTCGAGCCCACTACCATCTCCTTTGGCGCGTGGTTTAGGGCTACCAGCACAACCACCAACACCCGCATTCTCTCCAAGACCGAGTCGGGCGGCTACAGCCTCGCCTTCAATGACACCGTCACGGGGCTCGATGCCACGGTCAACATCGGCGGCACCTACTATTATGTAACCGATACCAATATCGCGCAGAATACCTGGTACTACGCCATGGCTACCTACGACGGCGAGACCCTCCGGCTCTATGTCAACGGCGTCGACGTCTCGGACAACACCAGCCCGAGCGGTGCTATCCGCTACACCAGCGCCATACGCGACTGCATCGGCTCCGAGGCGGGGTCCAGCGGCTGCGGGGCGGGCAATTACTTCCCGGGCTCTATAGACGACGTCCGCATCTACAACCGCGCGCTCTCGGCGAGCGAGGTGGCTCAGCTTTACCAAATGGGTCGATAGGCGAACTGGCCAGTAACTGCAAGGGTTTTTAGGTAGTAAACAGCCGCCCCTCTGGGGCGGCTGTTGAAACTAGATGGATGACCGATCGGATTTCTTGCGGAGGCCGGCCTCCTCCTCCCACCGCTCTATCTCGTCATCGGCGTCGCTGGCTGCTTTCATTGCGCCGAAGACGAAGAAGATGATGAATACGATGATTGCCGCAAGAACGATTACCGCCAATAGAACCCAGTTGATAGGCATGACCTTCCTCCCTGGTAACTGGCTCTAGTTATATACCTCCTGTACGGGTGCGCAAATAGGGGGCGGGGGATATCCACACAATGGCTTGTTTGCTAGTGATGTCGGATAGGTGTAGTATGTGGAGCACAGGGCCGCAGCGCGCAAGCGCTGCGGCCCCTCCTCGTGATAGGGTGCACGCTCAGGAGTTAGAAGAGTAGCGAGAAGTACGCTACGATCATGCTCGCGATAACGAGCGTGCCGACCACCCAAGCAAAGATCTTGGTAAAGCGGTCGCGGTGTTTGCCGAATAGCCCGAACATGTGCCCATCCTAGCAGATATGCAAGAATTTAGAAAGCCCCACAGCAAAAGAGTTCACTACGCCGTACGGTTTGGCGCCACCTTCCTTGCCACGATCGTCCTTTTCGGCATATCGTGCTTCGCGGTCTCTTCCGCGTGGGGGATGTACGGCACCTTCAGGGTTGCCGCTGCCGGCCGCGACGAGACGGAGGCCCAGCTCGCGAGCGCCGAGCAGGATGAGGCGCATATGAGCGCGACAGTCGAGTCGTTCAACTCTCCCGACGGGCTCGATCGCGAGGCGCGCGAGCGCTTCGGCGTGGCTTTGCCCGGCGAAGGAGAGATCGATATCGTGCGCAATGACATAGCCCCGACAGCGCAAGAGGCCACCTCCTCGAGCAACCCGGTGGCTAATCTTCTCCACTCGCTTTTTTCGCTGTAGGACTGCGTTTCTGTGCGGGATGCGAGAATCGGACTCGCGCCCTATGCTTGGGAAGCACATGTTCTACCACTAAACTAATCCCGCAACCCTGAGAGGGCTTGACACGTATGCTATACTAGAAAGTAAGTAATAACAATAAATGCTATGGACAAGAACGTAACTATTTACAGCACGCCCACCTGCCACTTCTGCCAGATGGCGAAGGAATTCTTCGCTGAGAAGGGCGTCAAGTATACCGCCTACGATGTCGCAAGCGATGCGCAGAAGCGCGCGGAGATGGTAGAGCTCACGGGGCAGCTCGGCGTGCCTGTCATTGTCATCAACGGTGATATCATGATCGGCTTCTCGCGCGACCGCCTGGCCCAGAAGCTCGGCATCGCGGCATAGTCTGATCTCACTAATAACTGTAAGAAAACCCGCCTGAGATATTTTTGGCGGGTTTTCTCTTTGTGCCGCTAGCAGGAATCGAACCCACATCTCTCCCTTAGGACGGGATTGCTCTATCCATTGAGCTATAGCGGCATGGACAAGACAAAATGTAGCATATAATTGGTGTATGGACCCGCAACAAGAAATACCTCAGTCGTCATCGGTGGAGGAGCTTAAGGAATTGATGCGCCAGAATATCGCACTTGCGCAGGAGAACAATAAGATGCTCCATGCCGTGCGCCGCGGTACATGGCTTTCGTACGCAGTACGTCTGCTTTGGATCGTAGCGATCATCGTCGCCTCGTACTATTCGTATCTATATCTCCAACCATATCTGCAAAAGATACTTGGCCTCTATGGCAATATCCAAAATCTCCAGGAGCAAGCACAAAACGCCATACAGCAATTCCAGGGCGGCGGCACGGGCACAACAACCAATTCGCGATAACGGGGTTTCTAAATAGGGGCATTTCTGCTAGAATCCTCTAGTAACGCTTGGGTAGCTCAGTTGGTAGAGCATCTCCCTGAAGAGGAGGGGGTCGCCAGTTCGATCCTGGCCCCAAGCACATTGAACGAAGTGAAATGTGTGCAGGGCTATTTACTAAAAAATCCCCCGGAAGGGGATTTTTTAGTTTGATCGGACCTTGAGCTTGGCTTGTCTCCCTTTGTCCATCTTGGGGAGCCGTATAACGAGGAGGCCATGCTTCTCGACTGCCTCCGCTTCCTCGATCTCTACCTCCTGCGGGAGCACGATAGTGCGGCTGAACGTGCCCCAATACAATTCTTGGAAAAAATAATCGCCTGCGTGGCCCTCGGTCGCGCGCTCTCGCTTGCCGCGGATCGTGACCATGTCGCGCGTGATCGAGATATCGAGATCTTCGGGGCGCACGCCGGCGATCATCGCCTTGATCACTATATGGGTCGGTGTCTGATGCATGTCTATGGAAAGCTCGCCCTCCATCGTCTCCTCCGGAAGCTCTGCCGGCTCCTCCTCGGCGACGCGGGTTATCGGAAGGGATTTCTTCGGTGCTTGCGAGCGGGTAACCGCCAGGCTCGAGCCGCTGTCGAGGTCGTCAAAAGAGTATTCATTATCCGCGCCGGAGCCGCCGGTCAGCCAGTCGAATAAGGATTTTTTGTCGCGCGCCATAGCTACGAAGATGAAAGGTTAAGAATAGTGCGGCATCGGGCGCTTGACGCGCTCGATTCCCAGGAGAACCGCGATAATCCCCAGCCAGATGACGAGGAATATCCAGAATGTCGCATTGCTCCCAGACCCAAGTATAAAAAAGTTGAATGAGGTGTGCAACACGGTCGCAAGGATAAGTCCGCCCAGGGCCGCCAGGCGCCGCGACCGGGCGCCGTGGTAGTAGGCGAGTGCTAGACACAACCCGATCGTGGCTGAAGAAAGCGTATGGAGGAGCATGGCGCCCATAAAGCGCAGGTCTCCCGTAATGATTGCCTGAGAGAGGATGGTGGGGGCAATGCATCCGCTGCCGGGGCTTAGGTTCAGGCAGCTGTAGAGGAAGAGCATGTTTTCCGCAGCGGAAAAGCCCAGCGCCGCAGTGACCATGTAAATGACCGCATCAAGCGGCTCGTCGAACACCCGTGTGCGCAGCGCTACCAGGTAGGCAGCCGCAAATTTGAGCAATTCCTCCGTGGCCGCCCAGCACACGAGGACAAAGAAGGACACGTTCGGGAGCGGGCACATGCCCCCCGAGAGCGAGCCGCATACGGCGCGCTCGATATAGCCGGCGAAGGGGACGGTTATCATGCCGGCGATAAAGCACAGGATGATGTAATGCTTGGGTTCGGGATGGAGGCGGTCTTCGAGGAGCCAGAAGATGAGCCAGAGGAGTGCAGGCACTATGCCGCCTAAGAAAGCGATGAACAGCGCCGAAGAGAGCATGCCTCTAGTATATAGGCTATTTTGCGGGCCACTCGGCAACCATCAACAGCCCATCTATACCCTGCATCGAGCTCCAAATCTCTTCGGTGATGAAGGGCATGAACGGGTGGAGTAGTTTGAGGCTGTCGCTCAAGATTGTCATGAGCAAGCGTTTGCGCGAGGCGGCTTCCTCCGGCGAGCCAGTTTTAAATATTGGCTTACTCTCTTCAAGCAGGTTTGCGGCAAAGACATCCCAGAGGTAGTGGTAGAGCTTCTCCGCGGCCATGTAGACGCGATATTCCTCGATATCTTTAGTGATATCTGCTGTGAGCGCCTCGAATTGCGTGAGATATTCCTGGTCCTTTGCTACATATGCAGCATCGGTGTCGGCATCGCCCGCATTCTCGAGCACGAAGCGAGCGATATTCCAGAGCTTGTTAGAGAAAAGCTTGTAGCCCTTGATCTTGTCCTCGGCGAGCGCCATGTCTTGCCCCGGCGTATTGCCAATGAGGAGCGCCATACGCAATGAGTCGGTGCCGTACTTCTCGGCCACGTCGAGCGGATTAATGACATTGCCTTTAGACTTACTCATTTTCTGACGATTGGCGTCGCGCACGAGGCCGTGGAGGTAGACATCGCGGAAGGGGACCTCGCCCGTGCGGTAGAGCCCGAGCATGATCATGCGCATGACCCAGAACATGAGGATGTCGTAACCGGTCTCCATGACCGATGTCGGATAGAAGGTCTTGAAATCGGGCGAGTCGGGGTAACCAAGCGTCGCGAATGGCCACTGGCCGGAAGAGAACCACGTATCGAAGGTGTCCGTATCACGCTCCCAACCTTCGCCCGGAGTCTCGTCCTGGATCTTTACTTCGTTGCCCTTAAACCATGCAGGTATGGGGATGCCCCAGACGATCTGGCGCGAGATATTCCAATCACGGAGATTCTCGAGCCAATGGAAGAATATCTTGCGGTACTGGTCGCTGACAAAATTTACGCGACCGTCCTCAACGGCTTTGCGAGCCATCTCGGCGAGCGGTGCCATCTTGATGAACCATTGCGGCATGACGCGGGGCTCCAGGATGTCGTTCTCGTTTTTATAATTCACGAGCACCGTGTGCGTGTAATTCTCGTCGACTTTCTCGAGCAAGCCTTTGGCAGCGAGGTCTTCGGCAACAACTTTGCGCGCCTCCATGACCTTGAGGCCGGCGTACTTGCCGCACTTCTCAGTGAGCTTTCCGTATTTATCAATCACCTCGACGATGGGGAGGTTGTGGCGCTGTGCCACCTCGAAGTCGTTGGGATCGTGCGCGGGCGTGATCTTCACGACGCCGGTGCCGAACTCGGGGTCGACGTACTCGTCGGCAATGACCTTTAGCTTGATGGGGCCGATGAGCCCTTCGAACTCTATCTCCTTGCCGACCCATTCCTTATAGCGAGCGTCGTTCGGGTTCACCGCAACCGCCGTATCGCCGAACTTGGTCTCGGGGCGTACGGTTGCCAATACAAAGGGCCCGTACTTGAGGTAGTAGAGCGGATCTTTGCGCTCGACCATCTTTGTCTCAAGGTCGGAGAGGGATGTTTGATACTTGGTCGACCAATTGACCGGCCGTACGCCGCGGTACACGAGCCCGTCCTCGTACAATTTCTTGAATGTATCGTAGACGGTCTTGATTATTGCCGGGTCGAGCGTGAACTTCTCGCGCGACCAGTCGCACGAAGCGCCAAGCTGGCGCAGCTGGCCTTCCATGTAGTGCTTATTCTCCTGCGTAAACTTAAGTGTCTCGTTATAAAATTCCTCCCGCTCCATCTTGAAACGCGATCGGCCCTCTTTCTCCAACTTCTTTTCGTATACGAGCTGGGTCTCGAAGCCGGCGTGGTCGGCGCCGGGGAGCCAGAGCGTCTTAAACCCGCGCATACGCTTGTAGCGGATGAGGAGGTCCTGGAGCGTCACGAAGAGCGCGTGGCCCACGTGGAGGCTGCCGTTGGCATTGGGCGGCGGCATGATGATGGAGAAAGCTTCTGTGCGATCTCCTGGCAAATTGTCGGGGTTGAAGTAGCCGGAATCCTCCCACTTTTTGTATACAGCGGGCTCGGTAGCCACAGCATCGTAGGGCTTGAGGAATTTCTCAGGTACAGTCTTTCCCTGGTCTGGCATAGAGCAAATACTACGCCAAATAAGGCTTTTTTAGAAGGGTCAAGGAGAGACTTGCTATTTTGTATAAATTATGATATAGTTAATGCGTACGCAATGTCGCGTACTGTTCCTTTCCATAGAGGTCTCAAATGACACAGCAAGACACCTGGGTCGCCCAGCCCATCATCTCGGGAATGTGGAAGTTTTCGGACTCCGTTCCCCTGTACCAGCTGCAGGCAACCGCCCGCGCATGGAGCATGGGCGTGAACGGTGAGAATTACACCGACATCCACATTCGCCAATGCTCGAAAGATCAACATGGCATCGGGTTCAAGTACGTTATTCCTGGTGCAGGTAGCGATCCGCGGTTCGTTGAGCGCGAATATAAGAAGTTCTTCCATAAGATGACTGACCAGTTGAAGCGGTCGTTCGGTAACGACTTCGTCGGCTGGGATGTCTCTCCCTGTACCTGGGTCATTAAGTAGGCCCTCCAAGTTTCGACCCCGGCGAGAAATCGTCGGGGTCACTTCGTTTTTATAGAAAGATTTCCGACAGCTCTGAAGTCTTCTTTGGTGGCGTCTTCGAGGCCGCCCAACCGCCGCGTGAGCGCGGCTTCGGCTATCATGATTGCGTTGTCGCCGGTTATGGCATGTTCGGGGAGACGGAACTCTACGTCGGGGAATTCTTTCGCGACGACTGCCTTCAACTTTTCTCGCAAGTATGCATTGGCCGCAACGCCGCCGCCGATCACAAATGTTTTAGCACTGGTAGCATCAAGCGCACGTAATGTCTTGGCAGTGAGTACATCACCGACTGCGTCTTCAAACTCACGGGCAAATTCGGCTATCTGGTCGGGAGAAAGTTTTTGTATGCCGCCTCTATCGCGCAGTGCGTAGAGTGCCGCAGTCTTGAGGCCGGAGAAAGAAACGTCGCACGTGTCGGCGTTGATCATGGGGCGGGGAAGCTTGAAAGGATTTTTCTCAGACCATTTGTCTGACGGAATTTCTTTCCGATGCTCGCTCGCGAGTTTGGATATCTGCGGCCCGCCGGGGTACGGGAGCCCCAGCATGCGCGCGACTTTGTCGAATGCTTCGCCGACGGCGTCGTCGAGCGTCTGGCCGATGATCTCGTAGCGGAACCATTCGCTCATTAATACGAATTCTGTATGCCCGCCTGAAATAAGCAACGCTAAAACGGGAAGTTGTACGTCTTTAAGTTCGCCGCCTTGTACGAGGCTCGATATAAGATGCCCTTCCATATGATTGGCAGGGATAAGCGGGAGATTTTTCTCGTTTGCTAATTTCTTTGCGAACTCAACGCCCGTCCAGAGAGCGGGTTCAAGTCCAGGACCTTGAGTTACGGCTATTGCCTCATACTCTTCGTCCTTAAATTGCTCAAATAATACGGGCAAATTCTTCTCGTGCTCGCGCTTGGCGAGGTTGGGGTACACGCCGCCGTACTCGGCGTGCTGCTGAGCTTGCGAGAGGAGAGCATTTTTTATGACAGAAAAAGAGAAGCCATGTTCTGTCTTCGTACCATCAACAAGGGCGATGCCTGTCTCGTCGCAAGAGGTCTCGATCGCAAGGATTTTCATATGCCGTCAGAATATAGCGTAGCATCGTATTTTTTGCTATGCTCTCCTCATACGCGCGGTTAGCTCAGTTGGTAGAGCATCCCCTTGACGTGGGGAGGGCCAGGGGTTCGAGTCCCTTACCGCGCACTCGATTTAGACTAAGACTGCATACACGACCGTGCGATGGTCGTAGGCTTCCGCACTCGAGTCCCACTCGCCGGCGCAGGTTATGAGGTTGAGGCGCGCTTGGCCGTCGTTGCGATTGAATAATTGCTGGAGCGGCACGTCGGCAGCAGGGTAGTCGTCAGCCTCTTCGACTTTAAAGTGGAGCGTCGTGCCGTCCTGCTTGTCGACATAGATATCGTCGCCCGCCTTGAGCTGATCGAGATTTTTAAAGACTGCGGCGAGCGCGAAGCCGTTGTCGACGTGGCCATCCATGACCGCGCTGCCGGCATCGCCGATCTTGGTCCCATAGCGGTACCAGCCAACGTCGGTGTAGTTGGTAGGCACCGCCATGTTACCGGTCTTGCCGATCCCGACGTCCTGGATCGCCGCATCGACGCCGATCGCCGGGATGCGCAACCGCATGCCGGTGTCGTGCGGTATGGGTGCCGAAATGCTACTCGATGCAGCCGATTGTGGCACGCCGGGCGTCGTTGAAGCGTTAAGCACGACTGCCGCTTCTTCCTCCGGCGCATACCAGAGCGCATGCACGAGTATGAGCACGAAAGCCCCAGCCGCGCCGAGCGTTACGACGCCTATCGCGAAGTTGATCAATTGGTTGCGCATGATCATAGCGAACAACGGACCCGGGGAAGGGTCCGTTACCGTGAGGAGGTATTAGGACTGCGCCATGCGGCGGCTCAAGTAGAAGAGGCCCGCAACCGCAACTGCGCCCGTGATCGCAAGCAGGATGAGGTTGGTTGCCAAGTCTCCGCCCATGCCGGTGTCCGGGGCGCCCGGCGTCGTGGAGGCTGTCGTCTGCGCCGATGCGACGCCCGCGATCATCCATGCGAAGAGCGTCCCAAGGCTGGCTGCAGCCGCTTTCTTAAGTGTTTTCATATCAATTCATTCAATAGTTTGTCCTGCTAATCGCACGTAATTTATTAAAGCCCATGAACGCTTAAGATTGAGTGAATGCAAAAAAAATGCTACTTTGTCTATGTTCTATGGAGAGGTGGCTGAGTGGTCGAAGGCACCACACTCGAAATGTGGCGTACCCGTAAGGGTACCGTGAGTTCGAATCTCACCCTCTCCGCCAGGCCCTCGCGGCCCATGACGTGGCCCTATCGTCTAACGGTTAGGACAGCGCCCTTTCACGGCGTAAATTGGGGTTCGATTCCCCATAGGGTCACATGATCGAAAAAGAAAAAGCCGCTCGAAATGAGCGGCGTTTTCTTAGCCTATGAGGCCAGCGAGATGGAGGAGGAATATGAATCCTCCGATCGAGAGGATAAAGATCCCGAACCCCACCGGCGAGCCCCAGCCGTGCCACCTCATCGTTGCGAGCCCGTAGCGGACGTCGTCGCGATGCGTGTGCTGATCATGCATCTCTTGCAAATTCATGACGCAAGTATTAGCTGATAGTAGCCCCGCTTTGTATGTGGGAGGTGGCCTGCGGGTAGTCCCCGGGGCAGGGCCGCAAAAATCCACGTATAACCACTGCACAAGAGTATAGCAGATGGCCGCGTAAGCTACTATAGAGTCGATCGTCTTTATATATATATGACATTTTGGGGACATATCGGGACATTTATCGCGATACCGTTTCTTGCGCTTTCGGCGTGGTTTGTTGGTGGGGCGGATAGGTGGGCACCGCATTGGCTCGCGGCAACATCGACGCCGCCAGCCGCGACATCAACTGCTCCCGCGGCTACTTCAACACCGACCCATACGCAGCCGACGCAACCCTCACATCCGACCAGCGGCGCGGTAGAACTGTATTCTGTTTCTCAAACAACTAACCTCAATGTCGGCACGAAAATCACGCTTGCCGGATCGGGCTTCACCGCCGACAATACGATCTTGCTCGACGGCATGGCTGCTGCTAAGAACGTGCATCTTTCGTCAGTAACCAACGGTCATCAGACGATAGAATTTACGATTCCTTCGAGCGTCGGCCCCGATTGCAAAGCAGGCGAGATGTGCCCGATGTACCTGCGCCTTCTCACGACCGGTACGTATCCGCTCTCGGTAGAAAACGAGAACGGCGTCAGCAACGCAATAAATGTCTCGATCGTAGCCGCTTCGATTCAATAGATAAAAAGAAACCCGAGAGGGAAGCTTGCGCTCCTCTCTCGGGTTGTATTGTTTGCCGGCCGTCTTACTAGCTGTCGTAACGCTTGAAGACGAGGCAGGCGTTGGTACCGCCGAAGCCGAAGGAGTTCGACAAGACTGCTTCGAGTTCAGCACCGTCGATACGATGACGCACGATGGGATCATTCTCGAACGCAGGGTCGAGCTCTTCGATGTTGGCGCTCTCGCAGATGAAGTCGTTGTTCATCATGAGGAGCGAGTAGATCGCTTCTTGCGCGCCAGTGCCGCCGAGCGAGTGCCCGGTCAGTGACTTCGTCGAAGACATGGGTGGCGGATTGTTGTCGAAGACGTGCCGGATCGCCTCCACTTCTTTTAGGTCGCCGATCGGGGTTGACGTGCCATGGGTATTGATATAGCCGATCTTCTCCTTGACCCCTTCGAGCGCCATACGCATGCAGCGCATTGCGCCCTCGCCCGAGGGCTGGACCATGTCGTCGCCGTCGGAGTTGGCTCCGTACCCAGCAAGCTCGCCGTAGATCTTGGCACCCCGAGCCTTGGCATGCTCGAGCTCTTCGAGCACGAGTACACCGGCACCGCCGGCAATGACAAAGCCGTCGCGGTTCTTGTCATAGGCCCGCGAGGCCTTCCATGGCGTGTCGTTGAAGCGGCTTGAAAGAGCGGGCATCGCGTCGAAGAGGACAGAGGAGGTCCAGTCGACGTCCTCACAGCCTCCGGCGAACACGATGTCTTGCTTGCCGATAGCGATCTTCTCGCCGGCTTCGCCGATGCAATGCGCCGACGTCGAACACGCGGACGTGATCGAGTAGTTGATGCCCTTGATCTTGAAGGGGGTCGCAAGCGTCGCCGACGGCGTCGATGACATGGCCTTTGGCACAGCGAATGGCCCCACACGCTTCGGGCCTTTCTCGCGAGTGATATCCGCCGATGCGACGATGGTCGCAGTCGAAGACCCGCCGGTACCCATGATGAGGCCGGTGCGAGGGTTTGATATCTCACTCGGCTCTAACCCTGCGTCGGCGATAGCCTGATCCATCGCAAGATGGTTCCATGCGGTGCCGCGCCCATGGAAGCGAAACGCATCTTTGTGGATGAGCTTCTTCATATCGTCCATGCTGATTGAGGGGATGCCGTGCACGTGCGAGCGGAAGCCTAGCTCCCGATACTTCTCGGCCGTGCTCAAGCCTGACTTTGCTTCGCGCAGGGAAGTGACCACCTCCTGCGTATTGTTGCCGATGCATGAGATGATTCCCATACCGGTAACGACGACTCGTCTGGTCATGCTATTTCTCCCGAGAACTAAAAATCCTGCGTGATGCAGGATTACCAGTGATATTTATACAATTTTTTCGCTGGCTGGTCAATCTGCTGTGCCCATCTTGAGCCAGTAGTAAATATCCTCGAGCGCTTTGACCGCGTCGCCGGCGGCAATGTTGTTCTGGTGGTAGAGCTCGTCGGTGCAATCGCCGGCAGCCCAGATGCCCTCAACGCTCGTGCGCTGGTTCTTGGGGTCGACTTTTACGCGGTTAAATTCGTCGAGGTCGACAAGCCCTTGCGCGAAATCGGTCGACGGGATCATGCCGATCTCCATAAAGATTCCTGTGACGGGAAGGGTGATCTCCTCGTTTGTCTGGCTGTTTTTAACTTTGAGGCCCGAGACAAATTTCTCGCCGACGACTTCAGTCGGCATGGTGTATTGGAGCGCTTTCATCTGCGGATGAGCCAACACGCTCTCGACGGTCGCCGCATCTGCGCGCGAGAAGTCGCTGCGCGAAATGAGGGTCACGCTCTTGCAATAGGCGAGGAGCTGGAGCGCGCTCTCGAAGCCCGCGTTGCCGCCGCCCACCACGGCGACATCCTGGCCGGCGAACAGGGGCCCGTCGCACGAGGCGCAGTAGGTGAGGCCCTTGTTCTCAAACTCCTTGGCGCCCGGGACATCGAGCTTGCGCCGGCTGCCGCCGGTCGCAATGAGTACTGCCCTGGCTTCGTACTCGTCGTTGGGAGTGCGTAGTAAAAACCCCGCATCTTTTTTCTCGATTTTCTCAGCGCGTGTGCCGGTCTTGATGTCGACAATGCCGCCCGCATACGCGCGCAGGTGCGCCTCAAGAGATTTCGCCAAATCGGCGCCACTTATCTTCTGCGTGCCGATCCAATTCTCGACCCCGACCGAGTCGGTCGACTGGCCGCCGAACGCCTCGGCGATAAAAATAGTCTTGAGCCGTTTGCGAGCCGCATAGACACCGGCCGCCACCCCGGCAGGCCCGCCGCCGATTATCGCAAGATCGTACATGCCAACAGTATACTATTAAACCTTCGGTCTGCGGAACTTTTTATTTTATCTTCGGTCTCCTCAGAAAGGACGGCACTGCGCCCCACTCGTCATCCTCTTTCTCCTCGGCCTTGGGCTTGGCCTGGGCTTCGGCAACGGTCTCTTTAACGGGGATTGCCGGAGAGTTGTAGATCTTGCCCTGCGCGGTCGCCGAAGAGGCGAGCGGCGTCGAGTCTTCCTTATCGCGGCCGAAGGTAAAGAGCTGGCTGCCCTGGCGCGGCGTGATGCCTGCCGCAGGGAAGCCAGTCGCGATGACGGTGACGCGGACCTCGCTCTTCTTGAGCTTGTCGTCCTTGATGGCGCCGAAGATGATCTTGGCATTGGGGTCGACCGACTCGGTGATGATCTTCGCCGCCTCGTGGACCTCTACCATGCCGAGGTCCTCGCCGCCCGCGATTGCGAAGAGGACGCCCTTGGCGCCATTGATCGAAAGCTCGAGCAGCGGGGAGGAGACTGCCGCATGCGCCGCGGTCTGCGCGCGATTCTCGCCCGAGGCGACGCCGATGCCCATGAGGGCGCTGCCGGAATTCTCCATAACGGCGCGCACGTCGGCGAAGTCTACGTTGATGATGCCTGGGTTTGTGATGAGATCGGAGATACCCTCGACGGCCTGGCGCAGCACGTCGTCGCACATGGCGAAGGCGTCCCGAAGGCTCGTCTCCTTGCTGACAGTCGCAAGCAAGCGATCGTTGGGGATGACCACGAGCGCGTCTACCTCCTTGCGCAATTCGTCGAGGCCCTGCTCGGCCAACCGCAGGCGCTGCGCGCCCTCGAAGGCGAACGGCTTCGTGACGACCGCGACCGTGAGCGCGCCGGACTCTTTGGCCGCCTTGGCGACCACCGGCGCCGCGCCGGTGCCCGTGCCGCCGCCCATGCCGCCGGCAACGAAGACCATGTCGGAACCCTTGATGATCTGCTGGATCTCCTCCTTCGTTTCTTCAGCCGCGCGCTTGCCGATGTCGGGGTTCATGCCGGCGCCGAGGCCGCGGGTCAAGTTCTTGCCGATGTGGATCTTCTTTTTGGCCTGAGATTGGTGGAGGTCCTGCGCGTCGGTGTTGATTGTGACGAAGTCGACCCCGCGCATCTTGCTCTCGATCATGTGGTTGATCGCGTTCTTGCCCGAGCCGCCGACACCGATGACTCTGATCCGAGCGAATGTTTCAACCTCTGGCTGTACTTGCGGCATAGTAAATAGTGGTGGTTCCTGTAATCTGTGCCACCTACTATACCATTATTGGGCATAAAGCAAACCCTGGCCGCCCTCAAGGATGTTTTGACAAAAAGTCCTTTTGTTTCAAGGCAAAAAAGCGATGCTACGGGAGGAACTTCTTAAACCATCGCCCCACGCCGCGCGCGGCGTCCGCGATCCCAGCGCCCATGCCAGCCTCCGGCTCCTCGCCCTGGTTAAAGCCCCACAGCGTGAGGCCGTAGGCGACAGCCCACGAGCCGTCCTTGAGATGCACTTTGGAGCCGACGCCCTCCGAGAGCGACGCCACGCGCGAAGGGAGACGCAGCACGGCCTTTGCAAGGTCGGAAATAGTCTGGACCGACGAGCCGCCGCCGGTCAGCACGACGCCCGCGGGGAGGAGCTCGCTTTTGCCGATCTTCTTGAGCTGCGCTTCGACCAGCTTGAACATGTCGGATACTCTGCGCGAGATGAGGTCGTCTACTTTGCGCTGCGGAATTTGGGAACCAAGCACCGCGCCTTGCTTGTATTGCTCGGCCTCCTCAGGGCTGATGCGCAGGCCGAGCGCAAGATCGTTGGTGATGTCTGCCGCGCCGACGGGGAAGACACGGATCGAGACGGGGATCGAATCTTCAAATACGATTATGGAAAGCGTCTCCGAGCCGATGTTGGCGAGCACGCAGCCGACGCGCTTCTGCATCTTGGTGAGCGCCACGAAACTTGCGGCCAAGGGCGACGCCGCGACGTCTTCGACCTCGATCCCCGCGTCCTCGACGGCGGTCACCAGGTCGTGCACGTGGCGCTCGAGGCAAGTGATGAAAAGCACCTCGGCCGAGACACGCTGGCCCTTCATGCCGACGGGGCTTCTGCCCATCACGCGTACGCCATCAACCGAGAATCGCAGCGGGATCGTATGCAATACTTTGCGATTGAGGAGCGATGCCGGAGCGAGCGCGCCTTCGGCGACCGAGAGCACGCGCGCGATATCGCGCGAGGTGACCTCAGAGTCGCCGCGCTCCACCACCGTCTCGCCGCGCGAAAACGCTTCGTCGAGCCCGACGCCGCCGAGCCCCAGGTACGCGCGCTTGACCTTCACTTGCGCGGCCTTGCTCGCTTGCGCCACCGCGGCGGCTATGGAGCGCGAGACCTCGGGCACGGATATGATGTAGCCCTGCTTCATGCCGCGGCTCTCGGCATAGCCAGTACCGAGGATACGGGGCGACTCGCGGGGGTTATCGGGCTGCGCGGCTATGACTACCTTGACCTGGTAGGTGCCGACGTCTATTCCCGTTACGATCTTTTCCATACGATACAAAGCGAGCGAGTACCTCGCGCTCGTTGCGCTCCATTGTAGCACCATGTTTGAGACCTTTCAGATGGAATAGCCCGTGGATAAACAGATATTCGACGCTGAAGGGCTCCGCAGCCCTGGGGCAGATGAGTATCTCGCCGGACGTTTTGGAGAGCGGGAAGGAGAGCACGTTGGAGACGTGATCCTTGCGCTTGGTCCTTCTGGTGATCTCAAGCATCTGTGCGGGCGGAATGAACGCCAGCGAAAGTTCGTACTTGGGGCCGAGCACGGCGTCCTTGATCTTGTCGAAAGGAACACGCGGCGTTTTGCCGCGCGTCTTGTTGATGAGAGAAAAATTGTTCTGCACGGAAGGGGATTAGCGGCGCGGGCGGCGGTCGCCGGGCTGGCGCTCGATCATCTTGCCCATCTTGATGAGCTCCTGCACCTCTTCGCGGCGCGCAATGACCTTGAGGGCGTGCTTGCGGTTGACCGCGCGGGACTTGATGCGGGAGTGATAGCGGCGCGAGCGCATGCGGGTCAAAACCTGCGCGCCCTGGACGCGCTTCGTAAAGCGGCGGATAAGGTTTACCGCCGACTCGCCCTCGTTTTTGCTGACCTCCGCATTGACTGCCATAGGTAAAAAGAGAATAGCACGCGGCTGCCTCTAGCGCAAGGTGCGGAGGAATTTGGGGACTTCGCTCACTTGGATGATGTTCTGCGAGCTATTGCGGGTCGAGCGCACGATGATCGTGCCGTCCAAGGCTTCCCGCTGGCCCATGATGAGGAGATGCGAGACGCCGATCTGAGCCGCTGCCGCAAGCTGCGAGGAGAGGTGCGCGGCGTCGAAAGATTGGAGTACCGGCACGTGGGCGTCGCGCAGCATATCGACGATGGCGAGGCCCTGGAGCTTGGCGCGGGTGCCGAGCTGGGCAAAATAAATCTTGGGCTTCGCTGGCTGCGGGAGTGACGAGAAAGTCGATTTGCTGGCGCCCTTTTTGCGGAAATAAAGGCTCGCCCCTACGCCGGTGGAATCTTTCCGGCGGGTCTCGCGCTTGAGGTACTCGTCGTAGCGGCCGCCGACCGCGCCCGCGATCGTGGCGTCGTCTTCCTTGAAATCGAGCGCGAAGGCGATGTGCGGCCCGCGCACATCGCCGCCAAGGCGGTCATCGAGCTCATACGGGAGCCCCAGGTACTCGAGATGCTCGAGGACCGAGCGGAAGTGCGCGCGGCTCTTCTCCGAGAGGAAGTGCATCGGCCGCGGGCTGTCGGCGAGGAGGCTCTGCGATTGGTCAGTCCCGAGCCGATAGAGCATAAACGGATCTTCCATGAGGCCTTTGCGCAGCGCCTCGTCGAATTCTTCGAGGTGCCGGCGCACGAAGGCGGAAAGCTCTCGCAGGAACCGGGCCTGGCTGTCGCGGTCGCCAAAGGCGTTCAGGCGCACGCGCGCGAGCGGCGCCCCCCATTCGCCTGCGACCATCACGATA
>DASZRD010000003.1:0-13502 GCA_035549255.1 Minisyncoccota bacterium | reverse complement strand
CAACCGGCCAAGCCAAAAATGAGCGCCAAGAACAAACCCGTCAACAGATCCAGCATGGCTGATCTCCCGAAGGTCCTCGCTCCAGTCCCGCCACCAGAGTACGCCTTCTGTAGGGTCCTGCAAGGGAGTTGTTCAGGCCTTGCTTTTTCCCATATAGTAGGCTATATTTTGCCGGTCTATGGATAAGGAATTCGCCATCATCGAAACCGGCGGCAAGCAGTATATGGTCTCTGCCGGCGACACCGTAAAAATCGAGAAAATCTCGGGTGATTTCAAGGCGGGCGATACAGTCTCCTTTGACAAGGTGCTTGTTGTCGATAACGGCTCCGACACGACGATCGGCGAGCCGTATATCAAGGGTGCCGCAGTCTCAGGCGAGATCAAGAAGATCTCCCGCGCCAAGAAGGTTACGGTCATCAAATACAAGGCGAAGTCCAACTACTTCAAGAAGCGCGGCCACCGCCAGCCCTATTTCGAGGTCAAGATAACAGGCCTCAAATAAATAAAACACCCGCCGCTCGGCGGGTTTTAGTTTCTCGAAGAGAGGGCACTCGCGATAGTGTCCGGGTCGGCATATTCCAATTCGCTGCCTGTGGAGAGGCCTCTCCCGAGGCTCGATAATTTAAAGTTCATGCCTTCGGACATGGGGCGAAGGGTCTCTGCAAGAATCTGCCGCGTATGATCGCCCTCGGTCGTGGCGGAGAGGCCGAAGATCACTTCATTTAATTTCAGTGCCGAGCCATCGCGCTCGACGCGCGCCACCAGCTCGTGGAGGCGGACATGCTTGTGCGGCTCTTCGGAGGCGAGCGGGATCGTGCCGCCAAGCACGAAGTAAAGGCCCTTGAAGCCGCTCTTCTCGACGTTCTCAAGGTCGGCATCCTTCTCGACGACGAAGAGTATCGAGGCATCGCGTCGGCTGTTGCCGCAGATCGAGCAGACGCCGCCTTTTTCGGTATTTTTGGCCGACCAGCGGTGGCACTCGCTGCATTCGAAGGTCATGGCACCCAATTTGGCTATGTCCTGCGAGAGCGCCAGGCGGAAGCTTGGCTGCTGCACGAGGAGGAATTGCACGAAACGCCGCGCCTGCCTGGGGCCGATGCCGGGGAAGCGCTCGAAGGCTTGCGTGAGGCGGTCGATAGGGTTCACCTGCTTATTTTATCTCAAAACGGCGCGTCGTTGGAGGGACTGCTCTCAAAGACGCCGAAGTCGGTCTTGGCGAGCGACTCGAAGTTGGCGTGCTTTTCGTTAAAGAGGAGGTCGACTTTGCCGACGGGGCCGTTGCGGTGCTTCTCGACCAGCACCTCGGCGATGCCGGTATGCTCGGCCTCCTCGTTCATCTTGTCTTCGCGATGGATGAACATGACGACATCGGCGTCCTGCTCGATCGATCCCGAGTCGCGCAGGTCCGAGAGGCGCGGCTTACCGCGGCGCTGCTCGACGGCGCGGCTAAGCTGGGAGAGAGCGAGCACCGGCACGTCGAGCTCGCGCGCGAGGATCTTGAGCGAGCGCGAGATCTCGGTCACTTGCTGGACTAAGCTGTCGGTGGCGCGCGTCTGGGTCGGCACCATGAGCTGGAGGTAGTCGACGACGAGGAGCCCGAGGCCGTGCTCGCGCTTGAGGCGCCGCGCCACCGCGCGCATTTTGAGGATGTTATTGCCCGCCTGATCGTCGATAAAGATCGGTGCCTGCGCCAGGCGGTCGTACGCCTCGCGGATGCGGTCGAAGTCCTCGCTGTTCTCCTTGATCCTGCCGATGCGCCAGTCCCACGCGTTGACCTTCGCCTCCGAGGCGATCATGCGGTCGACCAGCTGCTGCGAGGACATTTCGAGCGAGAAGATGCCGACCACGGTGCCATGCTGCACGGCCGATTGCCGTGCGATGTCGAGCGCGAGCGCGGTCTTGCCCATCGAGGGGCGCGCCGCGAGGATCACCAGGTCGGATTTCTGGAGCCCTGCCAGAAGATTGTCGAGGTCCTTGAAGCCGGTGCGTACGCCTCTGAGTTCGCCCTGGTTTTCCTGCAAGTGGGCGTAGTGTTCCCACGCCTTGCCGAGCGATTCCTTAAGCGAAGTGAATTTTGTGAGGCTCGGCATATCGGTCACCTCGTAGATTTTCTTTTCCGCCTTGTCGAGCGTCTCTTCCAGCTCCTCGCTTTCCTCGAACCCGAGCTCCGCGACGTACTCGCCCGCGTCGATCAAGTTGCGCAGCATGAACTTCTTCTGCACCTGCGTGGCGTAGAAGCGGGCGTTGCTGGCTGCAGGGACCTCGCTCACGAGCTCGGCCAGATAGGGGGCGCCGCCGACATGCTCGAGCTCTTTCTGGTCGGCGAGGCAAGCGCGCACGGACTCAATATCGATCGGCTCGTTCTTGGCCCACAGCGACTGCATTGCGCGATAGATGATGCGATGCTTCTCGCTGTAAAATGCATCCGGCGATAGTACGTCGACCGACTCGATCATGCCTTCGGGTCGCACCATGAGGGCGCCCAAGAGCGCCTTCTCGGTCTCGAGCGTGTGCGGGGGGATGCGCAGCGGGTCAGCCTTTTTCTTGCCTGCCATGCATTAAGAATACTCTTTTTAGAGAAGGGCGAGTAGGCACCCACTACTGCCGAGTATGTGGGCAGAGGGGATAAAAAGGGGATAGCATTGCGGCCCAAAAATGACACCTCTATGAATGCATGGTATGGTTCGGCAAGAGGTTGGGCGTTCCCAAGAGGAGGAATCGATGCGCATACGGGATACTCATGAAGAGTCCGGAAAGCTTGTAGCAGTTGGCACCCCGGAGCAGATCTATAACAGGATCTGCGCGGTCCTGCAGGCAAAACGGCAGGAAGGAAGAGTAGCTACCCTTAGCCTGCCGGGAAAGAAGCTCTGGCTGCAATTCGTCTATAGCGGACGGGACGACGCGAAGCGCCAGGCGCGGCACTATCGTACGAGCGAGTCCGCAAACCCCGAAAGCGTCCAGGAGCAGGAGCATATCGAGGCGACAGCCGCTTCGATCGAGGCCAAGGAGAAACGCGAAGGCAGGATCACCCTCTTCGCGGAGGATCCTCGCCAAGTGAACCCCGATGACCTGAAGCCGCTTCTTGTTATCAGCATGACTCCGGCTGAAGACAAGGTCTCTTACAGCCCACAAGGCGGACTGGGTGATCTTGCGAACAAGATCAGCGCCGTCGTCAACGAACGGGGAAGATTTTCCGGCCTGAAGACCTTTCTCGAATTATGAGAGCTTGGTATCAAGCGCTCCGCCGGCTAACCCCGGCGGAGCTATTTTTTGGTGACCTTTTGGCCGTCTTTCGAATCGGCCACATCGTAGCCGGCTTCCTCGATCTTTTTGCGAAGCTCGTCAGCGGCGGCAAAGTCTTTTCCTCGCCGCGCGACATCGCGCTTTTCTATAAGGTCCTGAATTTCGGTTGGGAGATCGGATTGATCGATTACTTTGAGGCTGGCGCTGGCGCGCTCATCAGTGAGGCCGAGCCCGAATACTTTGTCGGCCAGCGCGAGGTTGGCGAGTTTTTTCGCGGAAGAGATCGATTGATTCTTAAGCATTTCCCAAACAAGCGCCAGCGCGCGCGGCGTGTCGAGATCGTTGGCGAGCGCTTTATGGAACTCCCCGACAAACTCTCTGACTTCGATCTCGCTTCGCTTCGGCTCGGCAACCGAGTTTGTCGGGGAGTGTTGCGGTTTTATACCCGTTTTTATTTCAGTTTGTAGTTCTATATAGGTGCGCGTCAGCCGCTTGAGCGCCTGGTCGGCACCCTCGATCGCCTCCCAGCTGAAGTTCATCGGGCTGCGGTAGTGGCCGGTGAGGTACCAATACCGCAGCGCGCGCGGAGAATAGCCGCGCTCGATGATCTGATGGAGATAAATCGTATTGCCGAGCGACTTCGACACCTTCTTGCCCTCGATCGTAATGAAGGCGTTGTGCATCCAATACTGTACGAATTGTTTGCCGGTCGCCGCCTCGGCCTGCGCGATCTCGTTGTTGTGGTGGATGGGTGCCAAGTCGATGCCGCCCATATGGATGTCGATCTGCTTGCCTAAGGTTTTAAAGATCATCGCTGTGCACTCGATATGCCAGCCGGGGAAGCCGACGCCCCACGGCGACTCCCACTCCTGCTGGCGCCGCTCTCCCTTGGGAGAGAATTTCCACAGCGCGAAGTCGTGCGGGTTCTTCTTCTCCAAATTTTCCTCGACGCGCGCTCCTGCGCGCTCGCCGGCGAGATCGACATTCCCGAGCTTCCCGTAATTCTTGAACTTTGACGTGTCAAAATAAATTCCATCAGAAATTTTGTATGCGTAGCCTTTCTCCCACAGCGTCTTGACGAGCGCGATCTGCTCGGGGATATAGTCGGTCGCCTTGGTGAACTGCATCTTGCTACGGTCGATGCCAAGCGAATCGAGGTCGGCATAGAATTTATCGGTAATCTCTTCTGCGATGTCTTGCGCTTTGCGGCCGGTCTTCTTGGCGCTCTTCTCCATGCGGTCCTCGCCGATATCGGCATCGCCGGAGTTGTCGCCGGTCAAGTGCCCGACGTCGGTGATATTGCTCACGTGCCGCACGCGGTAGCCCCATAGCGCCAGCGCGCGCTTGAGGGTGTTGGCGAGTATTGGCCCGCGCAGGTTGCCGATGTGCTGCTCGTCGTAGACCGTCGGCCCGCAATTGTACATCGTAACGATGCTAGGCGAGAGGGGAGTAAAGCGCTCAACCTCGCGCGAGAGCGTGTTATAGAATAGAAGCTCCGGCAGGGCTGCTGCCGGCTTTTTCTTTAAAAAAGAGAAAATGCTCATAGCCATTCGCGATGCCTAAAGTACATGAAAATCACGATTGCAACCAGTACCATGCCGCCGAGTACTAAGAAAAATCCATATGGCGTATCCTGCAGCGGCACAGGTATGCTCATACCGAAAACCTGACCGATGAAGGTGAGCGGCAGGAAGATAAACGCCACGACCGTGAGGGTCTTCATGGTCTCGTTCTGCTTGGTTGAGAGAAGGCTATTGTTGGTTTCGCGCAGCTCCGCCAGCGAGGCAGAAAGGTTGTCGATCGTGCGCTCGACGCGCTCCTCGGCGCCCATAAGGTCGCGCAGATAATACGAGAATTCCGCACCAAAGAGGCGCGTCGCGACCGGCTCGAGCGAAGTGAGCATCTCTTTGTGCGGGGCGAGCGCCTGGCGAAAGTCGTGCAAAATTCTCCCGGTCTGAGAAATCTCGACCACCATCTGTCGCTCGTCGCCGGAAAATATGCGCTCCTCAATGTCCTGGAGCCGCTGGGTGAGCGTATGCGACTCGGTGATGAGTGCCTCATAGAGCGCGCGCGTCATCGAAGTAAAGAGATGCCCGCCGTGCTGGTGCATGATGGGGCGTCCGAGCACGGTATTGACCTCGAACGCCTGCGCGAAGGCGTGCAGCGGGTCGACGCTGCCGTAGCGGGTTGTGATGAGGAAGTTTTTCCCGATGACGAAATCTATTTCCTGCTCCTGCCGGCCGCTTGCGAGACCGCGCAGGACGGGGAAGTGGAGGATGACATAGATGGTCTCGCCGCGGCGCTCGACGCGCGGCTTGAATGAGGGCACGAGCAGCTCCTCGGCGATCAAGGGGTCGATGCCAAACTCTTTCATGAGCCCGCGGACCTCCATGGGGGTCGGTGCGACAAGATCGATCCACGTGGCGCTTTTCTGCCCATAGCGCGTTAACATGCAATCAGTTTAGCATTGAAAATAAAGATTATTGTATTTTTTCAACAGCGTGGTAGTTTGATGGACGGTAAGTGCGGCTTGAGCGAGCGCGATTGGCGCGTTCGATAGCCTTTGGTAAAGGGAGATATAGTCTTGGAAACACGCACAGTTACGATCTGGAAGTTCGAGCTCGATCGTTCCGATATTCGCCATGTCGTTACGGTGATGCAATGGGTCCTCGTAGCAGCATGTTTGCTGTGGGCTCTGTGGGAATTGAATGCAACCCCGTTCCTAATTGCCATCGTTGGCGCGGTCTGGTTCGTCGCCGCAATGATTCTCTCGGAAACCTCCATACGGGGGAAGCGCATGTTCCATATCACGGAGCAAGATCGTCGGCAGCGTCGCTACGGGAAAGTGCCCAGCGATGCGTTCTTCCCTAATCTCTTCGAGTATTGGGCGGCTGCGGGGTGGCCGGTCGTCGCCATTGTTGCAAGTTCCTTCTATTTCCTGCCGATGTCTCAAACGTGCTGGGAATATCATGTGATTGATCGCGGCAATGGCGATATTGTCTACGAAAACGGCTGGTCGTGGCCGCCCGTATTCTTCAACCCGTTCACGGCCAAGCTCCGGAACTTCGGCGCCATACAGGCCATCGATTTCTATGACCGAGACGGTGACGGAGGCACTATCTGCAGTGGCCAAACCGCCGATCATGTGCCGATACAGGCGCAGGCTGGAGCGAGGCTCGTGGTCTCGCCGTCGGAGGAATCTGTTGCCTACCTGCGAGTCGGCAGTAACGGTGAGTTATATAAAAAGGCCGGCGAAGAAATGTGCCGCAGTTTCGCCAACGTGGTGAGCACTTATCCGCTCGATCACTTGCCGGCTACCTATGTACTCGAGCGGGCTATGGCGGCCGACCAGCAGGAGATGAACAGCTTCGGCTTGCATTACTCCGGCACCGTTCGTCTCGCGTACATTCACCTCGACGCACTTCAATAACAACTCGACTTCATTCAACAGTACCGCGCGCCATCAAATGGCGCGCGGCTTTCTTTTCCTTATTTTGCTAATTTCATTGTGCAGTGTGCTATACTTTATATATATGAGTAAGAACAAGTTGTGGGCGCTCGGGGCCGTGGTCGCTTTGCTGGTCGCATTCGGCGCGGGGCTCTATACGGGCGTCGCGCAAAACCTCTCGCATACGGTCTTCGCGCAGACGACGAGCACGATCGACCTCTCCGGCAACCAGCCGCCCAGCGATGTCGACATAAGCGCGCTATGGAAGGCGTGGAATATCCTTAAGGAGAATTACGTCCCGACGCACGCTTCGAGCACGATCCCCACTGATCAACAGCAGCTCTACGGCGCCATCGCGGGCCTGACCGCGAGCTACGGCGACCCGTACACCGTCTTCTTCCCGCCGGCGGACGCGGCTGTGTTCAATGAGGACGTCAACGGCTCCTTCGGCGGCGTCGGCATGCAGCTCGACAACGATGCTAACGGCAACTTGGTCGTCGTGGCTCCGCTTAAGGACTCGCCGGCGCAGAAGGCGGGCATCCTCTCGGGCGACTTTATCCTCGCGGTTGACGGCACCTCGACCGTCGGCATGGTCGCCGACGATGCGGTCAAGCTCATCCGCGGGCCGGTCGGCACCTCGGTCAAGCTTTCCGTGCTCCATGCGAGCACCACGAAGCCGGTCGACATCTCGATCGTGCGCGATACGATCAACATCCCGATCATCAACAACTACGAGCGCTCCGACGGCATCTACGTGATCGAGCTCTACAGCTTCTCCGCTAATTCCGCCGACCTCTTCCGCACCGCGCTGCGAGACTTCATGAACTCCGGCTCCACCAGGCTCATCCTGGACCTCAGAGGCAATCCGGGCGGCTACCTCGACGCGGCGGTCGACATGGCGAGCTACTTCCTGCCGGTCGGCGACACGGTCGTTACCGAGGACTTCCGCGGCAAGCAGGATCCGATTGTGCATCGCTCAGTCGGCTATAACGTCTTCGCGGACAAGAACCTCAAGATGGCGATCCTGGTCGACCAGGGCTCGGCCTCGGCTTCGGAAATCCTCTCGGGCGCGCTCCAGCAGCATAATGTCGCCAAACTGGTCGGTACCCGCACCTTTGGCAAGGGCTCGGTACAGCAGCTGGTGGACCTCGGCGGCGGCGCGGAGCTCAAAGTAACGATCGCGCGCTGGCTCACCCCCAACGGCTCATCGATCTCCGATGGCGGCCTCCAGCCGGATATCCAGGCAACCACGACCGCAGAGCTCCAGGCGCAGGGTCAGGACCCGCAGACGGACGCGGCGGTCAAGTATCTTCTCTCGCAATAAAAGGTCTGGTATAGTCCTTGGCGTATGAAAGTTATCTTGCTTAAGGATGTGCGCGGGGTAGGGGTTCACAACGAGGTCAAGAACGTGCCCGACGGCTATGCGCTCAATTACCTCTTCCCGCACAAGCTCGCCGAGCCCGCGACCGAGGACAAAATAAAGAAGCTCTCCGATCAAAAGGCTGCGCATGACGCGGAGGTGCAGAAGGCTGAGGACGAGCTTGCCGGCAAAATCCTAAGCCTCCGCGAGAAGAAGATCGTGCTCTCCGCTCGCGCGACCGAGAAGGGCGGCCTCTTCAAGGCGATCGATGCCAAGGATATCGTTCGTGGCATCAAAGCCGAGCATGGCGTCGACATTCCTGAGTCTGCTGTCTTTATCAAAGAGCCGATTAAGACTACGGGCGAGCATGAGGTAGCGCTCCACAGTAAATCTCAAAAAGCCAATCTCACCGTAACCGTTATCGCAGCAGCATAAGAAAACCCCGGCTTAGAGCCGGGGTTTTCGCTGAGAACTTGTAGATTTATTTGACGATGACGTCGACGACCGGGCGGACCGACTTTGAGCCGTCGAAATTCTGCTTGCGAGCCGTGCGGAAGGAGACAATGCCGCTCGCAAGCGCGAAGAGCGTATGATCCTTGCCCATGCCGACCTCCTTGCCCGCGATATAGCGCGTGCCGCGCTGGCGCACGATAACGTCGCCCTGTTTGGCGGTCTCGCCGGCATAGAGCTTCACGCCGAGGTACTTCGGCTTGGAATCGGTTAGGTTTTTGGCGGTGCCGCCTGCTTTCTTATGTGCCATAATCTAGTGAAGAGAGAAAATAAACTTGTTTATTTGCGAACGAAACGACGATTATATCGTGCTTCAGCACGCTATATGGTATGGTTAGAGCGTCTATATGATAGCAGATATGAGGCTAAAAGGCAAGCAATACCTCGACTTCTTGATAATCCCGGCAATTGTGATCTTGGTTGGGATTGCGGCCTTTGGCCTGGGGAGGCTCTCGGCGCTCCAGGGCGCCCATACCGGCCTCACGATCCACCCGGCACCCGGAGAGAATCAGTAACCCGTATGATGCGCCAGACAAAAAGAGCACTCATATTTATCGTCGCAATTCTCCTTATAGTGCTTGGCATTATCGGGCTTGTGCTCCCGTTCCTCCAAGGGCTTCTCTTCCTTGCTGCGGGCGCGGTGCTTCTTTTTATCCTTTTCCCAAGCTTACGCGAAGAGGGCCATCGACGCACCGTTAAATATCCAAAAGTGCACGCTTTCTTGCTGCGGGTTGAAGATAAACTTCGCGAAATGCTCGGGGAGCTGTAACATAGAGTCATGATCGCTGTTGATGTAGAGTCTTCCGGTACCGAGGCGCATATTCATTCAATATTGAGTGTCGGGGCGATTGACCTCGCCAACCCCGCGCGCCAGCTCTACCTCGAGTGCCGCGCGTGGGAGGGCGCCAAGATCGAGGACGAGGCGCTGGCGGTTAATGGCTACACGCGCGAGCAGGCAACCGACCCCAGCAAGATGACAGAAGGGGAGCTAGTGCATCAATTCATTACGTGGGCTACTCAGGCCCCTGAGCAGACCTTTGCGGGGCAGAACGTCTCCTTCGACCGCGACTTTTTGCGTAACGCGGCGCTGCGCGCGGGGCATACCGAGTGGCCCTTCGCCCATCGCACGATCGACACGCACACCTTGTGCTACATGCATATGGTCAAGAGGGGAGTCACTCCCCCGCTTAAAGAGGGCAAAAAGCACTCCGGCCTCGACCTCGACGCGATCCTGGTCTATTGCGGCATCCCCGAGGAGCCCACCCCGCACAACGGCCTCACGGGTGCCAAGTCGCACGCGGAGGTCATCTCACGGCTGCTGTACGGCAAGAAGCTCCTCCCCGAGTTTGAAAAATACGACATTCCCTGGTAGGGTCGGAAATAGGTAGTATCAAAAAGGGAAGGATGTATCAATGAAAGAAATAGTTGATATGCGCTCCTCATGCTTGAAATGCGGCCATCCTGTCGTTCGCACAGACGGACCAATTGCGGTGCAGCAACGGGGCTTTGCCGCAGAAGCGTCGGTGCCAATGGCAGTATGTCGCAATCCGGCGTGCGGCCAAGTCACGGCACATTGCCAGAGCGTGGGAAGCTCCTTATGGCCGTGGATGTATGGCCGAATCGCGGTTACCTTCGTTCCCGGCCCGATTTCCCAGCCGAAAGAGTTTCCGATTACTCCTACCGCTGCGCAGCTCCAGCGGGCATAGAGCTCGATGGATATGCTATCTCAGCCCGTCACGCTTGTCGGCGTGACGGTTTTCTTTTCATAAAACATTGGTCGGGCCGCCGGGAATTGAACCCGGTCTACATGCACCCCATGCATGTGTACTGCCGGTATACTACGGCCCGAAAGTCTCTCTAACCTACCGCATTTTGCATCATTTGTCTTTTCCCGCGTGTTTGATAGGGTAACTCCAGGCGCTCTTACATAGGAGGAATATCCATGGGCAGCGATATCTTGGATCGGATGCCGCCGAGCGATGTCTTCACGCTTCTTGAGGATGCCGACAAGGCTCGCACGGCTTTGCTCGAGCAGCATAGGCAGGAGTTGGAGGCCAAGGGCCAAAACATCAGCAATCTTATCGAGAATCTGCGAAGGAGGATCAATGCGGGCGAGTCGACCGGCGACCGCCTGCGCGACCTCGTCCTTTCCCTCTACGGCTTCGACGCGCTGTTCGAGGATAGCGCTCGCGCGTTCGAGCGGGAACTGGCGGGGAAAAAGGGAGAATTCGTCCTCCTTCACTTTCAGGCAAGCACTCCCTTCAGGCATGCCCTGACCGAGACGACCTACCACAGTAATGATTACGTCCGCATGGGCGTGCTCGCGGGTGAGCATCTTATCGGTGCGATGGGAGTCGGTATCTTGGCCAGTACAGAGCAAATTACTCTGCCGGTCCATCAGTATATCCAGGTCGCACAGATCATGATGTTCGAAGCAGAGGGGATCCAAGTCAAACCCGAAAAGGGTAACATTTTCGCAGCTCACTGGATCCAGAATGCACATCCGCCGGAGCTCGAGAAGTATCTCTACGCCAAGCGCACCGAGAAAGCGGGTGCTCTCGGTTTGCCCAGCCTCTTTGGTCCGGGACACGTGGATCGGCGCGAGAGCAGGATGCGTGAGATCGTGATCGGTGACGAGCTGATCACGAAATGGCTGAAGGAGCATCACATGATGGGGCTCTACAAGTCTGCCGCCATAGCGCTCTCCAAGCTCATCCTTGAGCCGACCGAAGGGTAAGTCCCTTCAACAAAACGCCCCGCCGGCATGACCGGCGGGGCTTACTCGTGTCTGTACGGTTTGAGCCGGTTAGCCTATGAGGCCTTGCGGGAATGTTCTCGAGCAGGTGCCCGGCGCCTTCAATTGGGCCTGCATCTGGTTGAAGGCGGCAAGCGTGACGGCGCCGTACGGGCCGCTGACGTCGAGTTGGTCGATCGGGATCTGCAGGGTGGCGCTTACCTCGCCAAGATAACTGGCATAGGCGTCCTTGGCCTCGGGAGAGGTGCATTGAAGCACGGCTCCGCGGGCATCGATCATCTGGTCAGCGAGGGGCGCGCGGCCTGTTGGGACAACCGCCGCGAATGCGGCAGCAATAAGAAAGGTCTTATGCACGATGGTTCTACTCCCATTAGAGTGGGTGAAAACCGCTAGTCCTCCCTGGTTATATCACAGAATGAGGCGCAAGCTGAAAATCAGCTGAAAACATGCCCTTTCTTTAGTCAAAAGCCTTATTTTGCAAGGTATTTTGGATTTCATGGGGTAGGGATATTTCTTGTCAAGTACCCCCTATTGACCCTATTGACAAAAGTATGCTACCATTATCTTATCTCCGGCGCGATGTCGAGCCCGGGGCTTTTTTATTCCCCGGTGCGTAACCTTGTGCTCCGTTCACCGTTCGCCCAACCTATGAACCTTACCGCTACTATCGCTCTCGGCATCTCGGCCATCCTCAACGTCACTCCGGCCCAGCTGCCCGCGCTTCAGGCTCCGATGCCTCAGGTGCAAACGGTCGAGCAGTATGTGCGCCAGTACTTTGCGGATGAACCCATTCTTGCCGAGGTCGCGAGCTGCGAGTCGCAGTTCCGCCAGTTCGACAAGAACGGCAACGTGCTCAAGAACGCCAACAGCTCCGCGATCGGCATCATGCAGATCATGGCCTCGGTTCACGCCGACACGGCCGAGGAGCTCGGGCTCGACCCGACTACCATCCAGGGCAACCTCGCATACGCGAAGTACCTGTATGAGAAGCAAGGCCTCGCTCCCTGGAATGCCTCGAAGAGCTGCTGGAGCAAGAGCCAGGCGTACAAGGACCTCCAGTCCAGCCAATCCCAGCTCGCGATCAATAAGTAATCCGTAAGTACTAATAACCAAAAACCGCCCACCTTTCGGTGGGCGGTTTTTGCGTTCTAAGTAGGGAAGTGGCTCCCCTCTTTTGGGCAAGATTTTCAGCTTCCTTTTTATTATATTTGGGGTAGAATCCTCTCGGAATGAGAATATCAACATCGGAGGCACATCGTGAAGTACTTTCTTATCCAGGGTTTTTTTACCAGCAGCAGACCTGGTTTGATACTGCTTTTGTGGGTGATGAAGGTCTGACGCCGATCGTTCGCGAGGGGCTTATCACTTCCATGTATGCGGGCGCTATCTTCCATCGCGACCACGACGAGCGCAAGGAATTGGTAGGCGCTATGAGCGATGAATTCGGTCGCTCGGAACTTCGCGACATCACTCTTACCGATACCGATCTCCAGTTCACCAAGCACTACAAGACGCATGAGATTCAGTACATCCTCAAGAAAGGCGAAGACAATACCTGGGTCGGCGAGTTCTCCTTCCGAAGCATCCCATCAAGGGTAAAGGTTCGACTCAAGGGTAAAGGTTCGACCCGCTGCATCCTGACTCAGGTAGACTGGGGGCTCTTCAAGCGTGACATCGCTAAATTCCTGGATGAAGCGGCAGGGCAAGTTGGCATCGACTTCGACGAACTTGCACAGAAAGAATCTAAGCGCTTCTACGAGGAGCAGGAGAAACGCGACGATGAAATCGAGGAGAGTCTGAAGAGACTCTTGGCCAATCCCGCTGCAGCTGAAGAAGCTTTTCCCAATCCGCAGATTCGGGAGGGCGTTCTGCCTCTTATCCAGCGAGTCAGAAAGAAAGCAAGGGAAGCTCGACGGAACTCCTAACTCAACGATAGTAAAGCTGCCCAACTTGGGCAGCTTTTATTTTTAAGCCCGGGGAAGGGGTTGGCCCGATTCAAAGGGTTCTCTAGGTATATATAGGTCGTAAAAGATATATTGTGCGACACTTAGGCTATCGCAACCCCGCTGGTACAATGACTGGTACGTATGCGGTACCGGGATCAAGTTCGAGCCCTTCTCTCCCCTGCGGAGGCTCGTATCTTTGAGCGACTGAAGACGCCGGAATTAATTCAGGATTATTTAGAT
>DASZRD010000002.1:0-5832 GCA_035549255.1 Minisyncoccota bacterium | reverse complement strand
AGGGAGCCGGGAGCACCCGAAGTTCGCTTTACGCGGATCACGGTAAGCTCGGTGACAGGGAGTAAGTCGTAACAAGGCACGGGTAGCGGAAGCTGCTCGTGGAATGATTCAACTGATTGACGTTCTGCCCCTCGTACGAGGACAGAACTGTAACGGCGATACGTCTCGCAAGAGACGGGAGTGATGATGCTGACTCTAAACTGCATTTGCCCGCCTTGGCTCGACGCAAGTCGAGACAGGCTTTGGTCCATGGCATTAGGACTACTCGATACCTACAGAGTACGCGTTGGAGTACAACGCTGGAAAATGGGTACCAAAGACGGAACAAGAGAAATATTGTTTCCTTGCTTGGTGTGATCACTATTCAATGTTCGCAAAAGCGCCCTTGAGTGGGCGCTTTTGCGTTATGCACCGCCGCGATGCTTTGCAATTGATGTATCTGGTGCTATGGTTGGCGTGGGAAAGGAGGAGAGAGCCGGCCGAACGAACGGGCCTGTACTGACCAACCTCTCCACTCTGCACAAGGGAGCGTGAACGATGACGCATCATGTCATCATCAAACCCTCGGTTCCTTTCGGCAATTTTCATCCGCCGTAGCTCTTGCGGAGGTGCTCATCCGGTTTTTGCATGCTGCCCGCCCGCGCTTTAAGCGCGGGCGGTTTCCTTGTATCTGATACAAGGAAAGGCGCGTCCCCAAAGGGACGCGCCGGAGTCGAACGGTTACGTGAAAGCGAAGCTTGGGTAGAGCCCTCGCCGGCTGAAGCTGAGCGCCGCGAGACGCATCTCGCGCTCGTCCTTGCGCCGCAGGCGGCGATACTGGCTCTTGGCCGGGCGATGGCCGTGCTTTCCTTTGCCTTTCGACTTTTTCATTACGACTCTCCTCCAGAGTGTTGCCGTAGATGCCCGCGGCCTGCGGGCACCAGCGGATAGTAGCATTAGGCCCCCATTTCTGCTAGTATTTTGTGCACATGCGGGCGTAGCTCAGTTGGTAGAGCATTCGACTGATACTCGAAAGGTCCTAGGTTCGATCCCTAGCGCCCGCACAAGACACGACGATTTTCTTTATCCACATATTGAAATATTTGCAATTTGCCGTAGAGTGTTTTTGTTCGGCGCATTCCAAAGTGTCGACGCATTGCTTGCTGACCTTCCAACGGCAGTAGCAGGGGAGCTCAGCTGACCACTGAGCTCCCCATTTCTTTTTGTCTAAAGTCGCAAACTGCGCTATACCTGAAGGCACGGGTAGAGCGAAACTGGACTATTTAATTTGTTCTGATTTGAGTGGGCATGTGGCGGAATTGGTATACGCGTACGTCTCAGAAGCGTATGGGGTAACCCTTGGGAGTTCGAGTCTCCCCATGCCCACTCAGTTCAGAACGGCTCACGTCTCAGAGGCCTATCCCGCAAGGGTTGGGAGTTCGAGTCTCCCCATGCCCACTCAGGCCAGGATGGCGTATGTCTATTATTTAGTCATGAGTGCTTGAGCCGCTCGATATCGCGGCTCCAATGGCTCTCGTCCCACCACTCGGCGGGCGCGAAGTTTAATTTGTAGAATGCTTTGTCGCCGTAAACGGTGCCGAGGTAGTAGTGCGCAAGCCCGCGCGCCTGTGCGTCGCGCAGGTTGTCGAGCATGAGCCACATACCCAGGGATTGCCGCGCATACGCGAGGTCGTAGAAGGAGAACCAGAAGTGCCCCATTGCGCCGTCTTCTACCTCCAAAACATACGCAGCAACGTCGGCATCCTTCCGGTATGCAACGATCGCAGTAATAAGTGAGCTGTGCATAATAGTCTCCAGCCGCGCGCGCGGCATGGCACGCGGGCCATGCTTCGTTGCGAAATAGGATAGGCAAAAATCCCAGAAGCTTTCGTCGGGCATGAATGCGGAGAAAGGGATTCTTTCTTTCGTGAATGTCCCGTCAAATTTCCTCGCAATGCGGCGGTTCTCGCTCGAAAGCGAGAATTCTTCGAGTGCGATCCGCACGCTGCGCGCAGTATAAAAGATATTCTGAAGTCCCGCGGTGCCCGAGTAGGGCAGATAGCCCTGCTCGTAGATGCTCGCGAGCGAGTCGTGGGCTCCGCGCTTGGCGTACACGGTGCCCGGCTTGCCGATGTAGATGTCGAAATCCGGTATCGGGGTATCGACTATGTTCATGCGGGGAATTTCTTCTCGAGAAGGGCGGGAATCGACTCGGGCAATCCGCCCATGGCGCCGGAGGAGGATATGAGCACGGCGTCGTCATCATTGAGGCCGTTCGCCACTGCCGAGAGGGCCATCTCGGCGGAATCAACGCCTACGGTCTCGGTACCGGCGCTCTGCACGTGCGCGACGATATCTTCAAGCGAAAGTTCCGTAGCCTTGCCGTCGTGCGGCGGGTTGAAGATGATCGCCTTGCCGGCGCCCCGGAAGGCATCGTCGTATTGCGCGAGCGCCGCGCGGCTGCGCCAGGCGATCGTGTTGGGCTCGAAGACGACCACGAGCCGGCGGTCGGGGAAGTGGAGCTTCATTGCGGCGATCGCGCTCTTTAATTTGTCATACGAAGAGCCGAATCCTTCGTAGACCGGTATCGACGTACGATCGGATTTTTTGTCGAGCCTGCGGCGTATGCCCCTGAAGCTTGCGACTGCGTTCCTCAGCTGCTCCGGCGTCACCAGCGCGCGGGTGAAGAGAAACGCCCCGACGCCGACGATATTCTCGATATTATGCTCGCCAAGGAGGTTTGTTGTAAGTTCTGCGATTTTTTCGCTGCCCCGCATGAGCGAAAAGGCTGTTGTCTCTCCCCATGCGATGTCAGCGGCGTGGAAGTCCCCCTCGTGCACGCCGTAGGTGATCGCAGCGCGCGCAAGTGATGCGATAAACTGCTTGCTTAGGCTCCCGGCGGTAGAGATGACGAGCGCTCCGTCCTGCGGCACGAGTGCCGCGAGCTCGCTAAACGGCTTGAGATAATCCTCGGGCGTAGGAAAGATATTAAAGTGGTCGTGCGCGAGCGGCGTTATGAGCACGTGCGCTGGTCGCATGAGGAGGAACTTGCTGCGCGGATCGGTATTGGATGCCGGATATTCGTCGCCCTCGAGCACGAACACGCCGCCCTTGCCCATGTGCGCATTGGCGGCAGGAGTGTAGGGGATCGCACCGATAAAGTACGACGGGTCGAGCCCGGATTCCTGCAGGACATGCGCCATGAGCGCGGTCGAGGTCGACTTGCCGTAGCTCCCCGCTACCACAACCGCCTGCTGTTGCGCCGAAAGTTCCCCCAAGACTTCGGGGAAGGAGCGTATGCGCTTGCCGCTCTGGTATGCCGCCTTCACTTCCGCATTAGTCTCGGGTATGAGCTTAGCATTCTTGCCGATGACGATAAGGTCCGCGTCCGGCGGAATATTTTCGGCCTTGTAGGGCGTTTGATAGATGAACCCCTCTGTCGCAAGGAAGTCAGAAATAGGGGGGTAGACCTCCTCGTCCGAGCCGGTCACCTCCCAGCCCGCGTCCTTGAGCAGCTTGGCCGTAGCCGCCATGCCGACGCCGCCGATGCCTATAAAATGGGCTTTGTTGCCATCCATACGGAATGAAACCATACTAGCATCTCGCGTGTTGAAAAGGTAAAGCGGCCGCCGGGATTCCCGGCGGCCGCGACAATATAGGACCTTAACTGTAGCGTATCAGGACGAGGTTCCGCAGGTGGGCCTGCGAGCCCCGGGTGTCCGCCCAGTTGCGCTCCGGAGCCTTCACGATGTCGATCGCGTTTTCCGGGACGCCCATCTGGGCGAACTGGGCGACAGCGACCTCGCCCAGGTCGATGCGGCCGCGGCGCCGGGTCTCTTCGTTCTTCCACCCCGGTACCACTGCCTCGCCGTAGCTCTCATAGAGAAACCGGCTGCGGTTCTCGTTGCGGGCGCCGAACTCAGGATGGTCCCACGAATGCTCGAAGCGTTTGGCAGGGATCGGAAAAAAGATCGTCACCCTCGCCTCGTGCGCCCGTTCCATCGAGATACCCATGGCTGCGAGTAGCGACACCACGACGCTTTCGTAGCGCCGTGGCGGTCTCCCGAGCAGGCGGCCTTCGTCGATGAGCGACGAACGGCTGCCGTGCGCCACGCCCAGCGTAGAGCTGGGTTCGTGAAGCACCGTAATATACTCGCAGCCGCCCACGCTGATCGCTGTCGTCTCTCCGGGCTTGAGGATGATCGCGTCCGCCTCAACGCCCCGCCAGACGGTGACCGGCCAGCCCTCTCGCTCGCCGAAGGCGATCTTCGAGCGGAGCTCGGAGGGCCGGGTGACAACCGTGTTGGATTTGACCGGGGAGGGCACGAAGATATCGTGCACGCCCATCTGCCGCGCGATTGCCGGCAAGTGCCGCGTAAGCGCGGAGTCGGCCTGAGCATTTTCCGGGCGGCTCAAGTGTCTGAATGACCAGTCCTGCGCCTTGCCCTCGTAATCAGGGCCAAGCGCAACCAGATAGACCGGCCCTTGGTGAACCTGGTAAACAGCGCCAGCGACATGCCGGTAGCGCTCTGCAGTATCGAGCATGCTGACTCTCCTAATGTGTGTTTGTGTTCGAATCCTCCCGTACAATACCGGCGGGATTTGAAAAAGTCAATATTTCGTGATATAATTTCATTTATGTCAAAGCTTTCTGTCGTCGCGACCCCGATCGGCAACCTTGAAGACGTTACGCTCCGCGCCCTCCGCGTGCTTAAGGAGGCGGACGTGATCGCCTGCGAGGACACGCGGGTCACTAAGAAGCTCCTGGCGCATTACGACATCCATACGCCGACAGTTGCCTTCCACGCCAACAGCGGCCCGAAAGGTTTTGAGAAAATCGTTAGCTTGCTTGAGGAGGGCAAGCACGTGGTGCTCGTCTCCGATGCGGGCACGCCGGGGGTCTCCGACCCGGGGCAGGAGCTCCTCTCGGTCGTGCGCGAGCGGGTTCCGGAGGCAGCTATCGAGGCAATCCCCGGCGCCTCGGCCCTCCCGGCGGCGCTTTCGATAGCGGGCCTCCGCGCGGCATCTTTCACTTTTTACGGCTTTTTACCCCTTAAAAAGGGCCGCGAAACGATATTTAAGGAAATTGCGGGGAGCGAGCGTGCCAGCGTCATGTACGAATCGCCGCACCGCATCGGGAAGACCCTCGAGGCGCTCGCCAAACTGCTTCCGCCGGAGCGCCGCATAGGCGTCTTCCGCGAGCTGACCAAGCTCTATGAAGAGTCCATTGTGGGCTCGGCGTCGGCGGTGTCAGCCCGGGTCGCCGCCGACAGTAATAAACAGCGTGGGGAATTTGTGGTTATCGTAGAAGGGCAGTAAAATGTGTGCATGTCGAAGGAAACATTTGTCATAGTACTCGGTGTCTGGCTCGTCGTCGCAACCCAGTTGGGGGTGCCGTTCCACCCGTGGCTCTCGATCATCTTCGCCGTTTCCGGACTCCTGGTGGCGCTCATGGGCTTCCTCCTGCGCACGCAGGCCCTCGCGCGCGACGGCAAGCGCTCCGCGCATCGACCCTTCGTAGAGAACGCTGATACGCTCGCGCACGCTAGCTTGCATGACCGCAAAGAAGGCCTCGGCTCACTCAATTAAAAATATTTTTCTCATTATAGGCGCGTCCGCATTGGTGCTGGGCGCGGCTTTTGTCTTTGCTTATGCGGCATTACCTGGGCTTCTTACGGTGACGTACTCCGACACCGCGACCTCGACCCCGGGCGTCGTGGTGCCGACGATCCCGCCGCTCGACAAAGTTGCGTATGACACGAAGCTTCTCGAGCTCGCGCATGTGGCGACCTCGAGCAATTGGTATGTCGCATTCATGGCGGGCACGACGACAATTACCCTCGCCAATTCGAC
>DASZRD010000001.1:0-37129 GCA_035549255.1 Minisyncoccota bacterium | reverse complement strand
AAGCGCGAGTGGAAGCTTGTCGGCGCGCAAGGCGCTTCACATCTTGTCGGCTCTGCCACAACGCTCGCATCGCGCCGCGCGGTTGGCCGCGCGGCGCGCCTCCTCCTGCGCCTCGTCCACGGCGAGGAGAAAAGTGAGCCGCTCTATGCAACAATACGCGAAGGGCTGCGCGCTCTTGCTGCGGCAGCGCCAGAGGCGCTGCCGCATATCGAGACGGTGCTCGTGCTGCGCGTGCTCTCTCATCTGGGCTATCTGCCGCAAACGCCCGAGCTCGCGCCCTTTATCGAGCGGGATTTCTTCTCGCTCGAGCTTATACAGGAAGTGGAGCGCTCCCGCGCATTGCTTGCCAAAGCGATCAGCGACTCCCTCTCCGCAACCGGTCTCTAGCGATGGTATACTTCTCTTTATGGCGAAAGAGGACAGTGGCAGCGTCGAGGGCCTGAAGCGCCGCCTCTACGCGCGCGGCGCCCCTGCGGAACATACCGAGGACCGCACGCCGCTCATGCAAAACGAGGTCCATCCCCCCAAGTCCTGGAGCGAGGATGCGCCTGCGTCTGCCTTGCCTGCGGATACCGGAGCTCCGGCGCCTGCGGCACCGCAGCCACCTCCGCCCACGCTTATGTCTCGCGAACCAAAGAAACGCATGTCGCTTGCGACCAAATTCTTTATCGGCTCGGCGCTCTTTTTCGTGCTTGCGACCGGCATTGCCGCAACGCTCTTTTTCAACGGGTTCAATACCACGTCGCCGCAAAATATCGATGTCGAGGTCGAGATGCCTTCGCTCGTCGACGGCGGCAAGGCGACAACCTTCGAGATCATCATCACCAACCGCAATACGACCGACCTCCTGCTCTCTGACCTAAATATCGATTATCCCGACGGCACGCGCAGCGCCGCGGATCCCACCGTCTCGCTTTCGCACGATCAGGTCTCGATCGGCACCATCAAGTCGGGCCAGCAGATCAGGCGCACGGTAAGCGCGCTCTTCTACGGCCAAGAAGGCGCGCAGGCGAGCGTCACCGCGCGGCTCGACTACAGCGTCTCGGGCTCCAATGCGGTCTTCGAGAAGGACGGCCAGGCCGACTTTACGATCGGTTCGGCGCCGGTATCGCTTTCGGTCTCGATGCCTTCGCAGGTAGTGGCGGGAGATCAATTCTCCGCAGACATCACCGTGCGCTCCAACGCGGCAGCGGCGGTCAATAACGTCGTCGTCGGCGCGCAATACCCATTCGGATTCACGCTTGCGAGCTCGCAGCCCTCAGCGACCGCGGGCGGCACCTTCTGGCGGCTCGGTACGATGCAGCCGGGCGCCACCCAGACGATCCATCTCACCGGCACCATCGACGCCTCGGACGGCGACCAACGCGTCTTCCGTTTTCTCGTCGGCTCCAATTCCGACCCGACGGACACGCAGGTAGACGTGCCGTTCCTGACGCTGCCGCAGACGGTGTCGGTCGAGCAGCCGTTCGTGTCGGGCTCGATATCGGTGGGCGGCAAAACTGGGCAGAATATCGTCGTGTCGGCGGGGCAGCAGCTCCAGGGAGAAGTCGACTGGCAGAACAATTTGAGCGATTCAATCTCCGACCTCGAGCTCGATCTCTCTTTCAGCGGGCCTTCGGTCGACCGTAATTCCATCAGCGCCGGAAGCGGCTTCTATCAGTCAAGCAACACCACGATCATCTGGAGCAAGGATCAAAACCCCGCGCTCGCTTCGGTGGCCCCAGGCGCGATGGGTTCCTTCCCGTTCTCCTTTTCGACGCTCCCGCCGGCGGCGCAGAACACGCTTATTACCAACCCTACGATTACACTCAACCTCACCGTGCACGCCGTGCGCCAGGGCGACAATGGGGCTTCGGGCGACGTGTCGTCGGCGGCGACCGCCAAGATCGTGCTCGCCTCTGAGCTTACGCTGGCTGCGCAGTCGAGCCGTACGACCGGGCCGTTTATCAATACTGGCCCTACGCCGCCGCGCGCCGAACAAGGCTCCTCGTACACGATCGGGCTGACGCTGAAGAACTCCGCCAACTCGATCGCGAACACGAGCGTTAAGACGACACTTCCGCCTTATGTAAACTTTATTACCGCCACGCCTTCAAGCGGCATCACCTACGACTCCGGCAGCCGCACGGTGACGTGGCCGGTCGGCGACGTTAAGGCGGGCGTCGGCTATACCGACTCAGCCGATCAGGTGTACTTCCAAGTCATGCTTATCCCGAGCGCATCGCAAGTGGGCACTGCGCCCGCGCTTACGGGGCCGATCACGGTCACCGGGCTCGACCGCTACGCGCAAGTGCAGGTGCAGGCTTCGGCTAACGCGCCAACCACGGCGGCGAGCGATATCGGCTCGGGTATGGACACGGTGCAGGCAAAACAGTAGAAAGAGGGTATGGCAAAAGGAGATGCGCAGCCGGATGTGATGGAGAAGATTGTCTCGCTCTCGAAGCGCCGCGGCTTCGTGTATCAAGGATCAGAAATCTACGGCGGCCTCGCCGGCACATGGGATTACGGGCCGCTTGGTGTGGCGCTCAAGAACAATATCAAGAGTATTTGGTGGAAGATGTTCGTCGATTTGCGCGACGACATGTACGGTATCGACGCGGCAATCCTTATGAGCTCCAAAGTCTGGGAAGCGAGCGGCCATGTGGCGGGATTTTCCGATCCATTGGTTGAGTGTAAGAAATGCAAGCGCCGCTTCCGAGCTGATCAGGTAGGGGACAAATGCCCCGAATGCGGCGGCGAGTTCGGCGAAGTCCGCCAGTTCAACATGATGTTCAAGACGCATATCGGCGCCACCGAGGACGAGGCGAGCGTCTCGTATCTCCGGCCTGAGACGGCAGGCGGGATGTTCGTCAATTTCAAGAACGTTGTCGATAGCTTCCACCCCAAACTCCCGTTTGGCCTGGGGCAGATCGGCAAAGCGTTTCGCAACGAGATCGCACCGCGCGACTTCGTCTTCCGCTCGCGCGAGTTCGAGCAAATGGAAGTCGAGTATTTCGTGCGTCCCGGCGAGTGGGAAGGGAAGTTTGAAGAGTGGCGCACAGTCGTCCATAATTTTATTTCCGCTATTGGCATCAAAAAGGACGCCGTGCACGAGCTCGAAGTTGCCGAGGCAGACCGCGCGCACTACTCCAAGCGCACAATCGACTTTGAGTTTGATTTCCCATTCGGCCGCAAGGAGCTGTATGGCTTGGCGTACCGCACCGACTTCGACCTCAAGGCGCACGAGATCGCCTCGGGGCAAAATCTCAAATACGCGCCCGAAGGCGAGGAGGCATTTGTCCCGCACGTGATCGAGCCTTCACTTGGTGTCGACCGCACGGTGCTCGCGGTGCTCTCGTCTGCGTATACCGAAGATGATCTCGGCGGCGAGAGGCGCACGTATCTTAAATTCGATCCTAAAGTTGCACCTATTAAAGCTGCTGTATTCCCATTGCTTAAGAACAAGCCCGAGCTTGTGGCCAAAGCCCGCGAAGTTTACCAAATGCTCAAAAAAGAAATTCCGCAGGTCGCATGGGACGACAACGGCAACGTCGGCAAGCGCTACCGCCGGCAGGACGAAATAGGCACGCCGTGGTGCGTCACCATCGACTTCGACACGCTTGGCGAAAAACCGGAGCTCAAAGACACGGTAACCCTGCGCGACCGCGACACGGGCGAGCAAAAGCGCGTCGCCGTTGCCGACCTTCCTTCACTTCTGCTACCCCGTATCCGGGTGTAAGATGAAGGAGATGAAGAACTTCTCCGTCACTATCAGCCCTTCGAGCATCTTTATGGCTCTGCTCGCCATCGCTCTCGCGTGGATGCTCTATTACTTGCGCGACCTCGTTATCATCGTGCTGACCGCGGTCGTCATCGCCTCGGCGATGGAACCGGGCGTGCATGCCTTCACGCGCCGCGGAGTGCCGCGGCTCCTCGGCGTCGTGACGATTTACGTCATCGTCGCGGCGATATTCTTCGGTATTCTCTTCTTCTTCATCCCGCCCATCCTCAGCGACACCGCGGCATTCCTTACCAAGCTTCCCGATACGCTCACCAACCTCAATATCTCCGACGCGACGCACGGGTTACTCCCGTGGGGAAGCGTTGCCGACACCATCTCTTCGGCGCAACTGCTTCAAAACATCTCCCAGGCGCTTGCCGACACTACGGGCGGGGCATTCACCACCATCTCCGCCGTCTTCGGCGGCGTCACGTCATTTATCCTTATCGTCGTCTTCTCGTTTTATTTTTCCGTCCAGGAGACCGGCGTCGACGACTTCCTGCGCGTCGTGACGCCGATCAGCGAACAAGCCTATGTGCTTCATCTCTGGAAGCGCAGCCAGGAGAAGATCGGCAAGTGGATGCAGGGGCAGATTATCCTGGCGCTCATCGTCGGTGTCCTCCTCTACCTCGGCCTCATGATCCTCGGCGTACCGTACGCCTTGCTGCTCGCGCTTATCGCGGCGGTCTTCGAGCTCATCCCGGTCTTCGGGCAGATACTCGCGGCGATCCCGGCTATTACGCTCGCATTCGGCGCGGGCGGGCTCACGATGGCGCTCCTCGTGTTCGGGCTCTTCGTCCTCGTGCAGCAGTTCGAGGCGCATCTCATCTACCCGGTCGTCGTGAAGAAGGTGGTTGGCGTGCCGCCGCTCATGGTCATCCTCTCGCTTCTCATCGGCTTCAAGCTCTTCGGCTTCCTCGGCGTGCTCCTTTCGGTGCCGCTCGCAGCGGCGATACAAGAGTTCGTCTCCGACGTCGACCGCGAAAAGACCCGCGCTATCGCCAAGCAGCGCCTTGCGCAGGAGGCGGCCGCGCAGTAGGTTGAGGATATGGCCGACAAGAACACCTTTTACCTCACGACGCCTATTTTCTATCCCAACGCGAAGCTCCACATGGGGCACGCGTATACGACAACGCTTTCCGATATAATTGTGCGCTACCAGAGGCTCATGGGGAAGGAGACGTATTTCCTCACGGGCTCCGACGAGAACACGCAGAAGATGGTGGACGCCGCGCGCAAGGCGGGAAAGGAACCTCTCGAATTTCTCGATGAGATCGTCGGCAATTTCAAAAACCTCTTCAGCGAGCTTGGCATCTCGTACGATCAGTTCATCCGCACGACCGACGAGAAGGTGCACTGGCCCGGCGCCCAGGCGCTTTGGAAGCGGCTTGTAGACGCCGGCGATATTTATAAGAAAGAGTACGAGGGCCTCTACTGCGTCGGCCACGAAGCGTTTATTACCGAGAAGGACTTGGTCGACGGCAAATGCCCCGATCACGGTACCGTGCCCGAACTAATTAAAGAGGAGAATTATTTCTTCAAGCTTTCTAAATATACGCAGCCGATTAAAGAAAAGATCACGTCAGGCGAATTACGCATCATCCCCGAGACCCGCAAGCATGAGATTCTCTCCCTACTTGATTCGGGTCTAGAAGACGTGAGCTTCTCGCGCCCGCGCAAGGCCGACTGGCCCAAAGGCCTCGGCATCCCGGTGCCGGGCGACGACAGCCAGGTTATGTACGTCTGGTGCGATGCGCTCGCCAACTACATCACCGCGCTCGGCTACGGCCGCGATGAAGCATTGTATCAAAAGTTCTGGCAGAAAGATGGTGAACGTATGCATGTGATCGGCAAAGACATCTTGCGCTTCCATGCGGCAATCTGGCCCGGCATGCTCCTCTCGGCTAACCTCCCGCTCCCGCGTACGATCCTCGTGCACGGCTTCATCACCTCGGGCGGCAAGAAGATGAGTAAGAGCCTCGGCAATGTTATCGACCCGGAGGAACTGCTCCAGGAATACGGCGTCGACGCAATGCGCTATTTCCTCGCGCGCCATATATCCCCGTTCGAAGATGGCGACATAACCCGCGAGCACTTTAAAGAAGCCTACAACGCCGACCTTGCGAATGGATTGGGTAATCTTGTAGCGCGCATCATGCAATTAGCCAATACACATTTGGATAAGAGCGTGTATTCAGAAAATACGACTTTTAGGGTCGAAGACTCTTCTTTAAAAAATGCCATTGAGCATTTTGATATTCAGCTATACATGGCCCTAATATGGATACATATTTCGAATCTTGATCAGGCTATTCAAACAAAGCAGCCTTTCAAGGTTGTGAAAGAAAACAAAGAGTTAGGAGTACAAATAATTACTGAATTTGTAAAAGAAGTTGCACTGATCGCCAAGATGATTGAACCAGTCATGCCTAGTACCAGTAAGAAGATTATCGAGGCTGTTCTTCAGAATAGGAAACCTGAGAACCTCTTCCAGCGAAAGGATTAGATGGAGAATCAGGTTACAAAACTCGAAACAAAAGTAAAAGAACTTCTTGGCGGAGAAGGGACGGGGCATGATTGGTACCACATCAAACAGGTACGAGATATGGCTCTTCGTATTGCCGAAAGTGAGGGAGGTGATAAAGAATTAATCGAGCTTGCGGCACTAGCGCATGATATTGGTGACCATAAATTTCATGCCAGCGAGGAAGAGGGAGAAGAGAAAACGAGGAGTGTTCTTGCCGAATGCGGTATCCCGAGCGACATGATCGAAAAGATAATGGGCATTGTACATAACGTATCTTATAAGGGACCAGCTTCTCAAAATAATATGACCTCTTTGGAAGGCAAGATTGTACAAGACGCTGACAGGCTTTATGCACTTGGCGCAATAGGTATTGCGCGTACATTTGCATACGGCGGCTCAAAACATAGGCCTTTGTATGATCCAGACGCAAAGCCAGACCTTAGTAAAGGAGGAGAGGAATACTACAAACATCCAGCAGAATCAACCATCAACCATTTCTATGAAAAACTTCTTCTTGTGAAAGACCGCATGAATACTGCTACTGCAAAACGAATTGCTGAACACAGACATCAATATATGGAAGACTTTCTGAAACAGTTTTATAAAGAATGGGAAGCCAAAGACTAATGAAGCTCTTTGATGCCCACTGCCATTTGCAGCTCTCGCAGTACGATGCCGACCGTGCTGAAGTTATTGCGCGCATGCGCGCTAAAGAAATGGGCGCGATTGTTATTGGGGTAGACCTTGCGACGAGTAAGGGCGCTATTGAGCTAGCAGAAGCACATGATTTTCTATGGGCTGCTGTCGGTCTCCACCCCAACGACAACCCCAATGAGGAGTTTGATGCGGTGGGGTTTGAAGCGCTGGCCAGGCATCCTAAAGTGATCGCGATAGGCGAGTGCGGGCTCGATTACTTTAGGGCTGGTGGTACGCCGGAGGAGAAGGCGGCGCAGAAGAAAAGGTTCGAGGCGCAAATTGAATTGGCGATAAGAGTTGAAAAGCCCCTCATCATTCACTGTCGCAACGCGCACGACGATATGCTCGAGATCCTCACTGAGTACAAGAAGGGTAGGGGAGAGAAACTTGAGATTGTTATTCACTTCTGCACGGTTTCAGGAGATTTGGCGCAGAAATACCTCGACCTCGGTTGTTATTTGTCGTTCCCCGGGCCTGTTACCTATACCGACATGTACGACGACTCGATCCGCGTCGCTCCGCTTGAGAAGATTCTTGCGGAAACCGACTCGCCCTTCGCCGCGCCCGTGCCCTATAGAGGCAAGCGCAACGAGCCGGCCTACGTCGAGTATGTCGTCGCAAAAATCGCTTCAATAAAAGGCTTAAGCCAAGAAGAAATGGCCAAACGGGTCGTAGAAAATAGCCAGAAGCTCTTCAAAATCTAGCTTCATTGCGCGGCCAGAAAGCCTGTGCTATAGTGCCCGCATGGCAGAAATGTCGCAGGCCTCGGCAGAGGCCTCATCCCAAGCGATCGCCCCCAAGGACACCCGTCATATCTACGAGGTGGCCTTCCATGTGCTCCCGACCGTCGAGGAGGCCAAAGTGGCCGACGTAGTCGAGCGCGTGCGTATGCAGATTTCTAAAATGGGCGCGGAGGTGCTCAATGAGCAATTCCCAGCCAAGATGCAGCTTGCTTATACGATCGAGCGAGCCAATGCCGGCAAGCGCGAGAAGTACACCGAAGGCTACTTCGGCTGGATCAAATTCGCAGTCGAAGAGCGCGAGGGTATCCCGGCGCTCGCAGAGGCGCTCCGCGCTGATCGCGAGGTCTTGCGCCACCTGATAGTCGAGACTGTCCGCGAAGACGCTTCTGCGCCCCGCCGCGCGGTGTTCTCGAGCAACCGCCTCGAAGGCGAGACGATCAAGAAGCCCACCAGCGCTCCCGAGGCCCCGGCACAGGTCTCCGAAGAAGATCTCAACAAGAGCATCGACGCGCTCGTAGCTTAACCTATGAACAAGGCGATCATTTACGGCAATCTCACGCGCGACCCCGAGCTCCGGGCGCTCCCTTCAGGTGCGCAGGTGTGCTCCTTCGGCGTTGCGACCAACCGCGTCTGGCGCGACAAAGACGGCAACAAACAGGAGCAGGCGGAATTTCATAACATCGTCGTCTTCGGCCGCCAGGCAGAGACCTGCGCGCAGTACCTCAAGAAGGGGAGCTCGGCACTTATCGAAGGCCGCATTCAGACCCGCAGCTGGGAGAGCCCCGAGAAGGGCAAGCAGTACCGCACCGAGATCGTCGCCGACCGCGTGGAGTTCGGCTCGCGCGGGAGTTCCATGGGCGGCGGCTCCAGCAACCAGGGTGGTACGCGCTCCAATGACGCGGAGGCTCCACAATCTTCTCCGAAAGAAGAGACTGTCGACTACCCGCAAGAGGACATTAATCCTGACGACATACCCTTCTAGGCTTGCCTAGAAACATCAAAAAGAAATTATGCAAAAGACTGAAACACAGCTTCTGGGCGCTCAGATCCAGACCCTCGATTATAAAGACCTTGAGACGCTCAAGAAGTTCCTCAATCCGCACGGCAAGATCATGTCGCGCCGCCGCACGGGCCTCTCATCGAACGCCCAGCGCTCGCTTGCCGAGGCAGTGAAGCGCGCGCGCTTCATGGCGCTCCTCCCGTACATCGTTCGCTAAACTCTTGCCGAATCTGTATACGGAGAGTATTCTCCGGTAAGGAGATCTATGGAGGTGATATATGCGTGTTGTGCGCATAGTGGTTGCTTTTTTCGGCGGTATCCCTGGGCTTCTGGTAGGAGGGTTCTTCGCACCCGCGATTGAGCCAACTATCGCGCATACCACTGGTATGAGCGGCCTAGGGGCATGGGGCGTCCCTGTGCTGTGTTCTGGGCTATGTGCTGCCTTGGCGGTGCGGTTCAGCATTGCGAGCAAAAAGAAATGGGGCCGGAGTTGATCTCCGGCCCTTCACTTTGCGTATGTAATTAGTTTATTTCTTATCGACGCGTTCGACGTAGGTGCCCAGTTCGGTATTGATGCGCAAGATGTCTCCTTCGTTAACGAAAAGGGGAGCGTTGATGACGGCGCCCGTCTCGAGCGTTACTTGCTTGCTGCCGCCTTGCGCGGTGTTGCCGCGTACGGCCGGCGGCGCATCCTTGACGACGAGCTCGACTTTGATTGGTACGCGTACGGCAATGATCTTTTCGTCAAACACGAGCGCTTCAAGAACACTGTTCGGCTTGAGGAATTGTCCTGCCGGGCCAATGGTATCCTCCGGGAGCTGGAAGCGATCCGCGGGATTCTTGGCGTCGCTAAACCACCACTCGCCGCGGTTGCTGTAGAGATATTTCACCTCGCGGGTCGAGAGATCGGCCTCCTCAGCCTTCTCAGACACATGGAAGGCCTGCTCAGTCACCTTGCCGGTGATGAGATGGCGCAGCTTGGTCTGGTTGACCGGCTTGCGCTGTTGCTTGCGGAATACGTGCGCATCGAGTACTTCGTAGGGCTCGCCATCCATAAGGATCACTTTCTTGGGGAGGATTTCGTTGTATTCAAGCATTGCCATAAAAAATGCCCCCGGAGGGATGTAAAAAGAGTATAGCGCAAAAGGCTTTTTTGTCCAGAAACCCTCCGCGTCGCATCGAGTTATAGAATTTGCACCCCGAGTGGTGTAGAGTTGGCTCATGACGGAGTATCTCTCCATGGAGGCAGATAACACGACGGAGGAAAGCGACGAGGCAATCCTCGCGGCGTCCTTAGCGCACCCCAGCCTCTTCGCGAGGCTGGTGCGCAAGTACGAAGCGCCCTTCCTGCGCAAAGCCATGAGTATCGTGCATGACGAGGTCGCGGCCGAGGATATCGTGCAAGAAGCCTTCACCAAGATCTACCTTAATGCTAAGAGGTTTAGAATAGTGGAGGGCGCGACATTCTCCTCATGGAGCTATCGCATACTTATCAACACGGCGCTCACGCACTATGCCAAGCGCAAGCGGGAGGGGAGCAGGGTCGCGGAGCTCGACGAAGAGATATGGGCGCTCATCCCCGACAAGGACTTGCGGCAATTTGAGAAGAAGGAGTTCCGCGACGAAGTAGCGTCGGTCCTCTCGCGCATGTCGCCCATATTTGCCGCGGCGTTATCGGGCTTTTTCCTCGAGGGGAAGTCGCAGGAGGAAATGGCTCAGGCGGAAGGCGTCTCGGTAGGAGCGATAAAAACCCGCGTCCATCGTGCGAAGAAGGAGTTCAAAAAAGTGTTTGAAGCGTTATCAACCAGCATTTAGCATTATGAGAACCATTGAGGAACGGGTCATGGGTACGGTCGGAGTGATCTACATCGCTCGCATACTTGTGAGCGCCACAGCGCTGCGGCTCTACGCGCTCACACTCTCCCTCGCGGGTATCGTCGCTTTCGCCTCGGTGCCGCACGTGTTCCTCAATATCCTTGTCGTCGCGCATAGCGGCCCCGCAGGCGTTGCCTTCTACCTGCTCTACGCGGTGCTCGGCACGACGCTGATTATCCAGCTTGCACTCGCCGTTGGGGCTACCGCTGCTGTGTCGCTATTCGTCTCCCTCGTCAGGACTTTCTCCGGCTGGCGCGCTGGTTTTGCCTAGCGCCTGATTGCTGAGTCCCTTGCGGATTGCTTTGAGAAGGTCGTTCGCAACCTTCTTATTTTCTCTCAAATATGTGCGGCTGGCGTCGTAGCCGCGGCCGAGCTTCTCGTCGCCGAATGAGTAGGAACTCCCGCTTTTTTGTACCAGCCCCAAACGCTCGCCGAGCGCGAGTAACTCGCCTTCAGTCGAGATGCCCTCGCTGTACATGATGTCGAACTCGGTCGTACGGAAGGGCGCGGCAACCTTGTTCTTGACTACCTTGACCCGGTGGCGGCCGCCAACGACTTCCTCGCCCTTTTTGATCTGCGCTACACGGCGGATGTCGAGACGGATCGAGGTATAGAACTTGAGCGCCTTGCCGCCGGTCGTCGTCTCGGGGTTGCCGAACATGACGCCGATCTGCATGCGGATCTGGTTGATGAAAATGACGATGGTCTTCGACTTCGCGACAATGGCAGTCAATTTGCGCAGCGCCTGGGACATGAGGCGCGCTTGCTTGCCGACCTGGGATTGACCCATCTCGCCCTCGATCTCGTCCTTGGGGGTCAGCGCCGCGACCGAGTCGACAACGATAAGGTCGATCTTGCCGCTGCGCACGAGCGACTCGACGATCTCAAGCGCCTGTTCGCCGGTGTCAGGCTGCGAGATGAGCAGGTTTTGGATATTGACGCCTAAGCGCTTGGCGTACTCGGGGTCAAGGGCATGCTCGGCGTCGATAAACGCGCAGATGCCGCCTTTGCGCTGCGCCTCGGCGATCGCGTGGAGCGTGAGTGTCGTCTTGCCGGACGACTCGGGACCGAAGATTTCGATAATGCGGCCGCGCGGGTAGCCGCCGATCCCCAACGCCCAATCAAGGCCGACCGATCCGGAAGGTATAACGTCGACGTCGACCCTGGGTGCCTCGCCGAGCTTCATGATGGCCTCGTCGCCGAACTTCGTCTTAATCTCGCGGATCGCGGCATCGATCGCGGCGGCACCGCTGTCTTTTGATCCGAGCGTCTTCTCCGGCTTCTTTTCCTTCGCTTTGAATGCCATATGATTTTTATTTAAAATAGCGCTGCCTAGCTTACGGGACAATAATTTAGCACAGTAATGTGAACTTGTGCAGAAGCGCGCCTCCCAAAGCGATCCGTCGCTGCGACTGTGAATATAGCATATCCCGGGGGTGACGACAGCTCAACCATAAAACGCCCTTTTTCGTCGGTAAAAGCGGGCGCATCGTTGACGGTAAGAAAGGAGATATTCTGCGCGATGCCGGATATGGCTATAAGCTGTGTTGAGGTAGCGGTGCCGTCCAACGGCGAATCGATCGTGATCTCCGGCCCGCCGATAAGCCGCCGTGCCTCAAAAAGGCCGTAGGAGAGTATAAGCACTGCCGCTACGATCAAGAGAAACCTGCGCATGCGGGGTTCATACTACCTCTTCTTCGCCGCTTGCGCTGGGCAGGGCGGGGGAGTCGCCGGATTTTTCAAGTATGTCGCGCGGCTTGGCGCCGTTCGCGGGGCCGATCACGCCGCGCTGCTCGAGCTGGTCCATGATGCGCGCCGCGCGCGAGTAGCCTAAGCCCAGCCGCCGCTGGAGGAACGAGGTCGAAGCTTTGCCGCTCTCGATCACCGCTTGGCGCGCGGCCTCGTACATATCATCGTCTTCTTCTGCGTCATCGAAGCCGCCTCCCGAACCACTACCGCTACCGCCGGCAGATTCGCCGCCGCTCGTGCCGCCGATGTCGACCGGCAGTTCTGGCTCGTTGTTCTTGGCGATGAAATCGACGACTTTCTTTACTTCCGTTTCGCTGATGAAGGCGCTTTGGAGGCGCACCGGTTTCTGCATGTCGCCGGAGAGGTAGAGCATGTCGCCGGCGCCGAGCAATTTTTCTGCGCCGCCCTGGTCGAGTATGGTGCGAGAGTCGATCTGGGAGGCCACTTGGAGCGCCACACGCGTCGGGACGTTGGCCTTGATGAGGCCGGTAATGACATTAACGCTCGGCCGCTGGGTCGAGAGGAGCAGGTGAATACCGACTGCGCGCGACATCTGCGCTAGGCGCACGATCGAGGCCTCAAGCTCTCTGGGGTACGTCTGCATGATGTCGGCGAGCTCGTCTATAACAATCACGATGTAAGGCATGCCTTCCGGCACCTTTTCACCTTCGTCCGGTTTGCCACCTCTCTTGCGCAAGTCTTCAAGCGCGGGCGCGAGAATGTTTTCGTGATACGAGTCGATATCGCGCACGCGATGCTCCTCGAGGATGTTGTATCGGCGCTCCATTTCTTTGCCGGCCCAGCGCAAGGCGACAATCGCGCGCTTGGCGTCGGTAATGACGGGGGAGAGCAGGTGGGGAATAGGATTGTACAACGTCAACTCCACGCGCTTGGGGTCGATCATGAGGAAGCGCAGCCGCGACGGCCCAAGCCTGAAAAGCAGACTGTTGATAACTGCGTGGATGGTTACTGACTTGCCCGAGCCGGTCGCGCCGGCGATAAGGGCGTGCGGCATCTTGGCGATATTGGCGAAATGCGATGCGCCTGCGATGTCGCGGCCGAGCGCCACCAGCAAGGGCTTGCGCGACTCGGCGAACTCTTGGCCTTCGAGCAGCGTACCCAGGCCCACGGTGACCTTCGAGGAATTGGGCACCTCGATGCCGACGAGCGATTTACTCGGGATCGGCGCCTCAATGCGCACGGGATGTGCCGCGAGTGCAAGCTCGAGGTTGGTCTGGAGCGAGACGATTTTCTGGAGGCGCACGCCTTCGGCGGGTTTGATGGCATATCGGGTAACCGAGGGGCCGATTGAGATCTCGTCGAGCTCGACCGTGATGCCAAAGTTCGCAAGCGTGCGCTTGATGATGTTGGCATTGCCTTTGATGTCGCCGACGCCCGGGCGGCCCTTGTCGCGCTCAAGTAAGGAGAGCGGCGGCGCCTGGTACTCCCCTAGCAATGACTCGAGCGCGGCGGCGCTCGCCTGCGCCGCTTGCACAGGCGCAATGCGCGCAGGCGCGGGCTTCGCGATGCGGGGTTCTTCATCAGCCTCCTCTTTTTGCGGGGTTCCACTCCCCTGCTTGGCAGACAGCTCGTCATCCGTTGGTGCGCCGATTATGGTGGGCTGGGGCAGCGCCGGTTCCTTGCGGAAAAGGCGCATAATAAGCCGCCAAAGAGCAAGCAGCGGTTCTGCCGAGATGTTGCCCTCTATGAGGATAAGGAGCGAGATCAGCGAGAGCCCGCCGAGGACAATCACGGTCGCGGGGACATCAAAGAGCTGGACCAGAGGATCGGCGATATTGCTGCCGACAAGCCCTCCTTGTCCGCTCAATATCGTGACAAAGCCAAGCCCAGCGAGCAGAAAGACCGCGCTCGCAATGCCCTTAAGTACGTTGATTCCACCTTCGTGTTCGCGCAGAGATGTCCACGCCAATACGAACGAGAGTACCGGTAGCAGGAAGTATCCGACCCCGAGCAGATATTCAAAAAAGCTGTACGTCTCGTTTCCAGCCACGCCTGCGCCATCGAAAGCGGCCAGGGTAAGGAAGACGCCGATTATCACGAATGCTACGGCGAGAATGGCGCGCTTGGTGCCGGACGGCAGCGTGGTAAGAGGGTTGAGCGAGAATGCTTCTTGTTTTGGCTTGCGTGCCATGGGGAAATCATAGCATGTGGAGAAGCGCTTGCCTTTGTTGCAGGACGCGCTACTCTAAACGACATCTGGGACGTCTCTTAGACATGCATTTTTATAAAAGACATATAAAAGCCTATAAAGGACACACATGGAGCAAGAGGGAGAAAATTTTCACTCAATAGCTTTAAAATCAATCCTTTTTAAAGGACGTTCCGACTGGTATTTTTGCTATCTGAAGTCAGAGAAGATTGCGCATGTGCTCAATCTTCTCGCCAGCAGCTCGTCGTTCAAGACTTTCGAAGCTATGGAAGAACTGGTGGCTGCAGCTAATCGCTTGCCGCACATGATCACTCATTTTGTGGCGGGCGAGGTCGATGCCGGGCTCGTGCTGGCTGACCTGTTCTCACTTCTTTCGATCCTTCGGCTTGCGGGGACGCAGGGAATCATTAGGAACGAAAATAGCGCTATATTAGTGAGGGAATATGAGGAAATTATCCGCCGTATCGCAGCACAGGACCACCCCTCCCCCTTCGTTACCGCGCAGGACTTTTTAGTCGAGGTGCCGGAGATGCCCGCGCGCCCACAACCGCTTGCCGCTCCCAATGTGTCTGGCGCATTAGGGCAGGGCGGAGGAAAACTTGTAAAGGACAATAATAAAGGACATATAAAGGACAATACCGAGCGGTCCAAAGACCAGCAGGAGCGTATCGCGCGCATATTCGAAGTTGTCAGGAATAGCAGTGGCGTTTCTATTAAAGATATTGCCAAGGTAGTAAAGGGTTGCAGCGAAAAGACGATCCAAAGGGAACTCGCCAATCTCATAAAACAGGGGTTGGTCGAACGGCGGGGAGAAAAGCGGTGGAGCCTCTATGTACCCGCTTCTCTTCTATAGATTAATTCAATTTTAATGAGGTTTCTTGCCCTGATGCACGACTCGGGCGTTCGTTGACCTTTCCAGGGCTTTGGTATACCTTGGCTCGAGGTGGATTGGGCAGGAAAAGACCCCTCAAGGGTCATTTCGTGATTCCAGGCTTGGGCGGCAAATCGCCGTTTATCCACACAGTTTTTTTGCAGGCCCACAACGTGTCGCTCTATAATAGGGAAAGCGACTGAAAACGGCGCATTCTTAGTACTACAGATAGACGGCGCGGCTCGATCGTTGACAACTTCATACAGACGGAAAACGTCACATGAGACGCTGTAAGCAAGTATTGCTTAGGGCGTCATTACAGGTGTTCTTGCAGAAATTCCTCGTCCCTTCACGGTTAGTTAATGGCAGACGATCAGATCCCACTCTCGCTACCAAGGCGCGTTTGATGGCCAGGCTCCTTTATAAGGAGCTGCGGCTGGCAAGCGGTCGGTAGATTTAGTTCGGTTCCTTTACTAGTTGATTACAAGTAAATTAGTTCGAACTTATCAAAGTATGTCTATTACTCAGAGTTCAACTCGGCTTACCGCTCTCGTTGCGGGTGTAGCAGTTGCAGCGGCTCTCATTGCGGGAGCTTTTGCGGCTACTCCGGCACAGGCGGCAGCCCTGACGCAGTCGCAGATCTCTTCGATCATCTCGCTGCTTCAGTCTTTCGGCGCTGATGCGACGACGATTGCAAACGTGCAGGCGTCTCTCAACGGCCAGCCGACCTCCGGCACTGGCGGTACAACCGCTACCGGCGGCGCGTGCTACGCATGGACTCGGGACCTCCAGCAGGGCTCGACCGGCGCAGACGTGATGGCCCTCCAGAAGTTCCTCAACGGCGATCCTGCGACCATGGTTGCAGTCTCCGGCGCGGGTTCTCCTGGCAATGAGACTTCAACCTTCGGTCCTGCGACCAAGGCGGCAGTCATCAAGTTCCAGACCAAGTACAACATTACCCCGATCGCGGGTTACTTCGGTCCTAAGTCCCAGGCACAAGCTAACGTAGTCTGCGGCGGTTCTACCGGCGGCAACACTGGTGGTAACACTGGCACTGGCGCGGCGGTTGTTTCCGCAGCTGCTCAGCCTGCTAACGCTATCGCTCCGCAGGGCGCGTCGCGTGTTCCGTTCACTGCCTTCACTGTTACGGCGAACGGCAGCGCGGTTACGCTCAACAGCGTCACGGTGCAGCGCCAGGGTCCGTCGCTTGATACCGACTTCTCGGGTGTCGTCCTTGTTGACGCCTCGACCGGTGTCCAGCTCGGCACTGCTCGCGTACTCGATGCCAACCACTCGGCTACGATCGGCTCGCCGATCACTATCCCGGCTGGCACCAGCAAGACCTTCTGGGTCGCGGGTAACATCGCTGCTCTCAGTGGCAGCATCCCGGGCTCGGGTGACGTAGCTTCGTTCGCAGTGACTGCGGTTAACACCAACAGCACTGTCTCGGGCTCGCTCCCGATCGTCGGCGCTTCCAACACGATCAATACGGCGCTCTCGATTGGCACTGCGCAGATTCAGACGTCTTCGTACGATCCGAATTCTGCTAGCAGCCAGCCGATCGGCACGAGCGGTTACCGCTTCTCGGGTGTCCGCATTCAGGCGGGTTCTGCCGAGGATGTGACCTTCAAGTCCATCACCTGGTACCAGTCTGGCTCGGCTTCCGGCCTCCAGAATGTGATGACCTATGTCAATGGTACGTCGTACCCGACTACTATCGACTCGACTGGCCGCTACTACACGACGGTCTTCCCGTCGGGTATCGTTATCCCGAAGGGTCAGTCGGTTGATGTCTACGTCCAGGGCGACCTCGGTGCGAATACGACTGCGAACACCTACGCGGAGTTTGACGTCTATCGCAACACCGACATCTACCTCGTGGGCAATACCTATGGCTACGGTGTAACGCCGACTATTGCTTCGTACGGCAGTCCGTCGACCAATGGTACGCACGGTTCGGCATTCGCAGCTGCTAACACCAACCAGCCGTTCTTCCAGGGTTCGACCCTTACTATTACGGCAGGTACGTTCTCGACGATCCAGAATGCCACCGCGGTTGGCGCGCAGAACATTGCTATCAATGTTCCGAACCAGCCTCTTGGCGGCTTCCAGACCAACCTCACCGGCGAGGCTCTTCAGGTTCAGTCGCTTAAGGTGCACTTCACGACTAGCGGAAACATGCTCCCGCTCCAGAACATCTCTCTTGTAGATGAGAACGGCGCGGTGGTCTCTGGTCCGTACAACGCGACCTGCGACAGCGTTACCAACAGCCCGGTTACCGGCGCTTGCGGTACAACGCAGTATGTAACCTTCACCGGTGCAACAAACTTCCCGACTGGCACGCACACCTACACCCTCAAGGGTCAGGTGCAGACGCAGTCCAGCATCAACGGGTACACGATCCAGGCCAACACCAACCCTACGTCTGATTGGAACAACATTACCGGTGCAACCACTGGTAACACTGTTACTCCGGGCGTGACGAACTTCACGATGAACACGATGACGATTCAGTCGGCATCGGCGGTCATCACTAACGGTACTTCTCCGACCTCGCAGACTATCGTCGCGGGCGGCCAGAATATCCGCTTCGCTACGATCCAGATCGATGCGTCGCAGTCGGGTGAGGATGTGCGCCTCTCGTCGCTCCCGCTCCAGCTCACGCTGGCGAACTACGCGACCTCGACTGACCTCAGCAACTGCCAGCTCTGGAACGGTTCTACCGCTCTCAACACTGGCTCTCGCGTGGTCAACAGCTCGCAGATCAGCTCGACAGTTCAGTCGGCAACGACGATCAACCCGGTTACCTTCAGCTTCGACAACGCGCTGACGGTTACCAAGGGAACGGTCCTCCAGCTCGGTCTTACCTGCAACGTTACTTCCTCGGCTTCTCCGAATGCCCAATACACGTGGGCTGCCTCGGCGACCTCGGGTAACTACTCTGTCACCGGCGTAACTTCCGGCAGCACGGTAACTATCGCGACGCCGACTGGTAATGCTCCGGTTATGACTGTTGCTACGGGCGCTGCACTCGCTGGCAGCACCGATTCGTCCTCCCCGAGCTATGCGCTCGTAGCGGGTGGTACGACTGGTGTAACGGTCAACGTGATCAAGCTCCGTGCGTCTAACGAGCCAGTCAACCTTCAGAAGGTCGGTCTCAAGCTCGCGAATAACTCTACCAACCCGTCCGACATTACGACCGCGTATATCTACGCTGGCAATAATGTCTACACGACGGCCGGTACCGCTATCGCAGCAGGTACGCAGATCGGAACCGTGGTATTCACTGCTGGTTCTGCTACTGCAACCTCGACACTTAGTCAGGTTGTTCAGCTCCCGGTTAACACGGATGCAACCCTTATCGTCAAGGCTGACATCGCCGACATCGGCGTGAGCCAGCCGGGCACTGAGGGTGACCTTGTCACGGTTAATTACGATAGCTCTCGCGGTACAGGCGCCAACTCTGGCAAGACCATTGATGGTACTGGCAATGGCGCTACGTCGCAGGGTATCCGTATCTTCAACACCTTCCCGACTATCGCTCTTGGCTCTCTGCCGACTAGCGGTGTCGCGGGCGATGGCCAGCTGATCCGCTTCTCGGTCACGGCTGACAGCCATGGCACGCTTGGTGTTGGTCAGTTCGTGTTCAACATTGCTTCGTCGACTGGTGTAACAGTCAGCAACCTCGCGCTCTATGCGTACTCTGACAGCAATTACTCTATTGCTGCCAATGGTACCTCGGGAGGTGTTGCAGTCGCTTCGCCGACGATCAATAGCAATGGCACGGTCGCTACGACGACCCTGTCTACTCCGATCCAGGTTGCTCCGAATGCTCCGGTGTACTTCCTCCTGAAGGGTACCGTCAACTACTCGGGCACTAACTCGACCTACAACATCTCAACGACGTTGAAGGGCGACGCTGCAGCGATCGGTGTGATTAACGGTACGACCGCTGAGGCTAATTACAGCTTCGTATGGTCTCCGAATGCAACCAGCACGTCCGCTATTACGGGCACTGGTTCCGGTGACTGGACGAACGGTAATGGTGTTATCGGTCTCCCGTCGATCGGTGTCACGCAGAGCCGCTCGAACTAATCTCTCTGAGATTAAGCAGAGCCAAGAGCTAGTCTCTTAGGCAACGCAGCAAAAGCCCCCTCGAAAGAGGGGGCTTTTGTGTTGCTCGTCTTTTACATATCCAGGCACGCTGCGTAATTTCTTGCTACACTAGAAATGCGTCTCATATATGAATCGCCCGCTTATAACATTCCTGATAATTTCCGCTCTCTGTATTGCGGTGGTGGTTGCGTTCCTGCTGATAGGCCATACGGTTTCTTCGGTGCCGGCCTCCGATATGAGCAGTACCAGTGCGCCGACAGACACTACTGCAAGCACATCTGTTATCAATGTAAATATTCCACCGGCTGTAACTCCGCCCAGTCTCTCGCACGTGGTCGTATACTCTGCCGATCTTCCTATAGACGCGCGCGCTACCCTTGCCACGAATATCGCTTCGACTACAGCGAATCTCAAGCTTGATCCTTCCAACAGCCGATTGTGGCTGCAGCTCGCGGCTAATTACAAAGTTGCAGGGGATTACCACGCGGCCGAGAGCATCTGGATCTATCTCACCAAAGTGATACCGCGGAATTACGTCGCCTTCGCCGACCTTGGCGACCTTTACCAGAACTTTCTCAAGGATTATCCGAAGGCCGAGCAGAATTACCTGGCGGCGATCAGCCTCAAGCCTGATGACATCGACCTCTACTATGACCTCTACCTCATGTACTCGAGCCAATACAAAACAGGCACATCGGCTGCCGCCGATATTGTCGCCGAAGGGCTCAAGAACAATCCTGACAATCCGACGCTCGTGCAGCTCCAGCAACAGGCGAAGACGCACTAGCAGCAAGCATGGACAAGTATTTTACTAAAACCTTCTTCAGATTTTTTCTCTCCTTTCTTGTCATTATCGGAGCGGCATACGGCGTCATGTGCGTCGCTTCAGCCATGACTCCGCCGCACGTTGACATAACGGCGCATCCGGAGTAAAGTCCCCACTAAGGGCCACGAAGACAGCAGGAAGGCATACGCCGTTAATACTCGAAAGAGTTCCTGCCGAGCGGTCGATTCTCAAAGCCCCCACAAAATCTTTAGATTTTGTAAATAAAATAGTCGGGCGTTTGAAATAGATGTGCCCGTAATATAGTTGTTATGGCAATTACCAAACAGAAAAAGTCAGAAATAGTCGCGAAGGTGACTGATATCACGGGGAAGGCTAAGACGCTTGTCTTCGCCAACTTCAAGGGCCTCACCGTCGCGGAGCAGAATGAAATGCGCAAGGCGCTTCGCGCCGCGGATGTCGGCTACACGGTCGCTAAGAAGACGCTCCTCAACCTCGGCCTTAAGGCAGGGAAGTACGAGGGCGAGATGCCTACGCTTGAGGGCGAAGTCGGCTTTGCGTACGGTGAGGACGAGCTCGCTCCGGCTCGCGAGATAGCAGTCTTCGTCAAGAAATTCGGCGATCATCTCGCATTCGCAGGCGGCATGTTCGGCGGCAAGTTCGTCAACAAGGACGAAATTACCTCCATCGCGGCGATCCCGGGTATGGAAACGCTTCGCGCGCAGTTCGTGCAACTTATCAATTCTCCCCGTCAGCGCTTTGCGGTGCTCCTCAACGCTAAGGTTGAGAAGGGTATCTAAATTAATTAACAACAAATTCGGAAGAATTTGTTAAATCAAAAAGTATGGCAGATGAAGCAACAGTAGCGGCTCCGGCGTCCGAACTTCCTTCGAAGTTCAAGGACCTCGTGAGCTCGGTAGAGAAGATGTCAGTGCTCGAGCTCCACGAGCTCGTGAAGGCGCTCGAGGCGCACTGGGGTGTCTCCGCGGCAGCGGTCGCGGTCCAGGGCCCGGCGGCGGGCGCGGCGGCAGGCGAGGAGAAGTCCTCGTTCAACGTCCAGCTCGCCGACGCGGGTGCGCAGAAGGTCGCCGTCATCAAGGCGGTGAAGGATGCGCTGGGTCTCGGCCTCAAGGAGGCGAAGGATCTCGTCGACGCAGCCCCGACCATGCTCAAGGAGGGCATGAAGAAGGAGGATGCCGACAAGCTGAAGGCAGCCGTGGAGGCAGCCGGCGGCAAGGTCGAGCTGAAGTAATAATCAATGTTCGGTCGCAAAAATCCCCAGTTGGGGATTTTTGCTTTCTGGCATAGAATATCCCTGTTATCTTCCGCTGTTCCTGCACGACCGTATGGCTGACCCACTCTCGAAACTCTTCGGCTCTCCTGCACGAGTAAAATTGCTCCGGCTTTTCTTATTTAACCCGACTCAGGCATTTACAGCGACCGAGGCCGCCCTGCGTGCTAACATCCCACGTACGGAGGCGGTGCACGAATTCGCTCTGCTTCATGCCGCCGGCGTCATTCACCGCGCCTTGCGCGGGCGCCTCGTACGCTGCACGCTCAACCCGACATTCTCGCATCTCCAGGCGCTCCAGAATCTTCTTCTCAACACGCCCGTGCGCGTCGAGGAGATCTATGGTCGCATCTCCCGCGCAGGGTCGATCAAGCTTGTCGTCGCGACGGGCGTCTTCGTAAATAGCGCGGAGAGTCCGGTCGACCTCTTTGTCGTCGGCGACCGGATGAAAGATCCGGTGCTCCGCCGCAGCATCAAGCTCATGGAGTCGGAGCTTGGGAAGGAGATCCGCTACACGCTGCTCTCGACGCAGGAATTCTACTACCGTATGAATATGAACGACCATCTGGTGCGCGACGTCCTCGACTATCCGCACCGCATCCTCTTCGACCGTCTGGATATAGGGCTTGAATAGGCCATGGCCGGCGGCCGGAGACTATCCACAGCGCGACTGGTATATGGGGGCAGGATTGCTACAATTAAGAGGGAATTATTAAGTTAGTAATTATCGGCTTACTTTAATATATGATCGTACAGTCATGGGTTGATGTGTGGCAGCAGTCGTTCTCAAACCTGCTTGCCGGCACGGTTGCGTTCATTCCGAGCCTCGTGTTCGCCATCATCATCTTCGTGGTGGGATGGTTCATCGGCGCGTTCCTCGGGCGCATCGTGGCGCAGGCTATCCGCGCCATCAAGGTTGACCAGGCGCTCCGCTCGGCGGGCGTCGGCGACCTCGTCTCCCGCGCGGGATACTCGCTCGACTCGGGCGCGTTCCTGGGCGAGTTAGTCAAGTGGTTCGTTATCATCGTATTCCTTATGTGGGCGCTGCAGGTGCTTGCGCTCACGCCGGTAACGCTCTTCCTCCAGCAGGTGGTGCTCGGCTTCCTCCCGCAGGTTATCGTTGCGGTCCTGATCGTGCTTATCGGCGCGGTCATCGCGGAAGTTGTGCAGAACGTCGTCATGGGTGGCGCGCGCGCGGCGGGTATCCGCTCGGCCGGTTTCGCCGGCACGCTCGCTCGCTGGGCGATCTGGATCTTCGCGATCGCGATCGCGCTCTCCCAGCTGGGCATCGGCGCGCAGTACTTCCAGACTCTCTGGATCGGCATCGTCTCGGCGCTTGCGATCGCCTTCGGCCTCGCATTTGGCCTCGGCGGCCAGGAGGCCGCGGCCCGCTTCCTCGAGAAGACCCGCGAGCAGATCAATCATCACAATCATATGTAATCAGCCTCCCCGAGGCTTTGCAAAAACCGCCCAACAAGGCGGTTTTTGCTATGGCAACCAGTCCCAAGGGCGGATTTGACACGATATATGCCTTCGTATATACTCGGTATGTTCATATGTTGACTACTATCCAAGCGAACCTGCGGTGATCACAAGCGGCGTGTGTCGCGTGTTGTCCCGCGAAGAGCGGGATTTTTTAGTCTCATAGAACTGCCGAACTTTGATAATTGAATTCCATCGCAGAACCACTTGTGTGGGTCTTTTTGTGGTTATGCAGATGGGCAGGTAGAAACAAAAACAAATTACAAAAATACTAATCATATTTTTGTAGACAACAACAGATTATTGCGGTTCTCAAGCTTCTTCTCTCTCACAGGGAGAGGAAACTTAAGGGCGTATGGTGGATGCCTAGGCTTTATAAGGCGATGAAGGACGCGGCGTGGCGGCGATACGCTTCGGGGAGGTGCCAAGCAACCTTCGATCCGGAGATGTCCGAATGAGGAAACTCTCTCGAAAGAAATCTCGAGAGTCTTCAGCAATGAAGACGCAAACCGTGGGAAGTGAAACATCTCAGTACCACGAGGAAAAGAAACCAATAGGTATTTCGTTAGTAGCGGCGAGCGAAAGCGAATCTAGCCCAAACCGTCGGATTTCTCAGACCGTTCAACTCGGTTGAGCGGTACGAGAAATTCGCGGGGTCGTAAGGCAGTTATAGTCATCTCGAATGACAAGGTGTTACAAATTGTTAGATAGCCGAAGCTGCTGGGAAGCAGCGCTCCAAAGGGTGAAAGCCCCGTAGGCGAAATCAAAACAACATCTTAATTGTCCTTGAGTAGCTCAAGACACGTATGGCTTGAGTGAACGTGCCGGAACTAACCGGTAAGGCTACATACTTATAAAGACCGATAGTGAATCAGTACCGTGAGGGAAAGGTGAAAAGAACCCCGGTGAGGGGAGTGAAATAGATCTGAAACCATATGTCTACAAAGAGTTGAAGAGGAATTTATTCCTCGACAGCGTGCCTATTGAAGAATGAGCCTGCGAGTTAATGTGTGCTGCGTTATGGCTAAGTGCGATGAGCATGGAGCCGTAGGGAAACCGAGTGTGAATAGCGCGTTTGTAGCACGCATTAGACCCGAAGCAAGGTGAGCTACCCATGAGCAGGGTGAAGTTCCACGAAAGTGGGATGGAGGCCCGAACCGTTGAGCCGTTCAACACTCTCGGATGACTTGTGGGTTGGAGTGAAAAGCTAATCGAACCTTGTAATAGCTGGTTCTCTCTGAAACAGCTTTTGGGCTGGCGTCGTAATTATTGAGTAGTGGGGGTAGAGCACTGGAAGGGTCCAACAGGTCGCAAGATCGTGGATCCTATCAAACTCCGAATACCATTACTGTTTTACGGCAGTTAGTACGTGGGGGCTAAGCTCCACCGTACAAAAGGAGAAGAGTCCTAGATCTCAAGTTAAGGTCCCAAAATCTACGTTAAGTACATCACAAGGAGGTGGAATTTCCCAGACAATGAGGATGTTGGCTTAGAAGCAGCCATCATTAAAAGAAAGCGTAACAGCTCACTCATCGAGAGATTCTGCGCCAAAGATAATCGGGGTTTAAACGTAGTACCGAAACTGAGGATGTGTACCGGCTTCGGCCGGCGCACGTGGTAAGAGAGCATTCCGTTTGCAATGAAGGTAAAGGCGCGAGCCATACTGGAGCGTACGGAAGAGAGAATGCAGGCACAAGTAACCGCAATGCGGGTGAGATCCCCGCACGCCGAAAGATCAAGGTTTCCTTGGCGATGGTGATCAGCCAAGGGTTAGTCGGGCCTAAGGGGATGGCGAAAGCCGCACCCGATGGACACACGGTTAATATTCCGTGACCGGCGCATGGGCGATGAAGTGACGCGAGACATAAGCAATGGGGTCTTATTGGATTGGCCTCTGGTCTCCTAGATGTGTATGCCAGGAAAATCCGGCATGCTGCTTCAATGCAAGCATCGAGCGATTGGGACATCCCAAGGCTTCGGCCGAGGGAGATCATTGCGAATAGCTCGCCAAGAAAAGCTTCTAAGCTTAACCATGCGTACGACCGTACCGCAAACCGACACAGGTGATCAGCTCGAGTAGAGCAAGGCGAACGAGTGAGTGTGCTCCAAGGAACTCGGCAAAAAATCGGCCGTACCCTCGGAATAAGGCCTGCCCGTAGCAATACGGGCCGCAGCGAAAGTATCCCTGGCGACTGTTTACCAAAAACACAGCTCCCTGCGAACTCGTAAGAGGATGTATAGGGGGTGACACTTGACCAATGCCAGAAGGTCAACCACGGACGTTGTATGTTCGCAAGAATATATGGTGATCTGTGTAAGCCCTGGTGAATGTCGGCGATAACTATAATCGTCCTAAGGTAGCGAAATTCCTTGTCTGGTAAGTTCAGACGCGCACGAATAGTGTAACGACTGGGGAACTGTCTCGGAGCACAGCTCGGTGAAAATACAGTACCGGTGAAGATGCCGGTTACCTGCAGATAGACGAAAAGACCCCAGAAGCTTTACTGCAGCTTGATATTGCGTATACGGTGTTACTGCGTAGCATAGGTGGGAGAGGTTTGATGGTATCGGTCTTGGCTGGTATCTACTCGTCAGTGAAATACCACTCTGTGATGTTGTATGCGCTAACCGGCCGCCTAAATCGGTCGAAACAGTATCTGGCGGGCAGTTTTAGTGGGGCGCTATCCTCCTAAAAAGTAACGGAGGAGTGTATTAAGGTCCTCTAGGCGCGGATGGAAACCGTGCCGATAGCGCAATGGCAAAAGAGGGCTTGACTGCAAGGCGTAAATGCCGAGCAGGTGCGAAAGCAGACCATAGTGAACCGACCATGGGCATTAGAAGCCGTGGAAGATTATCTGACAAAAGCTACTCTGGGGATAACAGGCTAGTTCCGCCTAAGCGTCCATAGCGACGGCGGAGTTCGGCACCTCGATGTCGGCTCATCACATCCCGGGGGTGGAGAAGCTCCCAAGGGTTTGGCTGTTCGCCAATTAAAGTGATACGCGAGCTGGGTTCAGACCGTTTTGATTCTGAAGAGATTCGGAGTCAGGACCGTCTGAACCCCACGAGAGAAATGTTAAGAATTACTGTTTGAAAGTTTTTTCGTCGAAAACTAAGTAAGTTAAAGTGATAGAAAATCAACCAATCACGGCGGTCGCATCTAGAAATGGGTGCGAAGAAGCTGATTGATATCGGTGAAATCCGTCTCGATAGAATCGAGCCGAGACAACACCGAGGGAAGTTTGCGAAAGTGAACGCCCGTAGAGACTAAATATCAGACATCTTGAAAGAGATGAAGTTATAGTCCATTCCCATTAGTAATAATGGAAAACCCGCCGATGCTCAAGAGAGCTATGGCGAGGCTAAGAAGCGTGAGACAGGTTGGTCTCCTATCTACTGCAGGCGTCGATTATTGAAGAGATTTGTCCCTAGTACGAGAGGACCGGGATGAACTGACCTCTGGTCTGTCAGCTCTGCCGCCAGGCGGACGCTGAGTAGCTATGTCGGGATTGGATAAGCGCTGAAAGCATCTAAGCGCGAAACCGACTCTAAGATGAGTAATCATTAAGATCCGTCAGAGATGATGACGTTGATAGGCTCTACGTGTACGCACAGTAATGTGTTTAGCGGAGGAGTACTAATCGATCTAATTCCTTCCCCTTGAGGGAGAGAAGTTTGAGCACCGCAATAATCTGTGGTTGGCGTTTATGTTTCTACCTATTTAGAAATTCTGTTTTGGTGGCTCAACGGTGGGGTCACACCCGTTCTCATTCCGAACACGGAAGTTAAGCTCACTAGTGGCGATGGTAGTCTCCTTTACCGGAGGTGAGAGTAGCTAGCCGCCAGAACAGAGGTTCTAAAATCAAGTGCTAGAATTGGCCCAATGATTGCTAAGAGGGTATTGGCAAGTTTTTGGGGTGTATTTGTTATTCCTGCTCTAATTCTTCCTATCTTGGCGCAATGGTGCGATAGCCCTTTTGGTTGTTCCGGCCCTAATTCTTTTCAGGGTTATCTCACTACTTATCTATTTTTTTCAGGGCCTGTTGTTTTTCTTATTGGTGCAGTTGGTGGTTGGCTCCCCGAAAAATACAGAACTATTTCTTGGAGCCTTGTCACTTTGCCAATAGTTTGGATGCTGATATTTTTTGCTACCGCATCTTTATATTTAAGTATCTAGATTAGGGATTTTACCCTGGCGAGAGTAGCTCATTCAGCAAAATGACTTACTGGGTAGCTACCAGAACAGAGGGTCTAAAACTTGGGGTATAATTTTTGTATGCAAAAATACAGGACGTGGGGAAAATTGATAACTGCGCTCGGCCTGATGATCTTGCTCATTAAAGTAATCAGCGACCAACCCTGGTCTAATGTAGATAATCTTGAAGATATCCTCATTTCACTACCAATTCTATTAGTTGGGCTGTGGTTATGGTTCTGGTACGGTAAGGAACGTAAATAACCGCGCTATATGCGCGGTTTTTCTTATGCGATAGAATAGTCTACATGGCACTACGCTGGAGTGCGCGGAGGCAACTGCTCTACTACGGAGTGGCTTTTGTCGTACTTGCGATCGTGCTCGTTGTCGTATGGGAAGAATTCTTCACCCGCACGCCCAACTGCTTTGACGGCATTATGAACGGCACCGAGCTCGGTATCGATTGTGGCGGCGCGTGCGCGCTGGTGTGCCCCGACGAGGCCAAGCCGCCGCAGGTCTTGTGGGCACGCTCGTTCTCGCTCGCGTCGTCTTCCACCTACACATCGGTCGCGTATGTGCAGAACAACAACACGGGCTCGGGCGCTAAAGCGGTGCACTATGCCTTCCAGCTCTTCGACGAAAATAACATTCTCGTCGTCGAGCGCGACGGTGTGATGGACTTGCCGCCCGTGCGCACGATCCCTATCATCGAGACCGGTATCCAGGCGGGGAACCGCACAGTTGCGCGCACGACATTCTCGTTCTCTGAAACGCCTTCTTGGAGTAAGGTGACCGAGGACCTCCCGAGCCTCCATCTCATCCAGGAAAACCTCTCGGCTGACGGCTCGCGTCTGTCGGTGCAGGTAGAGAATGACTCGGTGGCCGACGCCCCGCAGGTGATGGTCGAAGCCGTGCTCTTCGACGCGCAGGGTGTGGCGCGCGGCGCCTCGAAGACCTTGCTCGCTTCCGTCCCGCGCAAGTCGACCAAGTCAGTCGTCTTTACCTGGCCGGGCGGCATACCGGGCATCGTGCGCGCCGAGCTTACCGTAGTACCGTCCTTCTAGCGTCCTCCCATGTCTGAAAAATCCTCGATCAGTTTAATAGACTGGACTTCTTTTGCGGCGGCATTGGGGCTCTCCGTGTTGGGGCTCATTACCATGAGCTCGTTTACCAGCGGCGACCCGTTCGTCTCGCGGCAGATCATCTGGATCATTATCGGCGTTATAGTCTTTTTTGCGGCGAGCACGGTCAACTGGCGTATACTTCGCCGCAGCGGCGTTGCAGCCGGGATCTATATTGCGTGCCTCATGCCGCTCATTGTCCTTATCGTACTCGGCCATGCGACTCAGGGCGCCAAGAGCTGGTTTGACCTCGGTCCCTTTGCGCTCCAGCCCGTCGAGTTCGTGAAGCTGGCGCTTGTCATTACGCTCGCCAAATACTTCTCGCGCCGGCATACCGAGATCCGCAATATCCGCCACATTTTCATTTCTGGGACGTATGCGGCGATCGTGTTCGTGCTGGTGGCGCTCCAGCCGGACTTCGGATCGGCGCTTATTATCTTCACTATTTGGCTCGGCATGGTGCTCATGTCCGGCATTTCGCGCTTGCACCTCGCGATCGTATTCCTCGTAGGCATCGCGGCGTTCGGCGGGCTGTGGCTCTTCGGCTTCCAGCCGTACCAGCGGGAGCGCATCCTCACGTTCCTCCACCCGCTCGCCGACGTGCGCGGCGCGGGCTACAACGCGTATCAAGCTACGGTCGCGGTCGGCTCGGGAGAGCTCTTTGGCAAGGGGATCGGCTATGGGACGCAGAGCAAGCTCCGGTTCCTGCCCGAGTATCAGACCGACTTCATCTTCGCCGCGTTCGCCGAGGAGTGGGGGTTTGTCGGCATCTGCATAGCTTTCCTGCTCTACGGTATCCTCTTCTGGAGGATCGCCTCGATTGCTATGCACGGGGCAAGCAACTTCGAGACGCTCTTTGCGCTCGGGATATTTTTCTATTTCCTCGCGCATTTTACGCTCCATGTCGGCATCAATCTGGGCCTCTTGCCGGTTACCGGCACGACGATCCCCTTTATGAGCTACGGCGGATCGCATATCATCGTCGAGTTCCTCGCGCTCGGCATGCTCTCGGGCATGCGCGCGTACGGGCGCGTGGCGCCGCGCCACGCGCTCAATAGGGAATTCAAGGGCGGCTACGACGCGCTTTCGTAGAGCTTTTGTGTCTGTGCCACCATGCGCTCGAGCGAGAAATCGCCAAGTGGCTTGTCCAGAATTTCAGCGATGCCGCCGATCGCCCGGTTTGCTTCGATCGGGAGGCCGGCTGCCCGGGCTTCAAGCAGGACGTAGGGAAGCCCTTCTTTAATCGAGGGCAGCGCGAAGGCGTCAAACCCTCTCAGCGCTTCGGATGCGGGCATGAAGCCGAATAATTTTACGCGGTCTTGGAGGTGGCGTTCCCGTATTTTTGCTTCGAGCATGCCTCGCAGCTCGCCTTCGCCCACGATCGCGACATACCGATCGGGGTTTTTCTTCGCCGCTTCGATAAGCGCGATCTGATTTTTATTCTCGGTAAGCTCGCCGATCGTACCGGTGATCTTTACGCCGGCAGGGAAGGCTTGGCGAATTGCATCGCCCGTGCCGAGAACATACTGCCGATCGATCCCATTGTAGATCAAGTGTATTTTTTTCCTGCAGGCAACGCATGCGCGAGCCCGGTCGTAGTTGTCCTTAGAAATCGTTATTACATCATGCGACAGGAGGAAGGTAAGCCGCGTGGCGCAATAGATCAGGAATTTTGAAACGGGGTTGCGGTCTTCGTCCCAGGGCAGACCGTGCGCCGTAAACACGATCTTCGGCACTCCCGCCATACGCGCGGCCAAAGCTCCTACGCCGCCGGCTTTGGAAGAATTAAGATGCACTACGTCCGGCTTCTCTTGCTTAAAAAGCCGATACAGCTCGAAGAGGCTTTTGATGTCTGCGCCCGCCGACACGTCGCGCTGGAGCGAACGTACGGGAAGCGTCCGTATCCCGGCATCGCGCAATTTTTGCGCCAGCCGCCCCGGCTGGCCGAATGCCACGGCAACCTCAAACGTATCGCGTGAAAGATTGGTCGCGAGATCATAGACGTAGCGCTGCGCGCCGCCCCAATTGGCTTTGGTAATCGCGAATAAAATCTTTTTCATGGAAACTTGAGAATCTTTACATTTGTTGTACTATGTTACTACCGATATGGCAACGGCTTTCCGCCCCCGCGCGTTCATTCTTTTCCTGGGGGATATCGTCTTCTTTCTCGCGGCGCTCTGGCTCGCGCTCTTTGTCCGTACGTTCACGATCCCCGGCCAGAATGACTTTTTGCAGCATTTAACGCCCTTTCTGTTTCTCTTTGCGGCATGGGTCGTCGTGTTCTTCATTGCCGGCCTCTACGAGACGCGCTCGATAATCTTGGCGCGCCGCGCGCTCTCGGCGACGCTCCTTGTCGCGCAGACATTCAACATCACGCTTGCGGCTGTGTTCTTTTTCCTCATTCCGCTCTTCGGCATCGCGCCGAAGACGCTCCTTTTCATCTATCTCTGCACGTCGTTCCCGCTGGTCCTCCTGTGGCGCGCGTGGATCTTCCCCTGGCTCGGGCTTCAGAAACAGGAGTCGGCGGTCGCCGTCGGATCGCGGGACGAACTCCTGGCGCTCGTGCGCGCGCTTGACGAGGCTCCGCGCGCCCCCGCGCGCGTGGCTGCGGTAGTAGACCCTTTGAGCCCGACGGTTGTCGAGGATATCAAGCTCGCCGTCGCCGAGCATCGAGCGCGCTTCGTTATTGCCGATTTCAGCGATCCCCTGGTCCTGCGCGGCTTCCCTGAGATGTATAACTTTCTTGCGGCGGGCGTACGTTTCTTCGATGCGATGGACCTGTATGAAACCGTCTTCGGCCGCGTGCCGCTCTCGATCATTACCGAGCGATGGCTGGCGCGCAACGTCTCGCGCCAAGCCCATGCCTGGTACGACTCGATCAAGCGCCTCATGGATATTGTGATCGGCCTCGTGGGCGGACTCGCCTCGCTCGTATTCTACCCCTTCATCATACTTGCGATTAAGCTCGACGACGGCGGGCCTATCTTCGTGTCACTGCCGCGCGTTGGAAAGGACGGCCAGATCGTATATATAAAGAAATTCCGCAGCATGAGCGGCAACGACAGCGGGGATTATGGCGCAGGAGGCACCACGAAGCTTGCGGTAACAAGAGTGGGGAGAGTGTTGCGCAAGACAAGCCTGGACGAACTGCCGCAATTCTGGAACGTCATCATCGGAAAGCTCTCGCTTATCGGCCCGCGGCCCGAGACCCCCGCGCTGGCCGAGATCTACCGCAAAGAAATCCCGTATTACGATATGCGGCATCTCATTACGCCGGGGATATCCGGCTGGGCGCAGCTCTACCATGCCAATGATCCTCATCATGGCACCGAGGTGGAAGCGACGCGCGAGAAGCTCTCCTACGACCTCTACTACCTCAAGCACCGCTCGCTCCTCCTTGACGTTGTCATCGCGATGAAGACCATAAAGAAGCTCCTTACCCGCAGTGGCGCATAGATCATGATAATCGACGGGAAAAAAATTGCTGACGAGATCCTCAGCGGGCTCAAGGGCTCGTATACGCTGGGTGTCGTGATGGGCGTGGATGCGGCATCCGACTCTTTTGTACGCATGAAAGAGCGTGCAGCGCAGAAGGCGGGTGTGACGCTCAAGCGCTACGCCCCGGAGCAATTTGATGAGGCGCTTGCGTGCGATGGCGTCTTGGTACAATTGCCGCTTGAGGGCGCTGAAGAACTCATCGCCAAGCTTCCGCCAGAAAAAGATGTTGATGCGCTGGGCCTGCATCCGCTCGTGCGCCCGCCGGTTGCTGAAGCCATCAACGAAGTACTCACGCGCGCCGGCATCGACCCGGTAAATAAGCGCGCCGTCGTCGTCGGCGCGGGCAAGCTCGTCGGACAGCCGGCCGTGAAGCTCCTTACCGACCTGGGTTCCGACGTATCGGTCGTGACACTCGAACAAGGCTCGCTCGATCAATTAAAAAGTGCCGATGTCGTTGTGCTTGGCGCGGGAAGCCCGGGTATTGTAAAGCCAGAGATGCTCAAACAAGGTGTCGTATTGATTGACGCGGGCACGAGCGAGGCGGCGGGCAAGCTCGCCGGCGATGCCGATCCTGCGTGTGCGGAAGTCGCCTCAGTTTTTACCCCCGTCCCGGGCGGCATCGGCCCTATTGCGGTCGCGATGCTCTTCAAAAACCTCTTTGCGCTCAAGGCTTAAATCTGGTAGTGTGTGAGCCATGTTCAGGATACGCTATGCAAGCGTGGTTATCCTTATCGCGGCCGCGGTATTGGGCTTTTTCGTATATAAGACGAGCGGCACCGGAGGGCACTTCGACTTTAAGCTCGGGCTCGACCTCTCGGGCGGCACCGAGCTTGTCTATAATGCCGACATCAGTCAGCTCCAGCCGGCCGACGTGCAGGATTCGCTCTCGGCGCTGCGCGAGGTTGTCGAGCGCCGCGTAAACGCTTTCGGCGTTGGCGAACCGGTCGTGCAGACCGAGCAGGGCGGTGCGCTCGGCACGGGCCAGTATCGCCTCGTCGTCGACCTCCCGGGCGTCACCGATGTTAACGCTGCCGTACAGATGATCGGTGCGACGCCGCAGCTTGAATTCAAGCTGGTCAACAAGGGCTTCGAGAATAATCTCACCATCGTCTCAACGTCGACGCCGAGCGAGAGCATTCCCAACCCGGCGGCATTTGCCGACACGGGCCTCACCGGCAAGTACCTCTCGCACGCGACGCTCGAGTTCAACAACGGCTCTTCGGCGGGCGTGGGCCTGAGCCAGCCGGTTGTCCGCGTCGACTTCAATTCCGACGGCACGAAGCTCTTCTCCGATATCACGAGCGACAACGTCGGCCGCACGCTCGCGATCTTCCTCGACGGTGCCCTCATCGAGGCGCCGGTTATCCAGGACAAGATCACCGACGGCACGGCGATCATCTCAGGCGGCTTCACTGCCGACTCCGCCAAAGAGCTCGTGCGCAACCTCAACTTGGGCGCGCTGCCCGTGCCGATCACGCTTGCCTCGACGCAGTCGATCGGCGCTATCTTGGGCGACCAGGCGGTGCAGGCGGGCATTCTTGCGGGTCTTGTCGGCTTCATCTCGCTCTCGATATTCATGATCCTCTGGTACCGCTTGCCGGGCATCGTCGCAGTCGTCTCGCTCATGATCTACGTTGTGCTCATGCTCGCGCTCTTCAAGCTCATACCGGTCGTGCTCACGGCCGCGGGCATCGCGGGCTTTGTGCTCTCGGTCGGCCTCGCGGTCGACGCCAACGTGCTCATTGCCGAGCGCATGAAGGAGGAGCTCGCGGCCGGCAAGAAGACCGAGCAGGCGATCCGCGACGGCTTCTCACGCGCGTGGCTCGCGATCCGCGACTCCAACATCGCGCACGTCATCGCCGGTGTCATCCTCTTCTGGTTCGGTACCTCGCTCATCAAAGGCTTCGCGCTTGTCTTCGGCCTCGGCGTCATCGTGTCGCTGCTCTCGGCGATCACGATCTCGCGCACGTTCCTGCTGGCGCTCGGCATCAACGCGCAGAGCAAGCTCGGCCACTTCCTGATGCGCTCCGGCCTGCGCAAATAATCATATGAAAATCGCTAAGTACGAAAATTATTTCTTTATCCTTCCGGGCGTCCTCTCGCTCTTAGCGATCGCGGCGCTCCTCATGTGGGGGCTGAAGCCCGGCATCGACCTCGCAGGCGGCTCGCTCCTCCAGGTTTCCTATACGGGTGCCATGCCGACTCAGGAGCAGGTCATGACTGCCGCCGATGCGCTCGATATCGGCGAGGTGCGCGTACAGCCGGCAGGGCAGGACGGCTACGTGCTGCGCCAGCGCGCGCTCACCAACGACGAGAAGAACAGCCTTGAGGCCGCGCTCTCGACGCTTGGCGCGATGCACGAGGACCAGTTCACCTCGATCGGTCCGAGCCTCGGCACCGAGCTTGTGCACAAGGCATGGATCGCCATTACGCTGGTCGTCATCTGCATCATCCTTTTCATCGCGTTCGCATTCCGCGGCGTATCGAAGCCCGTCGCTTCATGGAAGTACGGCATCGTCGCGATCATTACTCTCCTCCATGACGTGCTGATCCCGGTCGGCCTCTTCGCGGCACTCGGCCACTTCGCGGGTGCCGAGGTAGACTCGCTCTTTATCGTGGCGCTCCTTACCATCCTCGGCATCTCAATCAACGACACGATCGTCGTCTTCGACCGCATCCGCGAGAATCTGCGCCTCAATGCCGAACATAACAAACGCGAAGAGTTCGATGAGGTTGTCGGTCGCTCGATCATGCAGACCCTTGCGCGCTCGATCAATACGTCAGTTACCGTCGTCATCGTGCTCGCAGCGCTCTACTTCCTCGGCCCCGCCTCGACCCGCGACTTCGCGCTTACTCTCATCGTCGGTATGATCGCCGGCACCTACTCCTCGATCTTCTTGGCATCCCCGCTCCTCGTGGTCTGGCAGCGCCTCTCCGCCTCGGCGTCGAGACGGGCAGAAAAATCGAAGTAGGGTATACTAGTCCCGATGATTATCGGTATTACCGGCACCAACGGCGCAGGCAAGGGGACGGTTGTTGAGTATCTGAAGTCCAAAGGGTTTAAGCACTTCTCCGCGCGGGATATTTTTGTCGAAGAGATCAAGAAGCGCGGGCTGCCGGTCAATCGCGATTCGATGATCGTGGTTGCTAACGATCTACGTTTGAAGCACGGTTCTGCTTTCTTTGCTGAAAAGGCAGTTACGTATGCGCACGATAATGGTGGCGATATTATCGCGGAGTCGATCCGCTCGGTCGGCGAGGCCGAGCATCTCAAGAAAAACGGTGCCATGCTGTGGGCTGTCGATGCCGACCCCAAAACGCGCTACGAGCGGGTCGTTAAACGCATGTCGGAGACCGACCAAGTCACGTTTGAAAAGTTTATCGAGAATGAGAAACAGGAATGGGAGAATACCGATCCAACCAAGCAGAACCTTAAGGGAGTAATAGCCATGGCCGATGCCGTTCTCACCAACAATGGTACCCAGGAGGAGCTCTTTTTGCAGGTAGAAAAGGCCCTAAAAACGGCTTAACTACGGACCAGTCTCGACGCCGAGGCGGAGCTTGACTCTGCTCTATATATGGCTATAATGGCCTCATGTCTGCTTAAGAGGTAGCTTAATCTCGCTCTCTGAGAAAGCCCGCCCTCTGGCGGGCTTGTTATTTGAAAATTGAATAGCTTCTTGAGCGAGTAATTGAACGCTCAAGAAGAGATCACACCGATTATCTTTTCCGACGTACAAGCGGGAGAGGTAGTCAGCTCACTGTGCGCAACACAGTGAGCAAGCAAGAAACCAGCTCCGACTAATAGTCGGAGATAAGAGCAGGGGAAATTATATTTCTCTTGTTCCGTTCTATCGAGTTAAGAATAATAAGTGAAAGCTTAAAATTCTGAAATTTTTCAGAGTTTGATCCTAGCTCAGGATGAATGCTGGCGGCGTGGATGAGTCATGCAAGTCAAGGGGCCGCAAGGCACCGGCAGACGAGGTAGTAATACACAGGTACGCACCGAAGAGTCTGGCACAGCTCGTCGAAAGACGGGGTAATTCCAGATGGCGTAGCGATACTAAAGGAGCAATCCGCTCTTTGAGCGGCCTGTGGAGCATCAGCTAGTTGGTAGGGTAACGGCCTACCAAGGCTATGACGCTTAGGGGACCTGAGAGGGTGACCCCCACCGATGGAACTGAGATACGGTCCATACACCTACGGGTGGCTGCAGACGAGAATATTCGACAATGGGCGAAAGCCTGATCGAGCGACGCCGCGTGATTGATGAAGTCCTTCGGGACGTAAAGATCTTTTATGCGTGAGGAAGTAATTGACGTTAGCGCATGAATAAGAGGCTCCTAACTCTGTGCCAGCAGGAGCGGTAATACAGAGGCCTCGAGCATTATCCGGAATCACTGGGCGTAAAGGGTGTGTAGGCGGTCGTGTTAGTCTCTCGTGAAAGGCTTTGGGCTTAACCCAGAGACCGCGGGGGAAACGGCACGGCTTAGAGGACGCGAGAGGTAAGGGGAACTCAAGGTGTAGGGGTGAAATCCGTTGATATCTTGGGGAACACCAAATGCGAAGGCACCTTACTGGCGCGCTCCTGACGCTGAAACACGAAAGCGTGGGAATCGAACGGGATTAGATACCCCGGTAGTCCACGCCCTAAACGATGATAACTGGCTTTACGGAGTATCGACCCTCTGTGAGGCGAAGCTAACGCGTTAAGTTATCCGCCTGGGTAGTACGATCGCAAGATTAAAACTCAAAGGAATAGACGGGGACTTGCACAAGCGGTGGATCATGCGGCTCAATTCGATGACAAACGAAGAACCTCACCAGGGTTAGAAATCCAGACGAAAGCCCTAGGAAACTAGGGGCCCCGCAAGGCGGCTGGACAGGTGATGCATGGTCGTCGTCAGTTCGTGGCTTGAGTTGTTCCCTTCAGTGGGGTAACGAACGCAACCCTCGTTGCCTGTTTTATATGTCAGGCGAGACTGCCCCCTCACGGGGGAGGAAGGTGAGGATGACGCCAGATCAGCATGTCCCTCTGATATCCTGGGCTGCACGCATGATACAATGCACTCGACAACGAGACGCAATGGGGCAACCCGGAGCAAATCTTTAAACGAGTGCCCAGTTCGGATTGAGGTCTGCAACCCGACCTCATGAAGCCGGAATCGCTAGTAATCGCGGGTCAGCTATACCGCGGTGAATACGTTCTCAAGTCTTGTACTCACCGCCCGTCAACTCAAGGGAGCCGGGA